>JAGBCB010000001.1 GCA_017938145.1 Lachnospiraceae bacterium
AGTCCCCATTCGATTTTTACTTTGTCCTTTCCGCGCAAATGGAAACGGCGGAACGACCAACAACCCTTGATCCTTCCAAAGGTCTGTTCTACTTCCACAACTCTCTGTGCCCGGAGCTGCAGACCTTTTTCGGAGCAAAGGTTCTCATTTGCTTTTCTCTTCAGTTCATTCAGCCGGTGGGATACCTGGACTGTCCGGTTCTTCTCCGTGTTTTTACATTCAGAAGCATATGGACATCCCCGGCAGTCTTCACAGGTGTAGTAATCCCGACTGGTTTCATAACCGGCTTCTGTCACGTATTTTCGGTTCCCTTTGTGAATCAGCCGTTTCTCGTTTTTACAGATAAAACTGTCTGTGCCTGCATCATACGGCATATTTTCTATCAGGTACGGATTCTCACGGTTCTTCTTTTTCTTTTCCCAATGAAACTTGTTATACTTTACATAACTGCCAAGGTGGTTTTCTTCCAGATACTCGTAGTTTTCCTCACTTCCGTATCCGGAATCAGTTATGATGTTTTCAGGAAGCGTCCCCAGTTTTTCTTTCAGGTGGTTTAAATGAGGAATCATTGTTTTGGTATCCGTTGGATTCGGATGGATTGTGTAACCCACAATGTAACGGTTTTCTGTTCCTATCTGTACGTTATAGCCCGGTTTAAGCTGTCCATTCAGCATGGCATCTTCTTTCATGCGCATAAATGTGGCATCATGGTCTGTCTTTGAATAGCTGTTTCTTCCTTCGAACGTGTGGAGTGCTTCTTCATATTTCTTCTTTCTTGGCAGAATGTCTTTTTTGAATTCTTTTGCTTTCTTTTTCAGTTCCTTATTATCCGGTGTTTCAGCCAGTCTGGCATCAATGCTTTCCACAACGGCTTCTACCTGCTCGGAGGTGATACGGTTGTTTTCACCAAGCTCCTCCAAATCTTCATCCAGATAAATACGGTTTTCTTCTGCAACAACACGGTCAATTTCACGGAGATGGTTCTTTATCTTTTCATCCAGTTTTTTGTCATAGTTCTTTACAGACTTATTCCACACGAAAGTATATTTGTTGGCATTGGCTTCTATCTTTGTTCCGTCAAGGAAGTAGTTCTGCAGTTTTATATAGTTTTTCTCAATCAGGAGTTTGATGACTTCGTAGAAAACATCCTCAATGATATCCTTCATGTCAAGGCGGAAGCGGTTGATGGTACGGAAATCCGGCTTGTTTCCTCCGGCAATCCACATGTAGTTAACGTTCTCGCGGAGTGCCTTGGCTATCTGGCGTGAGGAGTAGGTTTTTTGTGTGAATGAATAAATCATTACCTTCAGCATCATCCGTGGGTGATACGCAGGGCAGCCGCCTTCTTTGTATCTGTCGTAGAGTGGTTTCAGCTCCAGACTGTCCACAACTGTATTTACGACCCTCACAAGATGATTTTCCGGAATGAAATCTTCAAAAGATAGTGGTAATTGTAACTGATCCATAGTATAATCTTTAAATGTTGGCATGTCTTATTATATCACATAATAAGGCAAAAGTGGAGAATGGCTGGTAACCTTCTCCACTTTTTTCTTGAAAAGAGGGCATCCCTCAAGTCAATTCATGACTTTTGGGACACCCTCATCAGAAAACTGTCACCGTCGGGGGCTGCTGTCTCCACATAAAGGCCAACCCTGGAGAACGGCTCCACCTTCTTCGGCTCCCAGGTAGTCAACGACCTGGAGGAGTTTAAGCGCCGCGACCATGTGATTGTGGCAAACCGCTACGAGGATATCCTGGCGGATGTGGAAGAGAAGGTTTATACCAGGGATTTATACAGACGGGATTAAACGTTTAGAAGTTATTTTATGAATTACATATGGAAATGTGTATTCTGCAGGTCATGAGAGGTCATGGCTTTGCAGATATTTTTGTTTTTAGATATGTTATTATAATTACTGCATATGGAGATAAAAATCGTCCCCTGAGTAGGGGACGACAAAGTTACTGTTTATTTTCTAATTGAGCTAAAAGACGGGTGATTTCTGCGTCTTTGTTGGCAAGTTCAGCCTGGGCATTAGCAAGTTCCTCATTTTTGTTGGCAAGCTCGGTTTTTGCATTGGCTAAATCAGCCTGAAGTCGTTTAGTCTGTGCTTCGCGGATGCGCTCCCAGTAGGCATTGGTTTCACGTGCCTGGCAGCGCTGGCGGATTTTTTCTTCCTCCGTAAGCTCGCGTACACCGGAAACGGCTTCCTGCAAATATTCGTTGTTTTGTGCAAGCATGTTAATCTCCTCCCAGGTAGTGGCTGTAAAGACACGCGCCCAACGGTCAACACCGTATTTTTTGTCTTCCTCGGTCGCCAGTTCTATCTGAGTTAAGTCTATCACATTTATGCGGAATTTGCTACTGTAAATTTGGTGATTTTCCGTGTTCATAAGCTGGTAGTTGGCATGAAACTCGGGATATTCCGGAAAAAGTGTGTAATTAAGGAACCCGACATGAGTGACCGGAAGCACCTGGTCATAGGTTTCCCCACGATTCAGGTTGTCAAAGCAGCGGGAGGTATAGGAGATGGAGCGGTCTACCCAGTTTGGGTCATGGTAAACCTGCATTTCCAGGTTTAAATATCGGGAGTTGTTAATAAGAACAGCAAGGTCGAGAATAAATTCCTTGTCCTCAATTTTTTTACCAAGTTCAATAGGGTTTTGCAGGGTAACAGAAATAGTATCCTCTGCGGAAAGATGTAGCACGGATCGGCAAAGACCCTCCAATGCCTTCGGACGTGCTTGAAATACAGCCCGGAATAAGTAATCATTGGTAAGCCTGTAAGGAAGCTTTCCTGTGGTTAAATTAATTTCAGCCATAAAATATCCTTTCTTTTGGTGTGTGTCAATTGGTTACATGTTTGGAAATCGTGACTGAAACAGTCATGATAGATTAGATGCAGCAGAGCGGGGAAGTTCTGCTGAGTACAAAACGTTTTGATGAGTTTATTATAAGACATTGAAAGGAAATATACAAGAATTTTAGCTGTTTTGACATGTAGAAAATATACATTCATTTTTGTGAAGTTTTTACAATAAAAGCAACATAATTTTGAAAGCCGCCCTGGTGGAGCGGCTTAGTGGTAACAGTCATTATTTGTTTTAATAGGGTTCTACAAAAACTACAGTGCCGGAATTTTTATCAACATGGCATCGGGCAGAATACTTCCATTTTTCATTGGAGGTTAAAACCAATTTGGTAACCTTTGAGATGTCATAGTCCGGTGCAGGTGTGTCATTTACTCCGACAAAGCAATTTACAATATTACCCTCCACGCTATAAGCGGATGTGGAATTGTCTGCATGCTTTTTACATAAATCCATTCCTATTTTTTCCATGCATGCCCGAATTCCAATTTTCTTTGCCTCAGTTGTTGTTAGCATTTGATTTTCCTCCTTTGCATATTTTTTGTAAAAATACTGTGAGCCCACCCGTGACTCCCTTACTTGAAAAAAATAGTACTAACACCCCACCCTTGAGTGTTTTATTTGTAAAATCATAATACCATAAATAATCAGAAAGTCAATGAAAGGACGTTAAAAACTGAAATAAGTAAACAAAATATTGACATGGAGCGTGAACTGTTATATTATTAATATAAAAGAACTGAAAGGGGAATGAGAATGGACGAATTGTTTTTTAAGCGGGTGGGAAACAACATACTTCAAATTCTAAATAAACAGGGTAAGACTCAGCAGTATCTTGCTAATCAATTAGGCATTTCAAAGCAGGTTATGAGCAAAATAATCAGCGGTGCAAAGGCCATTAATGTGGCGGAAATTACTCAAATCGCAAATTGTTTAAGTGTGTCAACAGACTGTTTACTTACAGAAGATGTATTGCAAACTCCGGCGCATAATTTCAGTTTTATGGGTGATGTAAAAAACGAAAAAACAAGAAAGAAAATAGAGTTTCTAAAAACGGTAATTGATGAAATTGTTTTCCTGGAGGAATATGCTGATGAAAGTAAAGATGCTGAATAAAAAAGAAATTGAAACTATCAAAGCATTGGCCAGAGAAAAGCTGGTGGAGTTCTGTAAATTAAATGATGTTATCGGTGCACAAGTTTTTAAGATTTTAGAAAAAGAAAGCCATGTTTTATATTATCCATTGGAAGACGGGAAGGTGTGGGGGTTTTCGGAAAAGGTTCATGGCAAAGCTTTTGTATGTATTAATACGTCATTAGATTATGATAAGCAGGTTTTTGCGGCGGCGCATGAACTGTATCATTTGTGGTATGGTAACGCCGGAGAAGTTTTGCTTCCGGAAGCAGAGTATGAGGAAGAAGAATTGAGGGCAAACCGTTTTGCTTCGGAGTTTTTAATCAATGAGGAATTATTGCTTCAGGAAACGCGAATTTACAATATTAACAAAGCGTGTCTTGAGTTAAAAGATATTGTACGATTAGCGCATTTGTTTGTTGTACCATATCAAACAATGGTAAAAAGATTGTTTGAAATAGGATTATGTAAAGAATCACAAATAAGCAAGTTGGCAGAGCTTTCAGAGGAGCAGCTTGCTGTTTGGAAAAAGCGTCTGGGCTTGCTTGCGCCAATGCATGACAGTAAAATTGGTTTAAGCAATTTGCTGGATATGGCAGTAGATTTATACGAAAAGAAATTAATTACTTATGCAAAACTGGATTATCTGCTGGCTTTTGCGGAAGTTACTCCGGAGGAACTGGGGATAAAGGGACCATCCGCATATATTCCACCAACCGAAGCAGAGTTAGATGCATTGATGGAGGAGTAAAGTGAAGCGAAAAGAGGTAATAGTGGATGCGGATTTTTGTATTAAAATTGGTTCCAGTTCAAAGTACCGATATTTAGAAAAACTTTTGCCTGAATTGGCAGAGGTTGTTTATATTCACAAAACAGTGTATGAAGAAATTCTTTATCCTTCATGTGTGCGCGAACAGATAGATTCCTTGAAGAAACAAGGGATAATGGTATTGATGGATGAGAATGAATTATTACCGTTAGAAAAAAGAATATACGATAGTACATATCAAATTCTTTCTAAGGCGATGGCAGATCCAAGAAATCGACGGAAGAACAGAGGAGAAATTGCCTCTCTTGCTATGGCTAAAACAAAAGAAATACCATATTTTGCAACAGATGAAATGGATTTGCAAAATATAGTAGATTCGTTATTAAACTCTGGAATTGGAAAAAGAATTTGTTGTATCCGAATAGAAGCGGTAATAAAAGAAATGAAGGACGGAGAGATAGATTCGTTTAAGCGAAAAGAAGCGAAGGTATTATGGGTACTTGCAGGAAAAAGAAAAGAAGATTTTGATAATACAGTGTGGCCTGTAGAAAAATAGTGCGGCGAGGGGAAAAATGGTACTTGATAAAAGGGAAATTGATAAAGAGCGATTAAATGGAAAAATCATAATGGCTATAAAAATTATTAAAGACCAAAATAAACTGGCGCCATATGTGCATTCGAGTGAGGTGCCGGTAACAGTAGATAAATTAGCACGCTGGATGGATATAAGTAAAGAAGCAGCAGAACAAGTAGATTTGTTATGTTATACATTGACACCGAAGGTCTTAGTCTGGTCTTTGATTTATGAGTACAATCATATGTTGATTTCGGTGGAGCAAGCTAGATGCTATTTAATTAAAAGAATAAAAGAAAAGGTTTTATATGCAGAGGAGAACTATCATTTTCCTTTTGATGTAATAAAGCATGCAATGCCTATTCAATTGTTAGATGAAGAAAAGGAAATTTGTGAAGATAATATTGAAAATATAGGTATAATAAACAGCATGGCATATGAGATATATGAGGGTATAAAAGTTTTGAACGAAAAAGAATAGCAGTAAAGCTTTAAATCAGTCTATATAACTAATAATTATATTATGAAATGAAATGCATTCTTGACCGATAGATCAATGAGCGGGACAGGGATGCATTCTTTTTTGCTCTACTGGGCGGGGCAATGGCAAGAAAATTTCTTTCATTATTGAAAATCCTATCCAATTCGGTTATACTAGACACTGAGAAAGTTTGTAAAAAAGTGAGGTTGCCATGGGAAGAAAATCAGACAAGCTAACCTGCTATGAGGTACAGCATTCCATAAAAGAATATTTGCAGGAAGAAATGAGTCTTCAGGATGCGGCTGCATTTGTGAAGCATGTGCGCTCCTGTCCTGCCTGCCGAGAGGAATTGGAGGAATACTATGCCTTTTCTTCAGCGTTGATGCAGCTGGAGGCTTTGGAAGAGGGAGAAGAAAAGGGCAACTTCTTTTTGAATATTGAGAAGCGTCTGGAGCGGACGGAACTGGCAGCAATGCGGTTTAAGAACGACCATCGGGCAAGACGGATTTTATATATTGTGATGGCAATTGTTCTGGCGGCGGTTATGGGCGTCAGCATGGGCGTATAAGGAGAAGACATGAGCGAAAAAATAGTTTTAATTGATGGAAACAGCATAGTAAACCGTGCCTTTTACGGTCTGCCGGATTTAACCACCACCGATGGCAGACACACCAACGGCATTCTTGGTTTTTTCAATATTTTGTTAAAGCTTTTGGAGGAGGAAAAGCCGGAGTATCTGGCGGTGGCGTTCGACGTAAAGCATCCGACCTTCCGTCATGAGATGTTTGCGGAGTACAAGGGCACCAGAAAGGGCATGCCGGAGGAGCTTCGTGAACAGATTCCGGTGTTAAAGGAGCTTTTGGATGCCTGCGGAATTCTTCGTTTGGAGTGTCCGGGCTACGAGGCGGACGATATCCTTGGAACCCTGGCTAAAAAGAGCGAAGCCGAAGGGTATGCGGTTTCCCTGGTTTCCGGTGACAGGGACTTACTTCAGATTGCAGACGATGTAATTAAAGTGCGCATTCCGAAGACCAAGCGCACCGGTACCGAAATTGAAGATTACAACACACAGGATGTTATTGATAAGTACGGATTAAAGCCGGCCCAGATTATCGACTTAAAGGGCCTCATGGGAGATACCTCCGACAATATTCCGGGTGTACCGGGCATTGGTGAAAAAACGGCAGTGAAGCTGTTAACCCAGTTTGAAACGGTGGAAAACACCATTGAACATATCGAGGAAGTAATGCCGAATAAGGCAAGGGAATCCCTGCGGGAGAACACCCATCTTGCCATTTTAAGTAAGGAGCTTGCCACCATTAAAACCGACTGCGAGCTGGAATTTTCCTACGAGGCGGCAAAGCTTGGCAACATTTTTACCAAAGAGGCGTACCAGATTTTAAAACAGTTAGAGATGAAGTCTTTACTGGCTAAATTTAATTTATCCGAGGAAGAAATGACCGCCAAGGTCACAGTTTCCGACGAATATGAAACAGTGGAGGATGCTGCTAAGGCAGAAAAGCTGTTTAAGGCTTTTGCTAAAGAAGAATTACTGGCAATTTCTGCACCGATTCATCAGGAAAATGCCCAGTTAGACTTATTCAGCACCGGTAAAACCGGGCTCATGATGGCGGACAAAGAAAAGACCTATTTTCTTGTCTGTGAAGGTTCCTTTACCGAAGAACTGCTGTGGCAGAAATTAAATGAATTAGCAGAGAGCAGTGTAAAGATTGCATTATTCGGTGCAAAAACTGTTGCGGAACATTTTTCTGACAAAGCTAGAACCAACATTTTTGACGCGGAAATCGCGGCATATTTATTGAATCCGCTAAAGGATACTTATCTTCCGGTGGATGTGGCAAGAGACTACCTTGGAGTGGCAATTCCTTCTGTGGAGGATATTTTGCACAAGCAGTCTTTGGAGGATGCGCTTTCTGAGGGCAGGGAAGAAGCGTACCGCCTTCTTGCCAGAAACACCAGGGTTACTTATATGGCAAGGGAAGCTCTGCTTGAAAAATTGGCGGCAGAGGGCATGTTAAAGCTTTTTGAGGAAGTGGAGCAGCCGCTGGTATTTGTTCTGTTTGAGATGGAGCAGGCCGGCATCCGCATCAACAAAGAAGAATTATTCAGTTACGGTGCCCGCTTAAAAGAAGGCATCGACAAACTGGAAGCAGAAATTTATCACATGGCGGGCGAGGAGTTTAACATCAATTCTCCGAAGCAGTTAGGCGTCATTTTATTTGAAAAATTGAAGCTGCCGGGTGGAAAGAAGACCAAAACCGGTTATTCCACTTCCGCAGATGTGTTGGAAAAGTTAAAACCGGAAGACCCGATTATCGAGAAGATTCTGGAATACCGTACACTGTCTAAGCTTAAGAGCACCTATGCCGACGGTCTGGATGCTTTTATTGAGGCGGACGGAAGAATCCACACCAAGTTCCAGCAGACCGTAACCGCAACGGGAAGACTCAGCAGCGCAGAACCGAATCTGCAGAACATTCCGGTACGTATCGAGCTTGGCAGACAAATCCGCAAGATGTTTACGCCAAAGGAAGGCTGCGTTTTTGTGGACGCAGACTATTCCCAGATTGAGCTTCGTATTCTGGCCCACATGTCCGGCGATGACAGCCTGATTCAGGCATACAAGGAGGAGCAGGACATCCACCGCATGACGGCGTCAAAGGTGTTCCATATTCCGTTTGACGAGGTAACGCCGGCCCAGCGAAGCAACGCCAAGGCGGTAAACTTCGGTATTGTGTACGGCATCAGCTCCTTCGGTCTCGGTCAGGATTTAAACATTACCAGAAAAGAAGCAGAAAGTTACATCAACCAGTATTTTGCTACCTATCCGGGTATCAAAGATTATCTTGACGGCCTGGTGGCAGAGGCAAAGGAAACCGGCAGTGTTTCCACGTTGTACGGACGTAAGCGTCCGGTGCCGGAGATTTCTTCTTCCAACTTTATGCAGCGAAGCTTTGGGGAGCGAATTGCCATGAACTCTCCAATTCAGGGCACGGCGGCAGACATTATGAAGATTGCCATGCTCCGTGTGGATAAGGCATTAAAGGAGAAAAAGCTGCAGGCCCGGATTTTACTGCAGATTCACGATGAACTGTTAATTGAGGCACCGGAGGCGGAGGCTGCTTTGGTTGCGGATATTTTACAGGAAGAAATGATGGCGGCGGCCGAGCTTAAGGTTCCGCTTTCCGTGGAAGTAAAAACAGGAGACAACTGGTATGAAACAAAATAGAAAATTTCTCATCCTTGGGGTAACCGGAGGAGCGGGAAGTGGTAAAACTACAGTTGTAGAACAAATAAAAAAAGCAGTACCAACCGTGTTTCTGCACTGTGATGTCATCGCCCATGAGCTGATGGAGCCGGGCGGAGCGTCCTATGAGGTTTTGGTAAAGGAGTTCGGCAAAGAAATTTTGGAGGATGGGAATCTGGAAAACAGTCCGATTTCCCGTCCGAAGCTTTCTAAAATTGCCATGGCAACAGAGGAAAGCAGAAAACGGTTAAACGAGCTGACCCATCCGTTGGTGCAGCAGGCAGTGGAAGCGGAGCTTATCCGTCTGGCGAAAGAAGACTTTCGTGGGGTTGCGGTTATTGAAGCGGCACTGCTGATTGAGGCAGGGTATAAGAGCATCTGCGATTCCCTGTGGTATGTGCATGCACCGCTTTCACACCGTATCCGCCGTATGAAGGAAAAACGGGGCTACACCGATGAGAAAATCGCCAATATCCTGGCGGGCCAGTTATCGGAGGCAGAGTTTAAAGCAAATGCGGACGTGGTAATCGAAAACCCGGACGGTGACAAGGCAGAAGTGTTGGCAGATTTACAAAAACAAATTCGCGTACTTTTGAAAGATTATGTGGAAAGTACAGACGAGATGTGATACAATAATAAGAGTGTCTTTTTTACATTAGAGTAAAGAGGTGGAAATTATGTCGGAACAATTAGTATTTGGTCTTGATATCGGAACAAGAAGTATTGTGGGTACCGTAGGGTACAAGCAGTCTTTAAACGACTTTACTGTGGTGGCCCAGGCCATTAAAATGCACGATACCCGTGCCATGATGGACGGTCAGATTCACGATATCAATAAGGTTGCAGAAACCATTGAGCAGGTTAAGCGCAGTTTGGAAAAGCAGATCGGAAAAAAACTGGAAGAAGTCTGCATTGCGGCTGCGGGTCGTGTGTTAAAGACCGTTACCGTGCATGTGGAAACGGAATTCCCGCAGGAAGCTACGGTGAATACCGAAATGATCCGTGCCCTGGAACTGCTTGGTGTAGAAAATGCTTATCAGGAGATTAAAAACGAGGCAAAGGATGACGACACCAATTACTATTGCGTGGCGTACACCGTTATCAAATATTATTTAAACGACTTCACCATCACTAACCTGGAAGACCATAAGGCAAATAAAATCGGTGCCGACGTACTGGCAACCTTCCTGCCGGATGAAGTTATCGGCGGTTTATATACTGCAGTGGAAAAGGCAGGCCTGCGGGTCGCTAACCTTACCCTGGAGCCGATTGCAGCCATTCAGGTGGCAATTCCGGAAAAGTTCCGTCTATTAAATATTGCTTTGGTGGATGTGGGTGCCGGAACTTCCGATATTTCCATCACCAAAGAGGGCAGTATTATTGCCTACGGCATGATTCCTATGGCGGGTGATGCCCTGACCGAGCATTTGACCGGAGCACATCTGGTAGACTTTGCCACGGCAGAAAAAATCAAACTGGATTCCAATACTAAGAAAAAGAGTATTTCCTATAAAGACATTATGGGTCTGTCCCAAAAGACCACCCCGGCGGAGGTACGAGAGGAACTGGTGCCGGTAGTGGAGCATATGACAAAGCAGGTGGCAGATAAAATAAGAGAGTTAAACGGCGGCAAGCCGGTCAGCGCAGTCTTTGTGGTTGGCGGCGGCGGAAAAATCGCCGGCTATACCGAGAGTCTGGCGGCACAGCTTGGTATTCCGAAGGAGCGTGTGGCTCTTCGCGGCGAAGAGGTGCTTGGCTTTGTACGGTTTGAACAGGAGGGCATCAAGAAGGATCCTACTCTGGTTACTCCGATTGGTATCTGCTTAAACTATTACGAAAACAAAAACAACTTCATTTTTGTTACGGTTAACGGCGAAAGTGTCAAGTTATACGACAACAACAAGCTTACGGTCATTGACGCTGCACTGCAGAACGGATTCCCGAATGAATACCTGTTCCCAAGACGTGGTAAGGAGTTAAACTTTACCTTAGACGGCGTCAAGCGTATGGTCCGTGGTGAAGCGGGTGAAGCAGCAGAGATTACAGTAAACGGTAAGCCTGCGGCATTTAATTCCCCAATTGAACCGAACGCAAAAATCGAAATCAAGGAATCAACGGTGGGTAAGGATGCTACATACGAAGTACGGCAGCTGCCGGAATACCGTTCCACCATTACCTTTGAAGTAAACAAGAAACAGGTGGTTTGTCCTAAGTTTATTGAAGTGAACGGCCAGCTGGTTTCCGAATACTATAGCATTCAGGAAGGCGATGAGTTAAAGCTGCTTTCCTACTATTCGTTAGAAAATCTGCTTGCGTTTATGGATTTGCCGTATACGGAGCATATTTATGTCAACAACCGTTTGGCGTCCAAAGACGAAAAGGTTTATGAAAACTTTTCCGTGGAATGGGCACTGGAAGAAAAGCGCCCGGACATGACGCTGGATGAAGTGTTAACGGTGGAGGCTGATGCGGCAGAAGCAGTTTATCAGGCAGCTGAGGCAGTGAGCCAGGCGGCACCTGCGAAAGAAGCGGCTCCTGCGGCGGAAACAACGGCAGCGCCGAAGGCAGTGGCGGATTTACTTGTGATTGTCAACGGCCGTCCGGTTACTTTAAAAGGCAAGGCGCAGTATGTCTTCGTAGACATTTTAGACTTTTATCCGTTTGATGTAAGTCAGGCCCACGGGCAGAACGTAGTTATGCAGATTAACGGTGAGAAGGCGGAATTTACCAGTCCTCTTGCCGTTGGTGACGTCATTGATTTATACTGGAAATAACAGAAAGCGAACTTAGAAACATGAGATTATGCAGCATAGCAAGTGGAAGCAGCGGCAACTGTATTTATGTGGGTCATGCTTCCACCCACCTGCTGATTGATGCCGGTATCAGCGGCAAGCGTATCGAGCAGGGACTGGCAGATGTGGGGGTAGACCCGCACAGCCTTAGCGGTATTCTGGTTACCCACGAACATTCTGACCATATTCAGGGTATCGGAATACTGGCAAGAAAATACAGTATACCTATTTATGGCACGGTGGAAACCTTCTGTGCCATGAAAAAGGGAAAAACAAACATCGGAAAAGTGGATGATACCTTGTTTCAACAGGTGTTTCCGGAAGAGGGTATTACCATAGGGGAAATCAGTGTAACCCCGTTTTCCATATCCCACGATGCAGCCAATCCGGTGGCCTATGTGTTTGAAGCAGAGGGTCACAAAATAGGAATGGCAACGGACCTGGGCGTGTATACGGAGCGTACCATGGAGCGGTTAAAAGATTCCGAAATTTTGTATCTGGAATCCAACCACGATGTGAATATGCTGATGGTAGGCAGCTATCCATATTATTTGAAACAACGTATTTTAGGGGAACACGGACATTTATCCAACGATACTGCGGCAGAGCTTTTGTGCCGCTTGTACCATACAGGGCTTCGGCACGTGGTGCTTGCCCATTTAAGTAAAGAAAACAATTATCCCGAACTGGCGTATGAAACCGTCAAGGCAGAACTGCTTATGAAGGTGGGACAGGAGAATATGCCGAATTTATGTGTGGCGCCAAGAGATATTCCATCCGGGATGTTTGAAATCGTATAGCAGAAAGGAAAACAGATTATGAAAAAAGCAGTTATTACAGTAGTAGGTAAAGACAGTGTAGGTATTATCGCAAAGGTTTGTACATACCTTGCAGAAAACAACATCAATATCCTTGATATTTCCCAGACCATCGTTCAGGAATACTTCAACATGATGATGATTGTAGATTTTTCCAAGACAGAAAAAGAATTTTTAGTGGCTGCCAATGAGCTGGAAAGCATCGGTGAAAATATCGGTGTTATTATCAAAGCCCAGAGAGAAGACATTTTCGACATGATGCATCGTATTTAAGAAGTAACCGGAAAGGAATGAACAGCTGTGATTAATATACAGGAAGTAATTGAAACCAATAAAATGATTGAAAAAGAGAACCTGGACGTAAGAACCATTACCCTGGGTATCAGCCTGCTTGACTGTATCGATGCAGATTTGCAGGAATGCAAAAAGAAAATTTACAATAAGATTACCACAGTAGCAGAAAAGCTGGTAGAAACCGGTAATCTCATTGAGAAGGAATATAAGATTCCGGTAGTTAATAAAAGAATCTCCGTAACCCCAATTGCACTGGTGGGCGGAGCTTGCTGTAAGAAGCCGGAAGATTTCGTAGAAATTGCGGAGACACTGGATGCTGCGGCAAAAACCGTAGGTGTAAACTTCCTCGGCGGTTACTCTGCACTGGTAAGCAAAGGTATGACCACCGCAGACAAAAACCTGATTTTATCCATTCCAAAGGCGCTGGCTAAAACCGAGCGCGTGTGCAGCTCTGTCAATGTGGGCTCCACAAAGACCGGTATCAATATGGACGCAGTAAAGCTGCTTGGTGAAATTGTGCTGCAGGCGGCGGAAGAAACCAAGGAAGCGGATTCCCTCGGCTGTGCAAAGCTGGTTATTTTCTGTAATGCACCGGATGATAACCCATTCATGGCGGGCGCGTTCCACGGTGTTACCGAAGCAGATGCCATCATCAACGTTGGTGTCAGCGGTCCGGGCGTAGTAAAAACAGCTTTAGAGCAGGTACGTGGCGAAAACTTCGAGGTGCTCTGTGAAACCATCAAGAAAACTGCATTTAAGATTACAAGAGTTGGCCAGCTGGTGGCAAAAGAAGCTTCCCAGATGCTTGGCATTCCGTTTGGTATTGTGGACCTTTCCTTGGCTCCAACCCCTGCCATCGGTGACTCTGTTGCGGATATTTTAAAGGAAATCGGTCTGGAGCATCCGGGTGCACCGGGAACTACAGCAGCACTGGCTCTGTTAAACGACCAGGTAAAGAAGGGCGGCGTTATGGCATCCTCTTATGTAGGCGGTCTTTCCGGTGCGTTTATTCCGGTCAGCGAAGACCAGGGTATGATTGATGCCGTTAAGGCCGGTGCCCTTACCTTAGAAAAGTTAGAGGCCATGACCTGTGTCTGCTCCGTAGGTTTGGATATGATTGCCATTCCGGGCGACACTCCGGCTACCACCATTTCCGGTATTATTGCGGATGAAATGGCTATCGGTATGATTAACCAGAAGACAACCGCAGTACGTCTGATTCCGGTCATCGGCAAGGGCGTTGGTGAGATTGTGGAATTCGGCGGCCTGCTTGGCTATGCACCGATTATGCCGGTGAACAACTTTGCCTGCGATGCTTTTGTAAACAGAGGCGGAAGAATTCCGGCTCCAATCCACAGTTTTAAGAACTAAAATAGTGGGAATAATGGTAATTGTGGCAGAATTTTAAGAAAATTGAAACAGTTCTGCCATGAAATAAACAAATTTTGGATTTATAGTAGTGCACAAGTGTGAACGAAATATATGTAATGAAAAGAGGAACAACATGAGTTATTTTTTGGAATCCTACGATTATAAAAAGGTGTTGTATTACTTTGAGCAGTTAACCAAAATACCTCACGGCTCCGGTAATGTAAAAGCTATCTCCGATTATCTGGTGGAGTTTGCCAAGGAGCAGGGCGTGAAATACGTGCAGGATGAGGCTTTGAATGTGGTTATGTTTAAAGAAGCAAGTCCGGGTTACGAAAATGCGCCGGTGGTAATGATTCAGGGTCATATGGACATGGTTTGTGAAAAGAATGCCGATTCCAATCACAATTTTGAAACCGACGCCCTGGAACTTCGTATGGTAGGCGATGACTTAATGGCAAACGGCACAACCCTTGGTGGTGACGACGGTGTAGCAGTGGCTTATGCCATGGCGCTGATTGCCGACAAAGAAACAAAGCATCCTGCCTTAGAGCTTGTAATTACAACGGAAGAAGAAACCGGCATGGACGGTGCCAAGGCACTGGATATGTCTGAATTAAAGGCTTCCTATATGATTAACGTAGACTCCGAAGACGAAGGAGTTGTCCTTTGCAGCTGTGCCGGCGGCATGCGCCAGACCTGTACACTGCCTCTTGGCAGAATCCCGGCAGACGGCGTTGCTTATGATATTGCATTAACCGGTCTGTACGGCGGTCACTCCGGTGCCGAAATTGATAAAAACCGTGTAAACTCTGTATATGCCATGACAAGACTTTTGTTTGAGGCAAGGGAGCAGGTAGAGTTTTCCCTGCTTGATTTCCATGGCGGATTAAAAGACAATGCCATTCCGAGAGAAGCTTTTGCCACCGTAGTGGTAGAGGATGATGATACAGCATTATTTGTTAAGACAGTAGACGAGTTAACAAACAAATATAAAAATGAGCTGGCATCCATTGAACCGGGCTTTACAGTAGAAGTAAAGGCAGGGGAAGCATCCGCATACAATGTGCTGGACCCGGTTTCCTTCGAAAAACTGTTATTTTTCCTGATGCAGGCACCAAACGGTATCCAGCGCATGAGCGGAGACATTGCAGGCTTGGTGGAAAGCTCTTTAAATCTTGGTATTTTTGAGGTAAAGGAAGAGGAAGCAGAATTTAATTTTGCCCTTCGAAGCTCCTCAAAAACATATAAATATTTTATGAGAGACAAGGTGGAATACCTCATTAGCTTCTTGGGCGGCGAAAGCTCCACCCATAGTGAGTATCCTGCATGGGAATATCGCAGAGACTCTAAGCTTCGTGAGATTTTCAAAGAGGTATTTACCGAATTGTACCAAAAAGAACCAAAGATGGAAGCTATCCATGCCGGTTTGGAATGTGGCCTTGTGGCAGAAAAAATGCCGGACCTCGACATGATTTCTATCGGACCAAATATGAGAGACATCCACACACCGATGGAGGCGCTGAATCTCCCGTCCACTATTCGGATGTACAAGTTTTTGGAAAAGTTACTGGAAAGAATAAAGTAAACGTATTAGCTTTCCTTGCGTAATCATAGGATACATTACAAAGGAAAAGAAAAGAGGAAGTATGGATAACGAAAACAAAGAACTTGAAGAATTAGAAACACAGGACCTGGAGCCTGGGGTGGAAAATGAGTCCGTGGAAGTACCGGATTTTGACCCAACAGAAAGTGAAGATTTTTACAACAATCTGGAAGCAGCCATCGGTTCTGAGGATGATTTTGACGAAACTGAGCTTCCGGAGCTTTCCCTGCCGGAGGATACCTTTGCTTTAGACAGTGACGCCGAGCAGCCGGTGGATGAAGCTTTTGATGCAGAAATCTTTGCCGGTGTGGACGCCGCATTATCCGAGCAGATTGAGCAGGAATTTGGCAGAGAACCGGAAACAAGTGTTGCGGAAGAAGAAAAGCCGAATTGGTTTGTGGCAGGTTGGAGAGCCATTCCTACCTGGACCAAGGTGCTGACCGGAATAATACTTGTCCTTCTTATTTCTGTTGGCCTTTTGTTTGGTACCGCAGGGGGCAAAAAGTTGTTAATTGATATTGCAACGGGATGGGCATTTCATTATGTAAAGGTAGATGAAACCCCAACACCGAGTCCGGAACTTGAATTGTCCGTTACACCGGAGCCTACAGAGGAGCCAACCCCTCTCCCAACGGAAACACCGACACCGGAACCAACTACAGATCCAAACCAGAATCCGGACGTAACACCGGAACCAACGGTAGACCCTGCATTAACACCAACGCCAACCTTGTCCCCAACCCCAACCCCATGGCCGGTTTATGAAGCTATGGATGATGAAAATATCATCAACGTATTACTGCTTGGTGAAGAAAATCTTGACAAGGGACTTCGAGGAAGAACCGACGCTATCATTGTGGTTTCCATCAATTTGAACGGCGGACCGTTAAAGATGGTTTCCTTCCAGCGTGACTTATATGTAAATATTCCTGGTAAATTCCCGGAAAGAATTAACGCAGCCTATGGTGCCGGTAATTTCAAATCAGCGGTAGAAACCGTGGAACAGAACTTCGGCATTGATATTGATGCCTATGCAAAGATTGATTTTAAGGGGTTTGAGAATTTAATCGATTCTCTCGGCGGTTTACGTATTTCCTTAACACCAAAGGAGTCCGATTATTTAAATACCACAAAGTACATTTCCAAGCCTAGCGAAAGAAACACCGTGGCAGGCTATCAGGATATGACCGGTGCCCAGGTGCTTGGCTATTGCCGTGTTCGTTATGTAAAGACGGCAGACGGTCTGTCCGGCGACAGAGGACGTAATGCCCGTCACCGTATTGTACTTGAGGCGTTATTCGATAAATTCAAAGACCAGAATATTACACAGCTGATTGCCCTGATGAAGGAATGTATGTCGTATGTTACCGTTTCCAGCAATTTGGAAGATCTTTGTAAGGATGCTCTTTTTGCTGTAACAGAACACAAAATGTATGAAATCGAAACGCTGCAGATACCACAGAGCGGACAGTATGAGAACAAGACGGTTAAAGACAGATTTGATAAGCTGGATATGGATGTTATTTTCTATTATCCGAGCAATGTAGAAAAACTGCAGGAGTTTATCTACGGAGATAACTAGTTAGTTTTTTTGGAGGTTTTTTAGTAACATGGAAATACAGCTTTGGAGAGAAATTTTAGAGCCTTATGAGCTGGCAGTGGATGAGCTGGTGGTGAAATTCCGCCACCTCATCGCCGCAAACCGCAGGGCGGGAAAATACTCTCCGATTGAACAGGTAAACGGAAGAGTAAAGACCATATCCAGTATTCTGGAAAAGTGCCAGAAGAAAGACGTGGAATTTGATCAGTTTGAAGAAAGAATCGAAGATATTGCAGGTATCCGGATTATCTGTCAGTTCGTGGAAGACATTTATAAGGTGGCGGAAATAATTAAAAACCGTACCGATATGAAGGTCAAAAGCGAAAAGGATTATATCAGTAATGTAAAGGACAGCGGATACCGCAGCTATCATATGATTGTATATTATACGGTGGAATCCGTAAAGGGACCAAAGGAGATTCAGGTAGAAATCCAGATTCGTACCCTTGCTATGGATTTCTGGGCAACCATTGAGCATTCCTTACAGTATAAGTACAAAAAGAACATGCCGGTTGTACTCAGAGACCGTCTGCACAAAGCGGCTGAGGCAATTGTGGTTCTTGACGAAGAAATGGCTTCTGTCCGGGACGAAATCATGGATGCACAGAATTCCTTTAATATTAAGGCAAGTGTGGTATCCGAAATTTTAACAACCATCCAGAACCTGTATAAGGTTGCAAATAAGCGGGAAGTTGTGCGGATTCAGGAAGAATTCTTCCGCATCTACAACGAGGGCGATTTGAATGAACTGGCCCGTTTCGGCAAAGAACTGGATGTAATTGCAGAAAGTTACCGTGCGCAGAGTTTGCGCTAGGTAGAAAAGAGGAAAACAGTGATTACTTTACCGAGAGAATTTGAGCAACGGATGAAGGAACTGCTGAAAGAGGAATTCCCTGAATTTTTAAAGGGATTCGATGAAGAACGACACGGAGGTGTCCGCTTTAACTCCTTGAAGGTTAACAAAGAGGAGTGGGAACGGATAGCTCCGTTTGCCACTTTGCAGGTTCCTTGGATTCATAACGGATATTATTACAGTTTAAACGACCAGCCTGCCAAGCATCCGTTTTACTTTGCAGGACTTTACTATATTCAGGAGCCGAGTGCCATGACTCCGGCAGAAATTCTGCCGGTAAAACCGGGAGACAGAGTTCTTGATATTTGTGCAGCACCGGGCGGAAAAAGCACTGAGCTGGCGGCAAAATTACAGGGCAAAGGCGTGCTGGTTTCCAACGATATCAGCAATTCCCGTGCCAAGGCACTGCTTAAAAATCTGGAACTGTTCGGTTCCCGCAATTCTTTGATAATAAGTGAGGCACCGGGGAAACTGACGGAGCGTTTCCGGGGCTACTTTGATAAAATTTTGGTGGACGCTCCATGCTCCGGCGAGGGCATGTTCCGTAAGAGCCCTGCTATTATGAAAAACTGGGAGCAGTACGGCGTAGAGTACTATCATAAGCTGCAGCTGGAAATTCTGGATGCGGTGCTTCCGATGCTGGCACCGGGCGGAATGTTGGTGTATTCCACCTGTACCTTCTCACCGGAGGAGGACGAGGGCAGTCTGCAGTATATTTTGGAAAATTATCCGGACATGCACGTGGTAAAGCCGGAACTGGCTTACGAAGGCTTTTCCTACGGTCATCCGGAGTGGATAGAAAACGGCAGGGAAGAAATTGCAAATTCCATCCGTTTGTGGCCTCATAAATTAAACGGCGAGGGGCATTTTGTTGCACTGCTGCAAAAGGACGATACCGGCGAACGAAAGTATTATCCTGCAAATAACAAGAGGGTAAAACTGCCGGAAGAGGTTAAAGAATTTCTTGGAAGACTTGCAATTGAGATTCCGGAGGAACGCCTGGAAATCAGGGAAGACAGATTGTACTTACTTCCTGAAAATATTCCGGATTTAAAGGGCCTTCGTATCATGCGTTCCGGCCTGCTTCTCGGAGAAATCAAGAAGAACCGTTTTGAACCGAGCCAGGCTCTGGCCTGTGCCCTTCGCATGGAAGAATACGATGCGGTTTACAACATGGATATAAATGATGAGGACGTCATCCGCTACTTAAAGTGTGAAACCATAGAGGCAAAAACAGAGGTTAAGGACGGATTTGTACTGGTATGTGCAGGAGGATTTCCTCTTGGCTGGGCAAAATCCCAGAGAGACACCTTAAAGAACAAGTATCTTCCGGGTTGGAGAATGATGTAATGGCAAAGGATATCAGACTGGATAAATATGTGGCGGAAAGTGCGGGAATTACCCGTAAGGACGCCAAAGCAGCCCTTTCGAAAGGAAGGGTCCGGGTAAACGGGCAGGTTGTTAAAAACGGCGACGGCAAGATTTCTGATACAGATGAAGTTACCCTGGACGGAAAAAGCCTCTCCGCAGAAGAATTTTTATATCTGATGCTTCACAAGCCGGCCGGTGTGGTTTCTGCCACCGAGGACGGCAGGGACAAAACTGTGCTGGATTTAGTGAGGGAGCAGAGTGCAGAAGCTGCCGATGAAGCGGGAGAAACCGGTTATTTTCTCGGAAAAAGAGAAGTATTTCCGGTGGGCCGTCTGGATAAAGATACGGAAGGTTTACTGTTGCTCACCGATGACGGAGAACTGGCACATCAGCTGCTATCTCCGAAAAAGCATGTGGACAAGGTATATTTTGCCCGGCTTTCCGGTGAGGTACCTGCAGATGCCGCAGAACGCTTTGCCGAAGGCATTCAGGTGGGACAAGACTATAAAGCCCTGCCGGCAGAATTAGAAGTGTTGTCGGTACAGGACGGCGTTTCCGAGGTACATATTACCCTTAGGGAAGGAAAATTCCATCAGGTAAAACGTATGTGCCATGAAATCGGCTGCGAAGTAACTTATTTAAAGAGAATTTCCATGGGAAATCTGGTTTTAGATGAGGTGCTTTTGCCGGGCAAATGCCGGAAGCTGACAGCGGAAGAAATCGCACTGCTGAAAGCATAAATTTACATTAAAGGAAGAATGTTATGTTAGAAAACATGAAGGCTGTTATTTTTGATTTGGACGGCACTTTGGTTGACTCCATGTGGATGTGGAGAGACATTGATATAGAATACCTGGGACGGTTCGGAATTCCGTTACCTGAAACCCTGCAAAAGGATATTTCCGGTATGAGCTTTTCGGAAACGGCGGTGTACTTTAAAGAAACCTTCGGCATTCCGGATTCCTTGGACGAAATCAAGAAAACCTGGAATGAAATGGCGTTTTATAAGTATACCCACGAAGTACCGTTAAAGCCGGGAGTAATGGAGTTTTTAAAGCGCTTAAAGAAGCTTGGCATCCGTACCGGAATTGCCACCAGCAATTCCAAGGAACTGGTGGAGGCTGTGGTGGAAAGCCTCAATATTTCAGAGTATTTGGACGAAATCCATACCTCATGTGAGGTGGCAAAGGGAAAGCCGGCACCGGATATTTATCTTTTGGTGGCAGAATGTCTCGGAGTGGAACCTTCACAGTGTCTGGTATTTGAGGATATTCCGGAAGGAATTCTGGCAGGAGTCCGGGCAGGTATGAAAACCTGTGCGGTGGAAGATGACTTCTCCCTCGCCATGACAGAAGAAAAGAAGGAACTGGCAGATTATTATATTACACATTATGATGAGGTTACCCCATGAAAAAGCAAAAGTTAGAACGTGGACAATACGGATATTTAAAGCAAAGAAAGCAGAAAGCTCTGTACGGAACTTTTCTTATGGTGCTCATTGGTGTGGCTATTTTTGTATTGGGGCTTTTGCTGAATAAAATGGAAGCGACCAATCTTTTTACGGTAATTGCCGTTTGTATGGTTATGCCTGCGGCAAAGTACTTTGTTTCCTATGTGGTGCTGTTTCCGTACAAACCTATGGATGCAGAAACCAAGGAACGCCTGGATTCTTATGCGAAAGACGGGGATACCGTATTATATGATGTGGTATTTACTTCTTCCGAAAAGGTAATGCATTTGGACTGCATTTATGTGACCGGACATCAGATTATCGGTTACACTTCCCGGGCAAAGGATAACGTACAGATAATGCAGGACTATCTGAAGAAAGAATTAAAACTGCGCTGCCTTTCTTATGTGGTGTATATTGCAACAGAAGAAAAGCAGCTGAAAGACAGAATGAAGCTGCGGGGCGATGAAACCGCAGAGACCAATACAGAAGCAAAGGAAGAGGTTCTTTCCATGCTTCGCACCTTTACGGTATAACCAATTTCAGAAAAGAAAGAGGATAGACGGATGAAATCATTTCTGGTAACGCCAAATGAGGCTGGTCAGCGCCTGGATAAGCTGTTATCCAAGTATATGGACACGGCACCAAAGAGTTTTTTCTATAAAATGCTCCGGAAAAAGAACATCACTTTGAATGGGAAAAAGGCAGAAGGTTCGGAAAAAGTGGCAGAAGGGGATGAAATCCGTCTGTTTTTGTCTGATGAAACCATAGAAGGATTTCAGTCCGGAAAGAAGAATAAGGGCGATTCTACTAAAGTAGAAAATAGTGATACACAAAAGCAGATTCCGGCATTGAATCCACAGGAAATTGTGTTTGAAGGAAAACATCTTCTTGTTGTAAACAAACCGGCAGGGGAGTTGTCCCAAAAGGCGGCAAAGGATGATATTTCCATCAATGAACGCATCGTGGAATATTTAAAGGTAACGCAAAAGATTGGACTTGATAATTTTACTCCGGGAGTCTGCAACCGCTTGGACAGAAACACCACAGGTCTGATTCTTGCCGGAAAGTCCCTGGCGGGATTACAGGAAACGGCAGAATTGTTAAAACAGCGTACGTTACATAAGTATTATCTTTGTATCGTGGCAGGAAAAGCGGACAAACCGCAGCATCTGAGCGGTTACTTAAAAAAAGAGGAGAGCACCAATACGGTTAAGGTTGTTTCTGCAGAGGAGTTTAAGAAACAGAACTTGAACAGGGAGGAATATGACCGTATCGAAACAGAATTGATTCCGCTGCTTACCACAGGAGGTTCCACTTTAGCGGCTATCCAACTGATTACAGGAAAGACTCATCAAATCCGTGCCCATTTGGCAAGTATCGGGCTTCCGTTACTTGGGGATTCCAAATACGGAACGGAACGGGGAATTAATATCAGCCGGGCGCTTCATTTAAAGTATCAGCTGCTGCATGCTTATTTGCTGCAGTTTCCAAAACTGACCGGAGCACTTTGCGAGGTGTCGGAAAAAATGATTACGGTAGAGCCGCCGGTCAAGTTCGCCCGGGCGGCGGAAGAATTATTCGGGAAAGAAGAGTACAGACATGCCATCATGGAATTCCAGAGGTCTTCGAGGTTCCGCACTGGAGGAACTGATTAACCTCACCAACGAAAAATACAGAGAAAATAAACTGGCACTGATTCAAAAGGTGCCTACCCCCATTACGCCGATTCAAATCGACCAGGAGTCCCGGCATATTACCCTGGCCTATTTTGACCAGAAAAGTACGGTGGACTACATCGGTGTGGTACAGGGGATTCCTGTGTGCTTTGATGCAAAGGAATGTGCCTATGATACCTTTGCCCTGCAAAACCTCCATGCCCATCAGGTGGAGTTTATGGAAACCTTTGAGCAACAGGGCGGAGTGGCATTTTTGCTGATTCATTATACAAAGAAGGACCGTTTGTTTTATGTACGTTTCACCAAAATTAAAGAATTTTGGGAGCGTATGGAACAGGGGGGAAGAAAGAGCTTCCGGTTTGAAGAACTGGAGGAAGAATATGAAATCCACAAAGGACAGGGCGTTTTTATCCCTTATTTAGTGACCCTGCAAAAGGATTTGGAGCAGCGGGAAGAGTGAATCTGTCAGTTTTCTAACAAGAGACTGATTTAAATGCTTGACATGCGCCCGACAATGAATTATAATTCCAATAATACATTATGCTAATTTGGTAGCACGTTACCAAGGTAAAGTGAACGGAGAGAATCTATGAAAGACATTTTATTACATACCCCGGAGGGTGTAAGAGACATTTACAATTCTGAATTCCAAAGAAAAGATGCGGTGGAGAACAGCATGAAGGAAGTAATGAAGCATTATGGCTTCCATCAGTTTATGACACCGACTTTTGAATATTTTGATATTTTTAATAAAGAGCGAGGTACGGTTCCTTCCAAGGATATGTACAAGTTCGTGGACCGTGACGGTGAAACCTTAGTGCTTCGCCCGGATATGACTCCGCAGGCGGCCAGATGTGTGGCTAAGTACTTTAAGAATGATGAACTGCCAATCCGTTTGTTCTATCATGGCAGCGTGTTTGTAAATCATTCCGGTTATCAGGGTAAATTAAAAGAAAGCACTCAGATTGGTGCAGAGCTTTATAATGATGCTACTCCGGAAGCAGATGCAGAAATGGCAGCATTAATGATTGACTGTTTAAGCGCATCCGGTCTTACTAAGTTCCAGGTGGTGGCAGGTCAGGCAGATTTCTTCCGTGCATTGGTAGAAGAAGCCGGATTTAATGAGGAAGAAACCGACGAGCTTCGTCGTTTGATTGAAATGAAAAATGTATTTGGTGTGGAACAGCTTCTTTCCGAAAAGGAAATTTCCACAGAATTAAAGGATGTATTTACTAAGCTGTCCAGCCATTTTGGTTCTATTGAAACCATACATAATATGAAGCGACTGACCAAGAACGAAAGAGCGGTTGCAGCCCTTACCCGTTTAGAGCAGTTTTATGATGCACTGTGTTTATACGGTAAGGAAGAACATATTTCCTTCGACCTTGGTATGCTCAGCCAGTTTAATTATTATACCGGCATTTTGTTCCGTGCCTATACCCACGGTACCGGCGATGTTATCGCAGCCGGCGGACGTTATGATTCTTTAGTGGAACAGTTCGGTAAGCAGGCGCCTGCCATTGGTATTGCGGTATACTCCGACCAGTTGTTAACCGCACTCTTACGTCAGGGTTTATTAGAGCATCCGGCGGCAGAAGGTACATTGATTGTGTATTCAGAAACCGGAAAGAAAGAAGCGGTAGCCAAGGCGGCAAAGCTTCGTGCAGAAGGTGTGGCAGTTACTCTGATGAAAGACGGAGCCCATACAGAAGATGCGCTGAAAAACTATGCAGAGCATATCGGCGCAAAAAATATCCTGCACATTTAACAGAAAGGCTGAATTCGTATGGAATATTTAACATTTGCGTTGGCAAAAGGTCGTCTTGCCACAAAAACTTTAAGCATATTAGAAACTATTGGTATCACCTGTGAGGAAATGAAGGATAAAGACTCCCGTAAGCTGATTTTTGTGAACGAGGATTTAAAATTGAAGTTCTTCCTTGCAAAGGCAACGGATGTACCAACCTATGTAGAGTACGGTGCAGCAGACATCGGCGTGGTCGGTCGAGATACCATTTTAGAAGAAGACAAGAAGATTTACGAGGTTATGGATTTAGACATCGGTAAGTGCCGCATGTGCGTAGCCGGACCGGAATCTGCCAGGGAATTATTAAACAGCGGTCAGATGATTCGTGTGGCAACTAAGTATCCAAAGATTGCCAAGGATTATTTCTTCAACAAAAAGCATCAGACCGTAGAAATTATTAAGTTAAACGGTTCCATCGAACTGGCACCGATTGTAGGACTTTCCGAGGTGATTGTAGATATCGTGGAAACCGGTGCTACATTGCGGGAAAACGGTCTGGAGGTTCTGGAAGAAATTTTACCGCTTTCTGCAAGAATGGTGGTAAATCAGGTCAGCATGAAGATGGAGCATGAACGAATTGCGGCAATTATCGAAAAACTGAGAAACCGTTAAGTTGGCTCTGAGAGAGGAAGAGAGTACAGTATGAAGATTTTAACCTTAAATGAAGAAAATAAAAAGAATATATTGGAAAATCTCTTAAAGAGAAGTCCAAACCAGTATGAAGCGCAGACTGCCGTTGTGGCAGAAATCCTTGATAACGTAAAGCAGAACAAGGACGCTGCATTATTTGATTACACCAAGCGTTTTGATAAGGCAGAATTAACTGCCCAAACTATCCGTGTAACCGATGCGGAAATTGCAGAAGCTTACGAAAAACTTCCGGCAGAGGTTCTTGATGTTATCCGAAAGGCGGCAGAAAATATCCGCATTTACCACGAGAAGCAGAAGCAGTACAGCTGGTTTGATTCCACACCGTCCGGAACCATCCTCGGTCAGAAGGTATCTGCCATCGGTGCGGTAGGCGTGTATGTTCCGGGAGGTAAGGCAGCGTATCCATCCTCCGTTTTAATGAATGTAATTCCTGCCAAGGTTGCAGGCGTGGAGCGTATTGCTATGGTAACTCCTCCGGGAGCGGACGGCAAGGTATATGAAGGTACTTTAGTTGCGGCTAAGGAAGCCGGCGTTACCGAAATTTACAAGGTGGGCGGTGCCCAGGCCATCGCAGCCCTTGCCTTTGGTACTGAAAGCATTCCGAAGGTAGATAAAATTGTAGGCCCGGGTAACATTTATGTTGCTCTTGCAAAGAAGGCAGTTTACGGACATGTCAGCATTGACTCTGTAGCAGGCCCAAGCGAAATTTTAGTTCTGGCGGATGAAACAGCAAATCCTACCTATGTGGCGGCAGATTTACTGTCCCAGGCAGAGCACGATGAACTTGCCAGTGCTATTTTGGTAACTACCAGCAGAGAACTGGCAGAAAAAGTAGAAAAAGAAGTAACCCGTTTTGTAAACCAGTTATCCAGAAAGGCTATCTTAGAAAAGTCCCTGGAAAACTACGGTTATTTATTAGTGGCAGATAATATGGCAGATGCTCTTGACGTAGTGAATGAAATTGCATCCGAGCACCTGGAAATCATTACAAAGGACCCATTCCAGACCATGACAAAGGTAAAGAATGCCGGCGCTATTTTCCTTGGAGAATATGCCAGCGAGCCTCTGGGCGATTACTTTGCAGGTCCAAACCATGTGCTTCCGACCAACGGAACAGCGAAGTTCTTCTCTCCACTTTCCGTTGATGATTTTATTAAGAAGTCCAGTATTATTTCCTACTCCAGGGAAGCACTGGAACCTATTCATGAAGATATTATCCGTTTTGCCAAGGCGGAAGGATTAACTGCACACGCAAATTCCATTGCAGTGCGCTTCGGTAAGGAAGTAAAGTAGTTTTGTTATAGACCTGATAAAAGGAGGGCTATTATGAGAACGGCTAAAATTGAAAGAAAAACAAAGGAAACCGACATTGTACTGGAACTGAATTTAGATGGTACCGGTAAGGCGGAAGTATCCACCGGCATCGGTTTCTTCGACCATATGTTAAATTCCTTTGCCAGACACGGTTTCTTTGATTTAAAGGTGTCCTGCAAGGGTGATTTGGAGGTAGACTGCCACCACACCATCGAGGATGTGGGTATTGTGCTGGGTCAGGCAATTGACCAGGCTCTTGGCGGTAAAGAAGGCATTACCAGATACGGCAGCTGCATTCTTCCTATGGATGAAACACTGTGCCTGTGTGCCCTTGATTTGTCCGGCAGACCATACCTTAACTTTGATATGAAATTTACCACCGACAGAGTTGGTGAATATGACACGGAGATGGTAAGAGAATTTTTCTATGCTGTTTCCTACAGTGCCAAGATGAACCTGCACTTAAAGCAGTTAGACGGAACCAACAATCACCACTTAATTGAGGCTGCATATAAGTCCTTTGCAAGGGCATTGGATGCAGCAACCCAGGTGGACCCTAGAATTCAGGGCGTGCTTTCTGCGAAGGGTGCGCTGTAAAAGAAATATTTAGGAGAATGAATATGAGATTATATCCGGCAATTGATATTAAAAACGGACAGTGTGTAAGACTCCGCCAGGGGGTGTTTGACGACACCACCGTATATGCGGATGAACCGTATCAGGTGGCAAAGGAGTTTGAAGCGGAAGGCGCAAAGTTTCTCCATATTGTAGATTTGGACGGAGCCCTCAGAGGCACCGGAGCCAACGATGCTGCATTAAAGAAGATTGTGGAAAACGTAAGTATTCCGGTGGAAATCGGAGGCGGTATCCGCACTATGCAGGACATTGAGCATCGGTTAAACCTTGGTGTTACCAGAGTTATTCTCGGAACCAAGGCGGTGGAAAGTCCGGAATTCGTAAAAGAAGCAGTGGATAAATTCGGTGCCGATAAAATTGTAGTTGGGATTGATGCCAAAGACGGCATGGTTGCCATCAAGGGCTGGGAAACCATCAGCAATATCGATGCGGTGACCCTGGCGCTTTCCATGAAGGAGCTTGGTGTAAAGACTATCATCTATACCGATATTTCCAAAGACGGCATGCTTTGTGGTCCAAACTTTGCACAGACAGCCCGCCTGGTAGAAGCAACCGGCATGGATATTGTGGCCTCCGGCGGTGTTTCCTGCATGAATGATTTACTGGAACTGGAAAAAATCAACGTAGAGGGAGCAATCCTTGGCAAAGCGATTTATGAAAAGAGAGTAGACTTAAAGGAAGCGGCAGCCCGCTTTGACTAAATTCCGAAAGGGAGGCGAAAGCTATGAGTCAAAAAAAGATTTTTGCATATTTGAATGCGCAGAATGAAACAAGAGAAACCATTCTTAGCTTGGGCGGTTTTTATGACGGCAACGGTGTGGATGGCTTGTTTATCTATAACTATTCCAAGGACGAAAAGGAAAGAGAAGAGTTTGTATTAACGCTTCGTGAACTGAAAGAGCGGATGGATATTCCGTTTTATGCAGGATGCTATGTGGACCGTCTGGAGGATGTAAAGAAGATTTATTATGCCGGAGCGGAAAAAGTGGTGCTCGACCCGGAATATATGTCTGATACTGCACTGGTAAGGGATGCCATCATTAAGTTTGGTGCAACCTCTGTTATGATGCAGATGAACTTCGGTATGGCAGAAACCGTGGCATACTTAGAGGAATACAAGCATAATTATGCTGAGCTTCTGGAGCTTGGTGTATACGGTATTATGGCAAAGCACGTTACCATAAACGGCAAGTTTATTGAAAAGGTAAACGAAGTGGTTTGCCCGATTATGATCCGTGACAGTCTTCAGAGAAATTCCATCACCGATTTACTGGAGGTTCCGAATCTCATCGGTGTTGCTACCAATTATTACCGTGAAAAGGATGTTTACAAGGTAAAGCAGTCCTTAAAGGAACAGGGCTATGATGTAAAAACACCGGAAAGTCCGGTGGCTTTTGCGGATATGAAAAAGCTGGACAACGGTCTTGTTCCGGTGATTGTTCAGGATTATAAAACAAATGAAGTTTTAATGCTTGCTTACATGAATGAAGAAGCGTATAATTGTACTGTGGCTACAGGTAAGATGACCTATTATTCCAGAAGCCGCAACGAGCTTTGGATTAAGGGTGAAACCTCCGGACACTATCAGTTTGTAAAGTCCTTGTCCATTGATTGTGACGATGATACTTTACTTGCCAAGGTTAAGCAGATTGGCGCAGCGTGTCACACCGGCAACCGTTCCTGCTTCTACCGCGACCTGGTAAAAACCGAGTGGGAAGTAGAGGACAACACCAACATTCTGGAAAAGATTTATGCTACGGTTATGGACCGCAAATTAAATCCAAAGGAAGGTTCTTATACCAATTACCTGTTTACCAAGGGTATTGATAAGATTTTAAAGAAGTGCGGCGAAGAAGCAACGGAAATCGTTATTGCAGCCAAGAACCCGGACAAAACCGAAATTAAGTACGAGATTGCAGATTTCTTATATCATGTAACCGTACTGATGGCAGAGTGCGGCATCGACTGGAAGGATGTTTTTGAAGAGCTGGCAAACCGCGATTAAAACTGTAATGGGGTTACGGTATAAAAGAAAGAGAGGATTTGTTACTATGGATTTTTTAGCAGAGTTACTTAGTTCCGGCATTCAGTATGTGCTGATGCTGGCAATTGCAGTCGGAGCATTTTGCTTAGGCGGCGCTTTAAGTAAGAACAAAAAGAAGAAGCAGAAGTAGCAATTATTAGATTTATATTATTTTCAGACAAGAAAAATGGTAAGTTTGGAACCCGTTCACCGCTGACGGTTCCTGCACTTACCATTTTTTTGTTCTGAAAATATTAAAATTAATATCTTTACTTCTGCTTTTTCTTTTTGTTATAGTCAGGTGCGCCGGCTAAGCAAAAGGGTAACGTCCTCGATACGTTTGTCTGGAATTTCTGTATTTAAGAAAAGCTCCACGGCGTATTTTGCCTGGGCGACGAGCATTTCCAGGCCGTTGACGGCGGTAATGCCGCGGTCCTTTGCCTGGGCGAGGAGTTTGGTGGTGGTTGGGTTGTAGATAAGGTCCACCACGGCGGTGAGCGCCTCATACGGCGCAATATCCATCGGGGAGGCATCTACGTTAGGGTACATGCCTACAGGACTCGTATTGACGATTACAGAAGCGTCTGCGTGCATACGGGCAGCCTGCTCGTAGGTAATGACACCGGGTTCTTCTTTATATTTGACGGTAATCAGTTCTTTTGGGTCTAAGGAGTTCAGGGCAGCTACAATGGCCTTTGCGGCGCCGCCGTTTCCCAGCACCAGTACTTTTTTGCCGGTAATTTTAATGTTATTGTTGCGAAGGGTATATAAAAATCCGGCATAGTCCGTATTGTGCCCGCAGAGCCGGCCGTTCCTGTTAACAATACAGTTGACGGCGCCGATGGCCTGTGCGGCTTCGGAAATCTCATCCAGATAAGGAATAACGTCCTGCTTGTAAGGGATGGTAACGTTGATGGAAGCAAATTCGTGCTTTTCCATAAAAGGAGCAAACTCTTCTTTGGAAAGAGGAATCAGGTCGTAAGTGTAATCTGCCAGCTGTTCATGTATGATTTTGGAATAGCTGTGGCCCAGCTTTTCTCCGATAAGTCCGTAGCGGTTCATGGTGTCCTCCTAAGTGTGTCTGCCGTAAAATAACAGGCAAAGATTTTTGCTTTATTGCAGTATAGCACAAAAGTATCCGCTTGTGAAGTTAAAAATTTAATAAACAGGTTGACGAAATCTGTGGATTGATGGAAAATAGTAATAATGAGTGAAAGCGGAGGCGCCTATGTTTAAAATTCTTGTAGTAGAAGATGATAACGAATTGAATCAGCTGTTTTGCCGGACCTTAAACCGGAACGGATACGTTGCATTAGGAGCTTATGATGCGGCACAGGCGCTGGTTATGTTGGAAAAAGAAGCAGTAGATCTGATTATTTCCGATGTGATGATGCCTGGCATGGACGGGTTTGAATTTGTAAAGCAGCTCAGGGATGCAAAAATGACGCTGCCGATTATGATGATTACGGCGAAAAGTGATATAAAAGATAAGCAGAGCGGTTTTTCGTCCGGTGCGGATGACTATATGGTAAAACCGGTGGATTTGCAGGAGATGCTGCTTCGGGTACAGGCATTGCTTCGTCGGGCAAAAAGTGTCAGTGAACGGAAGCTATCCTTTGGCGGCACCAGTCTGTTATATGATGTCTGGACGGTGGAAGATGAGACAGGAAGCCAGGTGCTCCCGCAAAAGGAATTTCAGCTTTTGTACAAGCTGTTATCCTATCCGGGACAAATTTTTACAAGACAGCAGATTTTAGATGATATCTGGGGACCGGAAGGCTACGTGGATTCCCATACTTTGGATGTACATATCAGCCGGCTTAGGGAGCGGTTTAAGAAAAACGAAGATTTTGAAATTATAACCATCCGCGGGCTCGGTTACAGGGCGGTGAAGAAAAATGGCTAAGAAATTAGAGGCAAAAAAGGTTCTGGATGAAAAGCAGTTTGGTAATACCAAAATGCGGAATTGGCTGATGCTCAGCATTTTCGGAGTCCTTATTGTGTATGTGGTGTTGGCGGTGGCGCTCATTGCCATCCTTTTGGTACTTGGTGTAGAAATATCAGAGCTGTCCACACCATGGACGTTGTTAATTTTGTTGACCCTTCTTTGCTTTTTCCTGTCTATGGTTGCTTCTTATTTTTTGATGCAGAAGATATTTCATCCGTTGGAACAAATCAGTGTGGCCGCAGGAAAGGTGGCATCCGGAGATTTTTCAACGGAAATATCCTATCAGGGCAGATTTGAAGAACTGGAGCGCACTTTTGAGAATTTCAACCGTATGGTAAAGGAATTGGACTCCGTAGAAATTATGCGGAACGATTTTATTGCGGATGTTTCCCATGAGTTTAAAACACCGTTGTCCGCTATCACGGGCTATGCAACGCTTTTACAGGATTCGGAACTGACGGAAGAAGAGAAAAACGAATATATCCGCAAAATATTTTTTAATATTGAAAAATTGAATGATTTAACCGATAATATCCTGCGCTTGTCTAAAATGGAGCACCAGCAGTTTTTGGATACTCCGGTAAAGTTCCGCCTGGATGAACAGTTACGTGAGGCGATGGTGCTTTTGGAGCCAAAGTGGAGTGCAAAGAATCTGGAGCTTGACCTGGAACTTCCGGAGGTTGTGTTTGTAGGCCATTCCTCATTGCTTTTTACGGTGTGGACCAATCTGATAGGAAATGCCATAAAGTATACCGACAACGGAGGAACTGTCAGCGTGCTGCTTTCCGAAGATAAAGACAGTGTCAGGGTTACGGTGCGGGATACAGGTATCGGCATGAGCGAAGAAACCAAGGCACATATTTTTGATAAGTTCTATCAGGGCGATACCTCCAGAAAGTCCCAAGGTAATGGTTTGGGACTGGCTATTTGTAAGGAAATAATCAAAAAGTGCGGTGGAGAGATTTTTGTAGAAAGTGCACCGGGAGAAGGAACCGTATTTGAAGTGGTTTTAAAAAAGAGAAAATAGAGAGGAATATTTCATGATTCAAAATATAATTTTTGATATCGGCAACGTACTTGCCAGTTTCCGTTGGAAGGACTTGTTTAAAGAGTTAGGTTTTACCGGTGATAAATTTGACCGTATCGCCGCGGCAACGGTTCAACATCCGACCATGTGGAACGAGTTTGACCGCAGTCTTATGCCGGATGAGGAAATCATTGCAAAGTGCATCGAACGGGCACCGGAATATGAACAGGAAATCAGGCTTTTATTCAGCAAAACGGAGCTTTTAGTAGAGGAATATTCTTATTCCTATGACTGGATAAAGAGTCTGAAGGAGCAGGGATATAACGTGTACCTGCTTTCCAATTACGGCAAAACCTCCTTTGAAGCGGCCAGAGACCACGGACGCTTGAGTTTCCTGCCATTGGTGGACGGCGGTGTTATTTCCTATGAGGTAAAAATCGTTAAACCGGAACCGGGCATTTATGAGGCCCTGCTTGCAAAGTACCGGTTGAAGGCAGAGGAAAGTGTATTTTTAGATGACCGGGCAGATAATATTACTGCGGCGGAGCAGCTGGGATTTCACGGAATTGTGGTGGAATCTTATAAGCAGGCGGCAGAAGCGCTGAATCAAATTTTAAATAACAAATAATTATGTAGGGGTGAGGAATCACCCCTTTTTCTTTTCCCATACAATCTTCCCGTTAATCAGGGTTTTCACAACAGAAGAACGTACTTCCAGCGGGTTTCCGTCCCATAAGACAATATCTGCGTCTTTTCCAACGGCAAGGCTTCCCAAACGGTGGTCAACGCGGCTGATGCGGGCGGCATCCAAGGTGATGGCCCGGAGGGCATCATAGTCACTCAAGCCTTCTTTAGAAGCCAGGGCGGCACAAAGCGGCAGGTACTGCAGACGGCATACCGGATGGTCGGTGGTAAGGGCAACGGTTACACCGGCATGTTTTAATATGCCCGGTGTTTTAAAGTCGGATTCGCTGACTTCCTTTTTACTGCGGGCAGACATGGAAGGCCCCACAATGGCAGGGAAGCCGCTTTCTGCAATTTCTTCCGCAATCAAATGCCCTTCCGTACAGTGGTCTAAGGTTAAGTCCAGGTCAAATTCCTTTGCAATGCGGATGGCGGTTAAAATATCATCGGTGCGGTGGACGTGGGCTTTTAACGGGATTTTTTTCTCGAACAATTCCCGATAGGCTTCCATACGGAAATTCTTTTCCGTAGAATCCGGCGGTGTGTTGGCAAGATATTGTTTGGCGTTAAAAAGTTCCTCCCGGATAACACCGGCAATGCCCATGCGGGTAGAAGGAGTATTGCCGTTCATACCAAAGCAGGTCATAGGATTTTCACCAAAGGCAATTTTTATGGCAGCGGGAGCTAGTACAAGCATGTCATCGATGCAACGGCCGTGGGTTTTGATAAAGGCAAACTGGCCGCCTACCGGATTGGAACTTCCCGGTCCCACCATAACTCCTGTAATACCTGCAGCAAGGGCGTTGTGAAAAGCGCTGTCCATGGGATGGATGCAGTCAATGGCTCGAAGATGGGGGGTGGCGGGAGTGGTGTTTTCGTTGCATTCATCGCCGATGCCGGTTACTTTTTCTTCGGAAATTCCTATGTGGCTATGGGTGTCAATAAAGCCCGGAAATACAAGCAGACCGGTGGCATCTAAAACCTCTGTCTTTCCGTCTGCGGCAATGTTAGGCGAAATTTCTGTAATTTTTCCGTTTTTTATAAGCAGGTCTGCGTGAATAGGCCGGTCAGTTTCCATCGTATGGACCAGTCCGTTTTTAATTAAAAGCATAGGCCTTGTCTCCTTATCAAAATAAATTTTTTCCAAGTATAGTTTCCCTCAAAGGAGACAAACTATACTTGTGTCGATAAGGAGGTGAATTTCATGAACAATAATCAGAATAACAACCAGAACAACAATAACAAGAACAATAACCAGAATAACAACCAGAATAAGAATAACAAGAACAACAATCAGAAGAATAACAATAACAACCAGAACAGATAAGCTGGGAGCTATAGAGAAAAAGGGCAGTCTGCTTTTTGCGGCCTGTCTTTTTTTGTGTGACAAAGAATATATTTTTTCAGTCATGTTTGTTGCTGCAACGGCATAAGATAGGACAAGAACGAACAAGCAGAGGTAAAGGAGGTACTTATGTCATCGGAGCTGTTGAAAATATTTCCTGTGGGAATCCGGGAACGGTTTGGAAAAACAGATATTATTTCAGAAGATTTTACGGAGCTTAGATTTCGCTGTAACGGTCCGGTCATGCTGCTTCGGGGCAGGGAAGAAAGATTTTTACATAAAAACGGTGGTATTTGCTGTGAGAAAGAACAAGCTTACATTATATCGGTAAACGAAATCCGGGAGATGATGGAGTATATCAGTAATTTTTCGGTATATGCCTTTGAAGAAGAACTTAGGCAGGGCTTTCTTACGATTCCCGGCGGCCACAGAGTGGGAATCTGCGGCAAAGCGGTTTTAACGGATGGGAAAATCAAAACCATCCGGAATATTTCTTTCTTAAACATCCGCCTGGCAAGGCAGGTGCAGGGCTGCGGCGAGAATTTACTTCCCTATTTATTCCGGGGAGACAGGCTGTACCATACCTTGATTGTTTCGCCGCCGGGATGCGGGAAAACCACATTACTTCGGGATGTTATCCGCCTGGTATCCGATGGGGGAACCTGGCCTGACCGGCAGGGAATGGTAAAGACGATCCGGGGTAGGAAGGTGAGTGTGGTGGATGAACGTTCCGAGCTCGCTGCCTGCTATAACGGAGTTCCGCAAAATTATCTGGGCAGCCGTACAGACGTTTTGGACGGGTGTTCGAAAGAAAAGGGAATGGAACTGATGCTTCGGTCCATGTCACCGGAGGTGATTGCGGTGGATGAACTGGGCGGAGAGCGGGAAATGGAACTGATAGAAAAATCTATTTACTGTGGTTGCTCCATTTTGGCCACGGTTCATGGCGAGGGTCGGGAAGCCTGGTTTTTGGATGCAGGGGAAGAATGCCGGAAAAAGCTTCTGACCGGCATGTTTGAACGATATGTTTTTTTAAAACCGGGAAAACCGGGCTGTGTGGAAGCAGTGTGTGACAACACGGGAAGAGAGGTGTCTGCGGAATGGTGAAACTGATAGGAGCAATTCTGGTGCTTATCTCTGCCTACGCTATAGGAAGCCTGCTGGCACTGCAGGTGAAGGAACAGGAAAAATGGCTGAAGGATATCAAAACCGCACTGTTTCTTTTACAGGGAGAGTTGGAGTACCGGCAGGTTCCGTTGCCGGATGCTCTTACGGTAATCGGAAACCGGCACGGTGGACGTTTGGCTCCTTTTTTTCAAAAGCTTTCTGAGGAATTATCAAAAAAAGAAGGATTCTCTTTACAGGAGCTTTGGAAAAAAACAGCCGGGTTTGCATTGAAGGATTGTCCTTTGAGTGCAGAGCAAAAGGAAGAATTTGGAGACCTGGGAATTTATTTTACGGAATCGGACAAAGAAACCAGACGCAATTCCCTGGAATTTTATTTGAACCGCCTGGAGGAGGATATTGTGAAGCTACGGGATACGGGAGCGGACAAGGCGTACCTGTGCAGAACCCTGGGGATGCTTGGCGGCATATTTTTGTTGATATTGGTACTGTAAGGGAGGAAGAAAAATGACCATACAGATGATTTTTAAAATTGCGGCGGTGGGCATTCTGGTATCTGTGCTGAATCAGGTACTAAAACATTCCGGCAGGGAAGACCAGGCGTATTTAACAAGCCTTGCGGGGTTGATTTTGGTATTGTTTTGGATTGTTCCTTATGTGGCGGAGCTTTTTTCCACGATTCAGGAGCTGTTTGGACTGTAAACGTAAGATGGGAGGAAGAATATGCTGAAAACTGCGTTACTTGGAATATTGACCATCATAATTGCCATGGCTATGAGGCAGGGGAAGGCGGAATATGCCACCTTTGTGTCGTTAACCGGAAGTATTCTGATTGCCTGGATTGCGGTGCGGCTTCTGGATGGAATAACCGGAAGCCTGGAGAGGCTGGAAAAACTACTTCATCTGGATATGGAGTATGTGGCGCTGCTCCTGAAAATGATAGGCGTTACGTATCTTTCGGAGTTTGCCTCCTCTCTTTGCCGGGATGCCGGATATTCGGCGGTGGCAGGGCAGATTGAACTTGTGGGTAAACTTACGATTCTGACCATCGGAATGCCGATTGTACTTGCGCTGTTTGAACTGATGGTGGACATGGTATGACACAGGAGCTGCAGATTGATTATACGGAGCTTCAAAAAACAGTGGAACGTCTTTTGCCGGATAATTTTCCTGTTTCCTTTGAGGAGCTGGTGGGAAAGCTGATGCACGGGGAGACAGAAAGCCTCGGGGACGTTTTGAAAGAGGTAGCACAGTGGCTGATGTCATCGGTTTCTTTTCCGGTGGAACATGGAGTCAGGCTGCTGTTTCTTGTTTTGTTTTCTGCATTGTTTTCCAACTTGTCCAAGGCGTTTTCCAGGGACGGCACATCCCAAATGGGGCATTTATGTGTGTATTTACTGATGGCACTACATACGGCATCCGGTTTTTTTGCGTCCTTGAAGATAACAACGGAAGGAATGGAAAACCTATGCGGCTTTGTGGGAGTACTTCTTCCGATGTACTGCATCAGTATTGCGGTGGTAACCGGATCGGTAACAGCGGCAGGGTATTATCAGGGAACCGCATTTTTGCTTGGTTTCTTTGAGTATCTGACAAGATTTTGTCTGATACCGTTGGCCCAGGCCTATTTGATGCTTTCCTTTGCCTCCTGTATGCAGAGGAGACCTATTTTCAGAAGGCTTCTGGAACTGATTGTCAGTTTGTTTTCCTGGATACGAAAGACCTTGCTTGGAATTGTAGTGGCCTTTGGGGCAGTACAGGGAATTTTGGCGCCGGCCGTGGATGGATTGAAACGGACGGCAGTCATACAGTCTGCTTCGGTGATTCCCGGGCTGGGAAATTTAATCGGAGGTGCCTGGGAAACGGTGTTGGGAGCGGGAGTAGTGCTTAAAAACTCTATCGGTATTGTGGGAATCGTATTTTTGATACTGGTGGTATCGGTTCCGCTTTTAAAACTGGCGCTGCATTATTTGGTGTACCGGGTGCTGGCGGCAATTACGGAGCCGGTAACAAAAGAAATGACGGAGCAGTTTCTTCATCATGTGGGAATTGCCCAAAAGCTTTTGTTGGAGGTTCTGGCACTTGGTGTCATGATATTTCTTTTGTTATTGGTAGTCATGACAAAAATAACAGCATAGCAGAGAGGGTTAGCATGCAGTGGATACGTGATATTGCTTTGTTTTTGGTGTTTTCCGGCATTCTTTTGGAAATGATTTCGGATACAAGATACTACAAATTCGCCAAATGGGTAGCGGGAATGATATTGCTTTTGCAGTTTCTGAAACCCTTGGCAGAGACAGAAAATTTTGGGAACCGGTTGTTTTCCGGCCTGCTGTCCTTTAATTATGCACTGGGTACTGACCGGGTACTGGAGGAAATCTATGAAACCGATGAGCAGACGGAAAATTCTGTATTGTCTGAGTATAAGAAAAAGGTGGAAGAACAAGTGGACCATATATTGAAAAACAACGGTCTGCGGCTTTCCGGAACAAAAATCAGTGTAGCAGAGGATGGCAGCCTACAGGAGCTTTTCGTGCTGGCGGTTTATGAGGACCAAAAGGAAGAACGGGAGATTTTGGTCCCTACGGTGTCGCCAATCCGTTTACAGGAGCCTCCAAAACAGGATGCGGTTTCTCCTATGGAATTATATATCAGAGAATTGCTGGCTTCGGTTTACGGAATGGATGAAAGTAAGGTAGAAGTAATGATACAGGAGGTTTAAGTACCATGAATCTTCAGGAGTGGATGGCAAAGGGGAAAGAAAAACTGCTTTCCTTCGGGATTAAGCAGTGGGGAATGATTTTATTAGCAGGAATATGCTGTCTGGTCATTGTGTTTCCTATGGGAAAGGAAGAGAAAGAAGAAAGAGAAGAAAATGAAAACCGGAACGTGGCAAAACAACAGGAAATATTATTTGTGCAAGAGGATGCGGACTATATAAAGCAGCAGGAAAAACGGTTGGAGGAACTGTTGTCCGGGGTAAAGAATGTAGGAAAGGTTAAGGTAATGATAACCGCAAACCGTACCGTACAGAAAAATGTCCTGCAGGACGGCAGTCGGGAACAGGAACAGCTGACGGAGACGGACAGTGCCGGAGGCAGCAGAACTTCCGTCAGCGAAAAATACGAAGGAACGACGGTTTTTTATGACATAGAAGGAGACAGTGTCCCATATATATTAAGTGAGACCTATCCGGAAATAACGGGTGTGGTGGTGATTGCTGAGGGCAGTGGAACCGGGACTGTAGATTTGGATATTCTGAATGCGGTACAGGTACTATTTGATGTCCCGGCGCATAAAATAAAAATAATGAAAATGAAATGATTTGCCGGCAAGGCAGAAATGGAGGAACGATGAAAAAGATTTTCAAAAAAAACCAGGTGATTATTACAGCACTGGCACTCATGCTTTGTGCAGCAGGGTATCTGCAGTTTTCCGATGCGGGAAACGAAGGTGACGAAGCAGGTGACAACAGCGGTTATGAGTACAATGTGTCGGACAACAACGGGACAGGTGAAGATGCAAAGGATGACGGCGTAACCATCAATGTAGGAAACATGGATACCAATCCGGTAGCAGAGGTTTCCGGAGAAGGTAACGAAACTGCTGATGCACAGGACAGCACAACCGTTGACGATGACCATCAGGTAGGAGAAGCGGTTATGGTAAGTACTACATTACAGGGCAATTTTACCACCAATGCAAGACTTGTCAGAGAGCAGCGCCGTGCTCAGAGCAAGGAATCTTTAATGGCGATTATTGACAGTACCACATTAAGCGAAGAACAGAAGCAGAGTGCAGTAGAGACGTTGGTAAATCTCACCACGATTGCGGAAAAGGAAAATGCTGCGGAGCTTTTACTGGAAGCAAAGGGTTTTGCGGATCCGATTGTTAACATTTCTGAAAACGAAGTGGATGTGGTAATCAATGCGACCAGTGTTACCGACCAGCAGATTGCCCAGATTGAGGATATCGTAACAAGAAAAACCGGCTATGAAGTAGAGGATATTACCATTACGGCAGCCATTCAGGAAGATTGATTACATAAAAAAGCAAGAAAGCCTTTGCAAAATGCGGATAGTTTGGTATAATATACTGGAAGAAGAATGAAAATTACCACGTTTCCCTAATGTTCAGGGCAGCGGGATGATTAGGAGGATACATTATGTCTATGGAAACAGAAAACGTAAACGTAAACGAAGAAGTACAGGAAGAAGTAAAAGAATTTACTTCCGAGGTTAAAATTGCAGGAGATGTTATTGCAACCATCGCAGGTCTTGCAGCAACCGAAATCGAAGGAATTGCTTCCATGCAGGGCAATTTAACAAACGAGCTGGTTGGTAAGCTCGGTATGAAGAATTTAACCAAGGGCGTTACGATCGAATTTGATGAAGAGGGTGCTTCCGTTCATGTAGCATTATCCGTAATCATGAAGTACGGTTACAGCATTCCAAAGGTTTGCAAGGCAGTTCAGGACCGTGTAAAGAGTGCCATCGAAAATATGGCAGGATTAAAGGTGCTTGACGTAAACATCAACATCGTAGGTGTAGAAACAGAAACAAAGTAAAACTGACATAGCTCGGAGCCGCAGGGTTCCGGGCTTGTTCTGCATAAAATACAAGGAGTATACTATGACTAAGCGCGAAGAAAGAGAGCATCTCTTTAAGTTATTATTCTGCAAGGATTTCCATGATGTGGAAGAACTGCAGGAGCAGATTGCAATGTATCAGACCCAGCAGGAGGTTGCAAGCGAAGAAGAATTTGCACCTGTCAAGGCTAAATTAGAAGCAATTGTTGCACAGGAAGGCACCATTGATATGATTCTTTCCGAGGCAGCAGAGGGCTGGCGTTTGAACCGTATGGGCAAGGCAGAGCTTACTATTTTACGTATTGCCACCTACGAAATCCGCTACGATGAAGAAGTGCCTGATAAGGTAGCTATCAATGAGGCAGTGGAACTTGCCAAAAAGTACGGCAACGATGCTTCCTCCGGTTTTGTTAACGGCGTTCTTGCCAAGGTAATGGCAAAGTAAAAGAAGGGGAACTATGGCAGAAGTTTATTCTGTGTCCCAAATTAACACGTATATCAAGCATATGTTCCTTGGAAATTCCCTGTTAAACCATATTTATGTAAAGGGTGAAATTTCCAACTGTAAGTATCATACTTCCGGACATATTTATTTTACGTTAAAAGATGGCGCAGCCCAGATTGCCTGCGTATTATTTGCCGGCCGTCGTGCCGGCATTTCTTTTCGTATGGAGGATGGCCAAAACGTAATTGTATTTGGCAGCATCAGCGTGTATGAGAGGGACGGAAAATATCAGTTATATGCAGACGAAATCCGTCAGGACGGCGTTGGACGTCTGTACGAGGAATTTGAATATTTAAAGAAAAAGCTGGGGGCAGAGGGCTTGTTTGCTGCAGAGCACAAGCAGAAAATTCCCCGGTTTGTAAAGCGTGTAGGTATTGTTACCGCCTCCACCGGTGCAGCCCTGCAGGATATATGCCAGATTGCAAAAAGGCGCAATCCGTATGTACAGCTGGTACTGTATCCTGCAAAGGTACAGGGAGAAGGTGCTGCCCAAACTGTGGTAAAGGGTATCCGGGCGCTGGATGGCAAAGTTGATGTGATTATTGTGGGCCGTGGCGGCGGTTCCATTGAGGATTTGTGGGCATTTAACGAAGAAATCGTAGCGAGGGAAATCTACAACTGTAGTACGCCTATAATTTCAGCGGTTGGTCACGAAACCGACACCACCATTGCGGATTATGTGTCCGACCTTCGGGCTCCTACACCATCTGCGGCGGCAGAACTGGCAGTATATGACGTGCAGTTATTATTGGAGCAGCTGGCAGACATTCACGGCGATATGGCAAACCGTATGGTTCTGCGTATGCGGGAAAAGAGAATGCTCTTAAAGCAGAAACGCCTGTTGCTGGAGCGGTTCCATCCAAGATACCAGTTACAGCAAAAGCGTCTCCGGGCAGATGAACTGGCAGAAAAGTTGTCCGTGCGGATGAAGGAAAAAATCCGTATCAAACGGCAACGGGTAGAACTGGCAGCAGAACGGCTGGCAGGGTTATCTCCGGTGGCCCGTTTGGAAGGCGGGTATTCCGTCGCCAGCAAAGATGGTTGTGTAATAAAAGAAATCGCCCAGGTAAATGCCGGCGATGCTATTTCCATAGATGTTACAGACGGTACTATTTTGGCACAGGTACAGGATGTTCAAAAGCGGCAGGCATAGCAAACTGCCGGACAGAAAGGATGCAATATGGCAGGTAAAAAAGTAAATCCGGAGGCTGCACAGGAGCTTAACCTGGAAGAGTCTCTGGCAAAATTAGAGCAGGTAATGGAAGATTTGGGTTCCCCGGAGCTTTCTTTGGAGGAATCCTTTGCAAAATATAAAGAGGGCATGGATTTGCTTCTTAAATGCAACCAGGCCATCGACAAGGTAGAAAAAGAACTGATGATTTTAGAGGAGAACGGAATCAGTGATGAATTTTAATGCAGAATTAGTGGAAAGACAGGAATATATCAACCGGGTGCTGGATGCTTTTCTTCCGGCAGCGGAGGGCAGACAGAAAACCGTACTGGAAGCAATGCGTTACAGCGTAACCATCGGCGGAAAAAGACTGCGTCCGATGATGATGGCAGAAGTGTACCGTTCCTTTGCACCACGGAGTGAATTGTCTGTAGTGGAGCCTTTTATGGCGGCAATGGAAATGCTGCACACATACTCCCTTGTGCACGACGATTTACCTGCAATGGACAATGATATGTACCGCAGGGGCCAGCTGACCACCCATGCAAAGTATGGAGAAGATATGGCTATTCTGGCAGGAGATGCACTCTTGAATTTCTCCTTTGAAACCGCATGTAAGGCATTTTCCGGCGGTGTAAAGCCGGAACAGGATGTGCGGGTAGCCCGTGCCCTGCAGGTATTTGGACAAAAGGCCGGCATTTTCGGCATGATTGGCGGACAGGTGGTGGATGTGGAAAAAACCGGGCAGCCTCTTTCAGAAGAAGAAATCCGTTTTATTTATGAGTTAAAAACCTGTGCTCTTTTAGAGGCATCCATGATGATTGGAGCCATACTCGGCGGTGCGTCGGAGGAAGAACTTAAGCTGGTGGAGCGCATGGCAAAAAATATCGGCATGGCTTTCCAGATACAGGACGATATTTTAGACTTAACCGGCGATGAAGCAAAGCTTGGCAAGCCGGTGGGCAGCGATGAAAAGAATGAGAAAACAACCTATGTGACACTGCATGGCTTGGAAGCATCCTCGGCAGAGGTAAAGCGGCTATCCGCGGAAGCAGTGGAACTGGCAAAGCAGATAAATGCTTCAGAATTTTTACAGGAGTTGATAACTTACTTAACCGTAAGGGAGAATTAACATGGCAGGTATTTTAGACAGAATTAATCAACCAAACGATATCAAAGAGGTCAGTCCGGCCCAGTATAATCGTCTGGCAAAGGAAATCAGACATTTTCTTTTACACCGGGTGTCGGAGCACGGCGGTCATCTGGCGTCCAATCTGGGGGCAGTGGAGCTTACCATGGCTTTACATTTGTTTTTGGATTTCCCGAAGGACAAGTTAATTTGGGATGTGGGACACCAGGCTTATGTGCATAAAATTCTTACCGGCCGTAAGGAGGGCTTTTATTCCCTGCGCGAATATGAAGGCATGAGTGGCTTCCCAAAGCGCAAGGAAAGCGAATGTGACGCCTTTGATACCGGGCACAGTTCCACCTCTATTTCCGTGGCAAACGGTCTGGTCAGTGCCAGAGAGCTTTCCGGCGGTGACGAAAAAATCGTTGCTGTAATCGGTGACGGTGCATTATCCGGCGGTATGGCGATGGAAGCATTAAATAATGTCGGCAAATTAGACAGCAACCTAATCATTGTATTAAACGACAATAACATGTCCATTTCCGAGAATGTGGGCGGCATGGCAAACTATCTTGCCAAAATCCGTTCCAATGCGGCATATACCGGTTTTAAGGGCGGTTTGGAGGAAGCCTTAAATAAGCTGCCGGAGGTTGGTACAAAAATCGTAAGAAGATTAAAGCAGTCCAAGGATTCTTTAAAGCACTTCTTTATCCGCGGCATGTATTTTGAAGACCTTGGTATTACCTATATCGGACCGATTGACGGCCATGACATTGAACAGATGCGGCGCGCCCTGGAAACAGCGGCAAAAATGCCAAAGGCTGTATTGATTCATGTAGTCACTAAGAAAGGCAAGGGCTATGAGCCGGCAGAAACCGATCCGGGAAAGTTCCACGGAGTGGAGCCTTTTGCCCTCAAAACAGGAGAGGTACTTCGTCCGTCCACGGGCGTATCCTATACAAAAATGTTCTCCGATACCATGTTGGAACTGGGAGAAGAAAATAAAAAAATTGTAGGTGTTACGGCAGCCATGCCAACGGGCACCGGTCTTATGGCGTTTGCAAAGAGATATCCGGAACGTTTCTTTGATGTGGGTATTGCAGAGGAACATGCGGTAACCTTTGCGGCAGGTATGGCGGCAGGCGGTTATCATCCGGTGGTAGCAGTGTATTCCACTTTCCTGCAAAGAGCCTATGACCAGATTTTACATGATGTTTGTATCGGAAATCTTCCGGTGACTTTTGCGGTGGACCGTGCCGGTATTGTGGGCAGGGACGGTGAAACCCATCAGGGTGTATTTGATTTGTCTTATTTGGCCCATATTCCAAACCTAACGGTAATGGCACCAAAGAGTACGGTGGAACTTCGTGATATGATGCATTATGCGGCATCCTGTAATTTCCCGGTGGCAATCCGTTACCCGAGAGGAACTTCCGAAGATACAGACGGACTGAGCGTAGAAGAAATCCGGTACGGAGAAGCAGAAGTATTGGAAAGCGCCGGTAATCATATTGCAGGTAAGGCTGTGGCGTTGGTTGCTGTAGGAAATACCGTTGCCCTGGCTTATAAGTTAAAGGCAAGGCTGGAGGCAGAAGGCATTTCAGTCAGCATCGTAAATGCACGTTTTGTGGCACCGATAGATGAATCTACGCTTCTTTCCATGGCAAAGAACCATGACGTGGTGGTTACCCTGGAAGAAAACGTGGCAAGAGGTGGCTACGGAGAAAGAGTATCCGCACTTTTCATGGAAGAAAATGTGAACGTACGTCACATTGCGGGTGCAATTTCCAATCAGTTTATTGAGCACGGCGGACAGCAGACCCTTAGGGATTTATACGGTCTTAACGAGGACGAGCTGTATCAGAGAATCAGGGAGGTTTTATAACCTATGGCAAAGGAACGTCTGGATGTTCTGCTGGTAAAAAGAAATCTGGCAGAATCGAGAGAAAAGGCAAAAGCATATATTATGGCGGGCAACGTGTTTGTAGACGGTGTCCGGGAAGATAAAGCAGGCAGCAGTTTTGAAGAAACGGTGCAGATTGAAGTAAAAGGTCTGGCTATGAAGTATGTCAGCCGCGGTGGATTTAAACTGGAAAAGGCCGTAGACCAGTTTGGCGTAAACTTAGAAGGTAAGACCTGCATGGATGTGGGTTCTTCTACCGGTGGATTTACCGACTGTATGCTGCAAAATGGTGCAGTAAAGGTGTTTGCCATTGACGTGGGTACCAACCAGCTGGCATGGAAACTCCGTACCGATGAGCGCGTGGTTTCCATGGAAAAAACCAACATCCGCTATGTGACTCCGGAAGATATCGGTCAGCTGGTGGAATTTGTCTCCATCGACGTGGCGTTTATTTCCCTGTCCAAAGTACTTGGTCCGGTGTATGAGCTGATGGCAGAAAATGCGGAAATTGTCTGCTTAATTAAGCCGCAGTTTGAGGCAGGCCGTGAAAAAGTGGGCAAAAAGGGTGTTGTCAGGGACAAAAAGGTGCATGAAGAAGTAATTGTGGCAGTCACTTCCTTTGCCGCAGCTACCGGTTTTGAACTTCTGCGTCTGGACTATTCTCCGATCAAGGGTCCGGAAGGAAATATTGAATATTTATTATACGCAAGAAAGAATGAAAGAGAAGCAGAAGAAGTACGCAATGCTTCCTTACAGGCTATTTTAGCAGGTGTGACGGAAATCGTGGATGAAGCTCACGGCGACCTTGATAAATAACTTGTATTTTTATGCAAAACATGGTAAAATATTCGCAAAGGATGTATATTTTTATGTCCTTTGCGAGTTTTTATTTGGAGAGAGTATGGAAAAGTTTTGTATTATTGTAAATAAAGACAGAGATGAGCACTTGGAGTTAACCGGCAGGGTGCAGGATTTCCTGGCGGCAGAGGGAAAAACCTTTGCGGTACGTATGGAATCCCTGGATGAGGCAGATGCGGTCTGGCGGCCGATTCCTGAGGATGTAGACTGCTTTATCGTTCTTGGCGGTGACGGTACCATGATGCGGGCAGCCAACCGGTTAAAGGAGTTTAACGTGCCGATTCTCGGTATCAATGCCGGAACCCTCGGTTACTTGACCGGCGTGGAAGCAAAGGATGCAGAAAAAGGCTTGGAACGCCTTTGTACCGGTAATTTCCGGGTGCAGAACCGTATGATGTTAGATGCAAGCATTAATGGGACCTATGCGGATTCCGTGCTGAATGAGGTTGCCATTACCAGAAGCGGTGTCAGTCGAATGATTCAAATGGCAGTGTATGTTAACGGAGCGTTGCTTGATATGGTCACCGGCGACGGTTTACTGATATCCACACCAACCGGTTCCACCGGATATAATTTATCGGCGGGAGGTGCCATTGTAACACCGGAGGCAAGACTGATTTTGATTACACCGATTTGTCCACATTCCTTAAGCTCCAGAGAAATTGTGGCTTCAGCGGAGGATGAAATCACGGTGGAAATCAGACAGGGCAGAAGAGGTCCTGAAGTAGGTGCCGTTGTTACCTTCGACGGCCGTGAAGCGGTAGAATTAAATACAAACGATAAAATCGTGGTAAAATGCTCCGACTATACCACAAAGCTGGTTCAGCTGGATGACAGAACCTTTTTCGAGGTGCTCCGGTCCAAGCTTGGGGCGGTAGGACAATAAGAAAGGAAAAAGAAAGATGAAAAGCAGCAGACAAAATAAGATTGTGGAAATCATCCGGAAATATCATGTAGAAACTCAGGAGGAACTGGCTGACTATCTGGAAAAGGCAGGCTTTACGGTAACCCAGGCCACTGTATCCAGAGATATTCGTGAACTTAAGCTTACCAAAGTGCCAACGGAGAGCGGCCGTTCTAAATATGCGGTTCATCAGGGTGCAACCTCTGCATTAAACGATAAGCTGGTTCGGGTGCTTCGGGATGCCTATATCTCCATGGACAAGGCCCAGAATATTTTGGTTATCAAAACCGTGTCCGGCATGGCCATGGCGGCAGCGGCAGCACTGGATTCTTTGGAACTGGATGCCATTGTAGGCTGTATTGCCGGCGATGACACCATCATGTGTGCCATCCGTACCGATGAGCAGACCGATGAGGTCATGCAGGTAATTTCCAACTTGATTTATGGAAAATAATAAGATTTGGCGCTTGTCTAAAAGATTTTTTGACAAGTGCCATTTTTTGTGGTAAAATTCATTTTTGGAAAACATTTTAGATTAGAACAGGAGAGAAAATATGTCCGGACATTCTAAATTTGCTAATATCAAGCATAAAAAAGAAAAAAATGACGCAGCAAAGGGTAAAATCTTTACAAGAATCGGCCGTGAAATCGCCGTAGCAGTAAAGGAGGGCGGCCCGGATCCAAATAACAACAGCAAGTTAAAGGATATCGTTGCAAAGGCAAAGGCAAACAATATGCCAAACGACACCATCGACCGCAGCATCAAGAAGGCAGCCGGCGAAGGTCAGAACGTAAACTACGAATTCGTATCCTACGAAGGTTACGGTCCTAACGGCATCGCAATCATCGTAGATGCATTAACCGATAACAAGAACAGAACTGCAGCAAACGTGCGTAACGCATTCACCAAGGGTAACGGTAACGTTGGTACCCAGGGCTGCGTATCCTTCATGTTCGACAAGAAGGGCCAGATTATCATCGATAAGGAAGAATGCGACATGGACGCAGACGACCTGATGATGCTTGCACTTGACGCAGGCGCAGAAGATTTCGCAGAGGAAGAAGACAGCTACGAAATCATTACAGCACCGGAAGATTTCTCTGCTGTATTCGCTGCTTTAGAAGAAGCTAAGATTGCCACAGTTTCCGCAGAAGTTACCATGATTCCTCAGACTTGGGGCACCTTAACAGACGAGCAGGACATCAAGAGCATGAACAAGATTCTTGACTTACTTGATGAGGATGACGACGTTCAGGAAGTTTACCACAACTGGGATGAGTAATTGTTTCCGGGCGGAAGGCTGATAAATAATGGATTCTTAAGACCTTTTTATAATTGCGAAGGTGATATGTACCCTCTTTACTGGACACCCAGTAAGGAGGGTTATTTTTATGCGATACTCTTATGAGTTCAAAAGAAAGTGTGTTGAAATGTATTACGAAGGAAGGTATCCAGAAACACCAGAA
>JAGBCB010000020.1 GCA_017938145.1 Lachnospiraceae bacterium
AGTATAATCTTTAAATGTTGGCATGTCTTATTATATCACATAATAAGGCAAAAGTGGAGAATGGCTGGTAACCTTCTCCACTTTTTTCTTGAAAAGAGGGCATCCCTCAAGTCAATTCATGACTTTTGGGACACCCTCTTGGTAACAAAATAACACAAACTAATAAGAGGTTGAGAACTTGATTATTCGCAGATAAGATTCCACGAAATGCATAGAGACGAAAAAGCAATAACCCACCTGTAAAGGATTGGGTGTTTCTTTGTGTACTCTGATTGTTTGCATTTTTGCTGGGATTTTTTTATTTGCGTGGGAAGAGTCTCAAGCTCTTTTTTTCGTGCTTTTTTACAATAAGGAGGTATCAACATGATTATTTTCACAAGACCGGAAATGAACACAAAGACAATTATTTTTTAAACAATCCGGTAACAAATTTGTGCTACCGGATTGTTGGAACAGGAGACAATATGGCACAAATTGAAATAAAAGATATGACATTTTATTACGATGATTTTTATCATCCGGTATTTGAACATTTAAACGTAAATTTAGACACAGATTGGAAAATGGCACTGGTGGGGAGAAACGGACGGGGAAAAAGCACACTGTTGAAGCTGCTTTTAGGAAGTCTGACGCCTTCCTCCGGGGAAATAAGGCGAAGCGGTACGGTGTCTTATTTCCCGTACCTTTACGATGCGTCCTTTACTAAGGCAATGGATGTGGTGAAGGAATGTATCGGAGGACTTCGGACACTGGAACTGAAATTGCTTAAATTCGAAGAACAATTCAGTAAAGAATATGCTAACGAAGCCATCAGCGCCGCCTATTATGAAGTTTTGAACCGCTACCTCGAACTGGACGGTTACGCCATGGAAAGTCGCATTTGTAAAGAATTATCCCAGATGGGACTTTCTGAGGCTCTTTTAGAGCAGGACTTTGATACGCTGTCCGGCGGGGAGCAGACCTGCATGTTGATTATTGCATTGTTCCTCCGAAAAGATACCTTTGTGCTCTTGGATGAGCCTACCAACCATCTGGATGTGGGAAAGAAGGAGCATCTGAAGGAATATCTGAAAAAGAAAAAGGGGTATATCATTGCTTCCCACGATACGGAGTTTTTGGATGCAGTGTGTGACCACATTCTTGCCATTAACAAGGCGGACATTTCCATAGAGCAAGGCAGTTATTCCACCTGGCATAACAATATGGAGCTAAAGGAACAGTTTGAACTCAGAACAAAAGAAAAGCTGGAGCATGAAATCAGCCAGCTGGAGCGGCAGTCCAAACAGACAAGAGCCTGGTCCAATATCGGAAACAAGCAGAAATACCCTTTTGCGGGTCATTTTAGGACCAACGGGACCAGAGCCTATATGCGGCAGGCAAAGGCGGCAGAGCAGCACATTCAGGATAATTTGGCGGAGAAAAAACAATTACTTCGCAACATGGAGGAAGAACGGAAGTTACATATTACCCAGGAGAAGCCGCAGCGGGACTGCCTCCTTATGGCAGACCATGTGACCTTTTCCTACGAAGGAGCGTCCACTCACGTATTGGAGGATGTAACCCTGCACATATATCCGGGAGATAAAATCTGGTTGCGAGGAAAAAACGGTGCCGGAAAAACGACGCTGTTAAAGCTTCTGGCAGGAAGACTTTCAGCACAGGGGATCCGTCGAAGAGGCGGAATATCCATTGCCTATATCACGCAGGAGCCAACAGAACGAAGCGGTGCCGTAAAAGAGGGCATTCAGGCAGATTACTGCAGATTCAAAGAACTTTGCATGCTCTTTGATGTGCCGCCGGACTTTGAACGTCGTCCGTTGGAAACCTTAAGCAGTGGGGAACTGAAGAAGGTAGACATTGCAAAAACTCTGGCAGAGCATCATCAGATTCTGTTTTTGGACGAGCCTCTAAACTATATGGATGTGCAGTTCAAAGCTCAGCTGGAGGAGGCCCTGTCCGAGGAAGAACTTACGCTGGTGTTTGTGGAGCACAATACGGAGTTTGGAGAGCGGGTAGCAAACCGGGTGATAGAACTGTAAAATGTAAAGAAGATAGATTTAGGAGGAACACCAATGCAAAACATCACAACAAAACAATTTCAACAATTAACAGACATTAACTTAGTCTGGAACTTTATGGTAGAGGTTTATGATAACCGGTTTGCAAACGGGGTTGCAGCGCCGTTTTTCGAATATGCACTGATGTCCTCCTGGATGGACAAGAACTATTTATATTTAGACCGTCTTTGGTTCGATGGTGATAGGGTGGTAGCCTTTGTGTTTTACGAAAATCCTGTCAACAGCATATTCTTTAATCTGCGTCCGGGATACGAAGCACTGGCAGCAGAGCTGGTAACTTATACAGAAGAATGCATGCCAAATTTCGGTGAGCAGGAACTGATTCTCTTTGCAGGGCAGGAAGCTTTGAGAAACGAAGTTGAAAAACGGGGCTATAAGGTGGCATGGGAAAATGTAGATTATATCTTTGATTTTACAAAAGGTGATTTGACCTATCCACTGCCGGAAGGGTTTCACTTTGTGGACCCGATAAAGTCTGACCCGGTCAAGGCTTCTGCTTGCATGTGGAAAGGCTTTGACCATGAAGACAAGGGACCATTTGAACATTGGAATGACAAAATTGAGGGCGAGGATTGGACACCGCAGAGAGCCTATAATGGTGTGGTTGGTCCGACCATGGCGCCTCCGCCGCATTCCACATTTTGGCATAACGTAATTATTGCAGATGAAAAGGACGAATATGTGTGCTTCTCCGGTATGTGGTGGGTGCCGGAAAACAAACTGGCCTACATGGAACCGTTGTGTACTATACCGGAGTACCGTGGCAGAGGTTTGGCAGCAGCGGCGCTTTCCGAACATTGCAGAAGGTTGAAATCGCTGGGTGCCGAGATGATGACCGGAGGCGGCGATGAATTCTACAAGAAGATTGGGTATGAAGATGGGATTCACTGGCTGCATTATAAGAAAAATTAAAATTTGTGTGATATTTTCCTTCTTCCATGCGTTCATTAAGTGAAGGGCCTTTCAAAAGAACGGAGGATTTGTTTGGACACAAGAGAATATGAGCAATTACTAACATTATATTTGGACAGCGTGTACCGGGTGGCATTAAGCGGTTGTAGCAACAAAGCAGATGCAGAGGACGTAGCGCAGAACACCTTTATCAAGCTGTGGGAGAGGCAGGAGCCTTTTGAGGACTTGGAGCATGCCAGAAAATGGTTAATCCGGGTGGCGGTAAATGAATGTCACAGCCTGTGGCGCACACCGTGGAGAAAGCGAACCTCCTATTTGGAAGAACTGGCGTCTGAACCAAGCTTTTCCATGAAGGAGCGGAGCGATTTGTATTATGCCGTAAAAGAGCTGCCGGTAAAGTACCGGCAGGTGGTGCATCTGTACTATTTGGAAGAATATAGTGTAAAAGAAATTGCAGAGATTATGAAACTCTCGGAAACAGCAGTCCAGACAAGACTTCAGCGTGCAAGGCAGAAACTAAAAGAAACATTGAAGGGAGCATGGAAATGAACGAGGAAAAACAGAACCGGGAATATTATCAGGAAACCTTTCGTGAGGTACATGCCCCGCAAGGTATGGCAGAAAGGCTGATGAATATGGAAGAAGGAAAGAATAAGAAAAAAGCAGGTTCCGTGGCAAAGTGGATTGCCATTGCTGCGGTGGCAGCAGTGATTTTATTTGCAGGAAGTAACGGTGTTGCTTATGCAACCACCGGCAGCACCTGGGTGGAAAAGCTTTTTACAAAGGACGTTAAATTAGTAGTAGAGGATGACAGAATTTGCATTGTAGATGGCGATACGGTTATTGATGTAACAGAGGAACTGAATAACTATGGTCGTGCAACAGGCAAATATCAAGGCGATGGTGTTGTCATGGAATATGAGGTGGCATATAATAAATTGAAACAGCCTCATTTGGATGTGCGGTATTACTACGAGGATGAAGATTATGAAGGAACCAGAATGAGTCAAATTGTGTTTGGCGTAGCAGGAACTCCAACCCCAACTCCGGAACCATAAATTAGTGTAAAGCAATGAAAACACCTCCATGTCAGTTTATCTGATATGGAGGTGTTTTTGCGCCTTTTTGTAATTAACTAAAACCAACCTTCCGGTAACCACTTGCGCTGGTTTTCCAACATATCGTTAAACAGTGCTTCTCCGTCTGCAGGAGCAATGGCGCCCATCTGAGGGTCATTCATAAATGTGGAAAGCCCCAGCTTGCGGTCGCAGGTCAGTGCGGTACGAAGCATGTTTTCCTGATTTTGTACGTGACGGGAAATTAACGGCAGGATATTTTCAGGAATCTTTCCGGCATGTACCGGCTCGATACGGTCGTAGCCAAACAGGGCATTGGTTTCTACTACGACACCAAGAGGCAGGTTCTCAATTTGTCCGCGGTTTGGAACATTCACGTTGCTGACTAAATCTCCAAGGCCGAGCAGTGCCTTAATGAGTAAGTGTCCTTCTTCGCCGGAGCCCTTTAATGTGATTGGTTCTGCACCGGAGATAAGGTCATCGGAGCGCTGTAAACGTTCTTTTAAGTCATTTTCTCGCCAGTCTACAGTAGTTAAGCCAAACTGCCATTCTTTCACGGTTTCCGGAGTTTTGGTATACCACGGTGGCATAAATTCTGCCAGGTGACGGTCACCGGCTGCGGCAATGGCGCCGTAACGGTTGAATAAATCAAATTTTACGCGGTGTGCACATAAAAAGGAATTGTTCATCCAGTTTTCGTCTTTGCCCTTGGAGTAGCCACCGGCATATTTTTTAGCAAATTCCGCATAGAGTGGGAATAAGTCCATGCCCTTCCAGGTGGCACGGGTCAGCCAGGTAAAATGATTGATACCCACAACGGTGGTGTAGATGTCCTGGCGCTTTACATTTTCGTCGATGCCCAGTTCCTTCAACATGGTGCAAAGCAGATGCTGTGTGCCGAATACTTCGTGGCAGCAGCCAAAGGCTTTGATATCAGGGAATACTTCGTATAAGGTGCGGATGCACATGGTCATTGGGTTGGTATAGTTGATAACCCAGGCATTTGGAGCATAGTCGCGGATGGCTTCACCGATTTCCACAAACATCGGAATGGTACGCATGGCGCGCATAAAGCCGCCCGGTCCTACGGTGTCACCTACCGGCTGCCAGATGCCCAAACGCTCCGGAACGTGTACGTCGGAACGCATTTCCTTAAAGGTGGCAGGCAGAATGGAAATAATAACAAAATCTGCGCCTGTTAAAGCTTCTTTCAGGCTGTCGGATACTTCAAAGTCCCAGTGGGATTTGGCATCCGGGTGAGCAGAGATTTTTTCTCCGATAATTTTATTACGCTGTGCCGCCTCGCGGTCGATGTCATAGAGACGGATGGTACCGGAAATCTGTTCGTCGCAGGCAATATCGGTCATAAAGCCCCAGGCCCAGCCGCGGGAGCCTCCGCCGATGTAAGCTACGGTTAAACCGGAAACCCGGTCACTGTGATGTTGAATCATGTTTCATTCCTCCTGGTTTATAAAGTTTTAAAAGGATAGTTCCCCAATATAATTTTTGCTAAAAGCCGGATTGTCGGGGAGAGAAAGGTAGGTTGCCTTCCATGCAATCGTCTGTGCAGTTTCTTTTAAAGATTTATCGGTCAGCATGGAAGCAGCGCCCTTTAATGCGGCATTTCCGAGAATTCGTACTTTGTTACGGAGAGATGCCGGAAACAGACCGATTCGTATAGCGGAATCCAAATTTAAATGTTTTCCGAAGCCGCCCGCTAAGTAAAATACAGAAATTTCTTCTTCGGAGGTTTTTGTCACCTCTAAAAGAGTACGGATACCGGCGGCGATGGCAGCTTTTGCCAGTTGGACATTACGGATATCCTGCCGGTTGATAAAGACTCCTTTGCAAAGAAGAAGTTCTTCCTGTTCCATGGCACCGGTTTCATCTACCGTACCATTTTCTAACAGGCAGGCAATGGTGTCGATCACCCCGGAGCCACATAAGCCGATGGGAGTTGTGTTGCCAATGGTGGTTACGGAAAAGGAACCGTTTTGTAAAGCTACCTTTTCGATGGCGCCTGCCACACTCTGACAGCCGCAGGAAATGCCTGCGCCTTCAAATACGGGACCGGCGGCGGTGGAGGTGACATATAAGGTTCCGTTCTTCCAAAGGGCAATTTCTCCGTTGGTACCTATGTCGCAAAGCAGCGTGGTTCCGGTGCTGTTATACATGCCGCTTGCCAGCAGGGCGCAGGTAATATCGGCACCTACAAAGGCATGCATGCAGTTTGGCAGGTAAGCGGGTTTCCCAAGAAATGTAATTTCTTCTCCAAAGAAATGGTCTGCCATATATGGTGCTGTGGCAAAGCTTTGCGGGTTTCTGCCGCAGAGCAGATAGAGCATGGTGGTGTTGCCGGTGAGGCACCAGGTATCAATCCGGTTTAAATAGCCGGTGTCTTCTGCCAGTGCACGGATGCCGGAAATCAGCATATCCTGCATACCGGTAAGTTTGCCGTTTACGGCGGCATCAATTCTGCCCATAACATCTGCGGATATTACCGATTGCGGATTTATTGCGGTTTTTGAGGCAAGACATTTGCCTGTGGCAAGGTCATAAATTGACAATGCAATGGTGGTGGTGCCGATGTCCACGGCGGCACCGAATTTATTATCGGGGTTTTCGGTTGGTTTTATATTTTCTTCAAAGCCTTCTGCAATAAGAGAAGAATTTGTTTGTTCTTTTAGGGTTATAATGGCATCACCGTACAATCTGGTACGACAGGATAATCTGCAGCCTGCAGAACGTTCGGTTTCATCCGGCAGAGAAACGCTTCCGATAACGTTGACTGCACATTTTCCGCATGTTCCTGCACCGCCGCAAGGGTGTGCCATGGAGATGCCGGCACGCTCCAGTACCTGCTGTACGGTCGGGGTGCCTTCAAACGAAATATTTTGTTTTCCTGTAGTAGTAAAAACGGTTAATGTACTCATGAATTCTCCGTATCAAACAGTGATTTTTTAGTTGCGAACAAGGTTTTCTTATGTCATAATAATAACATCAGTAAAGGCAGCTTGCAAGGTTGCGTTTGAACTTTTTTGAATGAGATTGGCAGAGAAAAGAGGTACGGTTATGGAAAAGAGAAATATTCCTGCTGCCGGCGAGTTTTACCGGCATTTTAAGGGCAATTTATATCAGATTATCGGTGTGGCAAAGCATTCCGAAACCATGGAACAGATGGTGGTGTATCAGGCATTATATGGTGATTACTGCTTATACACCAGACCTCTGGATATGTTTTTAAGCCCGATAGATAAAGTGAAATATCCGGAAGCAGTGCAGGAGTACCGGTTTGAGAAATGCGTGCCGGGTACCTCCGAAGAGAAGGCTGTGTCTGCATTCAAAGAACCGGAAAGAGCACCGGAAACCGCTCCTGTAGTTGAACCGCAGAAGCCGGAATCCGCAGAAGCAGAAGAGGAAACCTGCGATGAAGAATCCGTCCGTCCGGAAATCCTCCGCTTTTTAGACGCAGAAGATGCGCAGGCAAAGTTAAAGGTACTGCGGGAGCTCCGTATGGATTTAGATGAAAGCCTGATGACAACCATTGAGCTATCCTTGGATTTATTACCTGATGATAAAGATTCCATGGAGCGCAGATACGATTTTGTAGAGCGTACCCTGGAACAGCGCATCCGTTTTGAAGGAAGCAGATTACGATAAGAATTTATCGTAAAACGATAAAAATGTATTGACAAACAAAATATACGGTGTTATGATACCTCCAGAAACAAAAATTTGTTATGGAGGTATTTTTTATGAGCCAGAAAAGTATTGCGATGATGTTAAAAGTATTTTGTGTAGTAGTTGCGGTAGTGGGAGCGTTTTTCTTTTTCGTTTATGCACCGCTCTTTGTGGAGGAATTGGCAATTATGTATCCGGAGGCGGCATATTTAAAATGGCCGGGGCTGGTAGGCATTTGTGTAATTGCTGTGTTGTGCTATTTGGTTCTTGGAATATTCTGGAGCATTTGTGTAAGAATCGGCGAGGATAACAGCTTCTGCAATGAAAATGCGGACGGCATGAAGCGCATGGGTCTTCTTTCCTTCGGGGTAGGTGTATTACTGACAGGAGGCATGATTTTCTTAGGTTTTCAGGGGTTTCTGGGAATTGCTTATTTTATCGTATACTTCCTGCTGATGTGTGTGGTTTGCGGAGTCGGCGTTTTGTGCCTGGCACTTTCTGCGCTCATCCGCAGAGCTGCCCAGTTAAAGGAAGAAAACGATTTGACCATCTAAGAGGAGGAAGAGCGTATGATTATCATTAACATAGATGTAATGCTTGCCAAGCGGAAGATGAGTGTAACGGAGCTTTCTAACCGGGTGGGAATTACCATGGCAAATATGTCTATTTTGAAAAACGGCAAGGCAAAGGCCATTAAGTTGGAAACCTTAAGCAAAATCTGTGAGGTGCTGCAGTGTCAGCCGGGAGATGTGTTGGAATATGTTCCGGGGGAAACGGAAGAAGGATAAAAGGAGGGAGTAACAAATGGAAGAACAGACATCTGAAATAACATCGGAAAGCAGAAAAATCCGGGAAAACTTTCAAATATTCGGCGTAGCAACCTTCTTGTTTGCCTGTTTCTATGCTTTTTGCATGTATAAAAACGATGCGGGAATCACATATCTTTTCATGGTGGCAGCAGGTTTATATTATGTAAAATATTGCGGAAAGCAGTTTGGATTTGCGGCAAAAAAGGGCACTTTGTTTTATACGGTTTGTATCCTGTTGCTGGGAATCTCCACGTTCTGCACCGATGATGCCAGAATCATTTTCTTTAATAAAACCGGCGTGTTTTTACTGATGATTTCCATGGTGCTGTTTAACGTGTTTGAAACAAAGCAATGGGGTCTCGGTAAATATGTGCTTACCATTGTACAAAGTATTCTTTGGTCCTGGGGTGAGTGGGTCCGTCCCTTTGGAGATGCAAAATATTACTGTAAAAATAAACTGGGCAGCAAAGGAAAGACAATCCTCTATGCAGCTATTAGTGTAGCGGTATCTGTACCGGTGGTGGCTGTTGTACTTAACCTGCTTATGAGCGCGGATGTTCTTTTTGACGACATGGCGGAACGGGTATTGGAAAGCCTGAATTTAAAGAATATCATCGGTGTTTTGGCGCTAACCGCATTGGTGTTCTTTGTTGTGTATGGTTTTCTTTCCTATGTGGTAAAGGGAGATATTAACGAGGGAGTAGCCGAAGGGAAAAAGGCAGAATCCATTTTGGCTATTCCGATGTCAGGTATTCTTACTGCACTTTACCTTGTGTTCAGCGTGGTGCAGATTGGCGGTTTGTTCCTTGGAAAGATGACACTTCCTAAGGGCTATACCTACGCCATGTATGCCCGAGAAGGATTCTTCCAGCTGCTGGCGGTCAGCATATTAAATCTGTTTTTAGTGTTGGCGGGAATACATTTTTTCAAAAAGAATAAAGTGTTAACCGCATTGCTGACCTTAATGTCTCTTTGTACTTTTATCATGATTGCATCCAGTGCCATGCGTATGGTTCTGTATATAAAAACCTATCACTTAACCTTTTTACGGATTCTGGTTTTGTGGGGTCTCCTGGTGCTTGCGGTATTGTTTGCAGGGGTAATTACCACCTTGTATAAAAAAGAGTTTTCCCTTTTCCGGTACAGTATGGTTGTGGTAACGGTTTGTTATTTGGGACTTTCCTTTGCACATCCGGACTATTGGATTGCAAAATACAACGTATCCCATCAAAACAAAGTAATTGCTATGGATGCAGGATATCTTAGGGATTTAAGTGCCGATGCGGCACCGGTTCTTGTTCCATATTTCGGAATGGAAAAGGCGGAATATCAATGGGATACCGAGGATGCGGCTTCCCTGCGGAAGTTTAATGTATCCAGATTTGTTGCTAAAATGTTGGTAGAGAAACAATAGCGGTATTAGAAAAGCGTGTATCAGGAACTGATTTCTGATACACGCTTCTTTTACTTTTTGATTCGTTCTAAAATGGTTTGTATACCACACCAAATTAAGTACAGTGCCACAATGACGGAGCCGATTAAATCCAGATAAAACGAAACCGGGGATTCCGGGAAAAGTGCTACGGAAAGTAATGCAATGGTAACACAGGAGTCCACCAGGCTTTTTGCCCGGTAAAGTCTTGCCTGAACCGCCAGAATAGCATTTGGTTCCTGCTTGTTAAGCTTTGTGTATTTGCGCCAGAAAATAGTGTTGGCAATTACACCGAGCAACGCGATGGCAAGTCCCGGAATTACGTTACCTTTGTCTTCGTTTTCAGATACAAAGGCTAACAGGAGCATGAGAGAACCGCCCAGGCACATCATGGCACCGACGAACAGATTGGAAAAACGCTCCAGCTTATCTTTGCGGACGGTATCACAAACCCCGTCTTTGGTTGTGATTTTGTAAACTACATATGCCATGATGATGGCAAGCAGCTCGGAACTGCGGCGGACAAAGTCCGCAATCTGGGTGGAACTGCGGCCTACAAACAGGCCAAGTCCGATAATCAGCGGTCCCGGGGCGCTCATAATCACGGACCAGAGCAAAGTTTTGGTGCCGGACTTCTTTTGTGTATGTTCGTTGCTCATTTTATAATCCTCCAAACAGGTAAACCAGCGGTAGTAAAACTGCCATGGCAGATAGTGGGCAGATGATAGTGTCGTTGCCGTTTTTGGAGTAAAGCTCGGTTACTGCGGCAACCAGGGCAACAACAAGGGCGATAATCAGGCATGGAACTACGCCAAGACCGCCCCGGCACAGCAAAATGGTAGTTACGGTAAGAAAAGAAACCGTGAACATGGAACCGGTACCCTCGTAGCTCTTTTTGCCGTCCAATTTTGGAGCTTTAATCTTATGCTTGCCGAATTGCTTGCCAATCAGTGCGGCAAAGGCGTCTCCGATGCCCCAGGCATAAAGGCTTGCCAGTGCCAGATATTTATCACCGAAAATGCCCCAACAGATGGCAACCACAATGGCAAACATGGTAAACACCAACATAAGACTGGCCTTTAATTCACCGTGCTTCCGTTCGGTAGTAAGTTCGGAATATCCTTTAAAGCGTTCGAAAAAAGCAAGTACCGGATAGACCAGTACTTCAAAAATGATGGCGGCAAGTGCTGCACTTTGCCAGGTTGGGTAGGCGAAAATAAATACCAAAAAGGACCCGAGCAGAATAAAATGCAGGATTTTACGAAACAGTTCCTTTGGAATAGGAAACAGATAGTGACACACCAGGGCAGTACTGGCTGCTATGGCAAAATATAAAAGTAAATATAGGGTGCCTAGTAAAACAGGATTCACGGGGATTCCTCCTTTGTTGCAATTATCATAAGTTTAGCTTGTCAATTATATTTTATCATTTTATAATGAACTTAACAATAAATTTTCAATAAAATGAGGTGGCATATGGACTGGGAGTTTTCATTTTTATATTTTTTACAGGAATTACATAATCCGGTTTTAGATAAAATTATGGTGTTTATTACGTCGTTAGGGAACAGCGGACTGCTTTGGATTGGTTTGGCTGTTATCATGCTGTTTTTTAAGAAATACAGAAAGTGTGCCATCAGTATCGGAATTGCCCTTGTTTTCAAAGAACTGCTTGGCAACGTGATTCTAAAAGAGTTAATTATGAGAGAGCGGCCTTGCTGGATTGACCCTACGGTGGAACTTCTGGTAAAATCCCCATCCAGTTTCTCCTTCCCGTCCGGACACACTTTTGATGCTTTTGCGGCATCGTTTTCGATTTTCTTAAACCATAAAAAAGAGGGCGTCGCTGCTATCGTAGTGGCTGCGCTTATCGCCTTTTCCAGAATGTATGTGTTTGTCCATTTTCCAACGGACATTTTAGGAGGAATGGTACTTGGCGCTGGCGTAGCGGTGCTGACATATTTTATTGTACACCGGTGGGCACCGAAGTTGTTAAAAAAGGAAAATAATTAACGGAAAGCAGTAGTTGACGAAAGATTCAGCTACTGCTTTTTTGTGTTCAGAAAGAAGTTGACAAGAGGAAAATAAGATGTTATAACACTGGTAAGAAGAATTTCGTGGGCGCACACGAAAAGAACAAGAAGGTGATTTTTATATCAGCAACAATTAAAGATATTGCCATACGGTGCGGAGTGTCCGAAGGTACCGTAGACCGTGCTTTAAACGGCAGGGACGGCATAAAAAAAGAAACAAAAGAGAGGATTTTGCAGGCGGCGAAGGAGATGGGTTACCGGCCAAATCATCTGGCCAGCTGTCTGGCGCGAGGAAGCTCTAAAACCATCGGTGTTGTTTGTGCGGGACTTGACAATCCGTTTTTCAGTGCGTTTGTAGAATCCATAGAACGTATGGCTTATGAAAACGGATATTACTTGAATTTGATTCTGACCCACGGCAGCAGGGAAAAAGAACTGGAAGGTATTGATTACCTGGCGGGACGTCAGGTGGACGGACTGATTATCATTCCATTGGGACTGGGAGAAGAATACGAACGGCAATTATTAAATCTCCAAATACCGATTGTTACGGTGTATAACCGGATTTCCGATAAGTTTACCCATGTGGAGGTAGACGGCCGGCAGATTATGAAAAACGCAGTCCGGATGATGGTGGAAAAGGGATATAAAAGAATTGCCTACTTGGATTCCGGTTACGAGCGTTCCGTTAACCTAAATAACAACCGATATTCCCTGAACCAGCGACGCTTGGGATATATTGACGGAGTGGAGCAGGAGGTTTTGGGAGAACCAGTTATTATGACTAACTATGACTGGGAACCATTGGAGAGGTTTTTAAAAGCGGAAGATGGAAAACCGGCTGTTTTATGCCCTTTTGATGCGGTGGCAATCCGTGTGCTGGATATGATGAAGCAGCACGGAATTTCGGTTCCGGAACAGGTTGGCATCATGGGTTTTGATAACATCCGTGTTCTAAATTCCATTTCCCCGAGACTGGCTTCCGTTGACTGTGAAATTACGGGACTCGGTCGGAAGGCATTTCAGGCATTATTGCAGATAATCAACGGTGATTCTGAGGTGCGGGAATACATCACCGAGTATACAATTATTGAGGGTGAAAGCCTATAAATAATGTGTGTTTTAGAGGCACGCATTATTTTATAAATATTTTCGTGTACGCACACGGAACAAAAGACAACAAAGGAGGACTTATGGAAACTTTAAAATTTGGATTTAAATACTGGAAGAGAAATGTGCCGGGGGCAATCTTTACCCAGATTATCAGTTTTCTGGCAATTATTGCGGATTTAATGATTCCGATGCTTTCCGGTATTTTATTAAATTATATTATTAAGGGTGAAAAAATTGAAGACGGAGCCGGTGGCGTTTTCGCTTTCCTGCTGGACGGAAGCTTTGGCGGAGTACAGACCTATGAGCTTTTCATCCACGTAGCTGCGGTGTATGGCATCTTTATTTTGGTGCGCATTATATTAATTTACACCAAAAATACGGTAAATCAGAAACTGGGACTGAATCTGGAAACAGACCTCCGTATGGTTACTTTCCATAAGCTGATGGAACTGGACAGTATGACGATTTCCCAGTATAACTCCGGAGAACTTCTGCAGATTATTAACAGTGACACCATTATGTTTAAAGAAATGTTCTGCCGCATGATTCCAAACATCATCGACAGTATTTTTGTGTTGGGATTAACCACCTATTTGTTATCCACCATTAATCTTTGGTTTATTTTGATTCCACTGATTTTAATGCCGTTCTTGGCAGCAACTCTGATGAATTTTAGGAAAAAGGCAAAAGCAAATTTCCGGAAAATCCGTGAGTGCGACAGCCGTATGAACCTTACGGTGCAGGAAAATATCGAGGCGGTACGTCTGGTGCGTTCCTTTACCAATGAACCTTTGGAGAAAAAGAAATTTGACGAAACCAACCAGAAGGTAAAGGATTCCCACATCAATCAGGTATGGCTCCATTCGAAATTTGAGGTGGTATTCCACTCCATCCGGCAGATTGCCTATATCGGCACCATTGCCATCGGTGCGGTGCTTGTAATTAAAGGCTATATGCTGGTAGGCTATATTGCTACCTGTTCCGCCTATGTTATGAAAATCATGGATCATATTACCCAGATTAACAACATGCTGTTCCAAATGCAGCAGCAGATTGTTGCAGGACAAAAAATGAAGAATTTTATGGAGTTCGGTTCCAGAATTCCGGATGAGGGTAAAGAAGAAATAGCAACAGGTAAGCCGGATATCTCCATCCGGGATATTTCCTTAAGTATTGATGAACAGAAGGTACTGGATCATATTTCCATTGAGCTTCCTTACGGAAAGAAGCTTGGTATTGTGGGTGGCACCGGAAGCGGAAAGAGTGTACTGCTAAAGAGTCTGGTAAGAATACACGATGTCAGCGGCGGCTCCATCCTAGTGAATGGAAAAAATGTAAAAGAGTACAGTTTGAAGAGCTTGCGGGAATTGTATTCCTATGTGTTCCAGGATGTTTTTCTGTTCTCCAATACAGTGGATTCCAATATTGCTTACGGTAATCCGGAAATTGAGGATGACTATGTGATTAAGGCAGCCATGGATGCCCAGGCCCATAACTTTATTACAGAACTCAGCGAGGGGTATAAAACTGTGGTTGGTGAGCGCGGACTCGGTATTTCCGGCGGACAGAAGCAGCGTGTTTCCATTGCAAGAGCGCTTCTTAAAAATGCTCCGGTACTGATTTTTGACGATTCTACCAGCGCCTTGGATGTAAATACCGAGAAAAAGCTTTTGGAAACAGTAAACAAAGAATACGGTGATAAAACCGTAATTATCACAGCCCATCGTATGTCCTCCGTTGTGGATTGTGATGAAATCATCTATATGAAGGACGGCAGAATCACGGAGCGGGGTTCCTTTGCGGAACTGATGGCATTAAACGGTGATTTTGCGCAAGTTTATAATATCCAGCAGGCACAGCGGAAGCAGGTAGTTGATTTTGATGCGCTGGCAACAGAAGGCGGGGTGAACTAAATGGCAAAGCGTAATACGTATTTCCAGGATGAAGTAATAGAACGTAAAATTGATATCAAGCAGCTGGGCAGAACCTTGCGTTATGTACTGCCGTATAAAAAGGTGTTTTTCCTTGTGGGCATTCTGATGTTTGTTTCCTCCCTGGTGGCACTGATTCCGGCCCTGATTTTGAAGCATATTACGGACGTTGTAATTCCGAACAAGGATTATGCCGCTTTGGCTTATATGGTACTCAGCATGGCATTGCTTGCCGTGGTGGAAATCAGCATTACCTTTGTTCATTCCAGACTGATGGGTAAAACAGGACATTCCCTGATTGCAGAAATCAGACAGGATATCTTCTATAAGCTTCAGGAATTACCGTTTGATTATTTTGATAACCGTCCGAACGGTAAAATTGTGGTGCGCGTCACTGAATATGTTAATGGTCTTGCAAATTTCTTTACAAACTTTGTAATGATGTTTGTTATTTACATTATCAAAATTCTGGTAGTTACCGTGCTTATGTTAAGCTTAAGTCCAAAGCTTACCCTGATTGTATTTTGTACCGTGGTTCCGATGATGATTTGTGTGTTTAGTTTACGTTATACCATCCGTAAATTGTTCGGAGCCCACAGAGCTAAGGTTTCCAACCGTACCGCTTTTTTGGTGGAATCCATTATGGGTGAAAAAATCGTAAAAAACTATAACCGTGCCCAAATCAATGAAGAAATTTACCGGGAGGTACATGATGCCAGTGTAAAGCAGTGGACAAAGATTTATCTTAGAAATGAGTTAAATACACCGATTGTAGAGTTTTTCTGGAATGCGGGAACTCTGTGCCTGTATGCGGTTGCACTTGGAATGTTATTAAACGGTGATTCCATTATTAACGTAGGTCTGATGACAACATTTACGGCGTATATGTCCCAGTTCAGCGGACCTCTTGCCATGATTGCAGCCATGATTCAGAATCTGGCACAGGTAAGTTCCAACTTGGAGCAGGTATTTGATACCATCGACTATCCGGTATCCATTCATGATACAGAGGGAAGTACCGTATTGGAACATGTGGAAGGAAATATTGATTTTAACAATATAACCTTTGCTTATGAAGAAGGCGTAAATATTTTAGAAGACTTTGATTTGCATGTAAAGAAAGGGGAAACCATTGCCCTGGTTGGTCCTACCGGTGCAGGTAAAACCACGGTTATCAATATGCTTACCCGTTTTTACGATGTGCAGAAGGGCTCTGTTACCATTGACGGTAAGGATGTGAGAGAAGTCACTTTGGAATCTTTACGAAGAGAAGTAGGAGTTCTTATGCAGGACCCATTCATCTTTAAGGGGACCGTTATGGAAAATATCCGTTACGGCCGTCCGGATGCCACGGATGAAGAGTGCATTGCGGCAGCAAAGGCAATTTACGCAGACAGATGTATTGATAAATTAAAGGATGGCTATCAGCATGTGCTGGATGAACGAGGTGAAGGTTTATCTGCCGGTGAAAAACAGTTAATCAGTTTTGCCAGAATCATTCTGAAAAATCCATCCGTAATTATCTTGGATGAGGCAACCAGTTCCATTGATACGGAAACAGAGAATCTGATTAAACAGGCGCTGGATGTTATCATCAAAGACAAAACGGCTTTCATTGTTGCACACCGTTTGTCCACTATACGGAATGCAGACCGAATCCTGTATATTTCCAACAAGGGGATTGCCGAGCAGGGAACCCATGAGGAACTGATGGCGAAAAAGGGATTATATTATGCTTTAAACATATAATTTGCTGATTTTATACAAATTTACTTCTGTTTTGGCTAGGCAAAAACTGTTTTTTGTGTTATACTTAAAATAATACTTAAGCAAAAGCTTACAGGGGGGATACTATGGCATTATATATGTTAAAAGAAAAGAAGGAGAAAGCTCCAAAGGTAAAAAAATATAAAGCTCCAAAGGAGAAGAAGGTAAAAGAATTGAAGCTTCCTAAAGAGAAAAAACCCAAAGAGCCAAAAATTAAAAAAGAAAAACTCCCTAAGGCAGAAAAGCCGGTAAAAGAGATGAAAGAAGGCAAATTTAAATTGTCTAAGCTTAAACTGCCAAAATTAAAAACAGACAAAATCAAATTGCCTGCATTCCTGGCAGTAAAGAAAAAGCCGATTAAGGAGAACAAAAAGAGAGTTCTGACTCTCTCTATCCGTCTTCTGTTGCTGTGCCTTCTTCCGATGGCTTTGGCATGTCTGATGATCACCATGTTCAGTGCAAACCGCTTACGTGCCAGTATCGAAGATGAAATCGAAAAGTCTTTAAAAATTGTAACAGCCAGCGTAAACGAAACCTATACTACCCTTTACGAGGGCGACTATGTGGTAGATTTGACCGGTCGTGTTACTAAGGGCGGTGTACAGATTACCGCAGATAACCGTCTTATCGACAGTATTAAAGAAAAAACAGGTTTAGAGGTTTCTTTCCTGTTCGGTAATTCCAGAACCATTACTACCGTCCGCAATCCAAACGGTGCAAGAGCAAACGGTATTGGTATTCCAAAAGAAAATTATGCACGCATAGAAAGTAAAGAGGAATTTTTCGTAACCGGATATTCTGTAGCCGGTAACCTGTTTTATGCTTATTACCAGCCGTTAGTAAACTCTGACGGAACCGTGGTTGGTGCTATCGAAGCGGCGGTAGACTCCTCCAGCGTGAAACAAACAATCAATGGCCAGATCTGGGGAATTGTATTATTCTCCTTTGTGTTTGTGGTAATTGCTGCAGTGGCGGTTGTCCTTCTTTCCAAGGGACTTGTAAAGGGCTTAACAGCGATTCGCGCTTACTTACATAAAATTGCAAACGGAGACCTGGGTGCCCAACCGGAAAATTCCATGCAAAACAGAGACGATGAACTTGGCGATATTTACCGTATGGCTATCCGTCTCCAGACGACCCTTCGTCAGATTGTAAATGAAATCAAAGCTTCCGCAGCCCGTTTAAATGAGTCTGCGGACCAGTTAACCGATATGGCTCAGAATACCAACAACGTGGTTGATGACGTTATCCGTGCGGTTGCAGAAATCTCTGAAGGTGCGAAGCAGCAGGCAGAAGACACCTCCGAAACCAATGATAGTATTATGCGCATGAGCCAGCAGATTGAAAGCATTGTAGAAGATGTTGAAAAACTGAATGTGAATGCAACCAAGATGGCTCAGGAAGAAACCGAATCCGAGCGTATCATTAATGAATTAAATGCTTCCAACAACGAAACCAAGGAAGCAGTAATGCAGGTGGCAGAGCAGATTACGCTTATGAGTGATTCCATCCGTCATATTACCGGCGCATTAGATATGATCCGTAACGTAGCTGACGAAACTACATTGCTTGCTTTAAATGCAAGTATTGAGGCGGCCAGAGTTGGTGAAGCGGGCCGTGGCTTTGCGGTAGTAGCCCAGCAGATTAACAAGCTGGCAGAGCAGTCCAATTCCTCCATCGGAAAAATCGAGGCAGTTATTGACAGCGTAGTATCTACATCCGAGCGCATGGTAGATATTATGGCTGACGTAAAGGGTAAGATGGAACAGCAGCAGGAAAAACTGGATGAAACCATGCAAAAGTCTGTTGCAGTTGCCGGTGAAGTAGAAAATTCCAAGCAGAAAATCGAAGTTATCCGCGGAAGCGTTGACAATTTAAATGAATTCGGAAATACCATCGGTGGAGCGGTAAGTAATCTTGCTGCAGTGTCCTATGAAAATGCGGCATCTGCCGACAATACTAAGGATTCCGCTGATGCCATGAGCACAACTATGAATGAACTTCGCGACGCATCCGAAAAGCTGGTTGAACTTTCTAAGGAATTAGAGCAGTCCTTAGGTCTGTTTAAACTGTAATTGTTATAAAATAGTAAAAAGATCAGGGAGTGAGTAGTAATAATGGTTGAATTACTGGCAAAACTTTTCCTGAAGGAGAAGGCAGAGGAGGATTCACCGGAAATCCGGCAAAAATACGGTGTTCTGTGCGGGCTTGCGGGAATTATCTTTAATGTGTCGCTGGCATTAGGTAAATTTATTGCAGGTTTACTTTCCGGTTCGGTTGCTATTATGGCGGATGCTGCCAATAATTTGTCCGATGCAGGCTCGTCGTTGATTGTTTTGTTTGGATTTAAACTTGCCGGACAAAAGCCGGATCCGGATCACCCGTTCGGACACGGCAGAGTCGAGTATATTTCCGGTTTACTGGTGTCGGTTTTGATAATTTACATGGCAATAGAATTGTTGAAATCGTCTGTCGATGCTATTATTCATCCGGGAGAAATTGTATTTGAACCCGTCATACTGGTTATCCTGCTGGTATCTATTCTTGTAAAGTTTTACATGTTTTGTTACAACAGAAAATTTGGAAGAAAGATTCACAGTGAGGCAATGCTTGCAACCTCTTTGGACTCCTTAAGTGATATGGGTGCCACTGCGGTGGTGCTCATTTCCATGTTGGTATCCCATTATACCAGTCTGCAGATCGATGGAATCTGCGGTGTTTTAGTGGCATTGTTAATATTCTATGCCGGATTTAATTCCGCAAAGGAAACCATCAATCCGCTGCTCGGCCAGTCGCCGGAGCCTGAGTTTGTAGAGCGTATAGAAGAAATCGTTTCCGCTGAAGAAGAAATTATCGGAATTCACGATTTAATTGTACATAATTACGGTCCCGGCAGAGTAATGATTTCCCTTCATGCAGAAGTCCCTGCGGATGGCGATATTCTTGCACTACATGATATGATAGACAATGTGGAACACCGTTTAAAAGATAAATTACATTGTGCAGCTGTTATTCATATGGACCCGGTTTGCACCAAGGATGAGCAGACTCTGGAATTAAAGAGGGTTGTAACCGAAATTATAAAAGAGGTAGATCCGGTACTCTCCATTCATGACTTCCGTGTGGTAACAGGTCCGACTCATACCAATCTTATTTTTGACATGGTAGTTCCGTTTGATTTTCCGATATCCGATGTAGATTTGGCAGATCAAATCCAAAAGAAAATATGGAAGTACAATCCGGTTTATTTTGCTGTGATTGAAATTGATAAAGCTTATACGAAAGTAAAAAAGTAGAAATGAGGAGACAAAGCTATGCCGCCAAGAATACCGATTGAAACATCGGCAAGACACATTCACATTACAAAAGAAGATTTTGAAGCCCTGTTCGGTGAAGGAAAGGAGCTTACCTTTGTTAAGGAATTAAGCCAGCCGGGACAGTATGTGGCTGCAGAAAAGCTGGCGGTGGTAGGTCCCCGTGGTGAATTCGAAAAGGTTTCCATTTTAGGTCCTTTCCGTAAAGAAACCCAGGTTGAGGTTTCCGTAACCGACACAAGAAAGCTGGGAATTCCAAGCGTTATCCGCCAGTCCGGCGATATCGAAGGAACCCCGGGATGTATTTTACGGGCAGGAGAGAAAGAAATCACACTGGATAAAGGTGTTATCGTGGCAAAACGCCATATTCACATGCGTCCGGTGGATGCCTTACAGTATAATGTCCGGGATAACGAAAATGTCTTTGTTATTACCAAGAGTTACGAAAGAAACCTGATTTATGCCGATGTGGTAGTGCGTGTCAGTCCGTCTTTCAGGCTGGCAATGCACGTAGACACTGACGAGGCCAATGCCTTTGCCGGTGATGCCGACCCATACGGTGTAATTGTTAAAATTTTCGATACCGAAACCTATTCCGTAGATAAGTGGATGGATGAGGTTTTGCGCGGAATTAACCGAATATAAACAGTTAGGAGCATTGCAGATTTGCAGTGCTTCTTTTTTTTTGTATAGAAAATCCTTCCTTTGGAAAAATTAAATGCAGGAGGAGATACAATGAAACGGTTTGCAGGAGTAGCTTTTGTTATTCTTTTTGTAATTTTTCTTATTAGGACACCGAAATACTGGCCCAGTTTCAGTAAGGATGAAAGCCGCTATAAGACGGATACTTTTTATTATGTGATAAAGGAGGAATACAGGGAAAGCAGGGAAGGAAAACGTCTTTATCAACCAGGCTTTACCGATATTCAGGACGGCGACATTCTGGTAACGGATTCTACCTATTGCCTGTGCTTCAGGCATGGGCATGCGGCACTGGTGGTGGATGCAAAACGTGGAATTACCCTGGAAGCCTTTGGTATCGGTACCAGTTCAGAGTACTCTGATTTAAGTGAGTGGCGCCGGTATCCCCACGTGATGGTACTTCGACTGAATGCGCCGGAACAGGTGCGGAAGGCGGTGGTGGCCTTCGCAAAAAGAAATCTGGTGGGAATCCCCTACATGTTAAGTCCCGGAGTGGTGGATGACAAAGACATGGACGGTGAGTATTGGGGAACCCAGTGTGCCCATTTGGTTTGGGCGGCATTTGATGCCTGCGGATATGATATTGACGGAGACGGAGGTTGGCTGGTAACTCCCGCAGATTTTACTTCTTCCGGGCTTTTGCGGATTGTCCCGCAGAATAAAGTAAGTGAGGCGCGGTAATACTTAAGATAATAAAATTGGAAAGAGAGAAAATGTATGCTTGGTATGTTATTATCTATTTTATCCGGTGCACTGATGAGTATTCAGGGGGTATTCAACACCGGAGTTACGAAACAAAGCAGTATTTGGGTTGCTTCAGGTTTTGTTCAGTTTTCAGCTCTGCTGGTTTGTGTGGCAGCATGGTTTTTTACAGGACGCCAGGGAACGGTTGTATCCTTGTTTGGTATCGACAACAAATATATGCTGTTAGGTGGTGCCATGGGTGCCTTCATCACATATACGGTTATTAAAGGTGTAGAAATGCTTGGCCCTGCAAAAGCAAATATGTTTATCATTGTGACGCAGCTGTTGGTGGCATATCTGATTGAGTTGTTCGGGCTCTTTGGAACACAAAAAGCATCCTTCGATATGAGCAAACTGATTGGCATGGCATTGCTGATTGCCGGGGTAATTGTATTTAAGTGGAAATAAAAAGTAATCCTTGCACTTCCGTGTGATTTTGGGTAAAATGAAGTTGAGCGGCCGAAAATGTATGACTCCTGAAAAGAAAGGAATCATAAGTGAATCGGAAAAGAAAAAAACAAGCAGTAACCGTGGCAGTTTTGCTTTTTTTTCTTGCTGCAGGGCTATGGTATTATTTGCAAGGCAGCAAAATTGTAAAACAGCAAAGAACTGACACAGAAATGACAGGTGTACTTGATATTCTTGCTACAGAGGTTTCGGTGACAGAACCTCCGATGCAGGAAGAACCGGCACCCAGGGAATTGGTGGTATATGTGTGCGGTGCCGTAGAAAACCCCGGTATCTATACATTGCCGGCAGACAGCAGACTTTATGAGGCAATCCGGATGGCGGGAGGTTTTTCAAAAGAGGCTGACCCTGCCTATCATAATTTAGCCAGAAGCATCGAAGACGGCGAACGTATTTACATTTTATCATCTTCCGAAACAAATGCCTTAACTGCGGAGCAACAGGTGGCGGGAGAAGAAGGTCCTGCTGCGTCATCGCAGGCAAACGGTCTGATTAACTTAAATACCGCAACAGCAGAGCAGTTGATGACGCTTCCGGGTATCGGGGAGGCGCGGGCCGCGGATATTTTAGCGTACCGGGCCAAAATCGGGCAGTTTACCGACGTTGAGGAGCTGATGAATGTCAGCGGCATCGGAGAAGCCAGATTCGAAAAAATCAAAGATAAAATAACCGTGAAATGACAATCGGGGAAGGAGCGTATAACAGCATGGCAAAAAAAGTACTTGTAGTAGATGATGAAAAACTGATTGTAAAAGGAATCCGTTTCAGCCTGGAGCAGGAAGGAATGCAGGTAGACTGCGCCTATGACGGCCAGGAAGCATTGGATATGATTAAGGAAAACACATATGATGTTATCCTGTTAGACGTTATGCTTCCTAAGTTTAACGGATATGAGGTTTGTCAGCAGGTCAGGGAGTTTTCTGACGTGCCGATTATTATGGTAACTGCCAAGGACGATGATATGGATAAGATTCTTGGTTTGGAATACGGTGCGGATGACTACATCACAAAGCCATTCAATATTCTGGAAGTTAAAGCCCGCATTAAGGCAATTATGCGCCGCAGCAGCAAGAAGGAAGAAGAAAATAAGGAAGCTACCTATGGTGACCTTACCATCGACTGCAGCAGCCGCCGTGTGTATATTGAAGGTAATGAGGTAAATCTCACCGCGAAAGAATTTGATGTACTGGAACTGTTGGTGTTCCATCCGAATAAGGTATACGACCGAGATGCTCTGCTTGATCTGGTATGGGGCAAGGACTATCCGGGTGATGCCAGAACCGTGGACGTGCATATCCGCCGCCTTCGTGAAAAAATAGAAAAGAACCCAAGTGAACCAAAGTACGTACATACCAAGTGGGGAGTAGGATATTATTTTGAGTACTAAGAGACGGGCGCGCAAAGTAAACAGTCTCCATGTACAAGTGATTTTCGCTATGGTGTTGGCATGTATTTTGCCTTTGGCTGTTGTTGCGGTGTTGTTTGTAAACAGTTACCGGGAACAAACCAAGCAGGAAATGCGTGGAAAGGTGCAGGTGCTTTGTGCCGATTTTGCCAATCGAATACAGAATACAGGCTACCTGACCAATCCGGCACAGGCTGAGCTTTCTGCGGCCATGGATACGGCTGCGCAGTTTTACGACGGTCGGATTCTTGTGGTAAATTCCGAACTTCAGATTATTAAAGATACCTTTAAACGTGAAGAAGGAAAAACCATGATTTCCGAGGAAGTGGTAAAAGCTTTAAGAGAAAAATCCTTATCTCAGGAATTCTTTTATGAGGATATTACGGAAATCATTTATCAGGTACGGGACCCTTTAGGAAAAACAGTTCTCGGAAGCGTGGTGTTTATTTATGATAATCCGGAATATGTCGGTTTATCGGATGATATCAGCAGAACTTCCCTTTTGGTAACCTCCCTTTTGGTTGGGGGAGTTTTATGCGCTATTTTAATTGCTTCCGCAAAAATGGTTTTCCCACTGAAAAAACTTGCTTTTTCCCTGCAACAGCTGGCGGACGGTGACTTGCAGGAAAAGGTGGATGTAAAGGGAAATTATGAGGTAGAAACTATCGTAGATTCCGTTAACAATATGCTGGAAGATATGAGAACTACCGAACAGCGCCGTCAGGAGTTTGTATCAAATGTATCCCATGAATTAAAAACGCCGTTAACTTCAATGAAGGTATTAGCGGAGTCTTTGGTAGGACAAAGCGGAATTCCGGAAGAATTGTATCAGGAATTTTTACAGGATATCAATACAGAAATCGACAGGGAAAACGAAATTATTACCGACCTGTTAAATGTGGTGCGCCTGGACCGTAAGGAAGGCGAAATGAACATTGCCCAGGTAAGTATTAATGAACTTCTTGAAATAATTATGCGAAGACTTCGTCCGATTGCCAAGGAGCGTAATGTGGAAATGGTATTTGAAAGCTTCCGTAGTGTTCTTGCGGAGGTGGACGAAGTAAAAATGTCACTGGTATTTACCAATCTGATTGAAAATGCAATCAAATATAACAAAGACGGTGGTCAGGTAAAGGTATCGCTAAATGCGGACCACCGATATTTTTATGTTCGGGTGGAAGATACCGGAATCGGTATTCCGGAAGATGCTAAAAAATATATTTTTGACCGTTTTTACAGGGTAGACAAGGCTAGATCCAGAGAAACAGGAGGAACCGGTCTTGGACTTGCTATTACAAAAAGTGCAGTTATGATGCACAAAGGAAATATTAAGGTTTCAGGAAAAGAAGGAGAAGGTTCGGTATTTGTTGTGCGGATTCCGCTAAGTTTCATACCGGAATATACAGATTGATGAAGCAAAGCCGGCAAAAAAGTAAAAAAACTGGCATGTGGGGCAGAGGTTTACTGCTCCCTGTTTTGATGCTTATTTTATTGGTTTCCGGTTGCGCTAAAGAGGAAGAACCTCAGATTCAGATATCTACCGTGGAACTGCCGGAAGGCTCCACAAAGCTGTATTTTATGAATGAAGAGCGTACCAAGGTAGTCAGTGAGAATTTTGAACTATCTTTCGGTTCTGTGGATGAACAGGTTTCTGAATTATTGACTGCGCTGGAAGATACTCTTTGGACTGAGGATGAGAAGGATTTAATTACGGATCGTAATCCGATTTATGAATATAAAATTGACGAGAACGGTCTGTTATCTCTGCGATATTCCGCCGATTACAGTACTCTTCCGAGTATTACTGAGGTGCTGAGAAGGGCAGCACTGGTAAAAACACTTTGCCAGTTGGATAAAATTACTGCAGTGGAATTTTTTATTGGTACCCAGCCGTTGTTAACCTCCGCCGGAAAGCCGGTAGGAATGTTGACTGCGGAAGATTTTATCGACAGCACCGGTGAAAATACGGAGTTTTATCAGGAGGCAAAAGTATCTGTATATTTTGCCAATGAGGCGGGAGATGCTTTGCTGCCATCCTACTTAAAAGTTACGTATGACGGCACGGTGTCCACGGAACGTCTGATTTTGCAGGCTTTGCTGGAGGGACCGGTTACAGAAAATATGCAGCCGGTAATTCCCAAGGGAACGGTGTTGAATAAGGTTTCCATCAGGGATGGAATCTGCTACGTGGATTTCAATGAAAAGTTTATGGAAAAGCGGGACGGAATTACACCGGAGGTAACCATTTATGCGGTGGTAAATTCCTTGACCGAGCTCTCCAATGTATATAAAGTTCAATTTTTGATTAATGGTGCTACCAAAAAAAATTACGGAAATCTGGACTTCTCCAATACCTTTGAACGAAACTTAGAAATCGTTGAAGGAGAACAATAAATTTGAAAAGACCTATATGTATATTAGCGGTTTCCTGGCTTGCGGGGCTATGCCTTGCAGGCCGGAAAACCGGTATTGGCACGAATGCTATTCTTGTTATTTATTTTCTTTTGATTATCTTGGGACTGTTTGTCCTGAAAAAAAATCCCCGAATTTTAAATTCATATGTGAATCCGGAGTGGTATCTGCAGTTGACGTTGTTGCTGCTTATGATTCCATGTTTGTTTCTTGGCGGTTATTTTCGCGGAAATCAGGCTGCGAGGCAGCAGCTGTCGGAGGAACGCCCTTGGAAGCTTCTGGAGCAGGAGGGTGAGACTTATGTTACGGTGGAAGGTGTAGTAAAAGCCAAAGCAGTAGAAGAAAATGTGCTGTTAGAGCTTACGGAATGTGAAATTATCGGATATTACGGTCAGGAAAACCAGCCCGCAGGAGACTGCCGTGTACGCATTGAAGGGGAAGGGAAGGAATGGATGCCGGAATCCTATGTAGGATATAAAATCCGCGTATTCGGAACCTTTTCAACCTTTCAACCGGCGGGAAATCCGGGGCAGTTTGATTCCTATGACTATTATACAGGGCGGGGCTTATTTGCCGACATTTCGGCTTTAAAAATAACTGTCTTGGAGGGAACAAAGGCACGGGGAGGACATGCACTGTTTGTATTGAAGCAGCGATTAAGAGAAAGTATCAGTTCAATGTATCCGGCAGAAAAGGCGGGAGTATTGGTAGCTATGCTGCTTGGGGATAAAGACCTGTTGCCGGAGGAAATAGAAACGTTATACCGTCAGAACGGAATTTCCCATATTCTGGCTATTTCCGGTTTACATATTTCCATGCTTTGTATGGGATTGTTTGGATTATTACGAAAGCTGACGGTACCGTTACGGGTTTCGGTGGCATTATCCATTGCTTTCTTGATGTTTTATGTGTTTTTTACCGGAGCGAGTACTTCTTCCGTACGGGCGGCTGTCATGTGTCTGGTGGTATTTGGGGCAAAACTGCTTCGACGAAGCTATGATTTACTTTCTTCCCTTTCTTTTGCGGCAATTGTTGTTACTGCAATATGGCCATCGGAGCTTACTTCTGCAGGTTTTTTACTTTCTTTCGGTGCGGTACTGGGTGTCGCAATTGCAAAAGAAATGGAATATCGGATTCTGGAACTGCGTGAGGAGAAGCGTCCCTGGTGGTGTACATTTTTATTTGGAGGAATGATACAGTGTGTTACCATGCCGGTATCTCTTTGGTTTTTCTATGAGCTATCGCCTTATGGAATCTTCTTAAATCTTGTGGTGATTCCCTTAGTTTCTCTGATTATCGGCGGAGGGCTGGTATCGGCAGTGCTGGGGCTTTGGTGGCCGGTGCCTGCAAAGCTTCCGGTGGGCGGTACGTACCTTTTACTGGAATTTTATGAATGGTTGTGTGAGGTGGCGCAGAAGCTTCCTTTTTCCTTTGTACTGCTGGGACGTCCGCAGGTGTGGCAATTGGTGGTTTATTACGGCTTGCTGGCAGGGGTGCTTTGGTGGTTCTTGCGAAGAGATACTGGAGCGGTGGCTGCAGTTCCGCCGGTACAGGGACCGTTTAAAAAGGAAATTGTGTTGGCAGCCGGTTTACTTTGCATGGTAAGTGTTATGCTTCTTCCGTCGAATAATTCTACAGAACTTCTGTTTATGGATGTTTCCCAGGGAGACGGCGCACTAATTACTACACCAAACGGAACAGTGATTTTATCGGATTGCGGCAGCAGTGATATTCTTCAGTTGGCAGAGTACCGGCTATCTCCAGTGTTGAAAAATAAAGGAATTCTTCTTGCGGATATGGCGGTGGTTTCTCATCTGGATGCGGACCATATCAGCGGTATCCGGGAACTTTTACGTGCAATGCCGGTATACGAAGGAGAGATTGCTTTTGCCGCCGGATATGCGGGTGCTGTAGGTGTGAAAGAGCTGGTTTTGCCGAAGGTTTCAGAAAAGTCAGAGGCATATTTGGAATTGGAGGCTTTGGCATGTTCAAAGAATGTGAATGTCCGTTATATACAAGCCGGTGAGATGCTATACCGAGAAAAAGAATTTCTCATGGAATGTTTGTATCCGTATCACGCAAAGGAATCGGACAATGACACATCTCTTGTATTTCTTTTGCAGACACCAAAGCTTCTTGCCTGGTTGACCGGGGATGCAGGTATTGCACCGGAGGCAGAGATCATTTCCCGTTTGGGAGCGGTGAATATGTCTGCTTTGCGTAATGGAAAGCTTGTATTACTTAAGGTGGGTCATCATGGTTCAAAGACGTCCTCAAGCAAGGAATTTATTGAGTATGTACAGCCGGACGTAGCGGTCATTTCCTGCGGTTATCATAATTCCTACGGGCATCCCCATGCCGAAGTTGTGGAGCGGCTTGCTGCGTCCGGAGCTGAAGTGTTTCGCACGGACTTGCAAGGTGCAATTTTGGTGGAAGTGAAAGAACGCAGAGGTGTTGTGGCGCGCGGATGGCGGAAACAGGCCGGGAAGTAGGCACTTTTTTGTAATGTTGCCGACTAAGTAGTGGTAATGGATGATTGGTCGGGTGGTGGAAAAGCTGGTTGCCCGACTAGCTAAAGAAAAGAAGAAATTGGTTGGGTGGTGGAAAAGTTGGTTGCCCGACTGGACAGAAAAAAGAGGGAATTAGTTGGGCAGTGGAAGACATGGTTGTCCGACTAAAGCAGAAGAAGAGTAGCGTTAGTTGGGCAGTAGAAGAATCGATTGCCCGACTGAGAAGAGAAAACGAAAGAATTAGTTGGATAGTGGAAGAGTCTGATGTCCGACTAGACAGAAAAGATTAAGAAATAGTTGGGCGACAGAAGAATCCATTACCCGACCAAAATGAAAAAAAGTAAAATTCAGTAGGAAAAAAAGCATGAGGTGAAAGAATGAGAACATTAGAACAAAAATTGGGAGAAGAATATGGATGGCTACAAAATGTAATAAGTGAGGTAAAAAACAGAGTGTCAAATGCGCCGCATGGACAACTTCGTATTGCTAGAAAACGTAAAGGTGTAGAATATTATTATAAAGAAGAGGATTTTGCTCAAAGAGGTAAAAGTAGTAATGGAAGATATATAAGAAAAGATGAGTATAGCCTTGCTGTACAACTTGCGCAACGGGATTATGATAAGAATATATTCAAAAAAGCCGTGGAACGATCTGTGTGTATAGACGAATTTCTGAAAAAGTATCAGAAGACGAGTTTGAAGGAAGTTTTCTCAAAAACAAATGAATATAGAAAAAAATTGATTACTCCGGTTATTCTCTCTGATGAAGAATACATTAAACAATGGCAAGAGAAAAATTATAAAGGGAAGAGTTTTGAAGATGAGGAAAACGAAATTATAACAGAACGAGGCGAGAGAGTACGTTCCAAATCGGAGAAAATTATTGCAGATAAATTATATGCATTGGGAATTCCGTACCGATATGAGTATCCGCTTACTCTTGCCGGAGGCGTCAGGATATATCCGGATTTTACGATTCTCAAAATGCCGGAAAGAGAAGTGGTATACTTGGAACATTTTGGTATGATGGATGATGCAGACTACGTAGATAACGCATTATACAAATTGAATACCTACGAAAAGAATCAGATATATCTGGGAGTGAATTTATTTATTACTCACGAAACGAGCAAAAATCCGTTAAATACCAGGGCATTGGATGGAATGCTGCGGAATTTATTTTGTGAGGAATAGCGTGTACATTTTTGTGAAAATGTGGTATTCTTAAAGTTAGTGAAACAATATCACAAGGAGCCATCCATGAAAACCATTAAAGAAGACATTAAAAATAGAGAGTTTAAGCGGGTTTACCTTCTGTACGGCACGGAGGAGTACTTAAAGCGTCTGTATAAAAACAAGCTGAAGGAAGCAGTGCTTCAGGATTCCGATGCCATGAATATGGCGGAATATGCGGGCAAGGGAATTGACGAGAAAGAAGTCCGTGAGTTTGCGGATACCCTGCCCTTTTTTGCGGATTACCATTTGTTGATTTTGGAGAACACCGGCTGGTTTAAGACTTCTACGGATTTTGCGGACTATGTGCCGGAGCTTCCGGATACGGCGGTTCTGGTGTTTGTGGAAACCGAGGTCGATAAGCGGAGCCGTATGTTTAAGGCGGTAAAGGAGCACGGATATACCTGCGAAATGAACGGCATGACCGAGCAGGAACTGAAGATGTGGGTGGCATCCCTTCTTAAGAGAGAAGAACGTAAAATTACCGAAGCTACGGTAGAATTCTTACTGGAGCAGGTGGGCACCGATATGGCGAAACTGCAGAACGAGTTGGAAAAACTGGTGTGTTATACCATGGGCAGAGACACCATTACTGTGGAGGATATTAAGCAGGTGTGCTCCGAGCAGCTGACCGGCAAGATTTTTGCCATGACGGAAGCCATGGCCCAGGGCCGCAAAAAGCAGGCGTTGGAGCTTTACTATGACCTGATTGCCCTGCAGGAAAAGCCGATGGGCATTCTGTATATGATTCAGAGACAGTTTCATTTTCTGCTGATTGTAAAAGAAATGAAGAAGAACCGGGCAGACAAAGGAAGCATTGCCTCCGCCATTGGGGTGCCGCCTTTTGCGGTGCAAAAATATATGTCCCAGGCGGACCGTTTCCGGACTGAGGATTTAAAGAAACTCCTGGATTACAGTCTGACCCTTGAAAAAGAGGTAAAAAGCGGTAATCTCAAGGAACAGCTGGCGGTGGAACTTTTACTTGGATAAATGAAACTTTTTCCTGTGGTTCTGCGTCTAATAGATACAGGCGAAATAAATCGCAGAAGGAAAGGATGATTTAAAAATGAAGAAAAGATTTTTAAGTATGATATTATGTGGCTGCATGCTTGCAGCAATGGCAGGCTGTGCCGGAGAAACAACGCAGGATGGTGGTCAGGTAACAAACATTCCGGTGGAAGATTTGGCTGACGGAGATTTGCCTGCAGAAGCACCGGAAACTTTGTCTTCTGAAACGGTAGACCTTATGGACGGCATCGAACTGATGTCTACGGAATGGAGCGACAATTTTCCGGAGCATCCGATTACTCAGTTTGGCGTGCCAATGTTCCAGAATGCCTTGAAAGCGGCAGGGAATGGTGAAAATGTGTTGGTTTCCCCAATGTCAGCCTGGACGGCACTTTGTATGGTAGAGGCAGGTGCAAAGGGAGAAACAAAGCGGCAGATGCAGGAGGTCCTGGCCATTACCGAGGGTGATTACCTTACCTACGCAAAGAAGTTTACTTTCCTGCTTCCAAACAAAGACAATTATAAGGTACACATGGCCAACGGCATCTGGTACAAGAATGTGCCAAGTCTTCATGTAAATGATTACTTTTTGCAGTACAACAAAACCTTTTTTGATGCAGCAGCCTATAAGGCGCCGTTTGACGATAGTACCCTGCAAAACATCAACAACTGGGTTTCTGAAAACACCGACGGCATGATTCCGGGCATCCTGGAAGAAATCGATCCAACGGACGTAATTTATCTGGTAAATGCCTTAAGCTTTGATGCAAGATGGGGCAAGATTTACAGCGAAACCGACATCTGGAATGATATTTTCACCACGGAGGCCGGTGAAGAAAAGCTGGTTTCCATGATGCATTCCGACGAAAATCTGTATCTGGAGGATGAGAATACCACCGGCTTTATCAAATATTATTACGACAAAGAGTACGCTTTTGTGGCGTTGCTCCCGGAAGAAGGATTGACCATGGCAGAATATGTGGAGAGCCTGACCGCAGAAAAGCTTCGGGCACTTTTCAACGGCAAAATACCGACAGAAGTAAAAGCAACCATGCCGAAGTTCTCGGTGGACTATGGTTTTAACATGAATAACATTTTACAGCAGATGGGTATGACGGATGCATTTTCCGACAGTGCGGCCGATTTCACCGCTATGGCAACTTCCGACTCAGGAAACATTTATGTGGGCAGCGTGGACCAGAAGTGCTTTCTTGCAGTGGATGAGTACGGCACCAAGGCCGGCGCAGCAACCGCAGTGGCAATGCAGAATAAGGCCCTGTCATCGCAGCCGGTAAAGGTAGTCAACTTAAACCGTCCGTTTGTGTATCTGATTGTGGAATGTGATAATTTCGAGCCGATGTTTATGGGCACGGTAATGAATGTGGAGGAAACAAAATGACCCAGTGTGAAGAATGCCAGTACTACGCTTACGACGAAGACTACGAGGCATATATGTGCGAAATGAATATGGACGAGGACGAGTACGCAAGGCTTGTGTCCGGGCACCGACAGTCCTGCCCATATTATAAGAGAGGAGATGAATACTTCATTGTCAGAAAACAGATGTAAGTTTGGAATCACTTCTTTTGTATTGCATATCCTGGCCATGGCATTTATGCTCAGCGACCATTTGTGGGCAACAATCATCCCATGGAATGCAGAATGGATGACCTGTCTCGGACGGCTTGCCTTCCCTATTTTTGCCTTTATGACGGTGGAAGGTTTCTTCCATACCAAAAACCTAAAACGCTATGCAGGAAGACTTTTGTTGTTTGCCCTTATATCCGAAATTCCGTTTAACCTGATGATGTGCGGCAGGGTGTTTTTTCCGCTCCATCAGAATGTGCTGTGGTGCTTTCTTTTGTGCATTGGCTTAATGAGTCTTAACGAAAAGGCAAAAGCTACCGGCAAGTGGTGGATTCGGGGCCTTACGGCCGCTGGCACAATTTTGTTTGGAACCGTGGTGGGCATGTTCTCTTTCATGGATTACATGCATTACGGTGTGTGGATGGTACTGACCTTTTATTTCCTCCGCGGCACAAAGTGGTGGAATTATGCGGGCCAGCTGCTGTTGATGATTCTGATAAACAAAGAAGTGGGCGGCATGGTCTATCAGTGGGAACTGTTTGGACACATGTTTGAGGTACGACAGCAGTACTTCGCCGTTCTTGCCCTGGTGCCAATCTGGCTGTATAACGGCAAGCAGGGGTATCACAGCAAGTGGTTCCAGTATTTTTGCTATGCCTTCTATCCGGCACATATTTTGATTTTGTGGCTGTTGATGATGATATTTTAGTGCTTGAATGTTATAGAAAATTGTGTTAAAATGTTTAAGTTGTTTCATACAATTTAACATTTGGAGACGTATCGAAGAGGCCGTAACGAGACTGACTCGAAATCAGTTTGTCCGAAAGGGCACGAGGGTTCGAATCCCTCCGTCTCCGTTCCCCGCAAGGGGCTTATTAATAAGCATTACAAAGTATATCAGATTTCAATCCAAAGTTTATCCAAGGTTTTTTGAAGGTTTGAGGTGGATGGAGATTGCTTGATTAACTCCAAAAATTGCATAATGAGAACAAGAGTGGAAGTACTGCCTTAGGGTGGTACTTCTTTACTTATACAAAATAGAATTTCAATTCAATGATTGAGCACTTAGTCCAAAAGTGATATAATAAATTATATTAACACCAAAGAGAGGTATTATTATGCAACTCCCTTACTCTGAAACGCTGGACATCCAGTACTTGGGCAAGTTTTTTGAAAATACAAGTGAATGTTACAAACTTTTCTGGTTCAAGGCAATTATGACAAAGTTGGACGAGGGAAAGACGGAACTCACTTTTGAAGAACTTGTAGATGAAATGATTGCTGATGCCTGGTATATGGTGTCAGAATATCATTTGAATCTAGGACCACGAGATAATCTGGAGCGCTTGGTGCACTATATGCATGAGATTACGGGAATGAAATCGGCAGAGGATAAGCAGACTATCCTCAAATACCTTAGAGAATGCAACGATAGAGAGATTATACGCTATAAAAAGATATTGATTGATAACGTTCCATACCGATTACAGGCTCCACTTATGACAGAATTACGTAGTTCAGAATTGGATGGAAATGTAATATTACGAATTGAGAGGATAAATCGGCAGACACATTTGCTGTATTATTTTGGAGTATATGATGGACTTGGCACTATGATACGATTGCAGGAAGATTGGGTGCGGTATTTGCAGAAAAATCGAGCTGTGATTCTAGGTTGGTTACAGTACCATATGATTCGATATTTACAGAGAAGAAATCCGAGTGTGCCGGGCATTGCTGATAAATTGTATCCGCCGCAAGAACGTAACTTAAAACGAGTAATACAGTATTGGAAATTAATTGCGGAATTGCAGCCTGTAAAAGAGATTTATGGAAATAATATAATTACGCCACAGCAAATGTCAATTGACCATTTTGTGCCGTGGTCTTATGTGGCTCATGATGAATTCTGGAATCTGCATCCAACTACAAAAAGCATAAACAGTAGCAAGAGTAATCATTTGGCAGATTGGGAGACATACTTTACAGGATTGGCAAATTTGCAATACGAATCGTATCAAATGATGTGGCAGTATGAAGCGGTGCGAAAAGAATTTGATACGTGTGCGCGTGAGCATCTGAACAATGAAGAAATTGAGTATCGTCTATATCGTCAGGAAGGACTAGAACGGGAACCGTTTGCAAATATGTTAGCAGACATTATTCGTCCTGTGTATAATGCGGCACAGAACAGTGGATTTGGAAGGTGGATATATCAAAGTGAACAGCACAATCAATTATTATAATAATAACGCTAAAGAATTCTGCAAAGGCACGTTGCAGGCAGATATGAGCCGGTGTCGTAACATGTTTTTGAAGTACATGGTGCCTAATGGACATATTTTAGATGCAGGTTGTGGCAGTGGCCGTGACAGCAAGGAATTTAAAGAACTGGGCTATGAAGTGACTGCTTTTGATGCATCTGAGGAAATTTGTCGTTTTGCTGCAGAGTATCTGGGACAGGAGGTGCAGTGCCGCAGATTTGAGGATGTGATAGAAGAAAACTGCTATGATGGTATTTGGGCTAGTGCTTCGCTTCTTCATGTGGCAAAAAAAGACTTGCCGGAGGTTTTGGCACGACTGAAACGTGCCTTGAAAGAAGATGGAATTTTGTACGCATCCTTTAAGTATGGAGAAAACGAGAAGATGCGTGGCGAGCGTAGTTTCAGCGATTTTACTGAGGAGCAGGCAAAACAATTGTTTTTCGAGAACGGTTTCGAAGTATTGGAATTTGCTCTGACCGGAGATGTAAGAGAAGGCAGAGCAGATGAGATGTGGTGTAATGTAGTAGGGAGGAAATAAGGTGATTTGTATGGAAAAGGGAAAAGTGAAGGATTTCTTTTGCGCTACAAAAGATGAAATTGTTGATATGACACTGGAAAGTGATATGTTGCCGACAGTTATAGCGGATATTGCGGAAACTGTAGTCTCAGAAGGTACTGCAACTATACTGGGAGGAGTTGTAGGTGCAATTGCACCAGGAGTCAACGGTGCTATGTTGGGATATAGACAGAGGCAATTTGAAAGAAATGTTATGCAGGCAATTACTATTATGGCTCGAAGAATAGAGACAATAGATGCTTTAGTAGAAAACTTAAGTGATGAAATTTTGGAAAAATTCAGAGGAATATACGTAGAGTGGATGTTGGATAATTTGGATATGGAAAAACAAAAAGAAAAAGTTCCATATCATGTTAATGGATTTATTAATTTAATGAGCGATGATGTCAATGATAATTTAATGCGTATGTTTTTTGAAACAATGAATGAGTTAACAGAGTTGGACATAGAAGTTTTGAAAATGTATGATTGGAAAAGTGATGATAATATTTATACATTAGCAGAGAAATATAATTTGGAGTATGAACAAATCGATGTAATAAAAGAAAAGCTGGCTAGACTAGGATTGTTGAAATGTAAAAATGATGAGCAACGAGATGAAAACCTAGATGGCATAGTTGATTATTTAACTAAATTAGAGAAAGACAGTAAGAGTAGAAATCCTAGAGGCGTTAAATTGCCAAGAATTAAGAAGCCTAGTCGTTCACACTTATATTCTATTACTAGATTAGGAACTCACTATTTAAATTTAATTTCAGAAGAAAAAGTGCAGGAATAATAAGCAATAATATCAAGTTAGGAGAATGTAGTATTGTAAGTACGGATAAGGAAAGAACCTAACTAACAGGAAGGAAGTGAAAAAATGAACCCAACAAACAACTACAATAACTCCCAAGAATCCCAGCAAACCGAATGGAAGTGGTCTTGGCAGGATGAGTATTTAAAATGGTTATGCGGCTATGCTAATACAGAAGGCGGCACCTTATACATTGGCGTAAATGATGATGGTTACGTGGTAGGTATCGAAGATTCCAAAAGAATGTTAGAAAGTATCCCGAATAAGATTAGCGACAAGCTCGGAATCATAGCCAGTATCAATATTCACAGAGCGAATGGTGCGGAAAACGTGCGTTATGATACTTCTGTGCCGGAAGATATTGCAAGCAAGCTGATTAATCAGTATGCCTGCGGAAGTATCAATACTGGAATGCTGGACAGTACGGATAGACGCTATAAATCTCTTGCGATTATTGAATGGGAGAATAAGATTTGGGAACTGGCAGATGGCACAAGAGAATATATTTCTATTGAAATTATTAAGTATCCGTTTGCTGTTTCGTGCGAGGGAAAATATTATAAACGTTCCGGTTCCACATTACATGAACTGAATGGATTCGAATTGCAGAACTTTTTATTAGAACGTGCCGGAAAGACATGGGATGCGGTTCCGATTCCAGAAGTGAAAGTAGAAGATTTGAGCAAGGATGCACTGGATGCATTCCGAAAGAAAGCTGTAAAAAGTAACAGAATGACAGACAGCGAAGTAAGTGTTTCTGATGAATTGCTGCTTAGAAATCTGAAACTGTTTGACGGTGAGTATTTAACCAGAGCTGCCATTTTGCTGTTCCATCCAACACCGGAATATTTTGTCACCGGTTCCTATATTAAAATTGGATACTTTTCGCTGGTGGGAGCATTTGGTGAGGATGCAGAACCGATAGAAGATTTGCAGTATCAGGACGTTGTGGACGGACCATTGCTTATGCAGGTGGACAAGGCAATCGACCTGATATTTACCAAGTATTTCAAAGCGTTGGTGGATTATGAGGGCATCCAGCGTACAGAAACCAATATGCTTACCAGAGGAATTGTTCGTGAACTTTTGCTCAATGCAATCAATCATAAGGATTATGCCACGGGTATTCTTATTCAGGTGTCAGTATATGAAGACAAAATAGAGATATTCAATATGGGAACTTGGCCGCAGCGTGTGCCTAAGGATGAAAGGGTATACGATAAACACGAGTCTGTTCCAAATAATCCTAAAATTGCGGATGTTGCGTTCCGTTCCGGTGATGTGGAATCCTGGGGTAGAGGCTTTTTGAAGATTAAGGCAGAGTGCAAGAGTATAAATGCGCCACTTCCGGTTATCGATGCAGAAAATGGCGGTGTTTCCATTCGCGCAACAGGATGTGAAAAGTACATGTCAGTGCTGAGATACGGACAGTACGGACATGTGGGTGCTGATGGAGTTCGAAGAGATGCAGAAGACAATAATTCAATCATTTTTGATGAGCGAATCATGAGCGAAAAAATGAGCGAATTAAAGAAAGAACCAATTATTAAAATTGTTAATTATTTAAAAGAGAATGCTGAGATTACTACTGCAAAAGGTTCGGAAATCACGGGAAAATCAGAATCACATGTAAAAAGGTATTTTAAGGCTTTATGCGATTTAGGAATAATAAAGCGAACACGTAGTACTAAGGGAAATGTGTATGTTAAGGTTTGAATAATTCGCTCATTTTTGTGAGCGAATTATGAGCGGATACGTAATAAGGTCAGAAGAGGACAAACTATATGAAATGGTATAATTTGTTTCGGCAACATATTTTGGACAGAGGAATAGAATATTACGAAGACGGATATGTTACCGAATTTGCATATTCAGATAATAGGATAACTTCCTTGGTGGACGGAAGTGATACCTATGATGTGGAAATCGAGTTAGATGGCGAAGATGTGATTGATATGCATTGTTCCTGTCCTCATGCAGCGGACGGACATAATTGCAAGCATATGGCAGCAGCTTTATTCAAGTTTGAAGAAATATTAGCTCATCAGGATGCAGAAATGGATTATGATGCGGCTGAGGGGGACGAAGAACAAGAAGACATTACTCCGCTGGAAGCCTTATTGGAACTCACGAACAAAAGAAAGGCGGAAGCTGTTGAATTGGTGTCTCAAATTCCAGAGGATAAGGTCAGAGAACTGCTGGTTGGTTTTGTTCTTGCAGATGAGGGACTAAAAAATAAATTATCCCTGCAATATGCGTTTAAAATGAACAGTAAACTTATGCTTGACCTGCGGATGGAACTGGATCAGATTGAGCGGAATTATTGTAGCCGCGGTTTTGTGGACTGGTATCATGCCTCTGATTTCACATCCGATTTGTCTGCTTTTTTGGATTCCAGAGTGCAGCTTTTGATTGAAAAGGATTGTCTGAAACAGGCCTTTGAATTAACTAATCGTGTGTTTTTCTGTATTGGAAATGTGGATATGGATGATTCTGACGGAACCTCTTCAGGAGTACTAGATTGCTGCTATGAGTTTTGGAAACAAATTATTGAAAAAGCGGATGAAAGCTTTAAGCAGGAACTGAAGGTATGGTTTGAAGCTCATCGGACAGGCTATGTTCTGGATTTTATGGATGAATACATAGAGGAAATTTTATTTGAGGAGTTCGCAACCGAGGAAGATATCATAGAAGAAATTCAAAAACTGGATGCAATTATCGATAAGTGTAAAGGTACGGATTGTGGCAGACTCTATTCTGTGCATTACGGATCTGAAAATCCGGTATTAAAAAGAATAGAATACATGAAGAAAAAGGGATGTTCTGAAGATGAAATCCGGGCATACAAAAAGAAAAATCGTCGCTTCTATGTGATTCGTGAATCTGAAATTGCAGATGCAATGGCTGCGGGCGATTATGAAACGGCTATTAATATTTTACTGGAAAGTAAGACATTGGATTTAGGTAATCAGGAGCAGATTAAAAAGTATAGTGAGAAATTGATTGATATTTACAAAGAGACAGGCGATATAGAAGCATTCTGCAAGGAATCCATATATTTTCTGGAAACATTCTGGCAGTTTGATTTGAAATATGTAACTGCATTGAAGTCCTGTATTCCAGAGAAAGAGCAATGGGAGCGTATTGTAGATGGAATAATTGCGAAAAATAAGCATGTCGAATTTGTTTGCCGATTGTTAAATAAAGAGAAACGCTATGAGCAGTTGATGACTAAAATTGAAAATAACTTTGATGGAGTCAGATTATTGGATGAGCATGAAAAGGTACTTCGTAAGCAAATGCCGGACAGAGTGATAAAGGTTTATTCAGACTATTTGGTGAAGGCAGCAGATGTGGCAAATGATCGCAATAAATATAAGAGTCTCATGATATATCTGAAAAAGATTTCTGCATGTGCGGGTGGAAAAGAAATTGCGAAAGAAATTGCAGATACCTGGCGGCAGGTATATAAGCGTAGAAGTGCCATGATGGATGAAATGCGTAAAATGGGCTTCTAGAATGATTGGAGATACTTATGAAAAATGATTGACGGTGTTATTAAAAATGAATAAAAATAATATATGGTATTATCTATACCAAAACAGGAAGAATAATACTATGATATATAAACAACTTGATTTATTATGATATTTATGATATCATAAAGGCGCGGCTGTTTACTTTTGAAAGGGGATATTATCATGAAACGCTTATCGCAGGAGAAAATGATAGAAATTGTAAAGCAATTGAGAAAATCAAAAGGATTAACACAAGAACAACTGAGCGACGAAACAGGTATCAACCGGCAGATGATAGGAAGATTAGAAAAAAAGGAATATATGCCATCAATTTCTCAGTTGGAAAAATTGGCTGAAGTTTTGGGCTTTAGTATTCCTGATTTATATGTAGAAAATGAACCGATGATTTATACTGCTTATCGTAGTTCCAGTATGTCAGAAGAAGAACGCAAAGGTGTGAAGCACATGTTTGAAATGATGATGGTTTCCAAGCAGCAACTTCTTTTGAGAAAGGCGATGTTGAATGAGTAAGTGCGGTGGCATTGTATTAGATGAAAAGCAAATATATGAAGTGAAAAAATTAGTTTCTGAAACCAGACGATTTTTTGGTGTTCAGACAAATGTTCCGATAGGGAATGATATTCGACTTCTTTTGGAAAAAAAGGATATTTTGTTATGTGAGTATCCGTTTCCGGATACCAATGGAACTCATACGTATGGGAATATCACTTGGTTCAAAAATGGTGAAGAGACGATTACGTTTATCGGTTTGAATACATCCAGTTATTATGATGAACAAATTTTTGCTATAGCGCATGAGATATATCATTATACGACAAAGTCCGGAAAAGCATATACTCCGGATACGGATGATGAAGATAAGCTTATAGAGAAATGTGCAGACAGATTTGCTGCGGAATTGTTGCTGCCGGAAGAGGCATTAAGGGATGCTGTAATAGAGACATTTGGTGTTTCTAATATGTTTGATATTTCTGATAACAGAGTACTTCGTTTCATTGCACGAATGCAATGTGATTGGTGGCTGCCATTCCAAGCGATTATCAACAGATTATTTGAAGAGGGATTTATAACTGAAAGTCAATATGATAAGTTGTATGAAACAGACTGTCGCACTGAAGACGGAATGTACAGAAGACTTTTAAAGAGTATCGACTCGGAAATATCAGAGCTTTTAAATAAACGGACAAAAACTATAGGGGTATCGAATAGCGTTGTAGAAACAATTATTAACAATTACGAAGATGGTTTCATTGATGATGATGAATTTGTTCGTACATTGGCTATGTTTAACAAAAGACCAGAGGATTTTGGTTTTGATATGGAGGCAGAGTTGGATGACGATTTAATGGATTTCTTCGAAAGTGAGGATGACTAATGAGGGTAGATACAAAAGCGGTCAATCCGGCTTTTCAGAGTATCATACAAAATCCAGGTCAGAAGGTATTTTTGGATGCCAACTTCTTTATTCCGCCAGACAGGAGTGAAGTTACAAAGGTAAGGGCTTATTCATTTGCAGACTTTAAGGAATGTTGGCTTATTCCGCTGTTAAGTGAATTTGCCGGATTGGTGATACATGAATCGGTGTATGACGAACTAGTTGCTGATAGTGTAAAGAACTATGCAGATGAACAGAAAAATAGCAATCCGTCTAAACTGAAGGTTCATTACGATTCTGAGCTGAATAGCGCAGAAGATGCATTGCGCAATACGTATATGAATAGGATTGCTGTTCATTCACAATATAATCCCGCAATAGATAATGCAAAAGATAGAGGCGAAGTAAGATCTTTATCGTTCATGGCAGTGAAACAGTTCCTGTTTTTTGCAGCTAACGATTCATTGCCGGTAAGGCTGATTAAAGATGCAGCCAAGTTGAAAACGGGATTAGATAATATGCAGATTGTCCAGATGTACGAACTGATATATTATTTGTACAAAACGGACAGATACGATAAAAAAGCGTTAAGAACATTATACAAATACCAGTATTATTTGACACCAGGGGATAAGCGAGTGAACCCGGATTGGGGAAGTTTCGTAGAGCAGATGGATGCTCTTTATAATGGAATGATGTAATTATGTGTAAGGACTGTGCAGAGATGCATGGTCCTTGTTTAGCTTCTTCACTTCACAATGTGAAGATTTTCGTAAAACGTTACAGAAAAAAATGTCTATTGGTGGTATTATAGATGCTATGCATATATAAAGGATATGTGAGAGGAAAGGAAAGAAATATGGTAGCAAATTATTATGTTAAGTGTGATGTATGGTAAGCGCCTAATATAAGGGCAGCTGGCGCATGCCACTTTTATCTGCCATAATAATAGTAAAGCATTTTTCTCTATTCCCGTTTCGAGAATGGAGCGTTTTACTATATCATGGAGGTGTTTTATGTCGAGACGTATGTTTAATGATGATGAGCTTTTTCAGAT
>JAGBCB010000050.1 GCA_017938145.1 Lachnospiraceae bacterium
AATCGCCCATAACATCACAAAAATGGCACTGGAAGGATAGAAATCCAGTGCTGCTTTATTTTGAAAATACGTATTTCAAGAATAAAAAACGAGGATGTCCCTCGCTACGATTTAAAAATCATAGTTTTGGGACACCCTCTTATAAATTTACTGATTATTCAAATACCAGATATGCATTTTCAACAGATAAACTGTAATATAAATCTCCGTCTACCTTAATATTTAAGAATTTCTGGAAACGTTTTTCACCATTTACTGTTGTTATATTTGCTACAACATCTGCTGTTGTACCATGGTTTGTAATGGTTAACTCAACGGTTGCGCCATTCATATCACTTCTGAAAGTTGCTCCATCAGTTCCCCAAACCCAATCGCTCTCTACTTTCCATCCAAGTTCAGCTAAATTAGCTCCTGTCGTCTTTTCGTACAACCAGCCCCAGTTATCCGGACGTAATGCTGCATATTCTCTGTAACCGGCCGCATCACTATTACCCTCAACGGTCTTTAAGAATACCACAAAATTCTGATGATTAAATTCACCCTTCGTGTAATTCTTAAAAGTAACTGTTTCAGACTTTCCAGCTTCTACCTTTACTCCTTCAGAGAACACAGTCCACCATGGAGTGCTGAAATCTTCTGCACCGAGAACCTTTTTTGTAGGTGTTGGTGTTACTGTTGGCTTTGGAAGTTCTACAGCATCCTTCACTTCTTCAATCACCAGATAGCAGTTATCTACTGTCAGGCAATAATATAAATCACTGTCTACTGTAATTCCTGTGTACTTCTGGAAGTAAGTTGCACCCGTTGCTGTTGTTACATTTGCCACAACATCTGCAGTTTCACCATAATTGGAAACTGTTAATTCTACGGTTGCATCACTCATATCTGCCACAAGGGTATCCCAGTTCCAGTTACATGCCTTACAGCCAACCGGTATTACCGGCTTATCAATGTCATGGCACCAAGTTCCATTGAACCAGCCCCAACCGCAGTTATCTGCACGAAGTACCGCATATTCCTTATAGCCGTTTGTCTCGGTCCAAGCATGTTCATCAGCAATATTCTGCAGAACCACAACGAAATTGTTCCAGTTATTTGCGCCACCATAGTTCTTAAATACAATGGTTTTGGATGTGCCTTCTTCTACCTTGAAGGTTTCGGAGTGAGCACCCCACCAAGCGGTTTTTCCATCTTCTGTACCAATGAGATTATCATCCTCTTCCTCTGCAGGATATGGAACATCGCCTACCTTTGGCATTTCTTCCGGCATATCAGCTACTGCATAGGTTCCGTTTAAGTCACTACCGTCTGCATACTCTACATGATATGTAACGAAGTATTCTTCCTTTTCTTCATCCCAGGTCATGATGTGAGTTTCTTCTGCACCATCCTCATACTTAAGAGTGATGCACTGCTCATCATTTTCGGTTACATCCTCAACAATTTCAGTAATTGCTGCAGAGCAATCTTCTGCCTTTGGAAGTACCACTAATTCCGGAGCTTCCGGACGTACCGGTGCAGGCTCTAAGAATTCAATGTGAGCACCGTCTACGCACAGACGATAGTATAAATCACCATCAACTGCGATATCAAGATACTTCTGGTAACGTACTTCACCTGTTGCAGTTGTAATAGTTGCTAAAACATCTGCTGTCTTACCATAATTTACGATATCAAGAACAACGGTTGCATCCTTCATTTCTGCTACGAAAGTATCCCAGTTCCAGTTGCTCTCTAACTTCCAGCCAAGGGCTTCTAAGTGATCAAATGTGTTCTGTGTATATAACCAACCATAGTTATCTGCACGTACTACAGCGTATTCTGTTACTGTTTCTGCACCGTCAGCAGCATCCTGAAGGATTACTGCAAAATTGTTGTATGCAGCTGCACCGCCGTAGTTCTGGAAGTATACCCTTGCTGCTGTTCCTTCTTCTACCTTTACTGTCTTAGTGAAATCATTCCACCAAGGAGTAGTGTTATCTTCTTTACCTAAAACCTTTCCTGTTTCTACAAATGCTTCAGGAATTGGCTCTAATGTAATTTCCGGCTTTGCTTCCGGTGTTACTACCGGTTCTTCCGGTTCAACAGGCTGTTCCGGCTCAACCGGTGCATCTGCCTTAGGAATAATTAAGTGACCGCCTTCTACGGTTAAGCAGAAGTATAAATCACCGTCAATTGCAATGTTCTTATAATTCTGGAAGTACTTCTTTCCTGCTTCTGTTGTAATATTAGCAACAATATCTGCAGTATCGCCGTTGTTGGTTACTTCTAAGTCTACCTTTGCACCGTTCATGTCGGTCTTGAAGGTATCCCAGTTCCACTGGCTTTCTAATACCCACTTAAGCTGGTCATTATGATCTACAGGATTTAATGCACCCTTCCAGCCCCAGTTATCTGCACGGAACACGCCGTATTCAGCGTATGCTGCGTTATCTGCAGGAGCATGTGCATCACCTACATTCTGAAGAATTACAAGGAAATTGTGCCAGTTTTCAACACCGCCCGTAAAGTTCCAGAAAGTAAGCTTTTCAGTTTCGCCCTCTTCTACCTTGATGGTTTCGGAATGAGCAGTCCACCAGCCTGTGGTGTTGTTTTCATTACCGATTACTGTGCCCACCGGCTTTGGAGACGGAGTTGGGCTTGGAGTAGCGGTTGGAGGTGCCTGGTAAACAACCTGGGAACCACTACCGGTTACTTCGGAATTATCCACTCTGCCGTTGAAACCAACGGTTGTATTATCACCTGTTACCTTTGCGTTTGTTACAACTGCACTTGCTGCAACGTACAGATTGCTGTTGTCTGCTTCTACTACTAAGTTTTCAACATCGGAGTAGATGCGTACGGAAGACTTTTCTGCGCTTTCCGCAACCTTAACGTCAGTTGTATCTACCATGGTGACAACATCAGAGGAACCCTCTACTACCATTGCTGCCACGTCAGACTTATTATCGCCGCCAATGTGGAATACGCACTTCTTCTCGCCGTCTACATTCAGCTCAGCAAGCTGGGTGTTCTTTAATTCCACGTTTACGATATTATTTGTTCCGTCTGTGTTAGGAACCTGATCTACGTTTAACTTACCGTCATAGTTCTTGATGGTTACAAGCATTCTGCCGGTATCTGCTGCTGCCTTAACGGTAACTGCTTCTACGTCGCCGCCTGCGAGGTCTAAAACAGCACTGCCGGAAACGATCAGTTCGTCGATTTCTGCGCCGCCTACTACCTTAACGGTTGGCTTTAATGCCGTTGCATCATCTTTCAGCTTCTGGTTGTTCCGATACATTTCAACTACTTCGTTTACAGGAACACCGGCTGCAATCAACTCAACGATTTCCTTAAAACCGAATTCCGGTACTTCCGGTGCCTTAACGGTTACCTTGTCGATGTTACCGCCGTTAATTCTTACGACACCTGTGTTGCCGCCTTCGATGATGACTTCCTTGGCTACGATGCCATCCATCTTAAGCGGATCGGAAGATAAGGTTGTAACGTCTGCATTCCACGCTAACCCATCCACCATCATTTCATCTTCTGCCTTTGTTTCATCTGCAACTGCAACTCTGCCGTTGCAATCTCCTCTTTTTCAGCAAGTAAACACACTCCAATGATATGCTCGTTTTCTTCTTTGATTTCTAAAATGCCGATTGGGCTAATAAATACCGCATAACTAACCACTGTTTATCTTACCCCTGTTTGTAATAACGCTATTAAACTGATTATACACCCTGCTAAAGCTATAATACAACTAGAATAAGCGTAAATTCTATTACTATCTTGTTCCTTCCCAAATTCTTTTCCACAGATAGAAAAACAGCTACCCATAACCCAAATTAGGAAACAAACAAGCAAACCTTCTAGCACTATCGGAACGAAGCCCCCTACTATTAGCGTAATGATTAATATAATACTACCAATCAACCCGGAAAGCCATAGAAAAATTCCTGCCACTTCTAAAACAAGTGAGACTACCATAACAAGAATATTATCATACACATGATTTTTCAACTTCATAAAACGAGTTTCTTTCCAAGGTAGAAACAAAAGATTCAACACGAACAGAAGATTGGCATACCATTTTTCTTTTTCATGCTTCATTACTTTCTCACTATTCTTTTCGTCTTGCAATCTTTTCATTGCTCTGTAATATGCTTCTTCATGTATTTCAATCCACTCACTTTTCGATAACAAACTTCCATCCTGAATTTGCACGCATTTTACTGTATTCTTCTTTTTCTTCTTTTGCTTTGCCATTTGTTGACTCTCCTTTAACATATAGGGCGACCTTATATTGGCCACCCTATACCCTACATGTTCTCGCGTATTTTCTTAACAAGTTCGATGTCCACCGGAAGCTACTCTACGCTTATGCAAAACTTCTAATCTCTTTTGCAAGACTAAATGGAATAATTGCCCCTTTTAATGTTTTCTTATACGCTTCTTCATCATGCATATAGTCCACAATCTCATTTGCATTATAGTTCTTAAATTTTTTTATTACAGTGTCAAGAATCTCTTTTTCCTCATTACTAAAAATTGAATAGTCAGCATTTTTACTAGGATATACATGTTGTCCAATATTACAATGATACCCAAACTCTTCTTGTACATTTATATTTTCCAAATTCATCAGTCTATAATGTCCAACCGGAAGTGCTCCCATCGATTCGTGTCTGTATACCAATCCCGTCATCGCTCTTCCTGTTTGTATATAAGATAACACATCCACATACCACAAAGACTTCATAAGTTTAACTTTATACAGATTAGCCATAGATTCCGCCAAATAAGATATTACTGCCTCCAACTTATCTATATCCAACATTGTATATCCATTAGAATCTGATGGCTCATCAAAGCAAACATATTCACCTTCAAGCGCCTGTCGTGTAAGAAACTCTTTTCCATAAGAATCTATTTTTTGAACAATCTGCTGTCTTATTGCTGCCTTTTTAGTCTCAGTAAATTTGTCGCCATTCTTTTTCAAAAACTCTAATGCCTTTAACGGATTATCCTTAATTAAGCGAAGCATCATATCATAGGCTTCATCTTGAATTGCCTTGCTCTCATATCTTGAAATAGTTGCTTCTCCCCATCCCAATAATCTTGCCAAGTCAACTTGAGATAATCCGTAGTTTTCACGGATTTCTACAATTTCATCCGATGTAAGAAGTCCCATCTGTTTTCGATATGCATTTCGGGCATTTAAAAGATTTTCATTGGTCATTTCAGCCGTTTCAAATTCGCTTTCATCTTCATCCATATTCGCACAAAAATAAAACCTCTCGTCGTAGGTCACTTCTACATCCTTAATAATAGTAGTTGTTGTCCGCTTCCTTTCCTCAATCTCATGAACCCTATCACACAGTGGACATTCCATGTGAATCTTCCCAATTAATACGGTCGCTTCCATTTTTCTTCCTCCTTTTCATTCTCCATCATGCATAAGGAAATGACATCTTTTCTTTTGCATAGTGGAAAGACACGCATAACACATGCCTTGCCTGTTCTCCTTTTATTTTCAACTTAATATAAATCTGCTTACTATTGATATCCTTTCCAAAAACAAATAGCAAAGGGGGAGTAATATCATCTTTATCTACTAATGTTTCAGAGTATTCCCTAATTGTTAACTCCTTTAAACGGTCTACAATATCGCTAGCATCATAATCTAAATCCAACAAAGTATATGGCGTTGAATATTTTACTTCTGCGCCTTTCTTTTTTGTTCTGACAATAGTTAAGTCCTTATCTATATTAAACCCTTCATTCTGAAGAATATTCTTTAAATCACTTAAAAATTCATTTATTTCTTTTTCCTTTGATTGAATGCTTAGCTTAATTGAAACCACCTCCAAAATTCTTTTACTATCAATTGATAGTATAACAATCAATTGATGACTTGTCAAGATTAAAACACAACTACCCCCTGAGCATACAAAGTAAGCGCCCAATTTGAGTGGATAAAATCCACCTCAAATTGGACGCTTACTTCTTTACTATAAACCTATTAATAAAATCCTTTCCCCTTCAAAAACTCATAGCTGGTCTTCATGCACTCAAACGGGTCGGTGCGGCAGGTATCCTGCTCTACAAAGGCCCACTTCCAAGGTTTATCGGTGTGTATCCACATACATTCGCAGCCAAATTAATGTGCTTACATCCCTCTTTGTATGGTTCCATATGATTATGGTCGTGACCATGTATATTCAGACACCATGACAATCCGTACACAGGCTCATGTGATAACAATATTTTCTCTGCTATAAAAAGCGGCCCTGTATAGATTTCATTAAAGTAATAATTATACACACCTTTTGCATCATGATTTCCAAGAATCAGAATCTTTTTTCTCGCCTTAATGTCTTTGATATACTCCGGTCTTCCAACGTCTCCCAAGCAAATAAATGTATCATTTTTCATTACCAGCCCATTGATGATTGCAATCTGTTCCTGTGGAGTAATCCAGTCCGGACTCATAAACTTGCAATCTGCATCATCAAAATGCAAGTCAGATAATATGTAAACAGAGCCTTTTTCTGACCAATGGCGGAATGGTTCGTATAATGTTGGTATCATGGTCTATTCCTCCTTCGGGATAATTCTTTCCGGTTCTCCCTGAATCCTTTTTATTGTTTCTATTTGCTTTTGCGACAGTTCCGATACTGCTTTCTTCTCAGACACCAATGCCCACCATACTGTAAGAGTTATAGGGCAGTCCCCACACGTACGTGGGCCCACAATACCAAAACCGCCCATCCTCGGCGGATAATCCCAGCCTTCATTAAACGCTTCCTCCGGTGTCAGAATCTCTGTTTTTCCGCATACTTCGCAAATGTGTATTAGTTTCTTATCCATTTTGTTCCTCCTTATTTCGCATCTGCCCTTATACCATAACTATTAATCAGTTGCATATATCTCAAACAAGTCAACATCATTATCTCCAAATTGGCGATAATAATCATCGTAGCAATTCTCTTTATACCAGATTCTTTTTACCTCAATTTGTTTCCTAATTTCTGATATGTCATACCCAGAATATTTTTCTGCAGCCAACACTACCGGGATAATATCGCTTCCACAGATGCACACATCATAATTTACATAGTCAGAATACCCTCTTGTAATTTGCTCTTTCCGTAGCGGCTCATGATACGAAATATACAAATAATCATCCTTGAATAAATGGTTAATCTTACGCATTTCATACTTCATATCTACAATCCCCGAAGTTTTTAAGTATCCCCGCAGATACCAATGTGTCCTACTCATAATTCGAATATAATCTTCCGGTAATTCTTCCTTTTTTATTTTGGTTGGATATATTCCCTTGGAATATAAGTATTGGTTATCTTCATCTCTCGTCTCTCTAAGTCTTTTACCAAATCTCCCCTCTGTATATAATGGGGAATTAAACCTTTTTCTCATCATACACCCCTTACCTCTTGTTCTAATCGTTCTAAAATCCCTACTACAATCTTTGCGTCTTCCAATTTATTTATTCCAAAGCATTTCTTTCCCGCATCTTTAATGGATGCACCGATGTGATAGGCATACAAACCGTCTACAATCAGAAACCTGTCATGAAATGCCCCGGTGTGCCTTACCTCAAGCATCGGATACTGTTGATTAAACCTATCCACATCGCCCTTGGAAAGCTTTGTTGTTTTTACCGTGTAAACAACAGCATTCACACCCGGCTTTTTCTTTGCCAGTATATTCAGCGTACCGATATCTACATAATTGTCTATCAGCACCAGTTCCTTTTCTGCTTTGGATATCATTTCTGTCAATAGACTGAAGGCGTCATATATTTGGCCCTCAAAGAATATTTTCTGTGTCACTTCTTCGTGTTCGGATATGTAGGTGAAAATTTTATCAAATTTTTCATCTGTATCCTTTTGATACGATAATTGCTTTACTTCAATTTCGTTAATTCGATTTAAAACAAGCGAATTGTTCGCCATAAATCTTCGCATTTCCACAAAAGCATTCATAATTTTTATACTAACCTGAACTGCCACATCACTTCGTAATACAGCGGAAAGCATGGCTATTCCCGGTTCGGTGAAAACATAAGGTAAGTATCGTCGACCACCTGAACCTTTCACATCTAAATGAGGGTGTCCCAAAACTATGATTTTTAAATCGTAGCGAGGGGCATCCTCGTTTTTTTATTCTTGAAATACGCATTTTCAGAATAAAACAGCACGGGATTTCTATCCTTCCAGTGCCATTTTTGTGATATTATGGGCGATTG
>JAGBCB010000051.1 GCA_017938145.1 Lachnospiraceae bacterium
CCTAAGTCTTTACCTGTTCAACTATATTTAATTTTTATAAGCGCCCTTTGGGAGCTTTATTTCCTATACACTTTTTTAGTCATAAACTTTTTTGAAAACTATTTATTTTCCTATTGACTTTTCATAGTTGGTCTCCTTTTTTCTATTGCTACTGCTGCATTTGTACTTACCAATATACTTCCTCCTTTATTATATCTTGCATACGTATCCCTTGCAAGGATTTTCTACATAATTACTCTATTGGAATTCCGGCAGAAACTGCCTTTAACAAAAAAGATATTCGCGAAATCTTGACTTCAGTATACACATTACTTGCTTGTCCTTCAAGTAGAAAAAAAGCTCCGTTTTTTGTATAATATTTTAGGGGATTTTTCCCAATTACTATATGCAAAATTCACAAAAAAGAATGTTATTTTTCTACACATACAACAGTGCCCGGTGAAAGCAATGCTCCCACCGGGCACTTTATCACAATATTTCCATTTTACGAGAGCGGCATTTACTCCATGGTAAAGAGAATCTCCATTGCCTCCAAACCTTCCGCCTGAAGGGTAAGCTTCGCCTCTCCGGCCTCTCCGGTAGTCTTTACATAGGTACCGCCCATACCTCCCCGCAGGGAAATTGTCTTTGGTCCGATAATTTCAACCGGACCCTCGGCAGACAGGGTAATAATATCCTGATTAAACGGTAACAGATTGTTCTTTTCACTTTCCATGCGGAAGCGCACTGCCGCTACATCGTAAGTATTCTTTTCCGCAAGTTCAGTGTGGGAACACTGCACCTTTAACTGCTTTGCCTTCATTGGGCTCTTTTCCACCGTCTTTACAATCAGACCGTTTTTGATTGCTTCAAAGCGGTATACTGTTGCGGTACCGCCCCAGTCACCTACATACTTACCGTATAAATCCACCGCATCGGAAATCTTCATCCGGTAAAATACCATGCACTTTGCCGCAGTTAATTTTGCGGAAAGCGGCAGCTTTGCCATCCCGTGCTTCTGGGCAGCCAAAAGCACCTTCTTTACTGCCTTTGCCTTGCCTCTTCTAAAGCCTTCTTCTGTACGCAGAGCATCACCGATAAATTCATCAATCATCAATGGTCCGTGAGGCATTTTCTTAAAGGCAGTATCCTTTGTTTTTATTTCCTTAACAAAGCGGTCATTTTTATAAACCCGTACAGTGTCAGCATTGGTAGCCAGATAAACATCTCCCACATATCCGCCCGGATGCTCCCCGATTTCCAAGGAGGAGAACACCTCCAATACCGGTTCTGCCTCCTGCTGGGCAAAGTAAAGCTCCCCGGCAGGCTTCTTGTTGCGGAACATGTCCGCAACGCCGTGATAACAGATACGGTCACCGCTGCCGAAATCCTGATGGGTATTGTAATCAAACATACACCAGCCGAATCCGCCGGCAATGTCTTTTTCTTTATAATACGCATTCATAACCCTGGCATGACGCAGCATATGCTCCGTGGTATGGTCTTCACAATCAAAGCTCTTAGTTGGGAACATGTGTCCGTTAAACTCGGAAATCAACTGGCCCTTTTTCCTATCCGGTGTTGATTTCTTCTTTTTTAAGCAGCCCGCATTATCACCCTTGTGAGAGAAATCGTTATAGGCATATACATCCTCCAGCAAATGACTCTTCTGGATATAACGCACACCACTGGTCTGACGGGTAGAGTCAAGCTCGTGGGCAATGCGGTTGGTTTCGGTATACAGAGCGTCGTCATCCATGGACTCATTAATGCGGACACCCCATAAAATGATGGATGGGTGATTGCGGTACTGCAATACCATCTCCTCCGTATTTTTCATGGCAATCTGCTTCCAGGCATCATCACCGATGTGCTGCCAGCCCGGAATTTCCGTAAATACCAAAAGTCCCAGTTCATCACAGGCATTGATAAAATGCTGCGACTGCGGATAATGGGAGGTACGGACTGCGTTCACGCCCAGCTCCTTCTTTAAAATCTCAGCGTCATATTTCTGCATGGATTCCGGCATTGCATAACCCACATACGGATAGCTCTGGTGGTGATTTAAGCCACGAAGCTTAAACTTCTTACCATTCAGGTAAAAACCATCTTTTTTAAAGACTGCTTCCCGGAAACCGAAACGGGTATCCAAAACATCAACTACAACACCGTCCCGGATTAATTCCGCACGTAATGTATATAAATTTGGTGTTTCCGGATGCCATTCCTGTATACCGGTCACCTTCTGCCAGGACTGCCCCAAGGTGCACACATGAGCGCCAGCACCATCCAGCAGCGTTACACGGATTTCATCCCCCTGAAGCTGCAGACAGGTGATTTCCGCAGAAATTTCATAGGTCATGGAAGAAATTCTTCTTGTTTTTACAAACACATCTTCAATACAGGTCTTGTCTAAAATATCTAAATATACTTCCCGGTACAAACCGCCATAAGTCATATAGTCGATAACATTTCCAAAGGGAGGAACATTGATGCTTTCCCTGCTGTCCACCTTTACCACCAGTACATTTTCTTCCCCAAAGAGAAGCTGCGGTGCCAAATCCACGGAGAAAGCGGTGTATCCGCCAAAATGCTCCGTCATTTTATTACCGTTTAAATATACTTCAGCCTGATGTCCTGCTGCCTCTATCGTAAGCAGTATCTGCTTGTCTCTCCAGTCTTCCTCCGGCACAAAGGTCTTGCGGTAACCGCTGACCATCTGATAAATACTTTCATCGAAATAATGGAACGGCGTTTCTGCCACGGTATGAGGCAAAGCTACACTTTGTAGTTCCCCCTCAAATTCCTTTTTTAATATTTCCTCACTATATTCTGTTGTAAACTTCCAATCTCTGTTCCAATAAATACGTTCCCTCATGTGGTAGCCCCTTTTCTTTCTAGCCCAAAATGGCCATTCTTATGTCAAGTATACTCCATTTCGACACCTTCTTGCAATATATTCTTAAATTCTTCAAAATTTCTCTTTCCTTTTTTGGGGTACCTGTGTTATAATGTCGCTTAGTCGGCTTTTATGCCAAAATTATAGAGATGAGGATACAAAAATGAGTGAAGTACAGGCTTCTTTTGAGGCAAAGTTACAGGAGCTACTTGCTCTGGGACGTGCCAACAAGGACGTAATTGAAGTTGATAAAGTGAATGATTTTTTCAAGGGCTTCGACTTATCTGCTGCCCAGATTGATAAAATCTACGAATACTTGGAAAATAACGGCATTGTGGTTATGACTCCGATGGAAGACGATGAACCATCCGAGGACGCTCTTCTTGATATGGACCAGGAAGACGAAGCATTGTTAGAGGCAGAAGACTTAAATGCTTTAGCTAATGTGATGTCTGATGACCCGGTTAAACAGTATTTAAAGGAAATCGGCGACTACCCATTGCTTTCCATTGAAGAAGAAGTAGAATTGGCAGAGAAAATCCAGTCCGGTGACGAAGTTGCCAAGCAGCAGCTGGCAGAATCCAACCTGCGTCTCGTTGTCAGCATTGCAAAGCGCTATGTAGGCCGCGGTCTTTCCTTCCTCGACCTGATTCAGGAAGGAAACTTAGGTTTAATTAAAGCAGTAGAAAAGTTCGACCATACCAAGGGCTACAAGTTCTCCACTTATGCCACCTGGTGGATTCGTCAGGCTATTACCCGTGCCATTGCAGACCAGTCCAGAACCATCCGTATTCCGGTTCATATGTCCGAAGTTATTAACAAGACCTACCGCGTATCCCGTACCCTGATGCAGGAACTGGGCCGCGAACCGTCCGAGCAGGAAATCGCAGACGTTATGGGTCTTCCGGTAGACAAGGTAAGAGAAATCTTAAAGGTTTCCGCTGACCCAATTTCCTTAGATTCCCCAATCGGCGAAGAGGACGACAGCCACCTTGGCGACTTCATCAAGGACGACCGCATCATGGGTCCGGAAGAAGCAGCCGCTTACTCCATGCTTCAGGACCAGATTGGCAAGCTTCTGGAAACCCTTACCGAACGTGAGCAGAGAGTCCTCACCCTCCGCTTTGGTCTTCAGGACGGCAGAAGCCGCACCCTGGAAGAGGTTGGTAAGGAGTTTAACGTAACACGTGAGCGTATCCGCCAGATTGAAGCAAAGGCGCTGAGAAAGTTACGTCATCCGAGCCGTGCAAAGCTTCTCAAGGGGTATGATATTTAGTTCCCGGCATTTTATTTTTGAAATATAATAATCCCCTGTTATGAATTTATCCTTCGAAAACCCGCTCTCGCTAGCATCGAAACGTAGCGGTACTAGGCTCATGCGACTAACGTCGCAGTACTTCGCCAAGGACCGACGTTTCTCCAGCGTTTTCTACGGATAAATTCATAACAGGGGATTTCTTTAATTTTTCACAAGCTAAAAAATGCCGGGAACTGAATATCAAACGCACTAAAAGTTTGCGGTTTGAATGGTGTAACTCATTTCAGTGCCTTCAGTACGTTTATTTTGTTACCTTTACAAGTTTTGCTTCTTTTGCGGCTTTGGACAGCATGCCGCCGATTTTTCCGGTTTCTTTTGCGGAAAGGGACTGCCAGCCTTCGGCAAGGACCTTATCTAATAAGCCAAGTTCTTTGGCGATTTCGTATTTCTTCATTTCTTCCGGTTTTACTTCACTAAGTACAATTGGTTTTCTCTTTTTCATGGGAACCTCCTAAATATTTTATATTTCAAGTGTTGCCATAAATTTTTATATTAAACGGGGAATTGTATTTTTCCATACGCTGTGTTAAGGTTAAAGCAACTTTTTAGAAAGGATGTGCATTATGAATACGATTACTTACCGTAAAGCAGTATTGGAAGATTGTCTGGACCTTGCTATTCTAAAGGGACAGGTTTGGAACACCACCTATAAGGGTATATATTCAGAAGAAAAATTATCCGGTTATGATATTGCAAAAAACGAAAGTATCTTTCAAAATATCGTGAATAATCCGGACATTGAGCTTTTTGTAGCATTGGATAATCAAAAAATCGTCGGACTTATGACCTGCGGAAAACCTTATCGTCCATTTATGGATTTTCAACAAGAAATCGGTCTTTTATACATTTTAAAGGAATATCAAAGAAAAGGCATTGGAAAAACATTCTTCGAGATTGCCAGAAATCAAGTAAAGGCCAATGGATACACGAAGTTATTTCTTTCTGTAAACAGCAAAAATTTTGATGCCCAGAAATTTTATGAAGCTATGGGTGGTGTAACAATCTACCAAGATGAAGTATCGATAAAGTATATCTATCAGGTCTAGCTTCTGCGTCAAGGCTTGTTATATAACATAAATTTTAGGCACTACATTATCCAAGTGTAGTGCCTAAAATTTTAATATATAACAGTCTTTACTCAATCCTAAAATCTTCCCCGGTACCAAACGCATAAAACCAAACTTCTTTTACCTTCTTTCCGGTAAGCATTTCCAGCGCCCTGCGGTAATATTTTAACTGGCTTTGATACTTATGGGTAAGTTCTACTTTGGCGTCCTCGTGGATACGGTCGGTTTTGTAATCCATCAATACGATACCGTCTTCTTCCTCGAAGAAAGCATCGATGACACCCTGTACCAGAACAATCTCGTCACTTTCGGAATCCGAATATAATTCTTTTGCAGGTAAACCGATAACAAAAGGCTGCTCGCGACGGAGGGTTCCTGCATCTTCGGCCCTGCACATGCGGATGCCAAGTCCGGAAGCAAAGAACTTTACAAATTTATTGTCATTCACGGCATCCCGGTCTTCCGGTTTTAAGTGTCCGTCCTTTACCATACCATCCAAGGTGGCTTTTACCGCATTCTTTGGCATGTTTGCCGCAAAAGGAATCAGTTCCATAATGTGATGGTAAATAGTACCGCGGTCACTGCCGGAAATAGTTTTCTCCGGTTTTAGAAATTCAGGGTAAGTACAATCGTCCTCCGGCACCATAAGTTCACCGGTGGAATCCAGCTGCAACACAAAATTCCCTTGGGCGTCCATGGTGTCAAAGGATATATCTTCAAATTTGATATCGTCAAAAGAAACTTCATCCGGCAATAACGACTGCACCGATGAACCGATACAGTTACTGCCGGCTGGTGCCGTATCCATTCCTTCCTGCTCCTCTGTCTCCAGATGCATTCTCTTTAACTCGGAAACCGTTACCTTGATTGGAAGATTTGCTTCTGTATCATACGGATATCGGAAGGAGTTCTGCAAGTTAAGCAGTTCGCGGACTGCCTTCGCTTCTTCGGAAGCGGACGGTTCCATGGTTTTCATCTGTTCCAGCACTGCCAGAAGTTCCTGTTTTGTCCTGCGGTTTTCTTCTGTCTGCAAAGCACGTTCCACCGCACCGCATTCCCGGAGATTAAAGCGGCCGGTAAAGACTGCATCCGGAAAATTTTCGGTTTCCATATGTTTCGTGATAGAAACCTGCACGCCAAAAGCAAGTGCTTCGGTCCAATCCTCTGCAGAATTCATGCGGCAGGCACTGCCGCCTGTTGCGCTTACTCCTGCCATAAGAAGCGGACATACAAAATCGTAGTAGGTATTTGCCTTGGAAACATAAGAGGATAACAGGCCTCTCTCGCTGACAGTTTCGGAGCGCTGCTGCCATGCGGCATAACGCTTTTCCGGTTCCTTCATGGCCCCCACCAGAATCAGCTTTTCACGGGCTCTTGTCATGGCAACATAAAGAACACGAAGCTCCTCCGCAATCATTTCTTCGTTCATCTGCTTTGCAATAATCTTCTTAAGAAGGGTTGGGGATTTTACCCGCAACGTTGTATCTACAAACTCAGGTCCGAGACCAAGCTTGGAATGGATAATCAGGCGGTCCCGCATATCCATGCGGTTCATCTTCTTTTCCATACCGCAAAGGAACACCACCGGAAACTCCAGACCTTTACTCTTGTGGATACTCATGATGCGGACCATCTGTCCGGCTTCCACAGTGCCTGCCTCACCAAAGTCCACTTCATATTTTATCAGACGGTCGATGTACCGGATAAAGTCGTACAAGCCGCTAAAGCTGGTAGCTTCGTACTGCTTTGCCCGGCTAATCAGCATATCCAGATTGCCCCGGCGCCGCTCGCCTCCCGGCATAACCGTAACCACATCGTAAAAACCGCTTTGGCGGTAAAAGCTTTCGATGAGTTCGTGGATGCTGATATATTCCGACTCCGCCCGGAGACGGTCGTACAGTTCAAAAAACTTTGCCGCCTTGGAATTGACACCGTCATTTGTACCAAGGGCATTGTTTGCCGCCTCTCTTGCCGCGGCATATAAACAACGGCTGGTTTTATTTTCTGCGGAAAGACTTCCGTACTTCACCCGAAGCGTAGCAAGCTCTTCGGCATTAAACCCACCGATTGGAGAATGTAACACCGCCGCAAAAGGAATGTCCTGCTTCGGATTATCCAAAATCCGCAGAAAATCCAGTGTTTTTCTGATTTCAAAGGTTTTAAAATAACCGGCGCTGGTGTCCGCATAGGCCGGGATGCCCTGCTCTGCAAAGACCTCCAAAAATGCCTCGGACCAGCCGCTCATGGTACGAAGCAAAATGACAATGTCGCCATAGCCCACGCCCCGTTCTTCGCTGCCCACCGTCAGGTCAGAAGAAATCAACTCCTTAATACGGTTAGCCACCGCATAGGCCTCTGCCTGCACCAACGTCTTTTCTTCGGCGCCCAGTTCCCCGTCTTCCGGTTTGGAAGAAGCATTACTGCCGTCCTCTGCACCTTCATCGGAGTTCCACGGAAGCTCCTCTTCGTCTCCAAAGCCATCCGGTTCTGCTGCCATGGTGGCTTCTGCATTTACGAACAGCACCTCCGTGCAATGGGCAGACTTCTCCTCCGGATAGGAGGCACCAAAATAAAGGGATGCCGCCGCGTCGTACTCCACTTCCGTAGATTCTTTATGCATCAGTCCCGCAAACAGCACATTAATAGCATCCAAGATGCCCTGTCTGCTTCGGAAATTTTTTGCCAAATCAATTTTCTGAGCCTTACCTGCGGTGCCGTAGGTTTCGTACTTTTCCATGAACAAATCCGGACACGCCATACGGAACCGGTAAATGCTCTGCTTTACGTCGCCAACCATGAACACATTCGGATTGTCCCGCCAGGCACCGGAAACGCTGGTCAGCACTGCCTCCTGAATCAGGTTGCTGTCCTGATATTCGTCAATCATAATTTCATCAAAGCGGGCAGACAAGGTTTTGGCTGCTGTGGTTGGAACAAAAGCCCCATCCTCTGTACGTTCCACCAAAATCTGCAATGCCATATGCTCCAAGTCATTAAAGTCCAACAGATTTTTCTCTTTTTTCTGTTCTTCATACCGGGACATGACTTTTTTGGTTGCATCCACCAGCCCCTGCATCGGAAGTTCCATGTGGGTAATGCTCTTTAACAATTCTTCCGGGGCTTCGTAAAAAAAGTCTTCCTGCAGCTTCTTCAACTGCTTTTTGATGTGGTCTCTGAGGCTCTTTGCCAACTCCTTCTTTTCTTCGGAAGCTTCCTGCTTCTTACGGGAAAGGGCAGTAAATTTAAGCTCCGCCAGGGCGGCGGCAAAGGTAACATAATCGGTAGCCGCCGAGGAAAGGCGCAAAAGCTCCGCTTCATCCGCCTGGAAATTTTCTTTATAGGCAGAAGGGCCGTCCGGTTCTTCCGCCAAGGCAAACAACCGCTCTAAAACAGCAAAGCAATCTGCCAGGCAATTTGTTACCTCCTGCATGACACGGGAAAGCATAGGATGGCTTCCAAATTCTTCTTCAGAAATCCGGAAACTTTGCACCAGAGAATTCAGCCAGTCATTGGCATATGGTTGGCTCATGGCAATATGATATAATTTCAAAATATATTCTTTGACCGCATTGTCATTTTTTGCAGAGCCGAAACTTTCCACAAAGGCCAGGAACGCTTCCTCTTCTTTTTCGTAGCACTCCTCCAACACCTCCTCCAGCACATCGGACCGGAGCAGGGATAATTCTGCCTCATCCCCGATACGGAAGCCCGGATCTAAGGAAAGCAGATGGAAAAACTCCCGGATAACCGACAGACAAAAGCTGTGAATGGTGGTAATCTGGGCATTATGTAACAGCATCATTTGCCGCTGAAGGTGGGCACTCTCCGGATTTGCCGCCAGAGCATCTTCAATGGCAGCACCAATACGCTCCCGCATTTCTGCCGCAGCTGCATTGGTAAAGGTTACGATAAGTAAACGGTCGATATCCTGACCTTCTTCCGTTACCTTTTTGATGATTCTTTTTACTAAAACCGCTGTTTTACCGGAACCGGCGGCCGCCGCCACCAGAAGGTTACAGTTTCTGGTATCCACAACCTTCTGCTGTTCCGGTGTTAATCTGATTTCAGCCATAGGTTACTTCCTTTCTGTTCTCCTACTGCCCTTTGTCTGTTTCCTTCAGCTTTGCAAAAACTTCTTCGTCACTCATTGGTTTTAACATCCGGTAGGTGCTGCCGCTCTTTTTGTCGAAGCCGCACACGGACGCAAACTCACAATAATCACAGCCCGTTTTCTTCTTGCATTTATACGGCGCAATTTCTGCAGAGCCGCCAAGAATTTCTTCACTCTCTGCTTTTAATTTGTCATATACGTAGTTGGAAATAGCAGTAAACATAGCGCCGTCTGCCACCTTGGAGGACTTTTTGTACTGACCCTCTTTATCGGTTTCCACCGGAATTTTTACGGATTTTACCGATGCCGCCAAACCACCTGCCGCATCCGAAAAAGCATTGTCCAGTTTGCGGACGATATCTGTTTTACTGTTTACCAGACCCTTTACCCGCTGCTTTTTTAACACGGCAAGCTCCGGATTATCGGACTTATCCACAATCGGGTCATCCACATGGTAGAAAAACATGGCCGCCGGTGTGGCATTCTTGTTTTCCTTTTCCCGCAGGACCGCCGTCATATATACCGCCAGCTGCATGGAAAGACCGTAATACAACTCTTCCATGGAGAAATCTTTGGTGCCGGACTTGTAGTCCACAATTTTTATCAGTTTGCCTTCTTCCGTTTCGCAGGAGTCCACCCGGTCAATGATACCGTGGAGACTTAAATTGCGGTCGGTATGGAAAAAGGACTGCTCGAAAGCTTCCGGCGAAAACTCACTGCCGGCAAGCTGGGCTGTTAATATATCCAATGTCTTTTTTAAGACACGTTCCATCTGTTTGGTCAGATATTTATTTTTTGCGGAGCTTACAAAGATATCTGTAGCGTAAGCCTCCACCGCTTCTTTGGCACAACGCTCTGCCAGGGAGATTCTTTCCTCCATGGAAATCTCCTGCCACTTTTTGCCCATGGAAAGCAGTTCGTTTCCGAAACGCTTTAAACCATCATGGTAAAGATTGCCGATGTCCGGTGCCTGAAGGCGGTATTCCTGCCGCTCCTCCAGCGCAAGACCGTACTTTAAGAAATGGGCAAAGGCACAGCGGGCATACTGCTCCATACGGGTTACACTGCCCACAATCCGATTGCCATATAAACTTTGGGCTGTTTCAGGAGACAGTTGCTCCTTTTCTGCTAACATCACTGCCTGACGAATCAAGCGGTCCAGTTCTTCTTTTGCCAAAGCATCGGCATGCCAGCGGTATAATTCGCCAAAGCTTTCTTCTGCTTCTCCTGCCGCAAACTCCCGCAGGGAATTTAAGAACGCTCTTCTGCCCTTATCGTTTTGCACCAAAGCTTCCGCCGGGGAGTCATACTCTGCGCAGATTGTAAGCTCAGGAAACAGCGCTTTGATTTTACCAATCAGATAGGAGGTGCGGATGGTTTTTCCGTCTTCTCCCACTGCGGCATAGGTCAGGTATAACCGTTCGGAAGGCTTGGTTAAGTTCATGTATAAGTAAAACTGTCCGTTGTTTACCCTGGTCACCGGGTCCGGTGCCAGCTCGAACTTATCACCGGACAATTCTTTTCTGTCTTTGTCGCTTAAAATACCCTGATTACTGCCAGCAGCCGGTACCTTGCCATCGTTAACACCTAGGAAGAATAGGGCTTTGATTTCTTTTAAGCGAGTTCGCTCCATATCACCGATGACCACCTGCTCGGAACCCGTCGGAATCAAGCCTACCTTTGCTTCGCGAAGTCCTGTTTCCACCAGCTCCCGGTACTCCTTTGGAGTAATTTTTTCTTTGCCGAGAAGCTCCACCAGCTGGTCAAAGAGTTCCAGAACCACACGATATACTTGTGCGTATTCTCTTGCCCGGAGACGGTCTCCTGCCGCCAGGAATTCTTCTTCCTTAGCCTTTAAACGTTTTTCCAGGCCATGTTCTTTCAAGAAATAAAACAAGGCACGGGTGAAATCCTCCACCGTGGAGTTTTTATCCTGAAAAGCAGTAATTAACGGTTTTAACTCTTGTAAAAGGCGTTCCCGTAATGCATTCAAATTCTCTAAAGAAATTTCCGTACGGGTAGAAAATTTACGCTTCCACTCTTTTTCAAACTGATAGCCTTTGATACCAAGAGCCAGACAGTAATTTTCTAAATCAAATACCTGCTCCTTCTCCCAGCCGGACAAAGAATTTTTTGCATAGGAAAGTACACCTTCCGTATGGAGTCCTGCTTCTGCCAGTTTGAGCACCGCCTTTAAATACTCCGCAAAGGTGTTTTCCGACATATTCTTTTTATAATCCAAAAAGCATGGAATTCCGGCGTTTATAAGCTCCTGCTCCATACGCTCTCCGTATTGGTTGATGTCGCTGACAATAACCGCGATATCTCTATAGCGATAATTTTGCTGTTTAATTAACTGCAAAATTTTTGTAACCGCATAACGGCACTCTGCCCCCGCATCGGTACCGGCATAAATTTTTATTTCCTGTTCTGATGCACCCGGGTACACCCGTACCGGATAACGGAACAAATTGCCCCACAAATGATGTAATGCACTGTCTGCTTTATGACGGTAATCCTGCTCTCCTGCTACAATTGGCGGAAGCACTTCGCACCGGACCTCTTCTGCCAATCTTGTAACACGGTCCACCGTCTGTTTGCTCATAGTAAATATATCATGTTCTTTTTTTGGTGCAAAAGCCGCTTCCTTTGTAATGGTAACGGACAAATACACCGTATTGGCCAACCGAAGAAGCTTTTTTAACAAAGCATACTGGGACGGCGTAAAGCCGGTAAAGCCTTCTAACACAATAACGCAGTTTTTCAGGAAACGGGAATCATCGATGCAATCTGCCAGGGCGTCATAAATGCCTTCGGAGGTCATATACTGCTCCCCTAAAAGTTCGTTGAATTTGCGGACTAATACAAGCACATCCGACAGCTTTTTACAAAGAAGCTCATTATCCTTATTGTCTTCTATCATTTCCAAAAGTTCTGCCTCACCGATTCCATACTGGAACAGTTCGGAAAGCAGGGATTTTGCTTCTTCCACAAAACCTGTCTGTCCGGCGTTGGCACCAAACAAGGTCAGGCTATCCCTGCATTCGGAAAGTACGCGCTTTACCACCATGCTCTTGCCGATGTCTTTTAACACCTTGCGCTGTTCCCTGCCAAGCTCCTCAAACACCTTGTGGGCAAGTCGGGCAAGACTTAACACGTCAATATTGAAGATTCCTCCTGCAGGATTATGCTGCACCAAAGCCTTCTGGGTAGCCAGGGTAAACTGTTCCGGCACAATAAAATAGTAGGTGGTTTCCGGATGTTTTGCCGCAAGGCGGGTTACCGTTTCGTACAGATATGTAGTTTTTCCGGTGCCGGATGCACCTAAAATAAATTGTAATGCCATACCCTTCTCCTTCATATATTGATAACAGAAAACCCGTTGGAGGTGTTTATGTCTAAAACAAAAATTGTTGTTTTCAAATTAAAAGAACTGCTGCTTACCGCTGCTCTTGTTGTTTTTGCCGTCGCTATTGTAGTTTTGGTTGTTGCCTGGATTTCCATCGACAAAGAGGGAACCCCGGGTGTGAACCTGCCGTCTGCCGACCGCGACAGCACCGAAACATCCGCGCCCCTTTATTATCCAGGCGTGTATACCACCACCATGGAAATGAATGACACTACTATTCATTTAGAGCTGGTTTGCGACGAAAACCACATCAATTCCGTACGTCTGATTAACTTAGACGAAGCGATGGAAACCATGTATCCTCTTCTTACTCCTGCTCTGGAAGACCTGGAACTGCAGCTTACCTTAGATGTTCCCCTGGAGGAACTGAAATTTACGGAAGGCAGTACATATACCCAGACCATTCTGGTGGAAGCCATCGAATTGACGCTTGCCAAGGCGGAAGTGACGGAATAAAAAATATACTTGAAAATTTCTAATTGAATCTTCAAGTATATTATGCTATAATTCAATTAGAAGAAGCAACCGCCCACAAAGTGGTTAGCCTCGCAGTTTAGTTTTTAAGCCTACCTGCACCGCCAAGTACAAGGTAGGCTTTTTTTCTTGACAATCAAAAAGTATGACAAGTCATACTTTTTGTTGTATTCGCTTGTTGTTCCTATCTATGTAGGCAAGCAGTGTAATAAGTAACATACCAAAAGCTAACATCAAAGATATCGCTTCAAATGTAGTCATCATTAGCACCACCTCCCATCTATTTCTAGTCGGGAGGCTACCACCCTGCAACACGGTTGCTTAAATATATTATATCATAATTCGAACATACGTTCAATCTTTTTTTATAACACTTTCTCAATAATTTTCACAACCCACTGATAGTATTTTGGAAGTTCCTGTCTCATCGCTTTTACAGCCATTTGCTTTCCTAACTCTGTTACTTCTCCCAGTTGTTCAAAATTCTCTCCGACTGCCTTTGTATCACCAAATGCAAACATTCCATAGGCATGGTCGCCCAGGGCGAAGTAATGGCCGATTGCCAATGCTCCTATAGAAAACTCACCAATTGCAACCGCTCCACAGGCAATGATACCTACGGCAATGGCGCCAAATGCTAATCCGCCTAAGGAAAAACATCCGGCAGAAAGAAGCCCCAGGGCAAAAAGCCCAAAACCCAACAGCCCCAAAGAACAAAAGCCAAAGGAAACCAATCCAAGGGAAAAGAACCCAATCGATACAATGCCTTTTGCCTTTATTCCGATAGCAAACACACCCTTGGCATTTTTGCCGATGTGCCATAAAGGCATACCCAGCACTTGCTTCTCGCTTTTATACTCAAAATTTTGCCACCGGTTTACAATATTACCAGAAAACGCTTCTTTTTTATCGGATTGTTCTGCAGTTCCCGTGTATCCATCAGGCTCCTCCACATTATCTTTCAACAGATAATCCACGGTGCAGCCAAATAATTCACTTAGACGAATCAGCTTGTCGGTTTCCGGATAAGTTACACCGGATTCGTATTTGCTTACCGACTGTCTGGATACTCCCAATAACGCCGCCAACTGTTCCTGTGTGTAATTATTTTCTTTTCTTAATCTTGCTATTTTTTCTCCTGTGTTCATATCAATACTTCCTTTCGTTTTGTAGGTAAACACAGCATATCAAAATTTGAAATACACACAAGAAAGCGCAGGTTTCAAAATGTAAACTTTGGGTTGCATTCCTTTATTTTAGCAGTTTTCCAGCCCTTCTATTTCTTCCAGCCAAAGTCTTGCGCAGGCATCGCTCGGCATGCGTAAGTCTCCTCTCGGGGATACACCCACAGAGCCTACCTTAGGACCGTCCGGCAGGCAGGAACGCTTAAACTGCTGGCTGAAAAATCTGCGGTAGAAAGTTTTTAACCATTTCAGAATTACCGCATCCTCATATTCTCCCGCAAAGGCATGCTTTGCCAGACGGAATATCTTTTTTGGTGCAAAGCCAAAGCGCAGCATATAATACAGGAAGAAATCGTGAAGTTCGTAAGGGCCCACCAAATCTTCGGTTTTTTGGGAAATCTGACCGTCGGTTGGCGGTAATAATTCCGGACTTACGGGAGTGTCTAAAATATCTTTTAACACTGCTGCCAGGGCTGCTGTATTGTTTGCTTCAGCTTCTTCCGCAAAATAAGCTACCAGATAACGTACCAATGTCTTTGGAATATCTGCGTTGACACCGTACATGCTCATATGGTCGCCGTTATAAGTAGCCCATCCAAGAGCCAGCTCGGACAAATCGCCGGTACCGATTACCATACCGTTCACCTGATTGGCAATATCCATCAGCACCTGGGTGCGTTCTCTTGCCTGGGAATTTTCATAAGTCACATCATGATTTGTTTCTTCCTGACCGATATCTTCAAAGTGCTTACGTACGGAATTTGCTATATTTACCTCCCGTACCGTGGTTCCAAGTTCACGGGCCAGAGTCAGAGCATTGTTGTAGGTACGGTCGGTAGTACCAAAGCATGGCATAGTTACAGAGGTAATGCCGCTTCTTGGAATGCCGAGCAAATCAAATGCCTTACAGGTAACAAGCAACGCCAGAGTGGAATCCAGACCGCCGGAAATGCCGATAACTGCACTCTTGCAATTGGTATGCTGCAGACGCTTCTTTAAGCCCAGCGCCTGAATCATGGTGATTTCTTCGGCACGTTCTCTGCACCGTGCAGCATCTGCCGGCACAAACGGGGATTTTGCCACAGGACGGGTTAATCCGGTTTCCGGTACTCCATTTGCCAAGGTCGGATACTTAAAAATAATTTCTGTATAATCTTCTCTTTCTTCTGTCATAAAACTGCCGATCCGGCGTCGTTCACTGCGAAGCTTCTGCACATCAATTTCAGACACACAAAGACCGGTGGCAAACCGTTTTTCTGCCAAAATCTTTCCGTTTTCCGCAATCATGTTATGTCCTGCAAACACAGAGTCCGTGGTGGATTCTCCTTCACCGGCACAGGCATAGATATACGCAGCCAACAGCTGGGAGGACTGTCCTTTTACCAGATTACGGCGGCGTGTTCCTTTCCCTACCAGTTCATTGCTGGCAGACAAATTGACAATTACATTAGCCCCTGCCAATGCATGCAGATTACTCGGAGGAATTCTTGTCCACAAGTCCTCACAGATTTCTGCCGCCAGGGTCATACCAAGCTCTTCACAGGTGAAAATTATATTTTGTCCAAAAGGCACTAACAGACCATCCACAAAAATATCTGCAGTTTCCGCCGGACCTGCGTGGAAATGTCTTGCCTCATAAAATTCGGAATAGTTTGGAATATATTGCTTTGGTATCAATCCAAGGAGTTCACCGTTTTGAATTGCTGCCGCCACGTTGTACAGCTTGTCCCGCACCTGAAGAGGAAGACCGACAAAAACAAATACATCCTTACCCTCTGTAGATTCCACAATCTTCCACATCGTTTTTTGCGCTGCATCTAACAAGGTATCCTGCAGGAACAAATCGCCGCAGGTGTAGCCGGTAATTCCAAGCTCCGGAAATACCAGAACCTTTACGCCCTGCTCTTCCGCTTCCTCAATTAACTTTATGGTTTGCTCTCCGTTCCAGATGCAGTCCGCCACCTTTACTTCCGGTGTTGCTGTTGCCACTTTGATGAATCCATGCTTCATATTTGTATCCTCCTTACTTTTCTGAGGTTAATTTTGTGTATAGCTATTTTAATTATAAACAAAATCCAGCGAAAATACAACAGTTTGTGGTCCCCACCGGAGGTTTCTTATTTACGGAATTATGGAAGTTTGCTATAATATAGTTTATCAAACTTGAATTGAACAAAATCGCTGCGCGATGGCCTGCCAAGGCTGTGGCGTAGTTTTTCTACTTCTTCAAAAATAGGCAGTGACAGGATTGTCCCAAGATAGTATTGTTAAAGTGCGACCAATAACAAACTTCACACACGGGCTTA
>JAGBCB010000021.1 GCA_017938145.1 Lachnospiraceae bacterium
AGATCAGCGTTTCCAAGGGTATGCCCACATCCTGAGCCAGGATCAAACTCTCATGTTGAAATGTTTGTTTCCTCTCAGAACTACTCTCTGGCTTCTTTTCTAAAAAGCAAAGGTTCGTTCCGTACATCTTTCGATGTTTTACTGTTTCTAAGGTTAAGCGAATTTCAATTCGCTTTGTTCTCTTAGAATGAAAATTCATTGAATTTTCAGGGTTGTTTCACTGTTTAATTATCAAGGTTCATAAGCGAAATCTAAAGATTTCGCCGCAACCGACTGAAGTCTGGTTGCTGTTGTGCTGCTTTCGCAAGCGACTCATTTATTTTATCACAACTCTTTTTCAATGTCAAGCACTTTTTTAAAGTTTTTTGAATTGTTTTGAGTTGTTTTAATTGTTTAAATGTTTCGCTCATTTAAGACAGCTTTGATAGATTACCACATGATTTGTGGTTTGTCAACAAGATTTTTCAAATCTTTTTGAAAAGATTTTGCTGAACGGAGAAGGAGGGATTTGAACCCTCGCGCCGCTATTAACGACCTACTCCCTTTCCAGGGGAGCCCCTTCAGCCGCTTGGGTACTTCTCCAAATTGCTAAATAGATAAACTCATATGAAGGAACAACTGTGTACCAGATATTCCAAACGGAGAGTGTGGGATTCGAACCCACGGTTCCTTTCGGAATCACTGGTTTTCAAGACCAGCTCCTTAAACCACTCGGACAACTCTCCGAACAGTGCTTTGTTATCTTACCACTCAGTGCAAAATATGTCAAGCACTTTTTTTAACTTTTTAAAAACTTTTTTCGATATTGTATAAAAAGTAGGTACAACTACCTCATTTTCAAAAAACACTCCGCCACAGGTATATCCTCCGGTGTAGTTACCTTAATGTTTTCATAGCCGCCTTCCAGCATGGTAACACGGGCATCTCCGTATTTGCGTGCCACCATGGCATCATCTGTAATAGAAGTATCTCTACATTCGATTGCTTTATTATAAGAAGAAAGAGCAAGTTCAAAAGAAAAGCATTGCGGCGTTTGGGCAATCCAGGTACATCTCCGATCCGGTGTTGATTCAATTTCACAAGCATCGTTAACAATTTGTATTGTATCTTTTACCGGCATTCCGACCACACAGGCTCCGGTTATTTCTACTGTTTCAATTGCTTTATTAATAACGTCAACAGAAATTAGCGGTCTTGCTCCGTCATGAATCAAAACAAAATCCGTATCTATTGCCGATAAAAGTCCATGATGTACAGAATGATATCGTTCTGCTCCACCCTCTACTATATGCGTTACTTTACTAAATTGGTACTTCTCTACCATTTCTTTTTTACAGTATTCCTGTTCTCCGCTTCCGGTTACCAGAATAATTTCATCCACATCACTTTGTTCAAAAGCCTGCAAAGAATAAAACAGTACCGGTTTCCCGAGCAGGGTAAGGTACTGTTTTGGAACATCACTATTCATCCTGGAGCCTTTGCCGGCAGCAAGAACAATTGCTGTCACCTTGGCCTTCACGTGAATCCTCCTTCTGTAAATTACCTTTGTCCTATTTTTAAATTAGGCACCGCATTCAAATCAAGTCCGTGGCGGACACCCTTCTTATATTCATAGTATGCAGCAGCACCTATCATTGCTGCATTATCGGTACAATAAATCGGAGAAGGGAAATATAACTTCTTACCTGCCTTTTTGCATGCAACTTCCATCCCTGCTCTCAACGCAGAATTGGATGCAACACCGCCGGCAAGAGCAACTTTATCAATACCATATTCTTTTGCAGCCTGTAAGGTTTTATCAACCAGTACATCCACAACTGCCGCCTGGAACGAAGCAGCCACATCCGCACGGTTAATTTCTTCTCCCAACTGTTCTGCATGATGCAGATAATTTAACACCGCAGATTTCAAGCCGCTGAAGCTGAAATCATAAGGACAACCTTCCACCTGAGCCCGCGGAAATGCAATTGCGGACGGATTTCCTTCTTTCGATAATTTGTCCACCTTCGGGCCACCCGGATAACCAAGTCCAATGGCACGGGCTACCTTATCATACGCCTCACCTGCCGCATCATCATGGGTTCTTCCGATAATCTCGTATTCGCCGTATTCTTTTACAATTACCAGATGAGTATGCCCGCCGGATACTATAAGACAAAGGAACGGCGGTTCCAATTCCTCCTGCTCGATATAATTTGCGGAAACATGTCCTTCAATATGATGCACACCAACCAACGGAATACCTGTAGCATAGCTGATTGCTTTTGCCTCGGCCACGCCAACCAAAAGAGCACCGACCAAACCCGGACCATACGTAACTCCGATGGCATCCATCTGATTTAATTCCATGCCGGCTTCCGAAAGGGCTTCTTCGATAACCTGATTAATTTTTTCAATATGCTTTCTTGATGCAATTTCCGGCACTACACCGCCGTACAGAGTATGAAGTGCTATCTGTGAGGAAATGACATTGGACAACACCTCTCTACCGTTTTTTACAACTGCAGCTGCAGTTTCATCGCAAGAGGATTCAATTGCAAGTATATACGTATCGCTCATAACATTCTTCCTTATTGTTATTCTTCTATTTCTATCGGGTCAGTCAGACGCCAGCCCACTATTTTCCATCGGCTCTTTTCGTCTTCACGAAGCAGAAACTCTTCAAAGGTACGGGTTGGTGATTCTCCCTTGGCATTCATGGTATAACTAGCAATAATTCTTGCAAAATGATTGTCGCCGTCCTGCCAGGTAACCACACTGCTCTGCTTTTGTACCCGGTACATCATCATCGTATGTTCCTTTGCCTTTGCCGCATCGATTTCTGCTGTCAGATTGTTGGTAAATGTATCTAATGGATTGTTTTCTAAAAATTCTTCATCAAACAGTTTCCTCTGAAACTCCACTAATTCCCGCAACTCTTCTTCGGAAACCGTTTCGTTGTGATAGCATTTGGATATCCGGGAAAACAGACGTACCACTTCCCTTACGGTGGCAGGATAGTTCCTGTCTATATCCTTGGAAAGAATATTCTGCACTTCTGTATTCTTTTTCGTGTCTTTCGAAAACATATCGTCATCTTCCCGCTGGTTTAACGCAAGAAAAAGTCCCAAAACCACAGCACCTACTACACATAGGCTTCCTACCAGCTGCGCCAGTTTTTTTCCTTTCATGCCATCCCTTCCTTTCCTGTTATTCATCTTTATCAAATTCCAACGTTACATTCATGCCATCCTTGCCACATTTGGTTTCTGCAAAAATACGTTTTGCTTCGGGCAGGGAATCCTTTGGACGTACTAAAGAAGGACTGTAATGGGTCAGCCAAAGTTCCTGCACTTCTGCTTCCTTTGCTACCTTTGCAGCCTCCGCAAAGGTCATATGCTTATACTCCGATGCTCTGGACTTTTTCTCTTCTTCTCCATACATACCTTCACATATTAATAAATCGGAATTTTTTGCATTCTTCATAAGACTTGCTGTTGGTCTGGTATCCGTACAATAAGTAACCTTAAGCCCCTTTCGCTCCGGACCAAGTACCATATCCGGCGTATAAGTATTTTCTTCCGTCTCGATAACCTCACCCTTTTGCAAACGGTTCCAATATTGCAGCGGAATATTTAAATCCTTAGCTTTTTCCGCATAGAAACGGCCTCCGCGTTTAATTGACAAGGTATAACCATAGCAAATCACATTATGATTTACCCGGAACATATCAATTTGGTAGCCATAAAGTTCCAAATGCTGTTCCGGTTCCGTAATTTCAATAAACTTTAATGTAAAAGGAAGCTCCGGCGCAATGACCCGCAAAGCATTTACCACGCGTTCCAGACCTTTGGGACCAACCAATGTTACCGGTTCCTTCCGCTCTGCGTTACCCATAGAAAGAAGTAAGCCCGGGAGGCCGCTAATATGATCACCGTGATAATGGGTAAAACAAATTACATCGATATCGTGACAGCTCCAGCCGCTTTCCTTTAAAGCAATCTGAGTGCCTTCCCCGCAATCAATCAGTAATCCTTTGCCGTTATATCTTGTCATTAACGCTGTGAGCCAGCGTCCCGGCAAAGGCATCATGCCGCCGGTTCCAAGTAAACATATATCTAACATCCATTTTCCTCACTTTATAAAGCTTCCGTTCTGCTTTCCACCTTTGGCGGAATTTTGAATCCGGAAACCCAGTTATCATAACAGGCTTCACAAATAACCAGATGATGCCGCTCCATATCTTTACCGGAGAAATATCCCCAGTCCTTCACGATTACAAGCGAATCTTCCCTTTGGTTTCCCTGTTTTTCTATTAGCTCTTTCCCACAACAATTACATTTCATAATTTCCACTGTGCATCCTCCATTCTTCCATCACGTATATAGAGTAATTATAAAGAATTTACGGCATTCTGCCAATGGAACTTACTCCCACCCATAGCAGAATGTTACAGCGTTTTACTCATCAAAACCGCATGCTCCACCGGATGCTCATAAAAGTTTTTACGGATTCCGTTTTCTTCGAAGCCAAGGCTTTTGTACAAAGCTCTGGCTGGCGTATTGCTTTCTCTCACTTCCAGATACAGAACTGCCATGCCCAGTTTTTTTGCTTCTTCCATAAGAACAGACATCATCTGTTTTCCTACTCCTCGCTTTCTTGCAGAGGATTTTACACAGACATTAGGAATTTCTGCTTCGTCCAGAACAAATAAAAAACCGCAATAGCCTATAATCTCTCCCTCTTCTTCTGCCACAAAATACCGGAAATTTTCTTTTTCCACTGTTTCTGTGAATGCTTTCAGACTCCAAGGCACAGAAAAGCTGGTTGCCTCAATTGCCGCCACCTGTACACAGTCTTCTTTTGTCATAGGACGAATCTGCATTACTTTTCTCCTGCCTGTTTTTCCTTTAATTCACGCTCTGCCTGGGACAAACGCAGATAATCCGGCTCATGTTCTGCCGCTGTTTCTGTTACACCGTTTTCGTAAAGCTCGATCGCTCTTGTTGCCAGTGCACCGGCTCTCTGTTTACTCGCATGAAGCGGTGCAAAGGAAAACGGCACTGTTGTTTTTTCTTTTAAAATAGTTGCGAAGGCTTCTACGCCGTCTCCCAGATAAGTTACCGGTTCACCAAGTGCATTAACTTTTTCAATAATTTCATCCACAAGGACTGCCATCTGATCTTCCACAATGCTGAAGCCATCTTTATTATAACGGTACAGACCGGTATAAACCTGATTTCGTCTGGCGTCCATTAACGGGCAGATAATTCCTTCTGCTCCATACAGATTTGCTGCGATTCCCTGGGTGGTCGGCACAGGAATAATCGGCTTATTTAATGCAAGACCTAATCCTTTTGCCGTAGCGGAACCGATGCGCAGGCCGGTAAAAGAACCCGGACCTGCGGAAACCGCAATCGCATCAATTTCCTTTAATTCAATTCCTACCATAGACACAATTTCATCCACCATAGGAAGCAGTGTCTGGGAATGTGTCTTTTTAAAATTCACGGTGTACTCCGCCAACATGGTATCCTCTGTAACAATGGCACAGGATGCCACCAGACCGGAGCTTTCAATTGCTAATATTTTCATACGTCACCTTTTCTTCCCGATTTTCTCAGGCTTCTATTGTGATTCTACGATAGTCGAATCCTTTTTTCAAATCCTTTTCTATCAAGATTTTCTTACAGTTTTCCGGCAAAATCTCTTTAATCAGTTCTGCCCATTCAATCAAACAGACACCTTCTCCGTAAAAACAGTCTTCATATCCGATTTCTTCCATTTCTTCGATATCTTCAATACGATATACATCAAAATGGTATAACGGCATGCGGCCTTCCTCATAAATCTGAACTATAGTAAAGGTCGGACTACTTACCGGCTCACATATACCAAGACCGGCTGCAAAGCCCTTAGTGAATACGGTTTTCCCAACGCCAAGGTCTCCGGAAAGACAATATACCTCTCCGGCTTTTGCCTGCTCTGCCAGCTGTTTTGCTGTTTCAAAGGTTTCCTTTTCGGAAAAGCTGTCCAAAATCTGTTTATTTTCCATCATAAAACCACTTTCTTATTTCTTTAACTTTTTTGCCTGCTGAGGCAATGCATTGCGGATTAACTTCTTTAAGTCCGGAAGTTGCTCCCCGATATCTGTTTTCGGAAGAATCAACGCATTCGCTGCTCCCAAATACAAAATAATACTTTTTCCTGTTTCGCGAATGAATGCAACCGCATTCCATTCTGCAGAATCGGAATTATTGTCCTGGGAGATAGAAAAGCCTCTGGTGTCAAACTTATAATGCAGCGGTTTTGCAAACATTGGTGACTTTTTTACCTGTCTGGACGCCTTGTAAAGCAAGGACAACGGATTGATTACCGTAAACAAAGCAGATAATGCTACCAGCATAACGGTAACCAACGTATTTCCTTTTCCAAATCCTGCAATAAGCGCAGCAATACCGGCAAAACTCAATGCATAGTTTATGATACCGGTCACTCCATGATAGGAATGCCAGTATAAAAAATCAAACATGTACATGGTTTTCATTTGAACGGAAAATTTTACTTCCTTAAATGATTCCATAAAAATTACTCTCCTTTTAATATACGGCTGATTGGCTTATAAATCAGCATGGTAAACACGGAAACAAGTCCGCACTTTAAAATATTTAATGGCGCCGTAGCAAAAAGAACAAAGGTAAACATGCTGTCGATAGCTTTATTAGCTGCAGTTCCCATGGCAATTAAAGCTTCGATATCCATATGGAACGCCTTACTGTATGCAGGCAGTAACAGATATGCGTTTAATAAGCATCCTACCACCGCACAGGTAACCGTACCAAGTACTAAACCGAGCACTGCATTTTTCTTGGACTTTCTGTAGTAATACACCAACGACGCCGGCACCACATAGGAACAACCGATTAAGAAATTGGCAAACTCACCCACAAAAGCGGTTGTAGTTCCGTCCAGCAAAAGATTTAACAAAATCTTAATCAGTTCGATTAGTGCTCCGGCCCATGGTCCCATGGCGAAGGCTCCGATAATAACCGGAAGCTCACTGGCATCAATTTTGTAGAACGGCGGCAGAAACGGCAGTGGAAATTCAAATAACATTAAAACCACAGCCACAGCTGCCAGCATTGCAATACTAACCATGTTTCTTGTCTTGTTCTTCTTATTCATTTTTAATCTCCTCTCTCATCCAGACTATACTGTCGGTAATGGAATTTCACCATTTCGGCAAAAGGATTTTCCTTTTGTTCGCGGACTGTACCGCCGGTCGGGAATTGCACCCTGCCCCGTGAAGAATTACGCTCATAGCGCTTTATATTTTTCTTTCACTCGTTGTAGCTGATGCTTACATAATCATGGTAAGCTGGATTCTCTTCTTAGCCACATCTACGCTCATAACCTTAACATCCACGATATCGCCGACAGAAACCGCCTCTAACGGATGCTTAATGAACTTCTTGTTGGTAATCTGAGAAATGTGAACCAAACCATCCTGGTGAACACCGATATCTACGAACACACCGAAGTCAATGACATTACGAACGGTACCCTTTAAAATCATGCCTTCGGATAAATCCTTCATTTCCAATACGTCGGTACGAAGGATTGGCTTTGGCATTTCTTCTCGAGGGTCACGGCCCGGCTTTTCTAATTCCTTGATGATATCCACCAAAGTAAGTTCACCGATGCCCAGTTCTTCCGCCAGTTTCTTCTTATCACGGATCATGCCGCTTAAGTGGGATAAATCCTCACCGGTTGCAACAACGGCAGGAACTGCTTTCTTTGCAGGTTCTTCCTTTACAGCGGTAGTAGGTGCACCACTTACCGCAAAAGCATTTGCCATTGCCTGTCCGAAGACGGAATTTGTATTTTTAACCTGAATGGTCTTTGGTTCTTTCTTTTTCTGCTGCTGTTTTTTCTGTTCAGCAGCCTTGGCAGCCTTCTTAGCAGCCTCTGCCTGCTTTGCAGCCTTCTTCTGGTTTTCCTGCAGTTCCTTAATGTTTTCTGCCGTAAAACCAAGCTTGTTTAACAGCTGGTTTGCAGCATCATAGGATTCCGGATGTACGCTGGTTGCATCCAAAGGATTGCTGCCGCCTGCAATACGCAGGAAGCCGGCACACTGTTCAAATGCCTTTGGTCCAAGCTTAGCAACCTTTAAAAGCTCCTGTCTGGAAGTAAATTTACCGTTTGCTTCACGATATGCAACAATGTTCTTTGCTATGACTTTTGTAATACCGGAAACATACTCTAACAAGGATGGGGATGCAGTATTCAAATCTACACCAACCTTATTTACACAGTCTTCTACGACACCGGCTAAAGTTTCGCCTAACTTCTTCTGGTTCATGTCGTGCTGATACTGACCAACGCCGATGGCCTTTGGCTCAATCTTAACCAGTTCTGCCAGTGGGTCCTGAAGTCTTCTTGCGATGGAAACCGCACTTCTCTGTGCCACGTCATAGTCAGGGAATTCTTCTGTTGCCAGCTTACTTGCGGAATATACGGACGCACCCGCCTCACTGGTAATAACATACTTGGTAGGTACGTTCATTTCTTTTAATAAATCTACTACAAACAATTCAGACTCTCTGGATGCAGTACCATTACCGATGGAAATAAGGGTACAACGGTACTTACAGATTAAGTGTCTGACAATCTTCTTTGCTTCTTCCTGCTTGCCAGGGGATGGAATGGTAGCGTAAACCACTGCAGTGTCAAGCACCTTACCGGTAGCATCGACAACAGCAAGCTTACAACCGGTTCTGAAACCAGGGTCCCAGCCAAGAACAGTCTGTCCTACGATTGGAGGCTGCATAAGAAGCTGTTCTAAGTTCTTACCGAATACCTTGATGGCACCTTCTTCTGCCTTTTCGGTTAAATCATTGCGGATTTCACGGTCGATGGCAGGCGCAATCAGACGACGGTAGCTGTCTTCCACCGTTGCCTTTAAGTACTCGTTAGTATTTGGGTTGTCCTTTACGATAACCTTTGTTTCTAAGTAGCGTAAGATTCTCTCCTCCGGAGCCTGAATCTTTACGGTTAAAATCTTTTCGTTTTCACCACGGTTTAATGCGAGGGTACGGTGACCCGGAAGTGTGGATAACTTCTCACTGAAGTTATAGTACATTTCATAAACACTCTCAGTGCCTTCTTCCTTTGCGGAGGAGGAAATGCTTCCTTCTTCCATGGTGATGTCACGGATGTAGCCGCGGTAATCTGCTTCGTCGGAAATCTGCTCTGCAATAATATCTAACGCACCGGCAATAGCTTCTTCTGCGGTTTTTACTTCCTTTTCTTCGGAAATATATTCTGCTGCCACTTCGGTAAGAGGTACGGAAACTTCCTGCGCCAGAATAAGTTCTGCCAACGGAGCAAGACCCTTTTCCTGAGCAACAGTAGCACGGGTTCTTCTCTTTGGGCGGTACGGACGGTATAAATCTTCCAGTACCACCATAGTTGCTGCAGCTTCAATCTGCGCCTTTAACTCATCGGTAAGCTTACCCTGCTCTTCGATACTGCGGAGTACCTGCTCCTTCTTTTCTTCCAAACCACGAAGGTAAGTAAGTCTTTCATCTAAGTTACGAAGCACCTCATCATTTAACGCACCGGTAGCCTCTTTACGGTAACGGGCGATGAACGGAATGGTGTTTCCCTCGTCAATTAATTTAACGGCTGCCTCTACCTGCTCGTAGCGGACGCCAAGTTCAGTTGTTAACTGTTTTAATATATCCATGCCTTGCCTCCTAAATGCAATTTTTCCCTAAATGATATCATACCATAAAATCCACTTTATGTCTATAAATCGGAAAAGTTTTTTGTGAATAACCCGGTGGGCTGCTATACCCTGCTACAGAAACAGTTGTAATTTCAGGGAATTTGGTGTATAATGTAGAAAAGAGAAGAAAAGGAGGAGGTCGCTTAATGAGAATCGAACCGCTCGGAATCAGTTTTGGTTATTATACAAATCCATACGCATCCGGTGCCACCCGTGGCGCAGCACGCACTGCCATGGCAGATATGCTTCATGGTGATATGGCCTCTGTCCAGCCGGTGGATGACGTACCGGAAGTCTTCTCCAATGACGAAGTAGACCGTGTTGTCCGCTCCCCGGAAGAAATGCAGCAAGACCGCAGGGATGCTTACGAGGTTATGAATTCCTTAACCCCAAGAAACGCAGAGCATTTAAACCCGGCACTGGAGTTTAAAACAAACCCGCCGTTTAACGCAGAAGAAATCAACCTGCCGGGCGACGGCAAACCTGCCGAAGGTATAGAAGAAGACGACCACAAGTGTGAAACCTGCGAAAACCGCACCTATGTAGACGGTTCCAACGAAAACGACGTATCCTTTAAATCTCCGGGACATATCGCACCGGAATCTGCGGCATCCAGAGTTATGGCCCACGAGTATGAGCACGTAAGAAACGCCTATCAGGAAGATAAAGAAGAAGGTAAAGAATTAGTCAGTGTTTCCGTTTCCTTAAAAACCGCCATTTGTCCGGAATGCGGTAAAACCTACGTAGCCGGAGGCGAAACCAGAACCACCATGCGCAATGGTGTAGAAGAAAACCCATACGCAAAGCAGCAGGAAGCATATAGCAATTTTGCAAGCGGAAAAGCAGAAAGCTTTAATGCAGCAGCATAAACATAACAAATTAAGGGCACCCAACCAGGTGCCCTTGTTTTTTAGATGACTAAATCAATATGTTGCACGGTTCCTACCCCACCGCTTTCTTTTAAGAAAACTCCGGTGCTTCGGATAATGCCGTTGGTGTCATGAGTTTCTTCATTCTTTAAAGAAAACTCTGTCGATGCACTGCCAAGATAAATGGCACCCACATCTGCTTTCAGAAGAGATATCTGAACTTTCTCTCCTTCTTCGTTTAATGTCCAGATGGACAAATCATCAAACACGGAGTCGTTCTCATCAATCCAGCCGTTGCCGTCTTCATCATACTCAGCCAAATCCTTAAATCCGCTACCGGACTTGGTGCCGAACAACTCGCTGCCGTCATTGATTTCACCGTCTTTATTTTTATCTAACGCAAGGAACCCGCTGCCCTGTTCCGTAAAGGAAATTTCTTCCGCGGTGCCATCTGCATTTAAATCAAACAAAAACTTCTGGTCACTGATTTTTCCAATGTCACCCTCTAAGTTAAACACTAACGGGTCACAGGTTTGCGGAACATCCTGCATAAAAATGGAATCATATTTTTCACAGAAAGCTCTGGACATTTCCACTTCTATACCAAAGGAAATTTCTCTGCCGTCCTGGGTTTTTACACAGCCCTGGGACTGAAATGCGGTGTACTCCATCTCCGTATGGAAGGATGAGGTTACCACCACCTGCTTCCAGGTTGGTCTTACCGCTGCTCCGCCTGCGCCGGAAGATATGGCAATTACCTTACCGCCGGACAGATTAGTCGCACCGGCAAATCCAAGAGAAAATCCTCCCGCCGATGCCTTGCTTGCTTCCATGGCATCAATTCGTTTTTCAATCTTATCCGCCATGCAACCGGCATCCTTTAATCCCAGACGACGGTTCTGCATTCTTTTAAGCATTTCCAGAATCTTTTTTAAAGTTTCAATCTGGATATCTTCTTCGGACTGTACCGTAGGAACATTCTTGTTTTTTGCTTTTTCCGTTTCCGCCATAGCCATGGCAAGATTTTTCGCATTCTGCTTGTTTCGTTCCTGTACCTGTTCTCTTAAAGCATTCTTTGCTTCCTGCTGCTTTTCCTTCATCTGTTCCACATAGCTCCCCGCTTCGTCGGAAAACTCCAGGGTAGCCGCTTCGTCGGAACGCATAATCACCGACATAGAATGGGATTCTGTGTGGGTGTACGAGGAATGTTCCGACTTCATCATTACGTTACTGTTTTCAATTTTCATATTATCGCTTCCTTCCTTGGTTGCATGTTTCCAAAAGATAAGTCCTTTTACCTTTGGACAGACTCCTGCCTGTATTAATACTATCGGCATAAATTAGTTCAAAGTTTACAACCAAATAAAAAACCGGGAGAAGCTCCGAAGAACTCCTCCCGGTTGAGGGAGCAAAATTATTCTGTTGCCTGCACTTTTGGAAAACTTACCGTTACTTTAAACATATCATCTTCCAAATCCACCTTTACCTTGCCGCCCTGCGCTTCGGTAAAGCTCTTGACTATAGCAAGTCCAAGGCCGGAGCCTTCCGTATTTCTGGAGGCATCTCCTCTGGTAAAGCGCTCCATGATTTCATCTGCACTAAAGTTAATTTCCGCTGCAGACACATTTTTATATACGACCTGAACTGTTTTTTCCGTCTGTTCCATAAAAACATACGCCCGGCTGCCGGTCAAACCATACTTTAAAATATTCATGGTCAGATTTTCAAAAATCCGTCCGGTCTTCTGGGCATCCAGTCGGACTATCACCTTTTCTTCCGGAAGATTCATTTTAAATGTGATACCGGAATTCATGATTTCCTCTTCCAGCTCCATCTGCACTTCATGAATGAGTTGCACTAAATCTAAGTCCACCTTTTCCAATTTAAGCTCCCCGGAGGTTGCTTTACTGATTTCAAACAGGTCCTCAATGAGAGTCTTTAAGCGGGCGGACTTTCTATCCAGTACATCCACGTAGTCCTTCCGTTCTTTGGCTGGCAGTTCCTCGTTCTTCAATAAATCCACATAAGTGATAATGGCGGTTAAGGGGGTCTTTAAATCATGGGACACATTGGTAATGAGCTCCGTTTTCATCTTCTGGCTCTTTACTTCCTCCTGTACCGCTGTGTGAAACCCCTCCTGCACCCCTGCCAGAGCAGTGTTCAGTTCGTGAAAAATCCCTGCTTCCGCCACATACTCTACATCGGTAATTCCCCGTGCCATTTCCTCTGTGGTAGAAAGCATTACCGTATAGTCTGTACGGATTTTATTCCACCACTTCTGAAGCAACCAGAATACAAACAAAGAATACGGAATTGCAAGCAGTATACCAAAGAACCAGGTACAACAAAGCAGGGCAATGATAATAAAGTTAAGCACAACTGCCAGGAAGAAATTCCGGTTGCCCTTATTGGAAAAATCGATGGTTCCGCAAAACTCCACCGCTTTTTTGCCCCAGCGGTACAGCCAAACAATAAGTCGTCCCGTCAAGGTATTTTCTTTAAAGAAGCGGACAATGCCTTTGGCAAAGAGCTGGCGCACATTGATGGCGCACAAATAAATTGTAAAGAACACCGCAAACCAAATGGCAATATTGGCACCAAGAATAAAGTATTCCGCCCTGCCGTCTGCCATAATATCCTGCATGATGCCGACCCAATAAACCAGCAGCCCCGGATACTCCATTTCAATTTGACTGCGCACAATAAAGTCAGGCAGTTCTTCTCCTAGCAGTAAAATAACCCCGCAGCCTGCAAAAATAAGTACTTCCATAGGAATATGTGCCTTCCATCCTTCCTTTAAACCAAGAGGACGGATGGTTGGAAGTAACAAGCCAAGCAGGATAACTAATGCAACTGCTACTAAAACGAAAATAATATAATCCGGCCACATGGCTTCTACCGAATCATAGATGGTCCATCTGCTCAGAGAAACCTCCCGAACCAGTTCCTCATAGACTTCATTTTCACAAGCCAATATTACCGTAACTCCACAAATTTCTCCATATTCCACCGTTTTCCCTTCGGAAGAATAAAACCAGCCATTATCAAAACTGCGTGTACTATGACAATCTAATAAATGATAGTATGCATTCTCTATGCCTTTGGATTCCTTCAGCCTCGGAACACCATTGTCACTGAACTCAAACATTATGAACATCGGATTATGGCTAGCTTCCGCCGGGTCCAAGGTTCCGCAACCGTTATCGATAGTTCCTGAATAAATATAATATTTTACTCTGCTCTCTTCCAGCGCCTTTGGATAAGTATCTTTATACCAGTCGGACAATGTTTTCTCTCTTAATCCATACCAATAAAGATGGGCATCTGTTTCCACATTTTCCGGATTGTATTCGCCAAGTATTATTTCGCCGGCGGATTTTCCATCCTGGTATGTTTTGTTATACCATTCCACATACATACCATCGACCAATGGATAAATCTCTCTCACATAGTCTCTTAAATGTTCCTGCTTCTCGTAATGAATTACATCCGAATATACCAGTCTCGCCTCCTGAGTCATCCGGTGATACATTCCCACAAAACCCCAGGCAAACGCCGCTACAAGCACAATACTAACCAGCCAGCCCATAAACCGTCCGGTTTTTCCGGTCTTCTTTTCCATTCTGTTCTCCACGATTTTTCCTCCTGCTCTTACGCTTCTATTTTATATCCGACACCCCAGACCACCTTTAAATACCGTGGATTCTTAGGGTCCCGTTCAATCTTTTCCCTGATTTTACGGATATGTACCATGACCGTATCGGTAGTAATCGCCTTTTCATTCCAGACTCTTTCGTACAATTCGTCCGCAGAAAACACTCTGCCCGGATACTTCATAAGTAGTGCCAGCACCTTAAACTCCAACGGGGTCAGTTTTACCGGATTACCATCTACGGTAACGGAAGCTTTTTCTTCATCCAGCTCCAAACCGCCCACCACAAGTGTGTTGTCTTTGTTTACTTCTGTCCTTCCCTGCAGGGCTTCCATAAATTTGCGATATCTGCGCAGCTGGGAATTTACTCTTGCCATCAGTTCCATAGGAGCAAAAGGTTTGGTTACATAATCATCTGCTCCGACATTCAGCCCGGTAATTTTATCAATCTCCTCTGACTTTGCCGTCAGCATAATTACCGGAAAATCATGCTTTTCCCGAAGCTTCATCGTCATGGTAATACCGTCCATTTTCGGCATCATCAAATCTACGATGGCCAGATGAATTTCTTCTTTTTCAATAACCTCCAGACCCTCCAGACCGTTTGCGGCGCCGAATACAGTGTAGCCTTGATTCTTTAAATAGATTTTTATCCCTTCTAAAATTTCTTTATCATCTTCTACCACTAAAATATGATTGTACTCCATGTTCTCCCCGCTTTCCCAAACTCATTTGTTACTAACTGACTCCAGTATACTAAAAAAATCTTAAGAAGTCTCGTGAAAATTCGAAAGACTTTCTTAAGATTTTTATAGTTTAAACTAAATATGTATTACTCTTCGTTATAGCATTCAAAAATTTCGTCAATTTTCTTGGTATCCTTATTCTTTGTAAGCAGGCTTACAACAGGAACTACAATCATAGAAACTGCCATGGCAGCAACACCCATTTCCGGAGATTTTGCAGCTGCAGCGGAAAAGTTATTGGAAAGGGTAATTACTAAAGTTGCACCGCCAACGGTAAGAAGACCGGAGATGATACCTGCATAAGCACCAATCTTTGTAATCTTCTTAGAGAAAAGCCCCCAAACGTAAGGTCCGATAAAGCATCCGGAAACTAAGCCCCAGGAGAAAGACATCAGGCTAACAATAATCGGGATGTTCCGGGTTGCAAAAACAAAGGAGCAAGCAACAAAAGCAAGGCAAAACAGACGGGTTAATATCATCTGTGTTTCCGGCTTTGTGCTCTTCTTTCTTATCGCAGGAATCAGGTCAACTGAAACTGCAGATGCAGAAGTTAAAACCACGGATACCAGCGTTGACATAGATGCGGAAAGCAACAAAATCATTATAACTGCCAAAAGGATGAGTCCTAAAACATCGTTTCCGAGAACCTCCATAAGCACCGCAGGAATTACCGCATCTACTCCGCCTTCCGGAAGCTGTCCGTCCAAAACCAGTCTGGAGGTAGAGCCAATCAGATATGCACCGCAACCGATAACCACACAAAAGATGGTGGAAATGATGGTGCCCCTCTTAATTGCTGCAGTATCTTTAATGGCATAAAACTTACCAATCATCTGCGGAAGGCCCCAGGTACCAAAGCTGGTTAACATAATGTTAAAGCAAAGGAACTTGAAAGAAGTTCCTCCGAAAATACTGGTTAACTGTTCACCGGTAATCGGGTTCGGATCTCCCGGCAGGGATTTATAGGTGCCCAAATTTTGGATAAGTCCGCTGAGTCCGCCAACATTCTCATGATTGAGAACTGCCACAATCAGGCAGATAACACCGGCTATCATTACAACGCCCTGCACAAGATTCGTATATGCAGTTGCTACATAACCGCCGATTACAAGGTAAACAGCAGTGAGACATGCAATAATCAGCATCCAAACCCAGGTCTCTACACCCGGGAACACTGCGCTGAACAAAGAACCAAGACCCTTATACACCGCCGCAGAATACGGAACAAGGAACACGAAAATAATAATAGCCGCTAAAACTTTCATTCCTTTGGAAGCATAACGCTTTTCAAAGTATTCCGGCATTGTTTTTGCCGCAAGCTTTTTTGTCATCTTTCTGGTACGGTTTGCAAATAACAGCCAGGAAAGTAAGCATCCCAAAACCGCATTACCGATACCAATCCAAATAGCACCGATACCGATATTCCAACCGTGCTGTCCTGCATATCCGACAAAAACTACCGCTGAAAAATATGTAGTACCATATGCAAAGGCGCTCGCCCAAGCTCCGATATTTCTTCCTCCAATCAAAAATCCATCCAATGTTTTGGATTTGCCATAACTGAAACAGCCAATCAGTGCCATTACAATTGCATAGATGCAAAGAGCAACGATGGTGTAAAGTTGTGCATTTGTCATTATTTTTTCCTCCCCGTTTAATATCTCTTGTTTTTTATTTACTGCTATTATATAATAGGAGTCAGCATTAGACAAACGAATCATTTTAATATTAACCATCAATTTTTTCGATAAAGCGAGGTAAAAATGGAACTTAGGAATCTAACTACATTTATTCAGGTTGCCGAGCTCGGAAGTTTTACAAAAGCCGCCGAACAGCTGGGCTATTCCCAATCAACAATTTCCTTTCAAATCAAACAGTTGGAGGACGAACTGGACTGTTTATTGTTTGAAAGAATCAATCATACCATCACCCTTACCGAGCGTGGGCATGAGCTCATCTCCTATGCCCATCAGATTCTTTCCCTTACGGAAGAATTTAAAGAAAACCTGACCAAAGAACAGGATTGTTCCGGACACATTCACATTGTTACTCCGGATTCTGTATGCGAGGAAATGATTTCCTCCCACTATATGGATTTCCACAAAAAGCATCCTGCTATTTCCATTAAGTTTACCACAGCGGACACTTCCGTCATGTTTGATATGCTGGACCATAACGAAGCCGATGCTATCATTACACTGGACAGCCACTCGTACCGTAATGACTATGTCATTGCGAAAGAACAGCTGCTTTCCATGCATTTTGTTACCAATGCGAAATCTAAATTTGCCGGCATGAAAAATCTGAAAATAGCAGACATTATCAACGAGCCTTTCATCTTAACCGAATATGGCCAGGGTTACAGAAGGGTTTTCGATAAAGAGCTGGCAAAAAAATCGTTGGATATTACTCCGGTGCTTGAAATCGGACGAACCGATATTATTACTTCTATTCTGGCGCAAAGTAATATGATTTCCTATCTTCCGGACTTCGTTACAAAACCTCTGATTGAATCGGGAAGCCTTTGCTATCTTGATGTAACCGACATGAACATCGATATTTGGAAGCAGTTAATCTATCACAAAAACAAGTGGATTTCCAAGAGTCTGAAAACATTTATTGAATATGTAAAAGCAGTTGAATTTTCTAACTAATACATAAAAAGGTCTGTAACCTCGAAAAGTTACAGACCTTTTTTCTACTTGCTGCATTCATGTAACAGCCCCATCTTTAATTCAAACATCGCCGGACTCATATCCAGGTAATGCGGGTGGGAGTTTTCAAAACGCTGCTCCTCCTGCCAGATTTCATTATCCAGCTGATGACGCACATATTTGCGGATGTCATCCAGCTTCGGAAGCTCATATACCAGCTCGCCCTCTTTAAAAATCTGCTGATGCAGGTTCTTAAAGGTGCAATCCTCGAAGCATCGGTTCTTCCAGTATTTCAGTGGGTCCACATAACGCACCGGTGCGGAGGTGTCAATTACTTCCCCCTTCACGGTTAAATAATCGGCTACTGCCTTGCCGTCCTTGTCATACACACGGTACAATTCCTTAATCCCCGGATTTGTTATCTTTTCCACCGTTTCGGAAATCTTGATTTTCGGTTGGAATTCTCCGTCTTTCTTTACAGCCACCAGCTTATACACCGCACCAAATACCGGATTAGTGGAGGAAGTAATCAGTTTTTCGCCCACGCCGTAACTGTCGATTAATGCTCCCTGACGGTTTAAGGAATGAATGGTATATTCATCCAAGCCGTTGGATGCCACAATAATACAGTCTGTAAGGCCGGCTTCATCCAGTTGCTTTCTTGCTTCCTTGGAAAGATACGCCAAGTCACCGGAATCTAAACGGATACCTTTTAACCGGCAACCCTTAGGCTCTAAAATTTCTTTTGCCACACGGATCGCATTTGGCACACCGCTTTTTAATACATCATAGGTATCCACCAAGAGCACAGTAGAATTCGGATAGCTTTCCGCATATGCCTTAAAGGCCTCATATTCACTGTCGAAAGACATGACCCAGCTGTGAGCCATGGTACCGGAAATCGGAATGCCAAACATTTTTCCTGCCAGCACCGTTGCCGTACCGGCAGCACCACCGATATAGGCAGCTCTGGCACCATACACTGCCGCATCCACATTATGGGCACGACGGGCACCAAAATCAGACACCGGCTTACCTTTTGCCGCACGGACAATGCGGTTGGTCTTGGTAGCAATCAGGGACTGATGGTTAATTTCCAATAAAATAGCGGTTTCAATGAGCTGGGCATCAATGAGAGGCGCCACTACCGTCATAATCGGTTCATTTGGGAACATAACCGTGCCTTCCGGCATAGCATAAATATCGCCACGGAATTTAAAGTTTAATAAGTACTGCAGAAATTCTTCCGTAAATAAGTTTCTGGAGCGAAGGTATTCTATATCATCCTCAGAAAAATGGAGATTCTGAATATATTCCACCACCTGCTCTAAACCGGCAAAAATGGCAAAACCGGCATTATCCGGATTCTTACGATAAAATACATCAAAGGCAACTACCGTATCCTGTTCCCCTTGATTTAAATAGCCATTGGACATGGTCAGTTCGTACATGTCCATGACCATGGATATATTTCTTTCGTTAAATTGTGTACTCATGACATTTCCTCATCTCCTGGTTTTATTTTGTACTACGCAAGTAGAATATCATTCATTGCATACCTTTACCTGGCACATTTTCATGGCAGACAGGGCATTTAAGTGACTCTCCGGCGTAACTCCGGCACAACAGGAAGCATCCACAGTTACCGGCACTTCCGTCAGGTTAGCCTTAATTACAAAAGCATTGGAGATAACGCAGATATCGGTACAAAGGCCACACAACTCGATTTCCTCAATTTCATCTTTTGCATTTTCTTCCACCAGATACTTTGCCAATTCCACACTGCCAAAGGTTGGCTTATTAAAAATCTTCTTTCCCTTACATAAATCATCCAGCTCTCCTGCCAGCTCCCATCCCCAGGTTCCTTCGATGCAATGCTCCACCGGAAGATTCTTTCCCTCCTGGGTTGCCATATAATCTGCCTGATGGGTGTCCTTCGTGTAAATAATTGTACCTTCAAAATTCTTTACCTTTTCAATTACCTTAGGCAAAATTGCTTCCGCCTCTTTGGTTCCAAGACTTCCTGTGATGAAATCATTCTGCATATCCACAACAATCAAATATTTCATAAATGTTATCCTCCTTATTCCCCTGTTGAAACCACTGAGTTACGTTACTTTGTCAAAACTATACCATTTCAATTTATTTTTTTCAATAGCATCTTGCATCAAATTAGGAATGGGACTATAATTCATAACAAATCTTTTACTAAAGGTGACATCATGAAGACTTATTCGCTAAAACAAAATAAATCAGCCATCGTTCAGGGTTTTCGTGACGGTATTCCCATCGGCCTCGGTTATTTCGCCGTAGCCTTTTCCCTCGGCATTGCTGCTAAAAACGCAGGACTCACGCCCTTTCAGGCCTTTTTGACCAGTGCCCTGTGTCACGCTTCCGCCGGAGAATATGCCGGCTTTACGGTAATTGCCGCTGCCGCTTCTTTTTTAGAAATGGCAACCATCACGCTGATTGCCAATGCCAGATATCTTCTCATGAGCTGTGCCATGAGCCAGCGCATTGACAGGGAGATGCCGTTTTTCCACCGTTTGATTATGTCCTTTTTCATTACAGACGAGCTGTTCGGTATTGCCATTGCAAGACCGGGATATTTAAACCCATGGTACTCTTATGGTGCCATTTTATTTGCTTCCCCGTGCTGGGCTGTGGGCACCGCCCTTGGAGCCATTGCCGGAAATCTGCTGCCGCTGCGCTTGGTCAGCGCCTTCAGCGTTGCTTTGTACGGTATGTTCCTTGCCATCTTTATTCCACCGGCAAGAAAAAATAAGGTTATTTTAGGGATTGTGGTGCTTTGCTTTGTATGCAGCGGCCTGGCCTCTGTTCTTCCGGTAATTTCTGCCTGGTCCGAAGGAACCCGCACTATCATCCTTACGCTGATTATTTCCGCCGGAGCAGCTCTCCTGTTCCCAAGAAAAACGGACGAGGAGGTACCAGCCCATGAATAAAAACTATATTTATATTCTCATCATGGCAGGCGTATCCTTTCTGATTCGTGCCTTGCCGATGACCTTATTCCGCAAGCAAATAAAAAGCAAGTTTATACAGTCATTTTTATACTATGTGCCTTATGTCACTCTTTCCGTTATGACCTTCCCGGCCATTGTAAACGCCACCCAAAATAAAATCTCCGGTGTGGCGGCTCTGGTAGTTGGCATTCTGGCTGCATGGTTTGGCGCAGATTTGTTCAAAACTGCTGTTGCCTGTTGCGGCGTCGTGTTTTTACTGGAGTTATTTATGTAATGATACAATTATTAAAGAGGTATCCCAAAATTCGGAATACCTCTTTCTTTTATGCTCATCATTTATTTACGTTAAAACTCTCTACAGTAATACTGTATATCCCACCCGTTCAATTTTACTCTTAATCAGTTCATCCTCCACATCCTCTGCATAAGATACGGTAAGTATACCTGTTTTCAGATTCACACTGCCGGACACTCCCTGAATATCATTTACAATTTCTTCTACTCTTGCCTTGCAGTGTTCACAGTGCATGCCTTCTACCCGGAATGTTTTTTGGTAAATCACCTTGGAAAGCTTTTTCTTTTTCGGCTTATAGTCTGCACTGCCACAGCATCCACCCTTTCTTGCGAAGTATTTTACTGTAGCCCGGATACCGAAAAATAAAGCTACCACTAAGATTGCTATAATAATACCGTCTGTCATTGTTCCCTACTCCTTCCCTCTATCCTTTACTATCCTTCCGCTTCCTCCAGGGTCTTCACACCAAAAAGAAAATATACGATATGAAATACCCAAACACAACCAAGTATGATACACGGCACATACAATGCCTTCATTAACATCATAACAAATCCGAATCCCATAAGCAATGTAACAGTTGTCATAACCCGACGCTTTGCTGCCGGAGTCATACCCTTACCCTGTACATAACTTTCTAAATTATCCTTATACAGCTTTGTCCCGATAAACCAATGATGCAGCTTTTCCGAGCTTTTCGCAAAGCCAAAGGCTGCCAGCATCAAAAACGGAAAGGACGGTAACAGCGGCACTACCGCACCCACAGCGCCAAGTCCCAAACCGATACAACCAATCAACAGCCAAATCAATTTTTTTATGCCCATAATTTTCCTCCCTCCATATGGTAAATCCGGTCTGCAATAGACATAGTGGATTCCCGATGCGAAACCAAAATGATACTCTTTTTACTTTTCTGCTCCTTCAATGCATTTAATATAATACCTTCGTTAATGCTGTCTACATTGCTGGTCGGCTCATCCAGTAAAATCAGTGCGCTGCCCCGAAGGAATGCCCGGGCCAGACCGATACGCTGCTTTTCTCCAGCAGAAAGATTATCCCCCAGTGCACCCACCCGGGACTGATAGCCTTCCGGCAGGGAAAGAATAAAGTCATGCACCGAAGCAAGCTTACATGCCTCCTCCAGTTCCTCCTTCATAGCATCCGGCTTTGCAATACGCAGGTTTTCTTCAATTGTTTCATCAAACAAATAAGTCACCTGGCTTACCATGGTTACGTTATCAAGCAGGCTCTCGGAATCAATAACATCAATGTCGGCTCCGTTATATAATATTTCACCCTGATTCTTTTTCCAAAACCGCAGAAGAAGCTTTAACAAGGTGGATTTTCCACAGCCGCTCTCTCCGACGATGCCGATAATTTCGCCCTGTTCTGCATGCATGCAGATGTCGGAAAGCACCTGCGTCTGCCCATCATAGGAAAAGGAGAGATTCTTCACTTCTAAATTATTGTAGACCATGTCTTTGCCGTCTATTACCGGCTGCACCGCCGGTTCTTCCGCCAACAGATTTAATACACGGTCACCGGAGGCAAAGGTCTGGGTCAGATTCCCCGGTAACGCCGAAATGGCAATTACAGGTCCAAAGGAACCGAACACTGCCACCACTCCAATAATCATTCTTCCAATAGTCAGCATATCCTTTGTCACAAGCAAAATACCAACTGCCAGCGTAATAAGAATAAACAAGGACACGCAAAGCTCCGTAGCCGCCGCAGCCTTTGTGGTATCATGTTTCATTTTCTTTGTTTCCCCAAGCAGAACGTCGGAGCGGCGGTTCACTTCCGCTTCCCTCTCTGTCCCTGCATTATGCAGTACAATATCTTTAATTCCTTTGATGCTGTCCAGAAAATACGCGTTGAAGGAAGCAAATTCACTGCGGTAACGCACACCGGATTCCTTCAGCTTCCCGGAAGAAATCATGGGAACAACAATTCCCACCGTAACAAAGCCCACCAGTGCCACCAAGGCCAGCCACCAGCCGGATACTGTACCCACAAATACACATATACAGGAGGATACCAGTACAGCAATGCAGATTGGCGATATGGTATGGGCATAAAACACTTCCAGGGTTTCAATGTCAGAAGTGATCATGGCAATGATGCTGCCCTTCTGCTTGCTCTCCAGCTTTGCCGGACACAGGGTACGAAGCGCCCCAAAAATCTTATCCCTAAGCACCGCCAGCAGACGGAAAGCAATATAGTGGTTGCTGTACTGTTCCAGATAACGGAGCAGTCCCCGCAGCACACCACAGACAATGGTCAGTGTTACAATCACACCATAGGAAAGGGAAATTGCTTCCCCCAGTGCTTTGGCAATACCAACGGCGCCAAACAGCGTCACACCCATGGCACAAAGGAAACCCACGGACCCGTTAATCACTGCCAGCACCATAATATAAGCGAGACTTCCAAGCAAAAGGATGAGGCTTGCCATGATTTTCGCTCCGCTTCTGCGGACTGCTCTTTTTTCTTTATTTTTCATGCCCTACCTCCTCCAGTTTTTTCTGTGCCAGATACAGTGCCGCATAACCGCCGGCTGCCTGCATCAATTCTTCGTGAGTTCCGCACTCTTTTACTTCGCCCGACTCCATGAAATAAATCCGGTCTGCCGGAACCACATTAGCCAGACGGTGTGAAATTACAATGACCGACTTTGTCCGGGACAACGCCTTAATATTGGCCATAATAATCGCTTCACTTTCAATATCAATGTTGCTGGTAGCTTCATCAAATATATAGATTTCTTTATCTGAAGCCAGATTCACTGCCAACGCCAGACGCTGCTTCTGCCCGCCGGAAATATTGCTGGCATCTTCGGAAATCACTTTGTCAAGACCTCCGTTTTCCCTCACGAACGCTGCCAGATTCACCCGCTCCAGAGCCTCGTAAATTTCTGTTTCTGTAACCGCCGGCTTTGCCAATTGAAAATTAGCACGGATGGTTTCATTGAAAATATACGTATTATAGCTTACTACTGCCACATGGGAATAGTAGGACTCTCTGGAATAGTTCTCCAAAGCCTTTCCACCAACCAGAACCGTTCCGCTGTTTGGCCGGAAGGTACCGGACAGCATATGAACCACCGTGGATTTTCCGCAGCCGGATTCTCCCACAATGGCAGTCATGCCGGTTTTCGGAAATTCCATGGTTACATTTTTCAGCACATCTCTTTTTCCGTCATAAGAAAATGTCACCTGACTTACTTGAAGCTTTGTATCTGTAACCTCTTCTTCTCCCCATACCGGATCCGCCTGATCCAACAGGGAAAGTATCTTTGTTCCTGCACTGGCACCGTTCATTGCCACATGAAAGGCCGAACCGAAAGAGCGCAGAGGCAGGAAGAAATCCACCGCCACCAGAATCAGGAACAATGCCACCGCAGGGGACTGGCCCCGGTTAACCACGCCGAGTACCGCAAAGGCAATGCCCAGTCCGGCGCCGCCGTAAGCCACCAGATCCATAATCGTAGTACTGGCCAGCTGCATCACCAACACCTTCATGGTAATTTTGCGGAACTCCTCGGAGGACTCATTCATTTTCTTATGCTGTCTTTCATCGGCACAGAAAATCTTTAATTCCTTCAAACCCTGCACACTGTCCAGGAAACCGTCGCCCATGGAGGTATATTTACCCCAATACTTTGCAAAAATCTTCTTTGCATACTTGGAAACTGCCACAATGGACATAGGAATCAGAGGAACGCAAACAAGCAGAACCACTGCCACCCGCCAGTCCATCCACACAGTAATGCCAAATAGAATTATTGGTGCCAGCATGGCATAGAAAAACTGTGGAATATAGGAAGAATAATATAAATCCAGCTGTTCCACACCCTCTAAAGCCACTTGAGTTAAACCGGCCATACTCAATCCATCCGTAGAACGGACTCCCAACTTTACAATTTTGTTGTATACCCTTTCTCTCAGTTCCTTTTTAGCATTTCTTCCAAGCAGGTCCTTTAAATCACCGGTCAGCCTGGACGCTGTATAGCGGATTGCAATTCCCACAGCTGCCCCCACCGTTGGCCACAAAAACACAAGTGCTTCGCCGCTCTGGGAATCGTACTGCATAGCAAGACTGATTGCCCAGCAAATGCAGGCAGTAATACTGACGTTGGCAAACAGCCCAAGCACCATCAGTCCCACCGTATAAAAAATGTACTTTTTGTTATCGCCCAACAGACGAAGTAACTTTTTATCAATCATGTTCCAACGCCTTCCTTTCCTTTTTACTCTCTATCACGTGCCGGACTGCCAACATCGGATGATACAGTATCATCCTTGGTCCGGAAAACCGCATTACTTCCCTGATTTTCTCCCGCATCTCCGGTTTATAGCAATGGACCTTGCAATTAGAGCAAAAGGTCTTTGTCTCCATAAACGGACACTTGTCACTGCGCAGCTTGGCATAGTCATCCAGCTTTGCACATTCTTCGCACAATCCGGTTTTCGTATGATGCTTTTTCTTACAATATAACCGTATCATCAGGGAAACCACTTCCTTTTCCCTTTCTCGTTTTTTACTTATGTTCATCTCATTCCCTTTTTGTTAGTTTAGTCTAACTCGAATTATATATAACAAATCAAAATTAGTCAAGACTATATTTCTGGAACAAAAAATAAGGAAGTATGCCGTAAAAACAAACATACTTCCTTCTGATTACCATTCCTGTGGTCGATTTTTAATATCCTTTGCAAAAATAATTTTGAACAAAGTACGAATCAACGGCTGAAAGAAAACTCATGGCAGGGCACATAAGCCCCACTGTGGTACAAATAATGGCAGTTTCAAACAACACTACCGCCCAAATTGGAAATAATTTACCGAACATCATGACTCCGCCGTTTAAGCGGATGCCGTCTAACACACCGGTTGCTCCCTCCATGGATGAAAAGAACGCTCCATTCACCACATATAAACTATAAAACACATAAGAATGCACCGTAACAATTACGGTAAGCAGTGCGAATATCATTCGCTGAAATTGATTTCTTGGCATAAAAAGTCAAGCGGTTATTTTAGTTTCTATTTCATATCCATCAAAATCGCCCGACACGGTGCTCCGTCCGCTCCCGCTAAGTTTAGCGGTGCCGCATTAAGAAGATACACGCCCTCCGGAACCTCCTTCAAACGGATGCCCTCCAGGAGAACTACGTCTGCACCAAGCAACACCTTATGCACCGCCATCGGAGCATTTTCCGGTCCTACTGTTTGGGACTCGTTGCCCACCAAAAATATTTTTTCCTTTGCAAAGACTTCTGCTGCTTCTAAGGAAACTTCGGCATTGCCTTTGATGAGGATGCGTTTGGATGCGTCTGCACTTACTTCTGCAATCGTCTTCTGTCCATATGCATTTCTTGCTTTTTGCAACATTTCTTCCGCATCTTCCGCTGTTACCACTCCCTGATGCTCTGCCACATAGCAGGGTCCAACAAACTTTTCTAAGGAAACCTTCTCCATTGTTTTCCCATCGTTGATAAAATGATAAGGCGCGTCCACATGAGTGCCGTTGTGGGCGCACATGTGAATTGCAGTTAAATTGTATAAATCGCCCTTGTTCATGTCGTTCATGATTTCCCGCTGCGGTGCCGGGTCTCCCGGAAACACGGCACAGGAAAATACTTCTTGGGATATATCGTAGATTTTCATAATAAATCACCTCATCTTTTACTGTAACTTCTTTATCCAGTCCTTCTCCTCCGGACACACCATTTGTAGGAAACGCAATACCTCTTTTCCTGTTGTCACACATTCTCCTTTGGGACAATTGTTTCCGTAGCAGGTGTTCTTTAATCTTTGTAATGTATTTGTTATCATTTCCTGCACCATTTCGTTTTCGGGTGCAAATTGAAACAATATCCGAAGAATCTCCAATTCAAAATAATTTGCATATAAAATATGCGTTTTCGGTAAACTGCCATCTGCCAGACGAAGCTTTTTATTTTCATTATACGGTGGAATAAAATAGTTCGGATAAATATTGTCTGTATAAGGATTCACCCGCATACGGAGCTTGTATTTCTTCACATCCTCCTTGCATGCCATGCCATTTAATAACTGTTCAACAATTTCCTGTTTTTCCTTGTCAGTGTATTTCTCTCCCTCTGCTTCATTCTGAGAGACTTCAATAAGAATTCTGTAGCTTTCCTTATATGCAGCTTCATTCAGCAAAAACGATTTTGTTTCTTTCTTTTTCCCTTCCACCAATTCTGCCACGCTAACCCCCAGTTCGTTTGCGAGCATTGGGAGCACTGCATAATCCGGCATACTGTTACCATTTTCCCAGCGTGATACACTGCGATTATGGACACCCAATCGTTCTGCCAACTGTTCCTGAGTTAGTTTCTTCTCTTTCCTTAATTTGGCTATGAATTTTCCGATATTTTCTTGCTTCATTCAAAGCACTCCTTTCAGAAAAAGTTTAGCACAGCACCCTTTAAATTAACACGACACAAAATGAGAATACCGCTTTATCTTGCTAGTTTCTTCTTGCAAAGCTTAACCCCACAGTATATTCCATATCCTATTATGTATCCCAAGGAATTCAAAATCAAATCGTCAATATCCGACACTCTGTCATAAAACGATAACTGCAGAATTTCGATACACAAGGAAAATCCAACACCTGCCGAAATCACTTTCAACGGAGTGTCTAACTTTTTGTAAATAACCGGCCAAATTATGCCAATTGGAATAAACATAGCAGTATTCCCAATGAAATTAAGTAACGCTTCCTTGAATACCGGATAATCAAACAAATAAACAAACGGCAATAAATTGATACGGAACGGAAACCAGTTTTCCTTATTAAACACCAACGGCTGAATCTTGCCGTCCACTTTACCGAATGGGCAGAAAGTAAATCTGGTTACCACAAGCAAGCAAATGTATACCAGAAGCAACTGTAGTTCCCGTTTCCAATTAACATGCTTTTGCTTTGTCCATACCACAGTTCTGACAATCAGCCAAAGCACCGTTATTAAAATCACCATAAGTGCATATGATATCTGAATCATACATTACTCCTTTACACTCCAAACCGGTATTCTTTTTCTTTCTTCTCATTGGCAACCAACCCAAAGTGATTAATTACCAAATCTGCCACCTCATCCGGTTCTAAATTTGTGTTATCAATCTTCAAATGATGCTCGAACCAGACTTCCTGCGGGTCAGAGTTCAATTTGTGAAGGTCTGTATCCCGTAACAAGTTCGCCCTACTCCATTCCACATCCCGCTTGGATGCTTTTCGCTCCATGCGGTGAGGTGTAGTGTTTCTCTCTAATCTTTTTTCCAAATCTGCACTGAGCTCTACAAAGTAAAAGCTGCCGCCTGCTTCTTCAAACATCTTTGCCAGACTGTCTAAGTACTCTTTTTCCTGCGGCATTTCAAAGGCGCACACATAGGTGAACAATAAATCTACGTTGTGCTTCACTGCCAGTTCAAAGGCGGTTTTTCTAAAATATGCATTGAACTCCTTTTGCGCCGGGGTTCCAAAACCAAAAATCCGGTCTGAAATCTCAATGCTGTCGTGATTCATCATGAAATTATATTTCAGCTTGTCCCGAAGACTCTCTGCCACGGTCATTTTGCCTACGGCCTGAGGGCCGCAGATTACGATTAAGTTTGCCATACTATTCTCCCTCTTACCTGCCCGGGTAACTGACTTCGTCACCCCAGCTAAGTACCTCTTCAAAAAAGCCTTCCACATCCATCAATCCATAAGCCCACAAAAACGCCCGGTCTTTTTCGCTAAGTTCGTGCAGTTCCTTCCAGCACACATTTTTGATTGCCTGCACGCCGCCTTCCGGCACCTCCGGGTCACTTCCCACAATAGCTTCCTGATTTTCCGGAACGTCCAACAAGAAAACATATTCTGTGCTTCCGTTTTTACAGTGCAGCGTATTTAACGGACGAATTACCGTACCCACTAAACCGCACTCTTCCTTTAATTCCCGTACTGCCGCCTCTTCCGGTGTTTCTCCTGCTTCAATGCCACCTCCTGGAAGTTCAAAAATGGTGCGGTTAAACCGAAACGTCTCTATCATTAAAATTTTTCTGCCACGGAGTACCATGGCCATACTTCTGTTACGCATATGTTTTCTCCTTAATATCAATCAAACCACTTTACTTTCAATACAAAGTTCCCTGCATTAGCAAAGCCCGCTTTACCATAAAATTTTTCATGCATTTCATCTTTTACAGCCTGTAATTCCATACAGGATGCTCCCGCTTCCTTGACTTTTGATTCCAATGCTGCAAGAAGCATACTTCCTAAGCCTTTGTTTTGATATTGATACGCAATCACAATTTCTTCTAATGTGTAACCTACGATATCATCGTATTGCTTGAAATATCCCATAGCAAAACCACACACATGGTCATCATTGTCTCTCATAATAAGTGAAAAAGAATCATCAATGGTTAATACTTGTTTTATTCTCTTTTTTGCTGTTTCTTCTGTCCAGCAGCCATCTTCATATTTGTTATAATACTCTATGTATAGAGGAAGCACCAAATCGATGTCTTCCACGTACATTTCTTTGATTTGCATCGAATCTCTCCTTTACATCCACAAGTCGGAAGTTAATAGGCTGTTATTTTTTCGGTTTACCCGACTAATTACGATTTTACTTTTTCTAGTCGGTCATACATTCTTCCCTTTGTCCGACCAATTTTGATTTTCTTTATTTTAGTAGGATATTAGCAGCTTCGTTATTCCTACCAACACAAATAGTTGAGTATTTAGTGGGGACATACGTTCTTTTGTTCACCCGACTGAAGGTAAATGTTTTATTATTAGTCGGGCAAGAGGCATTTTACACGCCCGACTAGATGAAGTATTTCCATTATTAGTCGGACAAGAACCAAATTTCATGCCTGACTAGATTTTAAAAGTATCATACCCAGTTGGGAATTTGCCTGCTAATCCCCAACAACGTCAAAACTATATTCCCATCCTACCACACATCCCCCAAAAATACTATACTCCGTCGGTATACTCCTTCAAATTTCCACAAAAACGGGAGCCGCAACCTGCAGCTCCCGTAAAAATGTAAAATATTATCTTGTATATGTCATCGTATATAATCCTGCATAAACTCCGTTCTTTGCAAGCAGTTCCTCATGGGTACCCCGCTCCTTAATGCCGTCTTCACCAAGCACAAGAATATTCTTTGCATTCTTGATGGTGGAAAGACGATGGGCAATAACGAAGGTAGTACGGTTCTTGGAAAGCTTTTCCAAGGAATCCTGCACAACCTTTTCGCTCTCGTTATCAAGTGCGGAAGTTGCCTCGTCAAAGATGAGGATTGGAGGATTCTTTAAGAATACCCTGGCAATGCTGAGTCTTTGCTTCTGACCGCCGGAAAGCTTAATACCACGTTGACCGATGTAGGTGTCGTAACCGTCCGGCAACTCCATAATAAATTCATGGGCATTGGCGTTCTTGGCCGCCTCCACAATTTCTTCCATGGTAGCGCCCGGCTTGCCGTAACGGATGTTATCGGCAACGGAACCCGCAAACAGGTACACATCCTGCTGCACAATACCAATGCTGTTACGAAGAGACTTCATGGTGACGTTACGGATATCCTGACCGTCAATTTTGATTGTTCCCTCTGTTACATCATAGAAACGCGGAATCAGACTGCACAGTGTGGTTTTGCCAACACCGGAGGAACCTACCAGCGCCATATAGTCACCGGCCTCAACATCCAGGGAAATGTTCTTAAACACATCGCCCAGGGTTCCTTCATAACGGAATGCCACGTTTTCAAAGGTAATGTCACCCTTCACGTTTTTAAGTTCCACTGCATCCTTGGCATCCTGAATGTCCGGCTCGGTGTCCATAATTTCCATGAAACGTTCAAAACCGGTAGCGCCGTTTTGGAACTGCTCGGTGAAATTGATGAGCTTTCTCACCGGCTCCACCACATTGTTTACATATAAAAGGAAGGTCAGCAGGTCACTGAGCTTAATAAAATCCCAGGCAATCATCAGACCACCGCCTACAATAACGCCCACGTTTAACAAATTAGTAAACAAACCAAGACCGGAATGGAAGGTTGCCATTTCTTTATACGCCAGTTTTTTGCTGGCAACAAAACGGCCGTTGCCTTCTTTGAATTTATCCACTTCGATATCTTCGTTGGCAAAGGATTTTACCACACGGATACCGGAAAGGTTATCTTCAATCTGGGCGTTAATATCCGCAATACGGGCACGGTTTGCCTTGAACGCTGCATTCATTCTGCTCTTCATCTTCCAAGCAAAAATAAACATGACCGGCAGGAATAAAAACAAAAGCAAAGTCAGCGGCACATTGATGCGGATTAAGATAATAAAGGCACCAACAAACTTGATAATGGAAATTACAATATCTTCCGGTCCATGGTGGGAAAGTTCTGTTACCTCGAATAAGTCATTGGTAATACGGGACATGAGCTGTCCTGTTTTCTGGTTATCATAAAAACTAAAGGAAAGCTTCTGGAAATGGTTGAAGATGTCGTTTCGCATATCGAATTCCATCTTTGCACCCATAATGTGTCCCTGATAGGAAATGAAATAATTGCAGAACAATTCCAGCAAAGCAAGCCCTATCATAACCAGAGCAAGCTTTGCAATAATACCTACTGCCTCGGATATTTCATAATTCGGTAAAATATCATTTGTAATATAGCGTACAATCAGCGGATAGATTAAGGAGATTGCAGCCGCACCTAAAGCACAAACCATATCCGCGGCAAATAACCGCAGATATGGTTTGTAATAGGATAAAAACCTTTTTAATTTTCTACTGTTCATATAGCCAACTTTCTAAAACAGGGGCTTATCTGGAAAGCTTCTTAGCCATGTTTACAAGGAATTCATCCGGCATCTTCTTCATGTTTAAAGCTTCCTCAATATCGTAATCAATGAATTCGCCGTGCTTATAAGCAACTACACGGTTTGCCTTACCTGCGCAAAGAAGTTCTACTGCCTTAGCACCCATAGCGGACGCATAAACACGGTCCTTTGCTGTTGGGCTACCGCCTCTCTGAATATGACCGATAATAGTAGCTCTTGTTTCTACGCCGGTTGCCGCTTCAATTCTCTTAGCCATTGCTTCAGATGCACCAACACCTTCTGCGTTGATAATGATATGATGCTTTTTACCCACTTTCTTTCTTTCGATAATATTCTGGATAATTGCTTCTTCATCATTGTCATATAATTCCGGAAGAAGAATATTTTCTGCACCGTTGGCAATACCGCACCAAAGAGCAATATAACCAGCATGACGGCCCATAACTTCGATGATACTGCAACGCTCATGGGATGTGGATGTATCACGAACCTTATCAATTGCCTCCATAGCAGTGTTTACTGCAGTATCGAAACCGATGGTATATTCGGTACATGCAATATCAAGGTCGATAGTACCCGGAACACCGATAGTATTAATGCCACGCTCATAAAGCTTTCTGGCACCCTGGAAGGAACCGTCACCACCGATAACAATGATGCTGTCGATTTTGTGCTTTTTACAAATATATGCGCCCTTATCCTGGCCTTCCTTTGTCATAAACTCAGGACAACGTGCGGTAAATAAACTTGTACCGCCTCTCTGGATAATATCAGATACACTGGTAGCATCCATATCAAAAATGTCCTCATCCAGTAAACCGGAATAACCTCTGCGGATACCCTTTACCTTTAAACCGTTTGCCAAAGCAGTACGTACCACTGCACGGATTGCAGCGTTCATACCAGGTGCGTCACCACCACTGGTTAATACACCGATTGTTTCAACTTTTTTATGTTTTACTGCCTTTGCCATATCATTATCCTCCATGTTAAGACTTCTCTAACTATTTGTTAAATCATAAACAAACTCATTTACCTTATTCTAATCTATTATTAGTTAATTTTCAAGAGTAAAAACTACTATATTTTTACCTGAAATACTATCTTTTTTTATCAACTATCTTGATTTGTTCCTCGCCGTAGGCTTTTTTAAGTATTTCCAGTAAATCTGCAGAGAGTGCCACGCACCGGTTCTTTGGCAGACGCTTTACCGCCCGCTCTTCTTCCAGATAAATAACAACCTCCTGCTTACCGTCGCTGCCGGATAAGATTTCATAGAGCTTTTCCTCTGCAGCAAAGAAAGCGTCTTTGTTTTTGAAACGTATCCACAGTTCTCTCGGCAAATCATCCATGGAAATAATTTCGGTGCAGATTAGCTTGGCTGCTTTGTCTTCTTCTGCGGAAACCCGTCCACGGACAAGCACCTTGGCATCCTCTGTAATGGCGCTGCGATACTTTTCGTAGTCTCTTGGGAACACAATAATTTCTACCGTGCCAAGTAAATCCTCCAGCGTTAAAAATGCCATGGTTGTATTGTTCTTTGTGGTTTTTCTTGTAATACCGGAAATCATACCACCAAGGGTTACGGTGTCACCGTCCCGGGCCTTTACCTCACCGGTTTCTTCGTCCAACTGGAAAGCCAAGGTATCTGCCGTAGTATTCTTTTGAAGAAGGGACATATATTCCTCTAACGGATGACCGCTAAGGTATACGCCTAGAACTTCTTTCTCAAAATCAAGCAGCTCTTCCTTGGAATACTCGCCTACGTTTGGCAGGCGGATTTCAAATTCCTGCTTATTCTCCTCGCCTCCAAAGTCAAACATTCTAATTTGACCTTCTGTATCCCTCTTTTTCTGTTGGGCCACATCGTCTATAACACCCGCATATACCTGCATCAGCTGTTTTCTTGTACCGAAGGAGGCATCAAACGCACCGGCCTTTATAAAACTTTCTACGGTACGCTTATTCACTTCCTTACCGGAAAGACGGTCTACAAAATCTTTAAGTCCTGTGAACTTACCGTTCTGTTCCCGTTCTGTAACAAGCGCTTCAATCACCGGCTTACCTACGCCCTTAATGGCAGAAAGTCCGTAGCGGATGTTGTTTTCGGAAACGGAGAATCCCATTTCGCCCTCATTCACATCCGGGGGCAGGATTTCAATGCCCATCTGACGGCAGGAATAAATATATTCGGTTACTTTGCCCGGGTTATCCACAACGGAAGTCATGAGAGCCGCCATGAATTCCACCGGATAATAATATTTCAACCATGCAGTACGGTAGGAAACCACCGCATAGCAGGCCGCATGGGCCTTGTTGAAGGCATACTTTGCAAAATCAGTCATTTCGTCAAAAATCTTATTACCGGTTTCTTCGGAAATGCCATTGGCGATACAGCCCTTAACGCCCTCTTCTTCGTTACCGTAAACAAAGTTTTTGCGCTCCCTGGCCATAACGTCTGCCTTTTTCTTGGACATGGCACGACGCACCAAATCGCTTCGTCCGTAGCTGTAGCCTGCCAATTCACGAACAATCTGCATAACCTGTTCCTGGTAAACAATACAGCCGTGGGTTGTTTTTAAAATCGGAATCAGTTCCGGACAATCATATACAATGCTTTCCGGATTCTGCTTACCCTTAATGTACTTTGGAATAAAGTCCATCGGACCCGGACGATACAGGGAAATTCCCGCAATAACGTCTTCCAAATTTTCCGGCTTTAACTCCTTCATGAAGTTTTTCATACCGGTACTTTCCAACTGGAACACACCGTCACACTTGCCGCTGCCAATCATCTCATAGATGTTCGGGTCGTCATAGTCGATGTTGTTCATATCCAGTTTTTCGCCCGCAGGACGGTTTTTATTAATCAGGTTCTCCGCATCCTTAATTACGGTTAAGGTACGAAGACCTAAGAAATCCATTTTTAAAAGTCCCAGTTCTTCCAAAGTAGTCATGGTAAACTGGGTGGTAATGGCGTCGTTGGAACCTCTGGATAGCGGTACATATACATCCGCCGGCGCATTGGCAATAACTACGCCCGCGGCATGCATGGAAGTATTTCGAGGCAATCCTTCCAAACGCTTTGCCATATCAATCAAATATTTTATCTTTTCATCGCTTTCATAAAGTCCGCGGAATTCCGGACTGCTTTTCAACGCTTTTTCTATGGTAATGCCCAGTTCCATCGGAACCAGCTTTGCTACCTGGTCACAAAGGGCATACGGATAATCCAAGGCACGTCCAACATCGCGGATAACACCACGGGCAGCCATGGTACCGAAAGTAACAATCTGCACCACCCGGTCATGTCCGTACTTTTCTACTACATAATCAATAACTTCCTGACGACGTTCGAAGCAGAAGTCAATATCGAAGTCGGGCATGGAAACTCGCTCCGGATTTAAGAAACGCTCAAACAGGAGCTGATAGCGGATTGGGTCAATATCGGTAATACCGAGGGAATAGGCTGCAATACTTGCTGCACCGCTGCCTCGGCCCGGGCCTACCGGGATGTCGTGGTCTTTTGCATATTTAATGAAATCCCAGACGATTAAATAGTAATCGTCAAATCCCATTTTATGAATAACACCCAGCTCATAGTCTAAGCGGGCCTGTAACTCTTCGGTTACTACCGGATAACGGCGCTTCATACCTTCCGCGCACAAATGCTGCAGATAGGTCCAGGCATCAAAGCCTTCCGGCACATCATAGTGCGGCAGTTTGTAATTACCAAACTCAATGGTAACATTACAACGTTCCGCAATCTTGTGGGTATTTTCCAGTGCTTCCTTTGCATACGGAAACAACTGCTCCATCTCTTCGACAGACTTTAAATAATACTGGCCGCCGTCATAGCGCATACGGTCTTCATCCTGCACCTTTTTCTGGGTTTGGATACAAAGCAGGATATCATGTGCTTCCACGTCGGTATCATAAATATAATGCACGTCGTTGGTGGCAACCAAGTCGATGCCGGTTTCCTGATGCATACGCAGCAGGGAAGCATTAACGGTCTGCTGTTCCGGAATACCGTGGTCCTGCAATTCCAAAAAGAAATTTCCCTTACCGAAAATTTCCTGAAGGCGCAGGGCCGCAGCTTTACCTTCTTCGTAAAAGCCACGCTTTAAATTCATGGCAACCTCGCCGGCCAAACAGGCAGACAAGGCGATAATTCCCTCGTGGTACTGCTGTAACACTTCATAGTCCACACGAGGTTTATAATAATAACCTTCCGTAAAACCTTTGGAAACGATTTTCATCAGGTTGGAATATCCAATATCATTTTCGGCAAGCAAAACCAAATGATAGTAACGTTCATCGGTTACGCCGCCTTCTTTATGAAAACGGGAGCCCGGAGCCACATAAACCTCACAGCCGAGAACCGGGCGGATGCCCTCTCTCTTGCAGGCACGATAGAAATCAATCACGCCATACATGACACCATGGTCGGTAATTGCCAGACTATCCATACCGAGTTCTCTTGCTCTTGCCACAATTTCATTGATTTTGGCAGAGCCATCCAGCAAACTGTATTCTGTATGCACATGTAAGTGTGTGAAATTCATACGCAGACTCCTTCTATTCTAGTATTCAAAGTATCTTTTTCAAAATTGAAAGTGCTTTCAAATCTGAAAAACCTTCCGATGCATTTTAACAGCACCGGAAGGTCTCATTCTCTTGTTATGCTTCTAAAAACTGTTCCAACTCAGCAAGAGCAGCCGCCTCATCCGGGCCATCTACTGTAACAGTTGCTTTAGTTCCGGCGGCGAAATTCAGAATCATTACACCCATAATGCTCTTAGCATTGGTGCGCTTTTCAGCCTGATCCACATATACGCTACTATCAAATTTACTCGCCAGCTGCACTAACATTGCCGCAGGGCTTGCATCCATACGAGTAAAATCCTTCATTACCAGTTCCTTTGTTACCATTTTAATCCTCCTACAGGCAGCTAGCTGCTACCACTTCTAAATAGAACTTGTTCTTAATCCTTCGGCAATTTCACACAGTTTTTTCAACCTGTGATTGACTCCGGACTTTCCTACCGGTGGACTAAGCATCTCTCCAAGCTCCTTTAAGGAAGCCTCCGGATACTCAATCCGTAGCAAAGCAATTTCCTCTAATCCCTCTGCCAATGTGGCAAGTCCGACCTTATCCCTGATGTAGAGAATATCTTCTACCTGCCTTGATGCCGCTTTTACTGTCTTGTTGATATTTGCAGCCTCACAATTTACCTTACGATTAATTGTATTCCGCATATCTTTAAGAATACGTACATTTTCAAATTCCATTAATGCAACATGGGCTTCCATCACATTGAGCAGGTCAACGATTTGAGCCCCTTCTTTTACATATACCACATGATGGTACTTTCTTGCAATCATTTTCGCATCAATATCAAACGAACGCATTACTTCACATAGTAATTCACCATTTTTTTCCTGACCCACTACAATTTCAAAATGGTACGCCTTATTTGGGTTAGATAAGGAACCGGCTGCCAGAAATGCTCCCCGAATAAAACTTCTTCTGCAACAACTCTTTGTAACGATGGTTGACTCCACCTTAAGCGGATAACCGTTTTTTTCTTCTTCTGCCGCTGATAGCTTGCAGGCTGCAAGTACCAGACCGGTTTCTTCCGCGGACAACGTAAGCTCATATAAATTCTTTTTCGCCGAGATTGCCCGGGTGGTAAGTTCTGCACTTACCCGGAATACCTGCTTTAGCAATAAGAAAATCTTTTTGGTCAGAATGGTGCTTTCCGTTTGCAATTTTAAGATAAGAGTCTGGTCTTTGTCAACTACTAATTTACCGCAAAACGCAATTATTGCCGAAATTTCTGCCAATTTGCAGTGTCTGGCAGGGGAAATCTGCTCACACAGTTCCTTCTTCACTTCTCCTGAGAACGACATTTGCAGTATCCTTTCCGATATCACGATGTTCCACCTTGACTGCGTATTCCAAATTACAAAGCCGTTTATGTATTGCATTGGCAAGGGTTACCGACCGGTGTTTGCCACCGGTACAGCCAATACCGATAACCAACTGGTTTTTTCCTTCATTAATGTAATTTGGAATCAGAAAGGTCAACATATCTTCTAATTTATCCAAAAACTGTCCCGCAGCCTCTGTCTGCATGACAAAGTCCTGTACTTCCTTTTCATTGCCGGTTTTGTATTTCAATTCCGGCACATAGTACGGATTTGCCAAAAAACGCACATCAAAAACCAAATCCGCATCCGACGGGATTCCGTATTTGAATCCGAAGGAAAGCACTGTAATCATAAAATTACGGAAGCCTTCGTTTTCTACAAAGATTTTATCAATCTGAGCCTTTAATTCCCGTACCAACAGCTGGCTGGTATCCAGAATATAATCCGCCTTCTGCTTTAAGAACGCAGTTTTTTCTCTCTCCTGAGAAATACCGCTTTCCACACGGCCCGTTCCCGCAAGCGGATGGGCACGGCGGGTTTCTTTATAACGCTTTACCAACACTTCATCGGAACAGTCCAGATAAAGAATTTCATACGGATGATGATTTTCTTTCATGCTGTTTAAGAACGGCTCCAGCTCCGCTAATCCCTGCCCGCTGCGGATATCTACTCCGATGGCAATTTTGTCGTATTCTGCATGATCATTAAATAACAGCTGGGCAAATTTAGAAATCAAAGGAACCGGAAGGTTATCCACGCAAAAATAGCCTGCATCCTCCAGCATTTTTAAAGTTGATGATTTTCCTGCTCCGGACATACCGGTTACAATTACAAAGCGCATATGCCGCCTCCGTAGTATCTGTCATAAAATACCGTTATGTACTTCTTAGAATTCTCCAAGAAACCGTACCTCCGGCTCCAGTTCTACCTGGAATTTTTCTTTTACTGTTGCTTGTATATGTTGAATTAATTTGTAAACATCCGTTGCCGTAGCATTGTCCGCATTAATTACAAATCCGGCATGCTTTGTACTTACCATAGCTCCGCCTATCTTGCAGCCGGAAAGACCGGAATCCTGAATCAGCTTTCCTGCAAAATATCCTTCCGGACGCTTAAACGTACTTCCCGCACTCGGATATTCTAGCGGCTGCTTCTCCTGTCTGGCTTTTTTGTAAGACTCCATAACCGCAAAAATCTGGAGTTTTGGGCGCACGGTAAGTTTAAAATATGCCCGCAAAACAATATCTCCGCTCTCCATCATGACGCTGTGACGGTAGGAAAGCTTTAACTCTTCTTTTTCCAGGTGGCGGATTTCCCCGTCTTTTGTCATGACATCTGCTGCCACAATGGTATCTTTAATTTCACCGCCGTATGCTCCGGCATTCATAAGTACAGCACCGCCGACAGTACCCGGGATTCCGTTTGCAAATTCCAAACCGGTAAAGCCCTTTTTGCCTGCACGGAGTGATAACGCAGCCAGCATAACCCCGGCTCCCGCACACACATCGCAGACGCCTAAATTTACGGTTTCCTTGGCACTGATTTCTAAAAATTCTCCGGAGAGATGGATGATAACCCCACGGACACCGGCGTCGGACACCAGTAAATCACTGCCGTTTCCGATGATATAATATGGTTCCTCCTGCTCCTTGCAAAGGGCAATTACCTGCCCAAGCTGTTCCACGGTATCCACCTGAACAAACCATTCTGCAGGTCCACCCACACGGAATGTGATATGTTTTTTCATCGGTTCTTCAGGAAATACATGGTCTGCCCCTAAAATTTCCTGAAGTCTCCGAAGCATTATTTCTTTATTTGTTGTATTCCCCATAATAATTCTCCTTGTCAACAAAGTAACCCAAAAACACCCCTATTTTGCAGCTACCTGGTCTAAAATCATCTTTGCACTGCCGTAAATTCCCGCATCATTCCCCAATGTTGCCAGACAGAATTCTTTGTTGTACAGTGCAGAAAGTAAATTCTGATTATAGTGCTTCTTTAAGCCCTCGGTAAGAATTTCTCCCGCCTTGGACACACCGCCGCCGATAACAAATACCTGTGGGTCTACAGTTGCTGCCACATGGGTAAGAGCACCTGCCAAAATAGCGCAAAGCTTATCTACCAGAGCCGCTGCAACAGCATCGCCGGCCTTCGCTTCATCAAATATATTCTTCGCATATAAGGTTTCATATTTTCTAAGAGTAGTCGGGGCATCACTTGCTGCCAGCTCCTTCTTTGCCATACGTACAATACCGGTTGCGGAAGCATACTGCTCTAAGTGACCGTGACCGCCGCAGCCGCAAACATCGGTTTCTTCCGGATTGACAATCATGTGACCAAGCTCACCGCCGGCACCGTTGCTGCCTGCCCAGATTTTACCGTCTAAAATGATACCGCCGCCTACGCCGGTACCAAGAGTAATCATAACTACATCCTGATAGCCCTGACCGCCACCCTTCCACATTTCGCCGAGGGCTGCTACGTTGGCATCATTACCTGCTGCCACAGGGAGACCAACCAGCTTGCTCATTTCTTCATTTACATTGAAAACGCCCCAGCCGAGGTTTACACACTTAAGCACCGTACCGTCACCCTTTACCGGACCCGGAACACCAATACCTACACCAAGAACATTTGCCTTATCAATTTTCTTTTCAACAAGCTTAGCATTAATAGCATCAGCGATATCTCCTAAAATGGAGGCACCGCCATTTTCTTTATTAGTTCTGATTTCCCATTTATCTACTACGGTACCTTCTGCAGTGAACAAACCGCATTTTACTGTGGTTCCGCCTACATCAATACCAAATACGTAATTTCCCATTTTTCTTTACTCCCTCTAAGTATGCTAATTATTTTTTCATCAGGTTGCTTGTTACACGGTTATATAATTCCTGTGCCGCATTGTAACCCATCTTCTTCTGACGGTAATTAACCGCTGCAGACTCACAAATGATGGCAAGGTTACGGCCCGGACGAATCGGAAGGTCGTGACAAACCACTTTATTACCAAGGAACTCGGTGTACTGGTCCTGAAGACCCATACGGTCGTATTCTTTGTTTCTGTCCCACTCTTCCAGACGGATTACCAGGTCGATGGACTGGGTGTTCTTTACGCTTTCTACACCAAACAAAGCCTTAACATCTACTATACCTATGCCGCGAAGCTCAATAAAATGTCTGGTAATGTCAGGAGCGGAACCGATGAGGGTATCATCAGAAACCTTCTTGATTTCTACCACGTCATCGGATACGAGACGGTGACCTCTCTTAATTAATTCTAACGCAGCTTCACTCTTACCGATACCGCTTTCACCGGTAATTAAAATACCTTCGCCGTATACGTCAACCAATACGCCGTGAATGGAAATACGCGGAGCAAGCTCCACCTTTAACCAACGGATAACTTCACCCATAAAATCGGAGGTGGACTTTCCTGTCTGGAAAATCGGTACACTGCATTCTACTGCAAGTTTGAGTAACTCTTCACGAACCGGAAGATTACGGCAGAATACAATACAAGGAATTTTATGGCTCATCAGCTTTCTCATAATACCGCTGCCGTGATCTGCTTCCATCTTTTCCATGTAAGCATATTCCACATTACCGATAATCTGCACACGGTCATAATTGAAGTAATCGAAAAATCCGGCCAGCTGCAAGGCAGGACGGTTAACCTCCGGCTGACTGAGCAGAATCGGGGAAATATCGATTTCCGGTGTCAGGTTGACAAGCTTCATTTTCTCTACCAGCTTTGTTAATTCTACGGTATACATGTAATTTCTCCTTTATTAAGTATGACATTATTATTTTTATTCTAACACAAGAGTTCCGCAACTTCAATGATGAAAAAAATCATACACTGCCTGGGCTGCGCGGACATTCATGCTCGGAAGTTTTGCCAGTTCTTCCACTTCCGCCTGTTTCAGGGCTTCCAAAGAACCATAATGCTTCATGAGCGTTCTTCTGCGGGCACCACCCACTCCCGGAATATCATCCAGAATGGAATGGGTCTGGGCCTTTCCTCTGAGAGAACGGTGATACTCAATGGCGAAACGGTGGGTCTCATCCTGAATTCGCGTAATCAGATGGAAACCTTCGCTCCTGGTATCAATCGGTATTTCTATATTATTATAGTACAAACCTCTGGTTCTATGATTATCATCTTTCACCATACCGCAAACTGGAATGGATAACCGTTGCTCGGCAAGTACCTCCAAGGCAATATTTACCTGACCTCTGCCACCATCCATTAAAATTAAATCCGGAAGTCTGGTGAAGCTTCCCATGTCTTTGATATCTTCACCGGAAGTTTCCTCATAGTTTTCCTTTAATTCTTCCAGTTCCCTCTTGGCATGTTCAAAACGTCTGGTTAATACTTCCTTCATGCTGGCATAATCATCCGGACCATCAATGGTTCTGGTTTTGAATTTGCGGTAATCCGCTTTCTTTGGTTTGCCGCCTTCAAACACCACCATGGAAGCAACGTTTTCAAAACCGCTGGTATTGGAAATATCAAATGCCTCAATACGGTTCAAATTATCCATATCCAACCAACCGGCAATTTCTTTTAAGGCACCCTTGGTCTTTTTTTCCTGCTCGGCAATGCGTTCCGAGTCCTTTTGCAAAACAAAGGAAGCATTCTTTTCTGCCAATTCCACCAAACGCTCCTTAGAGCCTTTTTTCGGAATGACAATACGGACTTTTCTGCCACGTCGCGCTGTCAGCCAGTTTTCCAGAAGCTCCTGGTCATCCGTTTCATTCGACAGCAGTAGTTCTTTAGGAATATGCGGTGTTCCGGAATAAAACTGTTTGATAAAATTAGCCATAACCGTACTTCTGTCTTCGTTTTCTACACCTGTAAGATAGAAGTGTTCCCGGCCTACCATTTTACCGCCACGGACAAAGAAAACCTGAGCTACCGCCTCATCGCCGGCTGTAGCAAATGCAATAATATCACGCTCCACATTCATATCGTCATCTGCCTTTTGCTTTTCAGCCAAACGCTTGACGCTAAGCAGCAAATCACGGTATTCCGCTGCTTTTTCAAACTCCATTTCTTCGGAGAATTTCATCATCTGCTGCTCCAAGCGCTTGGTAATCAGGGCATAATTACCGTTTAAGAACTCCTCTACCTGACCAATATTTTCCTTATATTCTTCTTTGGAAATATAACCTTGGCAGGGAGCCTTGCACTGGCCCATATGGTAATACAGGCAAGGCCGCTCTTTTCCCATATCTCTTGGTAACACCTTATTACAACTGCGTACAAAATATGTTTTCTTTAACAGATCAATGGAATCATGCACCGCCTGACCGCTGGTGTAAGGTCCAAAGTACTTTGCTTTGTCTTTTTTTCTCTCTCTGGCCAGCATAATACGCGGATAATCCTCATTTGCCGTTAAGCGGATATAGGGATAATGCTTGTCATCCTTCAACATGGTGTTGTATTTTGGCTGATGCTCCTTAATCAGATTGCACTCTAAAATCAGTGCCTCCATTTCGGAGTCCACCACAATGTACTCAAACCAGGCAATCTGCTCCACCATACGCTGAATCTTTGGTGACTTACCACGGCTGCTCTGAAAATACTGTCGTACCCGGTTCTTTAACACCACTGCTTTGCCGACATATATAATTGTATCATTTTTGTCATGCATGAGATAAACTCCCGGTTTATCCGGGAGTTTACGCAATTCTTCTTCAATATTAAACATTGTTTTCCTCGTTTGAAGTTTCTCCGGCGATGATAATCTGCTCATCAATCAGAACATCAATTTTCGGCTTTGCCGCTGTTTCTGTTGCCGTTTCAGTTTCCGCTGTTTCCGCTGTTTCACCATCCGCAACTTCTTCTGTCTTCACATCTTTACCGGTTACACGGTTATAAATTTCCACAAACTCCTTGCCGGTGATGCTTTCCTTTTCACACAGGAACTCTGCAATTTCCTTTAATACATGCTGATTTTCAAGAAGCAGTTCTTTTGCCTGCTTGTAGCAGTCCTTCATCAAAGCACGGAGTTCTCTGTCTACCTCTGCCGCAGTCTCATCACCGCACTGCATTACCACTCTTCCGTCCAGATACTGGTTTTCTACGGTTTCCAAGCCCACCATACCGAAGGTATCGGACATACCGTAACGGGTAATCATGGCTCTGGCAATACGGGTTGCCTGCTCAATATCATTGGCTGCACCGGTGGTAATCTGACCGAAGAAAATTTCTTCGGATGCACGTCCGGCACAGAACGTAACGATTCTTGTAATCATCTCATCTTTGGTCATGAGATACTTTTCTTCTTCCGGAGCCTGTAACACATAGCCCAAGGACCCCATGGTACGTGGTACAATGGTGATTTTTTGCACCGGCTCGGAGGATTCCTTCTTTAACATACTAATCATGGCGTGGCCAACTTCATGATAAGCAACCACGCGTTTTTCTTCCTTACTTAAAATGCGGTCCTTCTTTTCCTTACCCGCAATAACCACTTCCACAGATTCAAATAAATCTTCCTGGGTTACATACTTTCTGCCGCATTTTACTGCCAGAATAGCAGCTTCATTAATCATATTGGCAAGATCGGAGCCCACTGCACCGGAGGTCGCCAGAGCAATTGCCTCTAAATCTACGGAATCATGTAACAGCACGTTCTTTGCATGAACCTTTAATACTTCCAAACGACCCTTTAAATCAGGCTTATCCACAATCACACGGCGGTCAAAACGTCCCGGACGAAGCAGGGCTTTATCTAAAACTTCCGGACGGTTGGTTGCCGCCAAAATAACGATACCCTTGGAGGTATCGAAACCATCCATTTCCGCCAGCAGCTGGTTTAAGGTCTGCTCACGTTCATCATTACCGCCATAGCGGGAATCTCTGCTCTTACCGATGGCATCAATTTCATCGATGAAAATAATACATGGTGCCATAGCCTGGGCCTGCTTAAACAAGTCGCGGACACGGGAAGCACCTACACCCACGTACATTTCCACAAAGTCAGAACCGGACAAGGAGAAGAACGGAACCTTTGCTTCACCGGCAACAGCCTTCGCAAGCAGGGTTTTACCGGTACCCGGAGGGCCCACAAGCAGAGCACCTTTTGGCAGTTTCGCACCGATTTCCGCATACTTTTGCGGATTGTGCAGGAAGTCTACCAGTTCGCGGATGGAATCTTTTGCTTCTTCCTGACCTGCCACATCCTTGAAAGTAACACCGGTTTCTTTTTCCACATAAACCTTGGCGGTACTCTTTCCTACGCCCATCATGCCGCCGGCCTTGCCCATCATACGGGATAAGGAAAAGGACAGTAAAATAAACATAAGCAACGGGAAGCCGATGTTTATCAAAAGGCTTAAAATAACGGAGGAAGTATCCTCCACAATACGGATATACTGTACACCTGCATCCGCCAGACGCTGTTGCAAAAGATTTCCGTCTTCCAGCAAACCGGTATAATAGGTAAATGTCATACCAAACATGCCACTATTTTCATACGGCTGATTCTTCGGATAAATCACCAGCATACCGCTGTCTGCATTTACCTCGACCCGTTCAATTTTGTCTTCTTCCAGGTACTGGATAAACTCATTGTAGGTAATTTCTTCCGTGGACTTGCTTTCCATATCATTCATGACCCACATAAAACCAATAATCATGATTAAGGCTGTCGCCATGGAAATCAGCAAAGATACACGATTCGTGTTTTTCTTATCATCTTTTTTATTTCCGTTATTACCGCCGGAATTATTCTGACCGTTTTGATTATTCATAAAATTACGATTGTCGTCACCCATTTTTTCCTCCAACTTGTTTCTTTCTATAGTATTTTCGGTTTTGCGCCGAATTATATTCTTTCGCATAATGTATTATACTGGGAAGTTCTTTGGAAAATCAATAGATTCCGTTGAAAATTTAAGTATTTTTCACAATTTTTTCGTTTCAAACAATAAAAAAGCCCTTCTGAACCGGAAAATCCGGAACAGAAGGGGAAAACGATTCATCTTCTTAACGAGAACATGGCACTTCCTGCCTGAACGGATGGCATATGCAGACAAACCGCTTCTGTATCTGCCAAATTTTCTACTCTGTTGTGCCACGCAGCACCGTCTTCATCATAACAAATAGAAATATTATCATTCTCCAAAAGTTTTTTCAACGGAGAAAATGCACAGGCAAGCTTAAGTATCTGACCGTCACTTTCATAAACCGCAATTTTTGCATCCGGCTTCTGCTTTGCAAGTTCTGCCACATGGTATCCCATGCCAAAGCCCTTCACGAGATAAGTTTCTGCCTCCTGTCTTGCAAAGCTTCTGGCTACCAGGAATGCCTCCAGTCCCACCTTATGGTTGGAGTGTAAATATACCGAACCTCTGTCCGTAGCCACCGCCACTGTCATTAAACCGCAGGAGGTTACCTCCACTCGATATCCTTTCTCCAACAGTTCTTCCGGATTCAGAGGTGCTTCAAACAGTTTTTCCGGCTGCTTTGTTCCACCCGCTGCCAATTTCTTACTCATGGCTTCGCACTGTTCCATATACATAGTTTCGAAAAAGAAAGCATAATCCTCTTTCTTCATAATCAGTTCCTGCACATTACAAAGCAGTGTACACAGTTGTAATTCCAACAAATCGGCAAGCAGTACATAGTCCTCCGCCTTACTGGCTTCCACAATTCCCTCCAGCATTTCCATAAGAGAGTCTGTGGATACCAGTTCAAAGTACTCATTTTCCGACAACAGGCCATCAATTACATGACGCATTTTATCTGAAACCTCCGGCATAAACTCCAATGCCTTCGGATAATCCTGCTCCCGGAAATACACAATTGCCTTATCTACAATTTCCAGCAGCTCCACATTGGTCTGGAATAAAGTTTTTACTTGTGGTGTCATCTCCTTTTACCTCCTGTGCACGGCCAAGTGCCGCCTCACCGCCGTAGGAAATGCAGACATAACATTCTGCCTCCAGGGCTGCTTTTTTATACCAAAATGCTGCTTCCTCCGCCAAGCCTGCAGTTTCATAATACTCGCCCAGCAAAAATAAAAGTTCTGCCGGTGATACTGCTGCCGTTGCCAGCTCAGTTAATGCAAAGGAGAGCAACTGCTCATAGTTCTTTTGTAATGCCATTTCTTTTGCCAGCACACAAATAGCTTCCGCTCTGGCATCCGCGGATATCTCCGTCTGTTCCAAACGCTTTTTAAACCAAGGAACCGCCGCTTCAAAATCGGAAACTGTTCCGGAAATAAATAATTCCTTTGCATACATGCTGTACAAACGCTCCGATAACCGGCCGTTCTTATTCAGTTCTCTTTGGAAAGCATCAAAATCCCTGCCGGAATGAAGGTTCTGCGGACGATGCTGTATTTCAATATCACTGCTGTACACCAGTGGATTTAGTGCCACCGTCTCATGAATCGGATCAATCCACCGGAATTCACGGAGACGCTTAAAAAGCTTTGGTCTCGGCTCACTGGTGTAATTATACACCATGTTGCAATCCTCCGGATTGACATATATCATTTCAACGATTTCTATTTCCGGAAGAAGAGCCTGCTTCAATTGCAGGAACTTCTCCCGGTCTTTTTCTTCTAACACTTCATCGGCATCAGCGGAATAAATGTAGTCACAGGTTGCTTTTGAAAAGGCAAAATTTCTTGCTGCCGCAAAATCATAAATCCAGGTGAAATCATAGATTCTACTTGTGTAGAGTGCTGCAATTTCCTTGGTGCGGTCCGTGGACCCGGTATCCACAATAACGATTTCATCAGCAATTCCCTGTAAGGAATCTAAACATCTGGCAAGGACTGCTTCTTCATTTTTTACTATCATACAAACACTGATACTAGCCATACTTTACTCCGCGCTATTCCTTAATTTTCTTCCGGCTTGCTCTCCTCTTTAGGTGCTACATATGCCACCGGACCCTCCGGATCGGTTTCCATTACGATTTCCTTGGTAGTGACACCAACCGTTACCCTGTTGGTAATAACAACTCTTACATACTGGCTAGCGTCATCATTGGTTAACTCATAGGTTGGGTTTGTTGCCCCCGGAATATCGGTCCATTCCGGTGTTTCTGCCTTAATATTGGCACAACGTTGCCACTGGAAGGTTAGTCCGTCATAGGTACCGTCTGTCTTCTTTTCAAAGTTCGTACTTACTACTGCTTCTATTGTTTCTCCGGCTGCCCTCTTACCAGGAGCAATGCCTGCATAGGTAAGCTCGTTATATGCCATCGGACCGTAAATACGGTATGTGGATGGAAGCTGTCCGTCTTCTGCTGCGATACGATATACCAGATAAGAGTCCTTTGGCACCTTCTTATTGGAAATCTTCAGCATCTTTCCCGGCTTAATACTGGTCCACTTCATATTGGCCAGATTGATGTCATCCTGGGAATCCCCGATTTTTTCCCATTCTTCCGGTGTAATGACACCCACCTGATACTTCAACTCGGTTGTATTATTTACAACAATGCCGCCGGTATTCGTCTTGGAAGCTCCATAAGAAAATTCTAACGCACCTTCCTCTGCAATTGCCATATTTTCCGGTGCATATGGAATAATTACTTCGGCAATCTTGGATGCCGCCTTACGATCGGTTCCGATTTCACGTACATAAAGTACAATGCCTTCCTCCGTAAGTTCAAATACCTGGCCGTTTGCATTAAAATCTTCCAGGTTATCCCGATTCATCGGAGTATTCATTGTAAAGCCATCAGCCTGTGTTTTCAGTACTTCCTGCATGATTAAAGTGGTCAGGCGTTTATTTGTATAAATCTTTTCGATGGCCGCCTCACGGATATCTTCTTCCACCAAATACTCTTCAGAACCAAACTTTTTATTATATTCCGGAATCATAATCCAGTTTTCTTTGTCAAAGGAAAACTCCATTCCGTTTTTAATTCCGAGTGTCATTGTGTTCGGATTAACTAAAATCGCAGGAGCAGACAATAACTTGGAAACAGAAATTTTTGCTGTGGAACTGGCTCTTGCAGGACCGTCATTGTCGGCTACCACGCGGAATTCCAATCCGATACCGCGAATGTTCATTTCGCGCAAATCCAGTTCATCATAGTCTCTCCAGACGCCGTCGTCTCCCTTACGCCACTGAATGTTTTCCAACTCAAAGTAAGACTTATCCCGTCCGTTTTCTTCTATGGCAAAAAGGAAATAACCGGTATCTTCAGAAAAGTTTTCATAATCCGCATAAATCCGCTTCCACTCTTCTGCCTCGGTAATATCTGTGGTAAGCAGCGTTCCGGTAAATTCTACGCTAAAATCTTCTTCCCAGGTAATATCTACAGAAATTACCTCTTTATTGACATCACCGCATAGGTATAACCGCACGGTTTTATTGGATGCAATCCAGGAAATATCAAAGGAAGCTTTTCCCTCTCTTACTTCACATTCATCCCACTTTGACACGTCCTTGTTATATACTTCTGTAAAATAAATTATTTCATCGGTATCGGAAAAAACCGTTACCGTTTCATTCACGTAATCCACAATTACCGAGTCAGAATCAATCGCCCCTGCAGATACGGTAAACTGCATGGCACCGATTACAGCTAAGCCCAACAGCAATACAAATACTATCAGTTTTTCTTTTATATTTTTCTTCATCTTGGCCTCCATTCCGAACTTCTACTTTTTCTGATCCATAAAGTAAGAAGCGCCTGTCTGCATTCCAATCATGTTTTTATAATACTTGTCTGCGGTCTGCTTGCTGACCTTAAACTGCCGGATATTCTGACGTTTTCCCTGTAAGTTTGCTTCCAGGGCTGTCTTGTTTTTTTCCTCCAGTGCAGAAAGCTTTACTCCCAAATCGGTAACTCTGGTAATTAAGCTCTGCATTTCTATAATCTGGTCTTTATATTCATCTTTATTATTTTTCATTTCTTCAGCCACTCTATTATAAATAGCCTGGAATCCGTTGTCTGCTTCTTCAATTTTAAGAAGGTGTCCCCGCTTTTTTGCAATAAGCTCTGTGAATTCCTCCTCAATAAACTCTTCCCCTTTTAAAAGCTGCTCCTGCGCGGTTGTTAATTCCAAGAGTGATGCTAAATGATTTTCTTTTTTTCCCAGGATATCTAACATCATTCTGATGTATGTAATTCCCTTTGTTTCTGCCATAAAAACCGCCTCTCTTTTCTTTCTCCTGTATGCAAGGCAGGGCTGCCGCAGTTTTCTGCAGCAGCCCGCTTTGGATACTTTGTGACTAACGTACGTACATATGATTCTGCTTCATAATCTCTTTCCAGAGGTCTCTCATTTCACGAACCTGGTCGAGTGCCTGATTTAACATTTCAGGATCTTTCTTAATGTTAGCCTGTACCAGCAGATTGCTGATATACTCATAAACCACATCAAAATCCTTTGCTGTCGGATATTTAAAATCCAGTGTGGCACGAAGCTCTGTAATAATGTTCTGTACTTTAATAATGTTATTGTTTACTTTTTCGTAATCCTTAGTTTCAAAACCAAGAAGACCGATATTACAGAACTTAATGGCTCCTTCATATAACATTAAAGTGAGTTCTGCAGGAGATGCGGTGTTAACCTTTGTTCCCTGATAAAGCGTTGCAGCATTTGTATAAGCCATGTTATGTACCTCCAAAACCTATTCTGTAATTATTGTTGTACTGTCTGTCCTAATAAAGATGCCAGAGAATTCTGCTGGCTCTGCAGTTTACTCAATGCTGTTTCCATTGCTGTAAACTGTTTGTAATATTTATCTTCTAAGTCCTTAATTCTTTCTTCCATAGTGTCTAAGTCTTCTTCATAATCCTTTAATAAGGAGTTATACTGCTTATCATTATAGAAGGTTAATGCGCTGCTGACTTCTGTCTTTGCGCATTTTTCAGTCATGGTGTCATATAATTTTCCGAATACGCTGGTCAAAGTATTCATTACCTGATCAGGATCTTCTTCCAATGCCTTCTTTAAACGATCTGCATAGGTTGCATAAGTTGCATCATCCTCGTCGCCGTAAATATGAAGCTTACCGTTTTCGGTATAGTTACCGGTTACAATACCGAAGGAAGATAAGGAAAATGTCTTGCCGGTTTCTTCATCGGTATAAGAAGAAGCCAGTGCGGTTCTCATACCGGAAAGCAGGGAACCGAGAGTATTGTCACGACGTAACAGGGAACTCTTAATTTTATCTTCCCAGTTCTTGATTTCTTCTTCGGACATTGCTTCTTTCTGTTCGTCAGTTAACGGATCGTAACCTCTTGCAGAGTCTGCAGTATAGAGCTTGTTCATTTCTTCGATTAACTTGTTGTATTCGGTTAATGCTTCTTTTACAAGCTCGTATGTGGAATCACTGTCCTTGCCAACAGTAATCTGTACGGATTCAAATGTATTTGGATCTTCCTTGCTTGCTGTTGTCTTGGAAAGATTAAAGGTAATACCGTTTACCGTAAAGTTATTGGAGGACTCGGTCATCTCTGCACCATCCAAAACAAATACTGCATCGGATGCTGCTATTTCGGTTCTGTCTGCGCCAAGACCCATTGCGTTGAGACTTCCGTTTGCTGCATCTGCTGCAATGTCGGTAGAACTCAAATTATTCATATGACCAAGAATATTATTCTCTATATTGGTAAGGGTAGTCTGGGATTCTGCTATCTTAGCTTCGATAGCAGCCTTTGTATCTGCATCGAAATCAGCTTCGCTGAGAGCCGCCCATTCTGCCTTTTCAGCATCCGTAAAATTAGCTTCGTCACCTTGGATTACCTTGGTCAGGGTTCCTGCGCTGATTTTCGCATCCGGATAAGCCTTTGCGATTTCGTCTGCCATCTTCTTTGCACGGCTGTCTACTGCAAGACTCTTTATGTCGTACACTGCTTTTTCTAATTCGGTAGCCTTTGTTACATCGAATCCGCTTTCCCGAACCTTAGCCACTGCTGCATCAATACTTGCCGGATCATCTTTTGCTGCCTGGGCAAGAACTGCTTTGGCAGACTTATATAACGCTTTTTCCGAGTCGCTTAAATAATCCTCAGCCACACGCTTTGTAACTTCATCCATACCAAGCACGCTCTTACCGCCAACAGTAATTTCAAATGCATTTTCGGAACCACTGTCCTGGGAGCTCAAGAAGAATCTCTGCTGGTTTGTATCGAAGTTGGCATTTAAGCCAGCCTTCTTACATGCATCTAAGAAATCTCCGATAGTACTGTCAGCTTCTATTGTAAACGTTTCTTCTTTCTTTCCTTTGATGGTAATGGCTGTACCTTCTGTCATACCCGCCATCTCGGTCAGCTTGGTATTCTTAGAATAGTTTGCTTTTTTTTCTACGCCGTTTTCATCCTCTACCATTAACTGTTTTCCGGTTATGTACTGGGAGCTTGCCAGTGCTTTCACCTGAAGGCTGTGGGTACCAACCGCTGCAGAAGAATTAGCAGTAGCGGTAGCAACGCTCTCATCGGAGCTCTTTGCGGTTCTTGTCATATAAGAACTCTGCAAACGAAGTTTAGATGCAAACTTTGTATAAAAAGAATAAATCTTTGTATTTAAGCCGGACCACGCTTCGGTTGTCCACTTGTTTAACGTAATTTTGTTTTCAACTTTTGTTGCCTTTAACTGTTGTCCTGATACCATCGCCTTTACGATGCTGTCGGTATCCAGACCAGAAATCATACCGGATAATCCAATTCCCATTTTTTCCTCACCTTCCGTCAGAGACTTAAGCTCTGACTATCATCCTTGATTTTAGTTACATCCCTGTGTATTACACATTTATCTTCTTTCGTCTACCAGAAGTCCGGAGAACTCCCAGATTCTTGCCAGCATATCTAATGTTTCCTCTGCAGGAATTTCTTTGATTGTTTCTTCTGTTGTCTGGTCAATTACCTTGATGGAGATGCGGTTGGTATCTTCATGATAAGAAAACTCACATCTTGTTTTACTTGGAACAATCTTCTGATTTACCTTGTCCACTGCATCTTTAATCTTACTGGAGACAGCTTCTTCCTCTTTCTGTCCTTCCTTAGCGGCACCCTTTGGTTCTGTAGAAGCAGCAGCGTTTACTACCGTCGCCGGTGCTGCAGGTGCTGTCTTTTTCACAACCTCTTCAGCCGCTTTTACCTGTGTCTGTGGTACCTTGTTTACTGTTTTTACTACATCAACATAATTTCTGCTATTACCGGTTGCACCAATTGATTCTAATGCCATAATTTCCACCTTGCCTTTCCATGACCAAAACCTTTGCAGTATTTATTCTGCAATTATCAAAGATCCTTCTTTGATAAAACAACATTCTCTTATCATTTATATCGACCGGTTTAAAGATTTCCTTAATACTTTTTTACAAAAAAAGAGAGGGATGATTTACATCTCTCTCCTAAAACTAAAATACTTTTTTCAAATCTTCCAGGGAAGCGCCGCCGGCTACTGCCTCTTTATTTGCTTCCTGAATCTGAACGTAGATTTCTTTTCTGTAAATCGGAACGGTCTTTGGTGCGTTAATGCCGATTTTTACCTGGTCACCCTTTACTTCCAGGATGGTAATTTCCACGTCATGACCCACTACGATGGACTCATTTGCTTTTCTGGATAATGCCAACATCGGCTTACACCTCCTTCTGTTCCTTCATTTTCTGGATCACATCATAAATGTTATACTTAACTACATACTCCGGATTTTCCGCAATTACCTGACAGCCCTTCTTAGTATCCGCATTGATAATAATCGGAGCCTTTAAGTTTGTTGTCATCTTTGTAATATCGGACGGCACGGTTAAGGTAAGGAAAACTGCAGTATTTTCCTCTGTAAGCTCGCCCAGTTTTATTAAAACTTCATCCTCAACAATAGGATTGTAATCTGTCATTACATAGAACGGACTAAGAGCAGGAAACGCCACCATCGGCTCATCCAAGCTCTGAAGCCAGGTTACCGTACTGCTGCTCTCCGATTCGTTATTGTAAATCAGGGTGAATTTCTTCAGATATTCAAATCCGATCAGACCGTTGTCGAAGGTAATAATCTTCTGGTCATCCACATCAATTTCGCCAAAATATCTTGTTTTAATTAACATAGCAATCCTCCTTTTGCTCCTCTAAAACCTTTTTATAAGAAATCCAACAGTGATGTCTGTACAAGCTTGGATGCCGCAGAAAGAGAAGAATTATAGACTGTTTCTGCTGCAGAATATTTAATGATGGTATCTACCAGATCTGCATCTTCATTTTTAGAAAGCAGTTCTTCAAAATCCACCTGCTGATCGGAAAGTCTGCTTTCTGTCAGCTGTAATCTCTTATAGCGTCCACCAAGGTCCGCAGTTGCCACATTTAAGACCTCCTGCTCCTTTTCCGTTGTGGTAATACCGCGTTGGAAGGCTTCGGTCATTACTGCTGTTTTTAACGTAAATTCCGATTTTAACTGCTCTTTAATTTCTTCCAGCTTGCTGCGCTGCGCATTGGAAATGGATGCATCTTCTAACATTTTATCCACTTCCGCCATGGAATTTTCCACTGCCTTTACATCATTTACCGCATTGATAATTTCATCAATCATACGGCAGATTCCGGTGGTAAACGCCTCAGAGCCCTGGGTATTGATAGTAAGCTTCTGATTAAAGTTTACTTCATACTGAATCGGCTGGTCCTGCTTCGTATAAGTTATCGGCTCCTTGGCCGGGTCTTCCGTATCTGTTACCGTACAGTCAAAATAATGTTCCGGACGCAAATCGTTAATATCAAACTCATCTTTCACATATTCTGCCTTAATGTCTGTAGATGTACGTAATGTTTCATACATATCCTTCGCCAGAATCAGCTCACCGGTTTCCGGAATGAAGTGAATAGTTCCTTCTGCCGGCTCGTATGCTCCGTCATCCAGTACAGATTTTGTTACAATCATCGGCACCGCATTTTCCGTTCCGTCTAAGGTAACCGCTTCACCTTTCTTGGTTGTATACGAAAATTTGATGGCCGTATCCTCTACATTCGTGTAGGACAGTTTCATCCGGTATGCCTCAATTTTTGAAGGTACTGTTTTATCCCATGCCGCCAAATCATCCGGGTCATACTCATCTATATCAACTTCATTGACGATTTTGGAAATACGGTCAATACTATCTGCCTCCAGAGGCTCGGTAATTTCATATTTCAAATTTGTCGTTGCTTCATTAAACACTAAGCTGGTATCGGTTTTATATCCGCTGAATACATATCGTCCAGCATAATTGGTATTGCCTTCCTGATATAACTGACCCTTTAACTGCTCCAGATTGGTTGCAATCGCATTACGGTCCTCCGCAGTCGGATAATCATTTGCTCCCTGATTACAATAGGTATTCATGGAAGTAATAATGCCGTTTACCGTATTCAGGGCACTTTCCGTCACATCCATCCACGCAAGAGCATCCGGAATGTTCTTTTCGTAATACTGATTTAATTCCGCCAAATTGGTACGGAATTTCAATGCACGGACCGCTACAATCGGGTCGTCGGATGGCTTTGTGATTTTCTTACCGCTGGAATACTGTTGCTCCAGATTACTCAACAAATTTTTATTATTGTTGATGTTGTAAAGCGCATTATTCGTCATCATTTTGTTTGTAATACGCATGTCCGTTCCTCCAAATCAGTCTGTTACTGGACCGTATTGATTAGTGTATCATAGGTTTCGCTCATGACTGCAATTACCTTGGCTGCCAAATTGTATGCTTCCTGGTATTTAGCCAGATTCATTGCTTCTTCATCGATATCTACGCCTGCTACGGAAAGCCGCTGGCTGACTACAGCCTGCACAATATCTTCCTGGCTTTCTGCAAAATTCAAAGAGGCTTTGGTGTCTACACCAACTTCACCTACCAGCGTCTGCAGGAAAGCCGCCGGGTCACCCTGCTTAAACATGGATACATCACTCTTTAAAGCAAGGAGCTTATTAGCTATATCGGCATTTCCTACGCCGTTTGTAATATCTGATGCCGCAGAAATTGTATGCGGATTCATCTGAATGGTTTCATTTACCGTAAAGTTTGCTGCTGTTAACATATAATAAGGCGCTTCTACCGTTAACGGGTCGGATTCATACTCAGACATGGTTACATTTTCCGCACCCTCTGCACCAAAACTGTTTAAATGATACTGCTCCGCAGTCATAGGATTCATGGCTGAAAAGAAATTCACACCGGTATCACCGTTCAAATTCCGGCCGGAAGCATGAACCTCATTAAATTCTTTGGAAAACACACGGATAAACTCATTTAACTGAGCATGATAATAAGGAATTCCCTTATAGTCCATAGTAGTTCCGATGGAAACCTTGGTACCTTCCGGATACTGACGTCTTGCTTCGTCCTTTAACTGGAAGGTATAAGAATATGTACCATCTTCATTTGCGGTCACCTTAAAGGAAGTGTAGGTATATTCGCCGTTTCCGATGGTTATTTTTCCTTCTGCCGGAATGTTTAAATCTTTTAAGTCGTTAATATTTGTATTGATTATGGTGATTTCGGCAGCACCGTCGTCCACTTCCTCTGCATAACCCTGGAGATTTTCTTTGTTGTTTCCGTCTCTTACCTCGAACAGGGCCTTTAGTGTACCCTTCAGGGTTGCGCTCTCTGCGTTCAGCTTTTCTCCGTTATCCCAGTACACATCATACAAGCCGTCTACATCACACTGGCTCATATTCTCGGTACGAGGAATCACTTCCAGGCTTCTTGCTTCATAATTATCCACCAGAAGCTGACCATCCAGCCGGACAATATATTCTGTCATGCCAACCGTACCGATTTCTCTCTCGGTTACGGTTACGTTAGCGATTTCCGACAATTCATCAATGAGGTTTGCTCTCTGGTCACGGAGGTCATTGGCATTCTGCCCACCGATTTCCACAGTGTTAATCTGCTTTGTTAAGGTTGCCACCTGGGTTGCCAGAGAATTAATTCTGGATACCTGATTTTTTACTTCATAGTTACATTCCGTCTGCACCTGATTAAGACTGGTAGACAGGGAATTAAAGTATTCGCACATACTCATGGCATAATTGCTTACCTGAGTACGGACAGTTAAATTTGATGGGTCCTTTGCCAGTTCCTGCAGGGAATCATACATGCTGTCAAACGTAGTAGTAAAGCCTTCCAACTCGATTTCATTCAAATAGGACTGTACCTCATTCATAAAATAGCTTCTGGATTCGTACATGCCAAGTAATGCGTTGTTGGAACGGTACTTTTCATCATAGTACTGGCTGCGCATCTGGGTAATTTCATTTACCGCGACACCGCTTCCCAACATACCAAACCGATTGTTTGTAGAAAGGGGCATATCTGCAGACTGTTTGAGTACCTGTCTGGAATACCCTTCCGTTTCAATATTCGCAACATTATGGGCCGTAATATTCAGACCGGACTTAGCTGCATATAAACCGGTTGTTCCGATATTCAGACCAAAAAATGTATTTGCCATAAAATATTCTCCTCTTTATCAGCCAAGGGAATTCAGCAGATGCTCTAACATTTGACTGACTACGTTAATGTATCTTGCGGATGCATTGTATGCCTGCTGGAAACGGATCATATTGGTCAGTTCCTCATCGGAAGAAACTGCAGTTACGGAAAGCCGCTGGGTATCCACACTGTTTACCAGTGTTTCCTGACCCTGATAAATGTTGCGGAACTTTTCACCTCTGGTTGCCAGCGCACCAATCATCTCGGTATAATATTCATTAAAATTATGTGCTTTATATTCGTTTGGTGTCAAAGTTGAGAACGGTTCCTGCCACTCCAACATCAATTTATCACAAATTTCTACGGCATAATCTCCGGTTCCGTCGTTGGAGGAAAGCGGGATTAAGGAAGGGTCTTTCATGATGTTCTCATTTACTTCGATTTCTCCGAGGGTAAACAGGCTGTAGTTATTGGAAGCATCCTCTTCATTATACTTCCAAACCTCAACCTCTTGGAACACACCGTCCACTTCAATAATTTCCGTTGTTTTTTCGTAACGGTCCATGGACTTACGGTTAAACAACGCTTCACCCGGTGTTTTGTTGGCATCCATACCCACAGGGGCATTCTCTGCATCAAAAATAAGAATCTTTTCACCTTCGGAAGTGATAACCTCTTTGTTTGGACAAAGAATATCATTAATAGTTGTTACGATACCGTGGATTAACTGGTCAAATTCTGCCTGCACTGCAACGATAGCAGATGCATCAATTTCCAAATTAAAAATTTCAACTTCTTTTTCGTATTCACGATATGCATCTTCATAATCGTCTTTATAGAAGTAACCGGATTCATCCGTATAATCCGCCTTATCCGGCTCCACCGGAATGTCAGTATGTTTACCAACCTTATCACCACGTACCAGAAGAAGTCCTTTTAAAGTACCGATATCTGTATTGGCTTCCGAACTTGGTAACGGGTTAAAATTATATACAGGCACATCTCCGAAGGATGGCCAATACGGCTCTATCATGCCGGTGTCATTTTCTAAAAGTCTGGTGTCCATGTGGTATACTAAATCTTCAGAAACCAACATCTGATTTTCGAACATTACGGTTACTACACCGTTTGCCTGCTCTTTAATAGAAATATCTCCCAGACCGCCGAGTTCATCCAAAAGAAGATTTCTCTGGTCACGGAAGTCATTGGCATGCTCCATACCGCTGGCCTCATACTTTTGGATTTCACCGTTCAGGCGCTTGATTTCATCAGCTATCTCGTTGATGCGGTCTACATTGTTCCGGATATTGGAATTTAAACTTAACTGATATTCTTTAATCTGGGTATATACAGTTTCTGCACGTTCAATAAAGCTTACTGCTGTTTGAATAAAACTGGAACGGGTAACAATACTGTCAGGTTCTTTGCAAAGCTCCTGCATGGCAATCCAAAGTTCTTCTACCGAGTCCTGAAATGCAACGCCCTCGGTTTCTCCCAAAATTTCTTCCATTTCGGTGGCACATTCATACTGTGCCTCATAAAACTGCTGTCTGCCCAGTTCCTGCCGATAAGATTTATCTAAAAAATTATCTCTTACCTGGGTGATGGCTGCTGCCGCCGCACCATGTCCGACCTGCAGATAAGAAATATGATTGGTTCCGATGTTCGAATAGAAGGAGTCTGTCTGCAAAGTTTGCTGGCGGACATATCCTTCTGTTTCCAGATTGGAGAGATTATGCGCCGTTGTGTTTAATCCGCGCTGACTCACCTGCAGTCCGGACACTCCGGTATATAAACTGCTCATTAAACCCATGGCGTTAATCCTCCTTTCCTAAAACGTAAAACAGACAGAGCTGTCCTAAGCAACATTGCATTTACTGCTTTGCATCAAACATCCCTGTCTGAGAAGCGGTCATATCCCACTGACCCGCATTCTTATTATAATTATTTCCAGGTACGATCCTTGTACTCTGGAGCAGATTCATATTATATGAAATCATTTCAAGCGACTGTTCGATTAGATTCCGGTTGTGTCCATTCACTTCTGACAGACGCTTTAATACATCCGTCAACTCCTTGTGAATTTCTTTTAAAGTTTCCTGTTCATCCGGCTGCCGGTCCAATAACTGAATCAGATTTGGCAGGGTCAGTTCAGGAAGCTTCTTGTTTAAAACCACACTGATATTCTGCATTATTTCAGTTCGCTTTTGTTCTAACCCGCTGATCTTTCCGATAGCAGACTGCTCTGTTTCCGTAATGGTTTGCACCTTTTGCAAATCATTTGCGATAATTGCCTGAGTCTTTTGTTCTACTACCGGCAGCAGCTCCTGATAGGCCGCATGCTCCTTGCGGAGAGTGGCTATCAGTTCTTGCATTAAGCTTGCCATAGCATAACTCCCCGCCTCTTAGATAGTAAATCCATTCAATAATTTGTCTGCCAGTGCTGACATTGGAACGTTGTAAGTTCCGTTTGCCATACTGGTTTTTAATTTCTGGACTCTCTCGGTGCGGACATCTTCTGCCTGGGCAACTGCCTGCTTTGCGATCTGAAGGTCTCTGCCGAAGGAAGAAATCTCGACAGAATCCTTAGAGTAGCTTGCTGGCTTCTCTGTCTTTTTTCTTGTGCTGTTTACCTGATATAACTGGGTAATTTCCGACATAGCATCAATACGCATTATTCTCACCATCCTATTCTTAAACCATGAACAAAATAACGTTTGTTCTTAATGCTTACATACTAAATATCGGAGAGTTTTTCAAAATACTTTAGACTACTTAAAAAAATTTGTAAAATCAAAGGTAGCAAAATAATCTGCCGGAGTTTCCGCACGGCGGATCATCTGTACATCACCGTTTTCCTTAAGCAAAAGTTCTGCAGAACGCAGTTTGCCGTTGTAATTGTAGCCCATGGAAAAGCCATGTGCACCGGTATCGTGGATTACTACGTAGTCACCCATATCAATCTTCGGTAACATTCTGTCGATGGCAAACTTATCATTATTTTCACAAAGAGAACCGGTTACATCATACATATGGTCACAAGGCACATCTTCCTTGCCCGGAATTGTAATATGATGGTATGCACCGTACATTGCAGGACGCATCAAGTTTACGGCACAGGCATCCAGACCAATGTATTCTTTATAAATGTGCTTTTCATGCACAGCAGTTGCCACCAGCTGTCCGTAAGGCGCCAGCATAAAACGGCCCAGTTCTGTAAAGATTGCCACATCGCCCATTCCGGCCGGAACCAGAACCTCTTCGTAAGCCTTACGCACGCCTTCACCGATAATAAAAATATCGTTGGCAGGCTGCTCCGGACGATACGGAATACCAACACCACCGGATAAGTTGATGAAGGTAATTTTGGCACCGGTCTTTTCCTTTAATTCTACTGCAAGTTCAAATAAGGTTCTTGCTAACATCGGATAATAGTCGTTGGTTACGGTATTGCTGCAAAGGAAGGAATGGATACCAAACTCCTCCACACCCTTGCTCATTAAAATCTTGTATCCTTCAATCATCTGCTCCTTGGTCATACCATACTTGGCATCTCCCGGGTTATCCATAATACCATTACTAACTTCATACACGCCACCCGGATTATAACGGCAGCAGATTCTTTTTGGAAGACCGGCTACCTTTTCCAAAAAGGCGATGTGGGTAAAGTCATCCAGATTGATGATAGCGTTTAACTCTCTTGCTTTTACAAATTCCTCCGGCGGAGTAGCATTGGAGGAAAACATAATTTCAGAACCTACGGAACCTACTGCTTCGGACATCATAAGCTCGGTCAAAGAGGAACAGTCAAAGCCGCAGCCTTCCTCCTTTAATACCTGCATAATATAAGGGTTTGGCGTTGCTTTTACCGCAAAATATTCCTTAAAGCCCTTGTTCCAGGAAAATGCCTTTGCCATGTTTCTGGCATTTTCACGGATGCCCTTTTCATCATAAATATGAAACGGGGTTGGATAAGTTTTTACTACCTCTGCAATTTGTTCCTTAGTCAAAAAAGATTTTTTCATACTGTTATTCTCCCATTTTATACTAAAATTGATTTAATAATTACGGAAGCAGGGACTCAAATTGAGCAATAGCTTCCCGATTGTATTGTTCGTAGTCTACATTCAGCTTTTTCGGCACTCTGCCGTCCAGGCAGGCACGAAGACCATCCAAGACACCTTCCTGGCTGTCTTCTACCAAAAAGCCTCCCACCTGCTCCATAAAGAGCTTTGGTCCCGTGATATCCGTAGAAAAGCACGGCAGGCCCAAAATATCCGCCTCTGCCAGCACCAGTCCAAATCCTTCGTATAAAGAAGGCAGCGCTAAATAATCGCAGGCCTTCATCAGCGGATAAGGATTCGACATATAACGGATGATAAAAATTGCCTCCGGACAGGAAGACTCTGCTGCCAATCTCTTAGTTTCGTTGAATAACACACCATAACCGCCCAGAATAATCAATATCGTATCCGGATTTTCTTTATGAAGAATTTCAAAAGAACGAATCAAACGCGTATGACCCTTTTCCTTAGAAAAACGTCCTACAGAAATAAACTTTTTCTTATCGGAGGCCAATGCGGCACGAAGCTCTTCTTCCTCCACATTCATGCGGGTTCTTGCGTCAAAAACCAGTTCTTCTTCTGCCCGTTTCAAAATGGACTTGTAATTAATTGTATTTTTAACAAGCACCAGATTGGCGTCCTTCTTTGTATCCTCGTCCTCGTAAGCAGACGCAATGGCCTGTGTGGATTGACGGAGATCCTCCGTTACGATAGCCACGTTATCATACTTACGGTATTCCCGGCTTAACAGTCTGCGGAGCAGCGTGCGCTTTGTCCGGATTTCCTCTTCCATATCATTATGTACAAAAATAGTTCTGCTGCAAGGCGCCTGTCCGATTACTTCAATCAGTTCATGTTCATATCCGAAAAACTGGATTGCCTTATCAATACGGCAGCTTCCCAGAATTCTTCCGTATTCACGCTGTGCCACCTTTTCCACCAGTTTTTTCATCGGTTCATACGGTAAAATATGAAATTCCTGGAATAACATGTAGCAGAAAGTTTCCCAGGCAGTGGCACTTCTTGCATGATAATAACTGAGGGTAGAAATACCCTCCGGCAGCATTTTAATGCAGTCCTGTCTCTTTTTAATGGCATTGATTTTATACAATACCGCAAAATTATACTTTTCCTTATCCACCATGGATAACAGGTTAACCGCTGATGTTGTGATTCCGTTTCTTTCCAGATTTCCGGCATACAAAACCACATTTTTCTTTCCGTTATCCGGTGTCATCCGGATATCCAGCAGTTCAGATGTTTCATGAAACAACAGCTGATGGCAGACTGCCTTTGTCATCCCCGGCACATCATAGGCACAGAATTTCTGAAGAAATTCCGCATCATCATATGTTTTTGGCGCACGGATATGCTCCATCAACTCTTCAATATTTGATGCCTGTGGGAACGGAAGCTCATCCACAGAAAAATACATGCCTCTTTCCTGCATATACTCTTCCTTATCATAAGTGAACAGTACAATTTTTCTGCCACTGGCGGCAAAATCAAAGAACACGCTGGAATAATCCGTTACCAAAACATCCGCAGCATTTAAAAATTCGTAGGTATCATATTTATCCGCAGGAAAAGGCACAATATGGGTATACTGTGTTACATCAATGGCTCCCCTGCTTAACGGATGCAGTTTTACATATAAGATTTGATTGCCGTCCAGCTTTGCATCCCACTCATCAAAGTAGTTTTTCAGGATTTCATTCTGCATTTCACTGGTCACATTACCGATAACACCACGCCAGGTCGGCATAAAAACAATAATTTGTTTTTCACCAAAATCACATTCCCGGCGGATTTCCTGACGACGCTTTTCATCCAGAAACGCCTGATTACGCGGATAGCCTGCCAGCATAAGCTTGGTATGACCAAAGTTTGCAAGGCTGTAATCATCAATAAAATGCTGCATGGTATATTCATTCGGACAAAGAAGATAGTCCGCATTGAACATATTACGCTGCACATTACCAAAGGTGGCAAAGTCGTTTGCCACCTTATTTCCAAGACATTTTAAAGGCGTTCCGTGCCAGGTATTCAAATATACCTGTTCCGGACGTTTATTGAAAATGATAAAGAAAGTGTGCTCGTTTACCAGATATTTTGCCGTAGCAAGTACTTTAAAATATTCCTTAGTCGTAACATCCAGCAGCGTTACTCCGGAAATATTTAATGCTTCCAGATATTTTTTACGCTCCTTCACATCCCGCCTTCTGCAGGACAGATAAATTTTGTAACCGGCATATTCCTCCCCGGTTGTCAATTCCTTTAACAAAGCATTTATGTTACCGTCCGGACTCTGACCGTTTAACGTTTCCAACAGCACCGCGCTTTCATCAATCGGAAGATTCTCTCTGTATGAAATATATTTTTTTCGGTTTAAATATTGACGGTCTACCCGTTTCAGTTTACGATGCAGCTTCTTTATTTTTTTCCGCACCTTACCGGTCAGCGCTTTAAGTTTTCCCATGAATTACTGTTGCTCCTTTATTTCCTATTCTTATTTCAATTTCTGTTCTAATAAAAGTTCCACCTGCTCTGCAGTTTCAACTTCTATTCGTTCTGTATCCAGAACGCCCTTCAACTGCCGGTTGATTGTTTTTGACATATTCGGCATCTTCAGCCGGCTCATCGGATATGCCGCAAGAATCAGCATGGTTTCATCGTTGCTTCCGCTGAAATCCAGTACGTAATCAATTCTGCAATCGGTAAAAAGGCGTTGTTTTTCATTGTCAACCAAATGACGGATTAGTTCCTTTTGCTTCTCGGAAGGCGCAGTTCTGCTCTTCCGCCATGCGATATACTGCTCCTTTTGCTTTTCTTCCAGACTGAATGCTTCATAAAAGCCAAGATAATTCATACCCTCAGGAAGTCTTTGTAGTTTCTTTTGCCGGTAAATCACTTCTTCCATTTTATAAATCAACGTATAATTATATTTTTCGGTATCCAGCGATTTTATCAATTCAAAAAAGCGGTCTGTGGTACGGCCGGTATTCAGCGGACCACCATACAAAAATACATTTTTCTTTCCGTTGTTTTTCAGGCTCCGTTCTTCTATCAGCGGGCTTTCCTGATTAAAAAAGACGCGCCGGCAAAGAACCTTTGTAGCTTCCTTTGTATCGTAAGCACAATAGGTTTTCAAAAAAGCAGTATCATCATAATCCTTCTTCCCATCCATATACTGCACTAATTCTCTTATCGTAGCAGCCTGCGGAAACGGCAGTTCCTCCATCGGGAAATAAAAACCTCTCTCGGAAGTATATTCCTCTTTATCATAAGTGAATAAAAGAATCTTTCTTCCGCTGATGGCATAATCAAAAAAGACACTGGAGTAGTCGGTAATCAGGCCATCGGTGGCATTCAGGAACTCATAGGTTTCATATTCCTGCGGAAACGGCAGAATACGTTTAAACATTGAAAGATTAATTCCTTTACTGTTCATCGGATGCAGCTTCACATAAACCCGCTGATGCTCGCCCAATAAGCTCTCCAGTTCTTCAAAGTAACCGGTCAGCTGCTCATTTTGCTTTTCATTATCAACCTGGTTGAGAACACCTCTCCAGGTAGGCAGATATGCATAAACTTCTTTGTTTTCCAGGCCGCACTCCCGGCGAATAACACTGCGCCGTTCCTCATCCATAAATTCCGTGTTTCGAGGATAACCTCCTAAAAGAATCCGTGTATTTCCCAGATTTTCTATCATATAGTCTTCGGTCAGGCTTTTCATTGTGAGTTCATTCGGGCACAATAAATAATCCGCACACAAAAAGTTACGCTGTGCATTTCCTATCATAGCCGCATCATCTTTAATTTTTCTGCCGAGTGTTTTTAACGGCGTTCCGTGCCAGGTATTTAAATACACCTGCTCCGGACGTTTAATAAAATCCAAAATAAAGGTATTATCATTAATCAGATACTTGGCAGCGGCCAATAGTTTAAAATATTCCCTGCTTCCCGTCAACACCGGCCGGATGTTACTTAAATTATGCTTCTTCAGCTTTGCCGTCAGTTCTTCTATCTGATTCTCCTGACAGGAAAGCCACAACCGGAACCCTTTGTACTCCGGAGCAGTTGCCAGTTCTTTGGCAATTGCGGCAATGTTGCCGCCCAAAGTTCTGCCGTGCTGGGATTCCAGTAAAACAACGTTATGTTTCACCCTGCAATGTTCCAAATAATGAATATAACGTGTTTGTTCTTCCATATCATGCCTCCATGTTTTACGGAATCAGGGATTCAAACTGCTCCACTGCCTCCCGGTTATACTGCTCATAATCAATTGTCAGCCGTTCCGGAACCTTTCCGGCAAGACAATCCTGCATTCCTTTCAAGATTCCTTCCTTGCTGTTTTCCATCAGATATCCGCCGTACTGTTCCATGAACTTACTAGGTCCCACAATCCGGGTGGAAATACATCTTACCCCCAGCATGTCCGCCTCCGCAAGTACCAGACCGAAACCTTCGTAAAACGAAGGAAGTACAAAATAATCGCACTGCTTTAACAGCGGGAACGGATTGGACATATAATAAATAACAATAATACGCGCAGACGCTTTGGAAGCTGCCGCTTTTCTTACCGTTGCTTCATATAAATCTCCGTAGCCGCCCAGAATAATCAGACAGGTATTCGGATTTTCTTCATAGATTTTTTCGAAAGCTTCTATCAGCCGGAAATGTCCTTTTTCTTTGGAAAAACGCCCGATGGTAATAAATTTTTTATCCGAAGAAGCCAGCAGTTTTCTTAAATAGGCTTCTTCCACATTAAGCAGCGTATCCTCATCAAAAGTCAGTTCCAGCTTTGCTTTTTCCAATACCGAACGATGGTCAATAATATTTTTTACCACGCGGATATTCGGAGTTTCTGCAGGACTTTTTGCCCGTCTCTTTGCCATTTTTTCGATTCCCGGAATCAGGTCCGGTGTCACCGCAGCTACGGAATCACAATGCAGATAGGCACCGGCCAGGGTATCACGGTCTGCGTTTCCCTTAGTACGGATTTCCTGCTCCATGTCATTGTGTACGTAAATGGTACTGCTGCAAGGCATTTGTTCAAATAAACGGATAACATCATCCACGTATCCGTTAAACTGGATTACTTTATCAATCCGGCAGCCGCCAAATACGCGGTTTACGTCATGCATTGCCTGCTTTTTCAAAATAATGCTTTTTTTCGAGTAAGGATAAAACGGCAGCTTACAAAGCAGCGTATCCAACAAAGACAAACTTCTTACGTGGTAAAATCCCATGTAAGATACATTCTCCGGAAGCTTTTTTAAGCTGTTCTGTCTGCCCCGTAAGGTATCCAGCTTATACAAAATAATATAATTAAACTTGGTTCTGTCCAAGGAATTCAATAAATTAATCAGGGACGTAGTAATACCGTTCTGTCTGAAATCCCCACCGAAAATTGCTACGTTTTTCTTTCCGTTATCCGCAATCGGACTAATTTCAACCAACGGGCTGTCCTCTTCAAAAATAAACTTTGCGCAAATTGCTTTTGCTGCACCCGGCTGTTCTTTTGGGCAGAAAAGCTTTAAGAAACCGGTGTCATCATAAGTTCTTTCCACTGTCAGTCTGTCTGCCAGTTCCTTTGGTGTTTCTGCCGTCGGAAACGGGAATTCCTCCACCGGCACCGCAAAATTGTTATTGCCCATATATATTTTTTTATCATATTGGAATAAAATAATCGGACGGCGCGTCACGGCATAATCCAGCATAATACCGGAATAATCGGTAATCAGACCGTCTACCGCTCCCATAAATTCATAAGTAGAATAGCCGGAAGGAACCTTTACTACATGGTTCATGCCACCCCAGTCAATTAAATCTGCCATTTCTTTCTGGACCTTGGCATAGACTCTCTGATTGTCAGAAAGCAACTTATCCAGCTTCCACAGCTGTTCAATCATTTGCTCTCTCTGGGCCTTCAAAGTAATATTATCCTCTTCCACTCGGCGGACCGGGGAATAGAAATAGGTTTGAATGCCTTCCATATCATGCTTTTTTCTGATTTGGCTGCGTTTTTCCTCATCAAACAAAATTTCATTTCTCGGATATCCGCTGATAAGAGCCTTGGAAGTGGATACATTTTCCAGCATATAGTCACGCTGTACCTGCTCTTTTGCAAATTCGTTGGCAAAGAAAATATAGTCCGCCGCAAAGAAATTTCTTTGCTGGTTACCTATCATTCCAAAACCCTTCTTTTTGCTTTTTCCGGTAGCACGAATCGGCGTCACGTCCCAAAGCTTCATATACTTCTGACCGTCACGTTTAATAAAAACCGCAGGGAACTCACTGTCATTGAGCAGGAATCCGGCCGTAGCAAGACGGAGGTAGTACTCCTCGCTTTCCCGGAGTATTACTTGTGCATTCTTCATATTGTGTCTGCTTATGAATTTTTCGCGCTTTTCCCGGTCATCCTCCGTTACCGCAATATAAATCCGGAACTCCCGGTACTTTGGATCTGAGGTCAGTTCCTTAAGCAGGCCGATTAAATTCCATTCCAGTTCTTTACCCATTTTGGATTCCAGTAAAATCACGTGTTCCTCCACCGGCAGGGTTTCAATATATTTGAAATATTTTTTTAATCGAAAATAGCCAGGCCCTACTTTCCTCCTGGCATTTTGATACTCTTTACTGATTCTGTTAAAAAACTTTTGCACAAGAAACCTCCCGCAGATTACTTATGTAAATCATCCTTAATCTGTGTTGTGGATATGCCCTCTGTACGGGGCAGATAAACAACCTCACAATACTCTTTCAGGAAGTCAAACTTTCCTTCCCAGTCATTACCCATAACAAAAATATCTACCTGATTATCCACCACATCAGAAATCTTTTGTTCCCAACAGGTTTCCGGAATTACTTCATCCACATAGCGGATAGCCTCTAATATAGTTTTTCTGTTTTCATAAGAATAATACGCCTCTTTGTGCTTGCCCCGGTTAAATTCATCGGTAGAAAGAACTACGATTAAATAATCTCCCAGTGCCTTGGCACGGCGCAGTAAATTTATATGTCCAACATGCAGTAAATCAAATGTTCCGTATGTGATTACTTTTTTCATGCTTATAACCTCCCAGACTTACTCTATCATATTATATCGTTCTTTCGGGCATTATGCAAGCAGAAACCTTAGGAAAATTCTGCACTTTTTCAAGGTTCCCGCTATTGAAAAATTACCAGAAAATGTGCTATACTAAAGATTAGTGACAAGATATTGAGGAACGACAAAAAGAAACTGTTTTAGGAGGATTATAATGGAACAATATACTGGCAGCCAGATTGTGGTACTGGAAGGTCTGGAAGCGGTGCGTAAGCGTCCGGGTATGTACATCGGAAGCACCGGTTCCAGAGGTCTGCACCACTTAATCTGGGAAATATTAGATAACGGTATTGATGAACACCTGGCGGGATTTTGTAACCGCATCGACATCGTGCTGCAAAAGGACGGCGGTATCTCCATTACCGACCACGGCCGCGGCGTCCCGGTAGATATCCATCCAACCAAGGGTATTCCTACCGTCCGCGTAGTTTACACCATCCTGCATGCCGGCGGTAAGTTCAGCAGCAGCGTTTATAAGGTCTCCGGCGGTCTGCACGGCGTAGGTGCTTCCGTTGTAAATGCCCTTTCCACAAAAATGATGGTAGAAGTCCGGAAAGACGGCAAAATCTACCGCGATACCTACGAAAACGGCGGTCACCCAACTACCGAACTGGAAAAAGGCCTGCTTCCTGTTGTGGGCAAGTGCACCAAGGCCGACACCGGCACCAAAGTTGTGTTCTATCCGGACCCAACCATTTTTGAAACCGTAGAGTTTAAACCGGATATCATTACCAAGCGTTTAAAAGAATCCGCATATTTAAACAAGGGGCTGACCCTGAATTTTAAAGACGAAAAGAACGGAACAGAAACCGTCTTCTATGAGGAAGAGGGAATTAAGAGCTTTGTTTCCCACATTACAAAAACATCCATGAAGGATTCCGAAAATACAAAATTACTTATTCCGGAACCGGTCTATGTGGAAGGAACCAGCGGCGACATTGAGGTCGAAGTCGCCTTTACCTACACCAATACTTACCAGGAGCAGATTAACTCCTACTGTAACCGCATCAACGTAGTTGACGGCGGTACCCTGGTTACAGGTTTCAAGAACGCCCTGACCCGTATCATGAATAAATACGCCAGAGAGCTTGGCATCTTAAAAGATAAGGATGAAAACTTCGATGGTAAGGACATCCGTAACGGTCTCATTGCCATTGTTTCTATCAAACATCCGGACCCACAGTTCGAAGGCCAGACCAAAACAAAGCTTGGCAACACTGATGCCAAGAGTGCTGTAGACGACGTATTTGCCGCAGAGGTTACCCGTTACTTTGATAAAAACATCGAAGAACTCCGGGCAATCCTCGACAACACCATGAAGTCCTACAACGCACGTAAAGCCGGCGACAAAGCACGCAACGCCATTTTAAAACAGTTAAACGACGTAGACACCCGAAGTAAACTCGCCTCCTGCTCCTCCAAAAAGCCGGAAGAATGCGAAATTTACATCGTCGAGGGTGATTCCGCCGGCGGTACCGTAAAAACCGCAAGAAACCGTAAAACCCAGGCTGTGCTTCCTCTGCGCGGTAAAATCTTAAACGTAGAAAAGGCCGCCCTTGAAAAAATATTGGTAAATAACGAAATCAAAACCATGATTGCATCCTTCGGCTGCGGCATCGGCGACGATTTCGATATTACCAAGTTACGTTACCACAAAATTATCATCCTGACCGATGCGGACGTGGATGGTGCCCATATCAGCACCCTGCTCCTCACCTTCTTCTACCGCTTCATGCCGGAGCTCATCATGGAAGGAAAGGTATTCCGCGGTCTGCCGCCTCTCTACAAAGTAGATTACGAAGTAGCAGGCAAAACCAAGAAGACAAAACAGTCCAAATACTTATTTAACGACTTTGAGTTGGAAAAGTTCCGTAAAGAAGGCCACAAGATTTTAGCTCTCCAGCGTTACAAAGGTCTTGGTGAAATGGACGCAGACCAGCTTTGGGAGACCACATTAAATCCGGAAACCCGCATTTTAGCCCAGGTTTCCATTTCCGACACCGTAGAGGCCGACGAAGTAACCTCCCTGCTTATGGGCAGTGCGGTTCCTCCAAGACGTGCCTTTATTGTAGAAGAAGCTAAGTACGCAAAATTGGATGTTTAATTAGAAGTGGAGATATATCATGAAAACAACAACTACCGAAAACCTGATTCAGCTGGATTTTGCGGAGGAAATGAAAACCTCCTTCCGTGACTATGCGGTCAGTGTTATCGTGGACCGTGCCCTGCCGGACGTAAGAGACGGCCTCAAGCCGGTTCAGCGAAGAATATTATATGCCATGACCGAACTTGGTCTGGACCCGAAAAAACCACACAGAAAGAGTGCCCGTATTGTCGGTGATACCATGGGTAAATACCACCCGCACGGTGACTCTTCCATTTACGATGCCCTGGTACACATGTCCGAGGACTACTCCCTTTCCATTCCGTTAATTGACGGCCACGGAAACTTCGGTTCCTTAGACGGTGACCCGGCGGCTGCCATGCGATACACCGAAGCCCGTCTTTCCGAAGGTGCCATGACTATGCTCGACCATTTGGAAAAGGGTTTAGTAGACTTTGTCCCAAACTTTGATAACAGTGAAAAAGAGCCGACCGTACTTCCGGCCATGCTTCCAAACCTGCTTATCAACGGTACCACCGGTATTGCGGTAGGTATGGTAACCAACATTCCGCCTCACAATCCGGGAGAAGTCATTGACGGTGCCATTGCCTTTATCGACAACCCGGACATTTCCTTAGAAGAGCTGATGACTTACATTCCGGGACCGGATTTTCCAACCGGCGGTATGATTACCAACGCCGAGGTGCTTCCTGCCCTCTACGCCACCGGCGAAGGCAAATTAAAAGTCCGTGCCAAAGCCCATATCGAAAACGGCGACTACGGCAAAAAGAACATTGTCATCACCGAAATCCCGTATACCAGCGCAGGTAACAAAACCCGTCTGGTAGAAACCATCGTAGACTTAATGAAGGACAAGGTCTTCGAAGAAATCAACGATGTAAGAGACGAATCCTCCAAGGACGTCCGCATTGTTATCGAAGTAAAGAAAGACCGTGACGCAGACAACCTGCTCAACGGTTTATATAAGAAAACCGGTCTGGAAGATACCTACTCCGTAAACATGCTGGCGGTAAAAGACCAGCAGCCGATTGTATTTAACTTAAAGTCCATGCTGGCTGAGTTTGTGGAGTTCCAGGAAATCCTCTACACCAAAGAATACCAGCACATGCTTTCCAAGGCAAATGACCGTTTGGAAATCGTAGGCGGTTTAATCCGCGCCACCGACATCATCGATTTAATCATCGAGATTTTACGAGGCAGTACTTCCGTAAAACAGGCCAAAGGCTGCTTAATGACAGGTGACACCACCGATATCAAATTTAAGTCCGAAGCTTCCAAAAAGCAGGCTTCCACGCTGGACTTTTCCGAGCGTCAGGCGGATGCCATTCTGGCAATGCCACTCAGCAAATTAATCGGACTGGAACTGATGAAGCTGCATGAAGAAAGCGATACTTTGCTTAAAAATATCGAAACCTACAAAAAGGTGCTGGGTTCCATGAAAGAGCTCCACAAGGTTATCAAGAAACAGTTGCAGGAATTCCGCAAGAAATTCGACCAGCCTCGCCGCACCGAAATCAGCCAGGTGGCTACGTTCAACTATGTGGTAGAAGAAAAGATCGAAGATATTTACGTACTTATCGACAAATTCGGTTACACTAAGTCCTGTGAGGCTTCCATTATTGCAAAGCAGGGTGAAGAAGTCCTGAAAGACTTCCCGAACACCGTCAAGATGAAGAACACGGACAAGCTCTGCGTCTTCACCGCCGAAGGTAACATGTATCAGGTAAAGGCTTCCGCCATTCCTAAGGGAAGACCAAAGGATAAGGGTGTTCTTATTCACACTTTATGTAAGGTTGGTAAGGAAGATATCATTGCTTACATGTGTTTTGAAGACCTGTTCGAGTCCCAGCTGCTCTTTGTAACCAAGTCCGGTTACATCAAACTGGTATCCGGTATCGAATTCGATACCAACCGAAGCGTAGTAACCACCACCAAACTGGAGGACGGCGACTTAGTTGTTGGTTTAACCCAGCTCTCCGCTATGGATGTGCTCTCCTGCACCCAGAAGGTAATCCTTTATACCAATGCGGGATTATCCCTCGGATTCCCTCTGGAGGAGGTTCCGGAGCTTAAGAAAGTGAGCCGTGGCGTTAAGGCTATCTCCCTTGATAAAAATGATTTTGTTGCTTACGCCACCAGCGTTGGTCCGTACGACGAATTCTTTACTTACCGCGGAAAGGAATATTCCGCAAAGAAGGTAAGAAACCGTAAGCGAGGGGCTAAGGGCCAGAAGGCAACATTGTAAAAAAAAACCATATCCACATCCAGAACGTCAGCGTAGCGGTTCTGGAGTGGATATGGTTTTTTATATCTGACGTTCTGTGCACGGATATGGTTTTCTTTTTACAAATTTGTCTGAACCAAATAAAGTACAACTAAAAACAGTACATTCAAGCCGGTAAACATTGCAATGTATTTCCCCATCTTCTCCGGCTGACGCTTCTTAAACTCAGTTAATGTAATTAAACTTGCTAAAGAAGCAATCGGAGTACCGAGACCACCGATATTTACTGCCGGAAGCAGGCTGGCATAATCCATGGTAAAATGGGACAACAGCACTGCACTCGGTACATTACTGATACACTGGCAGGATAAAATACCAAAGAGTACTGTATTCTTTGGAAGCAGTGTAGAAAACAACTCGTTTACCGCCGGAATTCTGGCTGCGTTTCCGCTGAATACAAAGAACACGCAAAATGTTAAAAGCAGCGGATAATTTACTTCCTTCAAGGCTGCCCTATCAAAGTATAAAAGTGCAAGCACTACCACTGCAGTTCCTAAAGCATACGGTACCACGCGGAATACAATCAAAATACTAAAAACAAATAATGCCGCATAAATCAACGTTCTCTGTTTATCCAGCACGTACCCCTCATCTCGCTTCAAAGCAAGCGGGATTGGCTTTACAAACAAGCAAATGGCAAGAATCATCAGAGTCGACATGAAAAAGCTAGGAAACATAATCTGCATAAATTCCACCGTGCCAATCTGATAGTGGGCATATAAATACAGGTTCTGCGGATTACCGAAAGGAGTTAACATACCGCCTAAGTTTGCGGCAATATTCTGCATAATAAAAGTAAATGCCATAGCCTGCTTATTATCCGTTTTATGCAGGACAAAATATCCTAACGGAAGGAAAGTCAACAGTGCCATATCATTTGCAAGAACCATGGAACCAAGAAAAGTGATGAACACCAAAGCAATTACAGCACTTCTTAAATTAGCAAGCTTTAGAATAATACTTTTACTTAAAATTTCAAACACATGAATGTGGCTGAAGGCGCTTACCACTGCCAACGTACAAAACAGTGTTGCCAAGGTCTGCAAATTAAAATAGTCCAAATATTCACCGTCTACCGGCACAAACACACAAGTGATTAGCATAGCCACAATAGCCACACAAAGCACCGGCTGATCCTTTACTACTCTTACTACCTGATGTCTCATTTCTCCCTAACTCCCTAAGTTATGTATTTTCTGTATCATTCCCAATATATGCGTTCTTCCTTTTCTTATACAAAAACGCCCGCAACGGTGCAAATTGTACCACTGCGGACGTTTCAGGTCAATTCGTTATTTCACTAATTTTTCAACCAATTTTGAAAAGATTTTATGCATTTTACCAATGGCAGGTTAATTCTTGTTCTTTAAGATGCCAATCAGGTTCTTTAAGGTTACCTTTTCTCCAGTATAGAGCACCAGACCCTTATAAATTCTGCCGGACAGCATAATAATGAGCACGGAGAACACCAACAGAATAACCGTAGAAATAATACCCTGACCAATGCCTATTGCACCGGTAAGTAAATCCACCGGTACGCAGAACGGAATAGTAAACGGAATATTTCTAGCCACAACCAACAGACTTTCCTTTTCCATAAGTGTACCAAAATAGCACACAAGCCAGCTGACGATAATCGGAAGAGTAAAGATACTCTGGGTATTGGCTGCTTCCTCCGGACGGCTGACCATGCTTCCTGCCATACCGGAAAGCACACAATAAAACAGGAAACCGCAACAGAAAGTAACAAGTGCCAAAACAACTGCCATAGGCGACAGGGCACTCTCTCCTATATTTGTACGCATAAATTCAATCACTACCGAAAGACCGCTTTCCGTTCCCGGATACATAGCCTCGGAAATCATTCCTCCTGCCACAATACCTACAACCAGGGCGGCCACCCAAATAAAGAATTGCTGCATGGCCGTTGCTACAATAGCAAAAACCTTACCGGTAAGTAAAGCATACGGATGCAGGGAGGTGAGCAGTGTTTCCACCAGCTTGGAGGTTTTTTCCACAGATACACTCTGGTTAATCTGCTGACCGTATAACAGAAGCAGAAAATACAGTACCAGACCAAAAATAGCAGGAGCAAGATATTGTACCAGGTAAACCACCACATTGGTTTCTTCACCGGCATCCACCACGGCAATGGACGCCTGCTTGTTAATCATGGAAAGCTGCAGCTCGGAAAGACCGCTCTTTTCGAATCTGGCCTGTTCTACCGCAACTGCAACTAAATCAGCCACTTCCTTACCGTCGGATGTATAAAGTTCTTCGGAAGTAGACGGCACAAGCGCCGCTACGGAAATCGTGTTACCTTCCTGCTTTATGACAACACCGACTGCTAAACCGCTTTCTTCTTTTGCTGCCTTAGCCCTCAGTTCTTCTTCCGTCAGATTCTCCACCTGTACCAGGGAAAGCTTACTGTAATATTCTTCCGAAAGTGCCGGAATCCACTCTTCAAACTTCAATTCACCCAAATCAGCCAAGTCCAATACATATGCTGTTTCTACCGTGCAATATTCCGTTTCCTTATTCTCATCATCTTTATCAGGTGCAGCAGCCGCAATACTGATTATAATTGCTGCAGCCATAAGTAACACCGCCACTAATACGGTAACAAGAATATAGGATTTGGAACCTGCATTTTGCTTATAGTTAAAGGAAAATACGTCTCTCCAGCCTTTAAAATTCTTCATTATGCATTTTCCTCCTTTTTCTTACTTTTTGTACCCTTTGCCATAGCAAAAACATCTTTCATTTTCAAACGTGCACCGTTGTGTAAAATCAGCCCCTCATAAACCTTTGCCACAAACTTAAACATAAGTACAATGGAGAGGAACAGTACTACAATGGCAATCAGGGCAATCCAGGTACTCGCCTTACCCACCAAAAGGGCGGCCGGTAAAAGAAAGGCCGAAGAAATCGGGAAAATAAGGGCAAAAGTAACAAATGGATTTTCGCCGGATGTCATCAAGGTACTTGCTGCGCCAAAACCAATATAAAAACCAACCAAAGAAGTCATGGATAATAATGTAAGACTTTCGCTGGAATCTTCCATACGGCTTGCGGTTGCACCGCAAAGACCGGCCAGAGTTGCATAAAGTACCATACCTGCGCCTGCGGTAACAAGACCCAGAACAATATTTCCAAAGTTCAGGCTTGCCAACATTTCCGGTGTCATATACCGGGTAATTACATTGGTACTGTCTCCGGTAATCAGGCCGCCGATTTTAGTGGAAACAAAGCCGGCAAGCACCAGAGCAATCAGCTGAATCATTACGGTCACCAGCATAGCAAATACCTTGCCCACAATAATGGCAAGCGGTCTTACGGAAGTCAGTAAATACTCGATAACCTTCGAAGATTTTTCCTGCACAATAGAGGTTGCCACCGTAGTAGATGCCAAAATGCAAACCATCAGTACAACAAACATCATACCGTAAATAAACCAGTATTCACCCTCACTAATGGAGGTGTCCTCAATCATTAAATCGCTTTTCGTATCTACAATGCCGGCAGAAGATACCACACTTGTATCAAAGAACTTAATCTGTTCTTCCGTCAGACCTAATAATTCCACCTTAGCCTTCGTATATGCATTTTGAATATACTGGCCAAGCAGTTGTAATTCATAGTTTGTAACATCACCGTCCGGAGAACGCATAAACTGGATATAACAGTAATTTTCATCCTCCATCAGGGTAAGAATTACAGCATTTACTTCTTCTTCCTGAAGCTTTGTTTCCAATTCTTTTATATCTCCCACCGTATCTTCAAATACAATGTGGCGGTAGCTTTCAGGAAACTCACTTTCAAAATCAATGTTTCTGCATAAGGTCATGTTATAAAAGTACACCTTTTCCACTGCACTTTTTTCCGGTTCCTCCGCAGTATTACCTTTCATAAATATATTCATAAGAGGCATGGAAATCATGGCGCTGACAATCATGATAATTAATGTCACAATGTAAGTCTTGCTCTTTAATGTCTGAGTCAGCGTAAAGGTAAATACATCCTTCCAGCCTCTGACACTATCTTTCTTCATTGTCATCGCCCACCTTTTCTACAAAGATTTCATGCAGGGACGGTTCGCGGAGCTCAAACTTAACAAGCGGCTCATTATCCTGCATCATGCTGGCTAAAAATTCTCTGGCCTGACGCTCATCCGTTACCTTTAAGTGATACTCACTTGGCATTTTTTCCACAATCTGAATACCAAACTTCTGAATGTAGGAAGCAATTTCAGAATCACTCTTTACAAATAAGTTTACACGGCCATAGCTCTTTTTGATATCATTTAAATTGCCCTGAAGCACTGCCTGACCACGGTTCATAATGGTAATGTCCGTACAGAATTCTTCAATGGTAGGCATCTGGTGACTGGACATAATTAAATACTTGTTCTTCGCAATTTCCTCGCGGATGATGCCCTTAAACAGGTCTGTATTAACCGGGTCAAGTCCGCTGAGCGGCTCGTCTAAAATCAGAAATTCCGGCTCGGAAATCAATGCTGCCATTAACTGTACTTTCTGCTGATTACCCTTGGATAACTGGTCGGCACGGTTTGCCTTTGCTGCCTTTCCTTTTACAGTCTTTGGAGGAAAAATATATTCTTCCACCTGCAGGCGTTCTGCCCAATACTTAATGCGGTCCATGGCTACCTTCTTCGGAACCTTCTTTAAGGACGCAAAATATAACAGCTGGTCTAACAGGGAATACTTTGGATACAAGCCTCTTTCCTCTGCCAGATAACCCACATTCAGTTCTGCGGCAGAAAACGGTTTCCCGTTCCACAATACTTCTCCGCCGTTTTTGGCAAGCATGCCAAGAATCATACGGATGGATGTTGTTTTACCCGCACCGTTGGTTCCGAGCAGGGCATACACCCCCGGCTCACTGATGGAAAAGCTAAGGTCATCTACAACCACCTTTTCTCCATACTGTTTTGTCAAATTCTTTACTTCTAACATGTTTTTTCTCCTCTCTGCCTTTTGGCAAATCCCTTATTTCATAACCTCAGACGGATGCTTTGCAAAGTAAATCCCCTGCACGCTGTATACTGAGATTTGAATAATCATAAATACTGTAACAATAATTGTAGCAAATACGCCGGTTCCGAAAATCATCTGACCAATCAGGCATATAATCCAGAGCACCATTCCGGTCAACTGCATTACTTTAAATGTTTTGAAAGAACATTTGTATGCTGCAAAGCGTTCTGCTTCATCACAGTTTGCCAGCCATTTGTCCTGGAACTTAGTATCATAAATACTGCCCTGCTTTTCCGGATTGATTTCTTTCATCAAATTCACTGTTTTTTGTTGAATAACACAGGATACAATCAACGCATATACCATATGTAAAAACACGGTTCCAAGGGAAAACCAAAAGCCGGTATTGCTCTGCTCCACAGCAGCTTTTGCATCAGCCAAACCCACAGCCCAGACGCCTGTGGCAAAGAAAAAATAGGAACCGAACATAATCAGATTGGAAAACCAGATAACGTAAGAAATTTTTGTTTCCAGCCCTTCCAGCACCTCTTCGTCTTCTTCGTCCCATGCAATATATTCCTTGCGGCTTTTCTGATATAACACAATGCTGACAATAAGCAGTACCGTAGTAAAAAAATAACCGCCGTATATCGCCAAATACTGTAATGCAGTAAGAATTGCTTCCTTTACCGGTTGGTTTTCCAACACATCACCGATAAATGCACTTCCGATCCCAACAACAATTCCGGTGAAAAATGCCAGTACCAGAATCCAAAAAAACTTTTTTAATGCTTTCTTATCTTCCTTTTTATTCTCCCGTTGTTTTTCGGTCAGACCGATAAGGTTTTCCTTATTCATTTTCATCCTCCTCGTATTGAAAAATGTCCTCCACTGTCACATTGCACAATTTGGCAAGCTTTAACGCTAATGTTACGGACGGAGAATAATCTCCCCGCTCAATCTGGCTGATGGTCTGGCGGGAAACCCCTGCCAGTTTTCCCATTTCCTGCTGGTTCACGCCAAGCAAAGCTCTGTAATCCTTTAATTTATTGATTAATGGCACACTCGACTGCTCCCTTCTACTTTTTTTTACAAACTCTCTTTTTGACAACTTTCCTTGTCAAAAATCATACCATTGACAACTTTTCTTGTCAATACTTATTTTCAAATTAATAAAATTTTGATTTTTTTGGTATGTTTTATCCCTATTATGTCCATACTTTATAAAAATGGGCATTTAATAAATAGGTAGAAACTCTTGTGCAACATTCACAAGAATTTTGTCAAAAAATTAACTTATTCTATCTTTCCAACATTGACAAAAGAGTAATGTAAGTGCTATCATAATCTGTGGTTTAAATGAGTCGAGTCTAATACCCGACCTTAATTAGCGTGGAAAACACGTGTATAAAGAAAGGAGTACTCAAAGATGAGAGAAGAGTGGAACAATTTTAATAGTGGTATCTGGGTAAAAGAAATTAACGTTCGTGATTTCATCCAGAAGAACTACACTCCATACGAAGGTGATGATTCCTTCTTATGTGACGCAACCCAGAACACAAAGGATTTATGGGCGCAGGTAATGGAATTAACTAAGGAAGAGCTTGCAAAGGGTGGTGTCCTTGATATGGATACCCACATCATCTCTACTATCACTTCCCATGGCCCTGGCTATTTAAATAAAGATAAGGAAACTATCGTAGGTTTCCAGACAGATAAGCCATTTAAGCGTGCACTTCAGCCAAACGGCGGTATCCGTATGGCAGTTAAGGCTTGTGAAGATAACGGCTACACTGTAGACCCGACTATCGTAGAGTTCTACACAAAGCACAGAAAGACACACAACGCAGGTGTATTCGATGCTTACACACCTGAAATGCGTGCCTGCCGTTCCAGCCACATCATTACCGGTCTTCCGGATGCTTACGGCCGCGGACGTATCATCGGCGACTACCGTCGTGTAGCTCTTTACGGTGTTGACCGTCTTATTGCTGACAAGCAGCAGCAGAAGGCTACCACACGTAAGACAATGTACTCTGACGTTACCAGAAACCGCGAAGAATTATCCGAGCAGATTCGTGCATTAGAGGAATTAAAGGAACTTGGTAACATTTACGGTTTTGATATTTCCAGACCGGCTCAGAACGTACAGGAAGCTATTCAGTGGACTTACTTCGGTTACCTTGCAGCAGTTAAGGAGCAGAACGGTGCAGCTATGTCCCTCGGACGTACCTCTACCTTCCTTGATATCTACGCTCAGCGTGACCTTGCAAACGGTACTTTCACAGAAGAGCAGATTCAGGAATTCGTAGACCACTTTGTAATGAAGCTTCGTCTTGTTAAGTTCGCAAGAACACCGGAATACAATGCACTGTTCTCCGGCGACCCAACTTGGGTAACCGAATCCATCGGTGGTATGGGTATCGACGGTCGTACACTTGTTACAAAGATGTCCTACCGTTTCCTTCATACATTAGTTAACTTAGGTACCGCTCCGGAACCAAACCTTACCGTATTATGGTCCACCAGACTTCCTGAAAACTTCAAGAAGTTCTGTGCTAAGACTTCCGTTATGTCCTCTTCCATCCAGTATGAGAACGATGACTTAATGCGTGTAACTCACGGTGACGACTACGCTATCGCTTGCTGCGTATCCTCCATGAGAGTAGGTAAGGAAATGCAGTTCTTCGGTGCTCGTGCTAACCTTGCTAAGTGTCTCCTCTACGCTATCAACGGTGGTGTGGATGAAGTTTCCAAGAAGCAGGTTGGTCCTAAGTTCCGTCCAATCACTTCCGAATACCTTGACTTCGATGAAGTTTGGGATCGTTACAAGGATATGATGTGGTGGTTAGCAAAGGTATATATAAATACCTTAAATATCATCCACTACATGCATGATAAGTACTGCTACGAAAGATTACAGATGGCATTACATGATAAGAACGTAACACGTTGGTTCGCAACAGGTATTGCAGGTCTTTCCGTAGTTGCTGACTCCTTATCCGCTATCAAGTACGCAAAGGTTAAGACAATCCGTGATGAGAACGGTATTGTTGTTGACTACGAAGTAGAAGGCGATTTCCCTAAGTACGGTAACGATGATGACCGTGTAGATGACCTTGCTTATGACTTAGTAAGCACCTTCATGGGTTATGTTGGCGGTGTTCACACTTACCGTGGCGGTATCCCAACCACTTCCATCCTTACTATCACTTCCAACGTAGTTTACGGTAAGAATACCGGTTCTACTCCGGATGGCAGAAAGGCCGGCGAACCATTTGCTCCGGGTGCTAACCCAATGCACAACCGTGATAAGAATGGTGCTATCGCTTCCTTAAGCTCCGTATCCAAGCTTCCGTTCAAGTATGCACAGGATGGTATCTCCAATACCTTCTCCATCATTCCGGATGCTCTTGGTAAGGGCGATGACGTATTCTTTGCAGGCGATGCTCTCAATGTAGATGGCATGAAGCTTGACTAATTCATCAAAATATAGTATAATTAAGTTCCACTTCAAACAAGATATTGTGTTTGGAGTGGAGATAGACTAAAAATAAAGGAGGAAACTATCATGTCCGTTAGCGAAAATCAGATCGATAACTTAGTAAACATGCTCGATGCATATGTTGAAAAGGGTGGTCATCACTTAAACGTAAATGTATTTACAAAGGAAACTTTATTAGATGCTCAGGCTCATCCTGAGAAGTATCCTCAGCTCACTATCCGTGTATCCGGATACGCTGTTAACTTCAACAAGTTAACCAAGGAGCAGCAGGACGAAGTTATCTCCAGAACCTTCCATGAAGGAATGTAATTCCGGAGCAATACACTCTGTCGAAACATTTGGAACTGTAGATGGACCGGGCATCCGATATGTGGTATTTTTCCAGGGATGCCCGTTTCGTTGTTTATTCTGCCATAATCCGGACACCTGGACTCCTCAGGGCGGCACGCAAATGACGGTGGATGAGCTTCTGGCAGGCTATCAGAAAAACATCAGCTTTTATAAAAAAGGCGGCATTACTGCCAGCGGCGGTGAACCGTTGATGCAGCTTGACTTTTTAACCACACTGTTCAAAAAAGCCAAGGAAGCAGGCATTCACACCTGTCTTGACACTTCTGCTGCCACCTACAGCGAAGCCCGCCGGGAAGACTTTGAGACACTTCTCCAATATACCGACCTGGTTCTTCTTGATTTTAAGCACAGCGACCGCGAAGAGCATAAAAAGCTCACCGGCATGTACAACGATGCCCCTCTCGCCTTTGCAAAGCTTTTAGACGAAAAGAAAATTCCGATGGTTGTCCGTCATGTACTGGTACCGGAGATTACCGACACACCGGAACAGCTTAGGAATCTGGGCAGGCTGATGAAACAGTTTAAAAATGTAGTCGGTTTAGAGGTGTTACCGTTCCATCAAATGGGTACGGTAAAGTATAAAAACCTGGGTATTCCGTATCCGTTAGAGGGTGTAAACGCACTCACCAAAGAAGATGGAAAGCGGGCAAAAGAAATGATTTTGAAGGCCTATAAAGAGGCGTAAAAAGGAGGCGGTTCCATATTTACCGCCTCCTTTTTGACTTATTCTGAAATCAACTCAGAAAGTGGCGCAGACAGCACGTTGGCTTCTACCGGATTTTCAGTGGTTCTTTTACTGTTATTTGTAACAAGAACAGTAATTCTGGAATTTGATGTTTTAATATAGCCCTTAAAAGCAAACGGCGACTTCTCATCTTCTACATTATATAAATTTAAAGACTTATTTCCAACATTTAAATTTCCTACAACCTTACCGGTAGCAGACTCGTTGCCTGCAGTGTCAATCCTTTCATCCGTTGCACCGATATAACAGAAGAATCTAATCATTTCACTTTCATTTATATATGACGACATAACATATCCATAGCTGACATAATATGAAATTCCGGCCAACTCATAACCTGAAGCCTGATCTAAATACAGCATATTTAAATCACCGATTTCATCAAACATTTTGACAACATCATCTTTTGAGGTTAACCCATTCATGCTATATCCTTTGCTATTCAGGTAATTAACGATTTGCGTTTCCTCTTCGTTAAGAATAGCTTTTAACTCAGCGATTTTTTCGAACGAATCAAACGCTAATATCTGCGGAACATCCTGCATATGCTCTTCTGTTGAGCTGTCGGTGATTTCGTCGTTTTTTTTCGTATCAGTCACATAATTCTCATTCTCCGGCACAACATTTGCGGAACATCCGGCACAAACTGCACATATACATGCGAGAAAAATTATTACTATTGTATTTTTCATTACATAATCCTCCTCTTATTATTGATGGTGTTCTGTCAGATGATTATCAATAACGGAAAGACACGAAGTACAGTATAGCAAACACTCATTCCAGTTTTCGATGTCGCGCCTATAAGACATCATACACTCCCTTGCCACCGTTTTTCCCATATAGCAGATATCACAATTACTATTTATGCAGACGCTATCCCCCTCAGAAACTCCGTAACAATAATGATCTGGCGCACCTAACTGATGCGAAAGCTCATGCATTAACGTATAAAGACTTTCCATTCTTACTTCAGCATCACTTTTATTGACATAATTGCTGTTCGTTGTCTGGTTTGGTGTTATAATTACAGAAAAATCAGAATACGAACTCGAAGGGGGATTGCCCGGCAAAATATGACCTGTCCACAAAACATATGATGTCGTACTTGTTCCACTACCCATTATTGCATGTAAAGCATCTTTCGTCAAATGACTAGTATTATGCGGACACCCTATAGTTAAATTACTATTTGTGACAGAACCTGTTTGATTAATTTTGCAAATGTCAGCAGAAGAAGTATGCAGCACATATTGACTACTACTATTTAAGCCAAAAAAATGTGCGAACTTATCAGCAACAACTGTATTACATGTAATAACATTTGAATCACTACCGAACCTTACACAATATCCTTGGTCAACATGATTTCGTATCGTGTATGATGGCTCATTTCCAACAATAACAGCAAACATAAATTGCAAATCCGTAACTTTATGTGTTGCAACAATTGTCGTTACACCAGTTGAAATTCCTGTAAAAATCCCATCTGAAACATTCACATGAGATGTAACCTTTCGTGAATAAGTAATGTCACTACTGGTTGCCCAAATTGCATTAGACGGCACACGTAACATTGAAGGTATTCCTGTACCTCCTACTGTAATAGATAAATTTGAAAAAACAGAAGACTGTCCAAGTTCTCGACTACTTATATTCTCTGGACTCATAATACGCCATACTCGAGAATCATATACTGACGACCCTAACTCCCCCAAGGAATCAGTGGTATACACAGACGTGCCATTTGAAAATAGATAACGTGAATTGTATACATTCTGTACCAAACATGCACCACCATCCGCAATGGTAATATTCCACAAACATTGCGTTGGAATCGTCGAAGTCCCTATTGTAACAAGTTGCAAGTTAGGATTGGCAGAGCCGGCTGTCGGAACAGCTAAGTATTTACTTAAATCATTTGAAGAACGAATAGTATAGTACCCATTGACATAAGTAATTTGCCATTGAATAGAATCTCCCAACAATGCTATTTTTCCAGAAGTAGCAACAATCGTCGAGGAGCTATTTCTTAAATAATCTCCACTATATTTACCGTTTAAACAATAAGTTCCATTTGAAACAAGTTGTGTTAATGTGGCTACAAGGTTAACGCTATTACTCAAATCTGATATATCTCCTAAGCCAGCCAAGACATCTTCCAGTGTAAGTATATCTTCGGATGTTGCAGAAGACAATTCTTCAGCATTAGCAATAAACATTCCTCGCCCTAACATGTTTATGAATATAAGTATGACAAAAAGATAGGCAAAACATTTACGCTTCATATTGTACATTAAAGACATCCTCCTTAAATTTGATTTCTGAAAACTATCATTTAGTTTATACATTATAGCAATATATGCTGTAATGTATTCAATCAATAGTTACTAGGTGACGACGAACCCTTTGTAAAACTCACCCATGTCCGACATGAAAAAGTTTCCTCTCCAGTAGACGGTAATTAATGTATGTCAGGTAATAAATTTATCGTATTCCAATCTTTTTAACCTACGGGTTTGATTAATCTCAAGCTTTCGCATTACAGGTCCTACTCTTCTAAAATATTATAACTTGGTTGGGACGAACCATGATTAAACGTAACCGTAAAATACATTTTAGGACATCTATAAAACTGTGATAATGTATCAACCTCAGACATTCCCACGGAAGCAGTACCATCAGAATTAGCTATTATATTTGACATCACAATTGCCGAATACAATGGATGAACATTACTTATTGAACTTCCAAGCGAGTATAAATGAACCTTTCCATCTGCATATAAGTACATTACTCCATGCATTTCATGTGTGAACAGAGTCACTAAAGTGCCATTATCATTTATTACAACATTGGTCGTTTTACGAAAATCATAAGGAACATAACTATTCCTTAATATCGGAGCATCATAAACCGCCCCACACTGGGTAAGCACATTCTCGGTACTTGGAGTAAAATATTGTTCCACTTCCACATACTGTATTTCTCCTGTAATTAATTGCTTTTCCTGTTCATACTCTGTTTCGCTTGCATATGCAAATGTATCTGCACTTTTCATACTAAAAACAAACATAACAAACATAACTACTAATGCAAATCTTTTTCCCATACTGTACCTCCATTTTCTTACTATTGTCATATGTACTTTTTCATTGCTGTATTTCTAAAAAACTGTCTACTTCTATAAAATAAAAATCACCTTCCTCCTCCATTTCTTCTGCTGATTCATCAGCATTCCAATTTATCTTTGTAAGCCATGGATTCTCCAGCCATATTTTTTCTAAATCAGCAAATGAATACTCAACATCATTGATATTTATACACACATTTTCGGATACCGTACCATTGTCTACAAGTACCTTGTATTTTTTATAAAATGCACCGCACAACATGATATCCGCAATATCCTCTGCCAAATAATTTTTTATACTATAAACCATCTCTTCTGCCCACGTATATACCGGTTTTGCAAGTAACGCCGCCAGCAAAAGAATCCCCGCAATTATAGCAAACCGCTTCATTCCCTTAAGTTCTTTTAACGTGCGGTACAGCCGGTTCTTTACCGTGAACTCCTTTACCCCTTGGACTTTAGCAATCTCCTTTATGGTTTTATTCTCAAAGAAATGCTGGTAAAAAATTTCTTTGGTGAGTTCGTCCCTTTCTGCAAGATATTCCATCACCTCTTTCGCAGTCAGTTGATCTATAAGCACATCCTCCCATGTGGCGTTCCGATTTGTATCAAACGTAGCAGATTCTTCCGGTTCTTCCACATAGTCACAGACCTTCTGCTGCTCCTGCTCACTGTAATACCGGTACACCTTGCTTTTTGCCAGTTGCAGCACAAACGCCTCCGGAGATTTTATGTAATGGACTTTCTTTTGTTCCAAAACCTTAAGAAGCTCTAAATAAACCTCCTGCAAAATATCCTCTACTACATCTTTTCTTCCGCACTTTGTAAGAATATAAGCAATGGTCTTGTCGTAGGTTTCATTATATATCTGATCAAAGTATTTTCTTATCTGCTCCAATGTTCTTCTCCTCCTTCTACTATATAAGTGTACTTTTCCCGTTAAAAAGTTTCAAGAAAATGTAAAAATTTACAAAAAGATTCATTTACCAAAAAAACAAGCCGCAGCATAATGCTGCAGCCTATCTCATCGTCTTAATTTAAATATTTTAACACTTCTTCCCGGGGAGTATTTTTGTAGGCCTCGTTTTTGATGATGGCCCTGTATAAAGCATCTTCATCTTTAATAAACTCATTTAAAGAAGATACCAAAGCTTCTAAGCCTTTTTCCAATCCTATATCCTGGTTCTCCATATCCCGAAGATACAGCGTCATATACTCCACCTCCCATTCCTTATGCTCTCTTACTTTTTCTACTTCATTATCAATCATTTGCACTAATTCATTTTCTACAACTTTACCTTTTAAATATTGCAGAAAAGCTGCCAAATCCTCCGGCAATCCTCTCAAATCTCCATCCGCATTGATAAATACCTTGATTGCCTCATCCTTTAATAAAATTCCTCCGTTTTGCACGCAGATATTTTCAAACCGGTATACCGGCAAACCATATCCAAACGGATCCTTTAAGCAAATAAAAATAACAAAGCTCAGTTTTAATTCCTTATACTTTGCGCCCCTCTCAATCAGGTTCATATCTATCATGCCCTGATAATAACGGCTACGCTTTGGAAGCTCCTTCTTTACCTTAGTCTGCATCTCGATGTTATATATAGTGCCGTTTTCATCATCTACATAAACATCCAGACGAATACCCTTTCCGTCAGAAAGTATTTCTACGGTTTTCTGTCGTTCCGGGAAGGAAATTCTTTTAATTTTTATCTCCAGCAAAACCTCTAACAATCTGCGACAAATTTCCGGATTATTCACCAGAACCTTGCCAAACATAAAATCATCGGTAAACGTGAGCTCCTGATACTTCTTTTGCAATTGTTCCAAACAAACTACCTCTCTTTCATTATAAAGTTTTCTTGCCCTATTTGCAAGGCTTTTTACATAAGTTACTGTGTGGAATCTTCGGCAGAACGCCTAGAAACAATAAAGACTTTCGCGAAATCTTATGACCAGTTTACACGCAATGTGTGGTTTGCGCAAGTAGAAAATTCATTACATTTTTTGGTGGATTTGCATAAAAATAATCGCTGAAGCTATTACAGCCCCAGCGATTAAACATTTTCTTAATACTCCACTTCTTCTATCAGTTCTCCCGCAGCATTGTATGCTTTGTAAGTTCCGGGATACCATTCTTTCTTATCGTTTACCAAAAATCCGGCATAATTTTCCTGCCACTCTGTGATGGTATGCTGCTCACCATCCTGCATTTCTACCTCTACCCTGACAATTTCCGGATGATTCCGATAAATAAACACAACACCGCCCCGGTCAGAAGAAAATGTTCCGGAAACCTTCATCGCTCTTTCCTTATCAATCTGTACTCCTACGGAGCTAGAGGCGGTGCGATACAGGAAACCTTTTTTCTTTATTCCCACGATAGAAAAAGATTCATCATTCTCGTCTGCCATCAGGGTAATGATATAGTTTCCCTGTTGTAGTTCCATAATCTCTCTGGTTTCCGTGCCGTAAAGTCCCCGAAGTGTTTCCAGGACACACTGCTCCTTTGAAAAATAAAATCCGCCAAAGTAATAGAGTCCGAGCAGAATCACAATAATAAGTGCCAGATTGATTGCAAGCTTTTTACCCCGCTTCATTTCCCATCACCTCATTTAAATTTATTTCTATCAGTTGATCGTCCCGGGTGCGCAAATACAATAGACCATCCTCCGGCCATGCAAACTCCTTATATCCATACCGCCCCCCGGAGGAAAAACCACTCTTCCCCAGATACTTTCCATTGCTATCCTGCAGATAAAACAGTTCTGACGACCAGCCTGCCCGGCTGTAGGAATACTTGGTCCAGGCGCGGTATGTCAAATAATAATCTCCTTTTTCGTTGACACAAATGTTATCCAGCCGCACTTTATGGGTAGACAGTTCTAACTCCATATCTAAGGAGTAATTTTTCTCACTGTTTTCTATGGTTATCGGTGTTATGGTTTTTATCCCCATGTAAACCATGTTACCCACACTTAGCACCAGCGGCACCGCAAGTACAATCAAAATCAGCACCGATGCCAGCCATGCATACCCAAGCACCGGATGATGCTCTTTGTTTAACTGCTTTCCCACCTCATCCGGACTGCCCATGCGATCAACTGCAAGGTTCTCTGCTTCTTCCTTGGAATATCCTTCTTCCCGCAGAACGTCCATGCTGTCCTGCAAATGCTCTGCCAGCTCCTGCTCGATGCTATCCCTGTCAAATACATAGTAAATATGCTTTCTGACTCTCTGCAAATATTCTTTTCCTGTCATCTACACCACCCCAAACGTCAGCACCTGGTTTACCGCCATGGAAAACACTTCCCATTCTTGTTTTTCTTTGGCCAGCACTTTGCTGCCCTTTTCCGTAATGGAATATACCTTACGGACTCTGCCGGAGGCTTCCTGATTGGAGGATGCCACCAAACCGTCGTTTTCTAACTTGTGCAAAATCGGATACAGAGTTCCCTCCTTCATGTCAAAGGTATCATTGGAACGCTGCTTCAGCGTTTTAATCAGTTCATACCCATAATATGGTTTTTCGCTTAAAATTGCCAGCACCAGCAATGTGGAGCTGCCGGACATATACCCCTTATCTACTGCCATAAAAATCCCTCCCTGTTATGTAGTAAATGAATCATTTATACCTAGTTATTCTATGTATTCACATTATACCTTGTTGTTCTAGGTATGTCAAGTAAAAGAAAAGAAGTCTTCCCTCGTTTTGCAGAAAGACTTCTTACCACTCTTTATTTTGATTTGTTTTTCAGTAACAAATTTACTACCACCAGTAATATCGGAAATACAATGGCACTCAGAACGCCAATCTTTAAATCGTCCCCAAACCGTTCTGCCACTGCACCCACAATGGTTGGACCGGAGCCACAGCCAAGGTCACCTGCCAGGGCAAGAAATGCAAACATGGCAGTACCGCCTGCCGGTAGGGAATTAGAGGCAAGGCTGAAGGTACCCGGCCACATAATACCTACGGAAAAACCGCACACGGCACAACCGATAAGGCCAAGTACCGGATGTGGCGCAAACGCCGCCAAAAGGTAGCATACGATGCACAAACAGCCGGAGCCTACCATTGCTGCCTTTAAACTGATTTTGTCGCTTAATTTAGCGTACAGCGCACGGGAAAGTCCCATCAATAAAGCAAACAGACACGGACCCGCCAAATCGCCCACGGTCTTGGACACTTTTAAACCGGATTCCGCAAAAGCAGAAGCCCACTGGCTCATGCCCTGCTCGGAAGCACCGGAACAAATCATCAGTAAAAATAAAATCCAAAAGGTCTTGTTTTTAAACAATTCTTTGATTGACATGCCCTTGCCGTCTTCTACAATATTAGCTATCGGCACCAGACTGAAATACACTGCATTCGCAAAAGGAACAACCGACCAGATTACCGCCATCCACTTCCAGTTTTCAATACCTGCTAAGGTAAAGAATAACGTACTTGCTAAAACAACAAATACATGACCCCAGCAGTAAAAAGAATGCAACAGACTCATTGCCGCTTCTTTCTTGGTAGTCGGACACGCCTCCACAATCGGGCTTACCAGCACCTCAAGGATACCGCCGCCGATGGCGTAGAAAATAATTGCCAGAACAATACCAGCATACGGCGGTAAAATTTCAGGAAACACTGCCAGTCCAATCAAACCAACCCCGCTAAAAATATGAGCCGCCACAATGGCAATACGATAACCGATTTTGTCAATAAACTTAGCCGCAATGAAATCTACAAATAATTGCACGCCAAAATTGATGGTAACCAGTAAACCGAGCATCTCTAAACTAATATCATACTTTGACTGGAATGTCAAAAATAATAACGGTACAAAGTTATTTACAATTGCCTGGGTTATGTATCCCACATAACTGGCGTAGATGGTGTGACCATAATCATTTTTAATCCTGCTAATAAATCTCTGTGACATTTTCCGCTACTCCAAAGCCAAATATTTCTTAATACCGTTCGCTATTCCTTCTGCAACCTTCTGCTGGTATTCCGGATCAAACAGCTTTGCACGTTCGGTTTCAGAGGTAATAAATCCACACTCTACCAAACATGCCGGCATCTCGTTATACTTTAACACAATCAGGTTGTTACTCATCTTGATGCCACGATTTCTGGTATCGATAACCTTACACAGTTCATCAATTACATACTGGGCAAGAATATCACTGCCGTCGTCACGCTTGTCGGCATACCATACTTCCGCACCCTGGGTGGCATCACTGTCGGCCTCCAGGGAATTTAAATGGATACTTACATAAATATCCGCTTCGGCTGCAATAGCTGCCGCCGGACGTTCTTTGTTTTCCACAGTTACATCGGTATCACGAATCATGAATACGGCATATCCCGCATCTTCCAGTTCTTTCTTTAAGAACAGGGCAATGGCCAGATTAGCATCCTTTTCATACAGACGCTGACGGGTACTTCCCAAGTCCTCACCACCATGGCCCGGGTCAATAGCCACCAGCTTTGCCGGTAACGGGGTTGGTGTTGGTGTCGGTGCTTCTGTCGGTGTTGGTTCAGGAGTAGCTGACACTATACTTCCCTGATTTTCTCCACCGGAAGTTCCCGGGGTATTATTATCTGTATTACCCGAATTATCTCCGCTTAGCCCCGGCGTAATGTTTTCGGACACATTGGTATCCTGTTTTGCATCCTCTGCCTTTTTTTCGTCCATGATAATTTTAATCAGTCCCACCACAATCAATACCAAAAGAATAGCACTGAGAGCAATAGTCGCTATCACTTTGCGCCGGTACGCCTTTCTTGCATTAATTCGTCTCTGGACAAGATAGTTCATATCCATTCTGTTTATTCTCCTATTCGTAAACCTTAATTGCTTCTTCTAACAGTCCAAACGGCGCAGGACCAAGAGTCAGTACCGCTTCGTGGAACTTCTTTAAACTGTAATTTTCACCCCAGGCTGCTTCTGCCACGTCCTGCAGATCTAAGAATTCCAGATATCCGATATAGTAGCTTAAATAATTGGCAGGCTCTTCTACCATTATTTCAAACATTGGCTGTGCTGCCTCTGCATTTAATCCATACTTAGCCAAAAACTGCTCTACTTCTTCTACGCCCCAGCCAAGATAATGCACACCCATATCTACATAGGCATAGATACCCAAGGTTGCCGCATTATTTAACATCAGTACACCGGCCAGGTCTTCATTTAAACCACCAACACCATATGCATAGTATTCCACATAGGTTGCCCAGCCTTCGGAATAACCCTGATTGGAAAACATATTCCGGATTAAAGGAAGGTTCTGAGAGGATGTATATACATTCTGATACAGATGTCCCGGGAAGCCTTCGTGTGCCATCGTAGTATATAAGTCTCTGGTCACCTGGGATTTGTTGATATAAATCGTATTATTTTTGGTATCATCCACCGGCGGTGTCAGATAGAAAGCCGGACTCATATGTTCTTCCATGGAAGGATGTACATACTTGATAACATAATTTGCTTCCACAGGAAGTTCCGGAAAATCATCCTTAATTTTTACAATTAAATCTTCCAGGATTTTATCCGGTTCACTTTCACAGAATTCATAAGTATCCCACTCATTCATCACATTCGGATTTTTCATCATAATGCTCTGCATTTGCATAATACAGGCACTGATATGCTGGTCGGTGGCTACCAATAAATCAAATACACTCTTGGAAGAACCGGTAAGGCTGCGCACCAGATAATTATAGTAGCGCTTGCCGTCTTCATAATGGCAAAGACCCTTATCGTTGGTGCCGGTGCCCTTTAATGCTTCCAGACCGTCAATCAGCGACTGGTAAGCAGTTACCAACTCTGTTGTAATCAGTTCTTTATTCTTAGCAATGTAAGTGTTCTTCTGCTCTTCCGTCAAACCCTCCACTGCGTTAATTTCTGTTTCAAACACATCAATCATGTAATTATCTTCCGGTGTTTCAATAAACTGACGACACTGGTCAATAATAGCATCTGCCGCATAGTCCGGCATAAACAAACCGGCTGCAGACTTCGCCTGCTCAAACTCAATCAGTTCCGCAAATAACTCATCTACAAGACCAACCAATGCAAGATAGTCTTCAATATCCCGTACCGTACGGAATTTATATTCCGCCAACAATACCGGCAGCTGAGCCTGATAACCGGTTACCGGACCGAGAACTTCGGAATAAAGAAGCAAATCTTCTACCGAAAGCTCGGTTTCTATGTAATCCATGATGATATCGTAGGTAAACTGCTGCTCTTTTGTCAGTTCATCATACGCAAATGCCTCCAGTTCTTCTTTCAGAACCTTCATTTCACCATAGGACTGCTTCATTTCCTCCACATCAAAGGAACCAAGGCTTGGCTCATACTCTGTAATACCGAAGTTTTCCGGATATGCCAGCGTATAGTGAAGATTAATGGTATTTAATGTAATTTCATCTAAGAACAGCTGCTCCGTATAGGCATCAAATAATTCGGATGCACTTGGTGCCGGAGTAGGTGTTGGTGTGGATGTGGTAGTTGGTGCCACGGTTTCCGTTGGTGCCTTGGTGGCTTCCACGGTTGGTGTTCCGGATACCGGCTGATTTGTTGTTTCTTTTCCGCAACCTGCCGCAAGCAGGAGGGCTGCCGCTGTCATCAGCAGCAATACGTACTTTCTGTGTTTCATTATTCTCCTCTTTTCTGTCGTTTTTTCTGACTGCATTCTACGACTCTCTCATTCGACATTTTTCACCGCTCTTATGCTTCAAAATCCATGCACGCCCGGGTTTTGGTAAACGGGCGCACCTGATTATCTGCCACTTTCACATGCGCAGGATGACCCGCATAGGTTTTTAGTGCGTTTTCATCTACAAATGTAGAATCAAGCATCACGTCCACATTAGAACTGGCCAGACCTTCTGTTTGTACCTTTATGTCGATAAGCCCCGGAATTTGACCTGCAAGACCCTCTAAGCCTGCCTTAATTCCTGCCTTTACTGATTCTTTTTCTTCTCCCTGTATTTCATCCTTTAACTGCCATAAAATAATATGTTTAACCATAAATAGACCTCCTATGTATAATAGAATCATATTTGCCCAACATACTCTATTATACTAGGAGGCCGTAAGAAAAACAAGTCTTATAACCTTATAAAAATCTTACATTTATTTCACCGGAAACGGTTTTTGCTTCAATGTTTTTGGTCGGCACCGTACTTTCAGACTTTGTCTGTCCATAGGTGTTGCATTCACCGGATACACTGTGCATGGATACCTGATAGGTCTCCAACGCTTCTGCTATACGTACTTCCACATCTCCGGAGGTACTGTGGGCAACCACATCCGCATCATGACGGCTTTCAAGTCCAATGTCTCCACTGCTGGTATTTATACTGTACTTTTTATAAGATGCCATAATGCTGATATCGCCACTGGCCGTATTAGCTTCCATATTATCTCCATGGCAATCGTTAATATCAATATCACCACTGGCAGCTCCGAATTTTGCGTTCACTCCCTGCAGGGCATCTACGGAAATATCACCACTGGCTGTACTGATTTCTACAGTGGCAGCCTGCACACATTTGATGTTGGCATCACCGCTGGCTGTATGCACTACCAGACCTGCCACGCCATCTACTCCCTCCAGGCGGTCTACCACGCAATCACCGCTCTTGGTCGCAACAGAAGTGTTTTTAGAGATAGTCTTTACCAGATTGATGTCGCCGCTCATGGTATCCATGGTAATGCGGTCACACACCAGATAGTTTGCCTCCACATCACCGCTCTTGGTACGAAGCACCAGTTCTACCGGAGCCACTTCATTTAACTTCATATCACCGCTGGTGCTTCCTGCTTCCACCAACACAACACCTGCCGGCAGGAATAACTCAATTTCGATGGAAGGAGACATGCTGAACTGGAAAAATCCACTCTTTTTCTCTGTTTCCTGATTGCGGCGTACACCTACATAGAAGGTATCGCCCTCCTGCTTTGCATAAAACGGATACAGCATCGCTGTTTTGTGGGAATAGTAATGACACACTGCTCTCGGCTGCGCATCCTGAGTTGGGCGGAAGGTAACATCTGCTATGTCTGCATCTACTACTACTCTGCGGCAGCCTTCCAGGCCCTCGCCGGACTGTTCCACATTTGGTTCACCCTCAGCATCCTTTTCACAACCTTCGTAAGTATAAGAACCATCCCCATTATAGGTATAATAATGATTTTTCTTTGCTTCTTCAAAATGGAACTCCATCTTTTCTGCCGCATCTTCAATTACCTTACCGGCCTCTTTCATAACACTGTCGAATACTTTACCGAATTTTCTCATAGCGGCATCAAAGGTTTCTGCAAAGGATTTTTCCTGGTAATAAGTACCGGACTGGTTATTGGAATTAGAATCATTTGCACTACCCGCATTATTCTCTGCAGTCCGGGCAGAGCCTGTTGTCTTAAAACTGTCTCCTGCTCCCTGCTGCATCTCACCCAGTTCCTCTACCAAATCCTTAATGCTGCCAAGCTCTGCAATTACCTGCTCCTCTGTCTTGCCTTTTTCCAAACCAATGCGGAAACGTTCTTCATAATCGGAAACAATCTCCTGTACTAATTCTTCGTCAAATCCTGCCAGTGCACTCTGCAGTGCGCCCATATATTCTTCTCTTTTCATTGTTATCTCTCCCTTCTTACTCTGCTTCTACCAGACGACCGACTGCCGCCACAAATTCCTGCCATTCCTTTACTAACTGCTGCTGTCTGCTTCTTCCTTCTTCTGTTAAATGATAATATTTTCTTGCCGGGCCCTCACCGGATTCCACAAGATAGGTTTCTACCAATGCTTCTTCCTTCAAACGTTTTAAAACTAAATATAAGGTTCCCGGTGCAATAGCCATTTCCTGAGATACCGCATCTGTCAGCTGATACCCGTAACGGTCTGCATTTTTTAGCTGTGACAGCACACACAGTTCCAGAGCACCTTTTTTAAATTGTGCGTTCATTTTTGCCACTCCTTTCGTAAATATTTTGTTTTGTTGGGTATATATTACCACAAGCTATTCTATATTGCAATATAGTTTTCATTAAAAAATAATTAGAAATTGTTTTCATGTTACATTTCACGAAACAAGCATCAAAACATTGATATTTTCTTCACATTTGCCACTTGAAAACGCTTACACCTGGGTGTATAATAAGCAGGATATTTTTATTTATTATACTTTTCATATTCTAAAATAAGAAAGTGAGAGAGAAAAAATGAAAAATTTGAAGAACAACAAGTGGTTCAGAGCCGCTATTCCTGCGCTCTTACTCCACTGCAGTATCGGTACTGTATACTGCTGGTCCATCTTTAGTCAGGAAATCGCTGACTACATCGGACACACTAAGGGAGCAACCGAATGGGCATTCAGCTTTGCCATTTTCTTCTTAGGTATGTCTGCCGCATTCTTAGGTAACGTAGTAGAAAAGGACATCCATAAGTCCTCTCTTATAGCAACCATCTGCTTTGCAGGCGGTATGGCCGGTACCGGTTTCTTCATCTGGTACGGCGGTCAGAATCCGGGCAGCATCGTAGCTTTGCTTGGTATTTACTTATGTTATGGTCTTATCATGGGTATCGGTCTTGGTACCGGTTATCTTTCCCCGGTTAAGACTCTCATGCTTTGGTTCTCCGACCGCAAGGGTCTTGCTACCGGTCTTGCCGTAGCAGGCTTCGGTGCTGCAAAGGCTATCGCAAGCCCAATCATGCAGTCCATGCTTGCTAACCTTGGCGAAGGCGGCATCTTCAAGATGTTCTACATCTTAGCAGCTGCTTACTTTGTACTTATGTTCCTTGGCCATTTACTCTTAAAGAAGCCGGAAGGCTGGCACGAGCCACAGGGTAAGGATGCTAAGCCAAGCATTATGCAGGTACTTAAGACCAGACCAATCAGCAACTATGTTGGTATCTGGTTAATGTTCTTCTTAAACATTACCTGTGGTCTTGCTCTCATTTCCCAGGAAAAGATGATTATCAAGTGTCTCGGTCTTGCAGGTGCTGTTGGTATCATTTCCACTGTTTCCGCTATCTTCAACGCAGGCGGACGTCTTGGTTTCTCCGCTTGGGCAGATAAGATGAAGGACAGAAATACCGTATATAAGATGATTTTCATCATCTCCATCGCCCTTACTGCACTTGTTGTAGTTACCGGCGGTATCTCCAATGGTAATGGTAACATTCTTGCTATTGTACTTGTACTTGCCCTTATCTTCATGGTAAATGCAGGCTACGGCGGTGGTTTCTCCAACGTACCTACTCTTCTTTCCGACCATTACGGCATGGGCAGCATCAGTGCTATCCACGGCATCACCTTATCCGCATGGGGCTTTGCAGGTCTCGTTGGTAACCAGATGGCAGCCTTAATTGTAAAGCACTTCGGTGAAGAAGTTGTGATTGACGGCAACACCGTAAACCCAACCGGTTATCAGTACGTATTATATGCAACTTTAGCATTGTATGTTATCTCTTTACTTGTAAGCCTCTTCCTGGTTAAGCCATCCAAAGCAGGTGAAGCAGTACACGATCATTAAATTTATAAAATAGAAAATCGCTAATTCCACGTGCTCTCCGGCTCCCGCTTTGCGGTCCCGAGGTCGCTACTTAGGAATTAGCGATTTTTTATTTTACTTAGTAAATGATGTCCCGATAAATTTTATAACAGAATTCTACTTCTTCTTCCGTAAAGTCTCTTAAAGAAAATTCCGCCGCCTTTACAATGTCCATATAGCGGTCCCAATCCTGAGGCCACAGTACGGAGAAATTGCTCTTCAATGCTGCTTCATATTCCATATCCGTACAGTTCTTTTTCACCATACCACTAAAACAAAGCTTGCGGTAAATAGCACGATTCAGCATTTTTATTGCGCGGGCGTTGCCCTTCCGCTTCATTTCCTTCCTGATTCTTTTGTGGGAAATCTTTTCCAAGCGGAAGAAATGATCCACCAGTGTTGCAGGGGACAACAATATCAATGCAATAGCAATAACCGCAATCACAATAAGTAGGCTTCTGCCAAGAGTAGCTTTCCAGTTATTTTGACTCATTCCCGGCGGAAGTTCCTGCTCCGGACGATGTTCCTGTCCGTCTCCTTCTCCCTTTACTCCTTCGATACCTGTATCATTAATTTGATTACCAATCTCCGAAGTGTCCTGCATCGGCGCAGGCGTCGGAGTAGGTGTTGGCGTTGAAGTAGCAACTGCGCCCGGAATAATGGTAGGCGATGTCGCCGGGAGTTCTCCGCCTCCTGTAGGAACCGGTGTCATGCCCGGTGTTTCGGAAGGAACCTCTGCACCGCCCGTAGGAACCGGTGTCAGCATTTCCTGCGGAGCCGCAGTCCCTTGAGGGGCCTTGGTCGGCGCCGGAGTCGGCGTATTCGTCGGGGTAGGGGTTGGGGTATTGGTTGGCGTTGGAGTAGGTGTAGGCGTATTCGTCGGGGTAGGGGTTGGCGTCGGTGTCGGTATCAAAGTGCTATAGCCAGAGGTTACCTCCACCGGAACCCAGCCGATACTATCCAAATACACTTCTGCCCAGGCATGTGCCTGATTATCAAGAACCTCTGCCGTAAAACTCTTGCCATCTTCTTCGAAGGAAGTCCGCGATACCACATATCCGGAAGCATATCTTGCAGGCACACCCATCTCACGCAAAATCATTACTGCTGCGCTGGCATAGTGCATACAATAACCGATTCTTCCCTGCCCTAAAAAATATTCAATCGGGTCTTCTCCCCAAGGGAGTCTTGGCGGATTTTGGCTATAGGTGGTATTTCTACCCAGCCAGTCTGCCACAAGATAGGCTTTTGCCAGTCTCTCATTATTGCCGGAACTGATAACTCCAAGCTTTGTACGGTTAATATCCTCAGCAGAAAGTTCTTCTGCTACTTTCTTTACATTAGCCATCTCTTCCGGCACGGTCAGATACTGTTCCAGCACATATTGCTCATATGCCGGCTCCCAGGAATACGGAATTCCCTGACCAAACATCCGCAGGCGGATATCATAGCTTCCGCCATGTTCCCAGGTTGTACCGGAAATCTCTTCTTCACTTAACCTTTTCTTATAATTTCCTTCTACCTCTGCATAAACACCCTCCATATCCTCCTCCATAAAGTACGGAAGATATGCTTTTACCGTATCCGGAACATGATAGAAGATACTAAAATCCACGCCGGAACTATGGCTGGACAGTTTTTTCAAGTTATACCGCTTTTTTATTTTACTAATGCCAAGGGTGCCAAGCTGTTCTGCCATTGTGTCCGGTACTACTTCTTCCAGACTGCAGAATTCTTCGAACCCTGCCATATTGCGTTCCCAAATACCATTGCTGTACACATCTGCATAAAAACCCTTTAAATAAAAGGTTTCCGAAGGTTTTTGTTCCATTGTGACTTTGAGTACCGGGATATCTTCAAACACGGGGCTTCGATTGCTCAGCTGCTCATAGTTATAATCTTTGATACCAAGTATTCCCTCAATCTTTTTTTCAAAACCGCCCGGGTCTTCTACCATACGCCAAATTTTCCAGTCGGCCACGGCATTTGCAGTATCCAAAACAAAATCCTCTGCTTTTCCCCTATATTCAGTTATTACTTTTTCAGCAGACATCTTTCCTGCAGCAAAAACAACAAAGTACAGTATCACAAACAGCAGAACAGGAATTCCCCAGTTAAAGCCGGCAAACCGTCCACGCTTTCCTTTTTTATCCTCGGATGGTTTAAAATCCGGATGCGCTTCCCATTGATTAAGCGAAATAAGAATGCCAAAAAACAATAATAAAATTCCTTGTTCCGATGGTTCTGCTCCCATCACAAGTCCCGCAGAAAACAAAAGCAACGGAACAACTGCCATCAGTACATTTTTACCGACAATCTTTGCCCACCAGAATAACAATAGTACTGCTGCCAATAATACTGTCTCCAAAAAGACCATACCGGATTCCGCATCACCCTCCGGACAAGACCACGTACTTTCAAAATATTCGTTCCAGGCTTCCACATAATGATATGCCACATTCCAAAATCCGGATATCAGTTTAGCAAATACCTCTTCCCGAAGAACAATGCGCACAGTAATCCATACACTTCCAAGAAAAATGCCCCAGCGGATCAGCATGCAAGACATTCTCTTTACATATGCTGTAGTCTCGAATATCAGACTAATCAACAGAACCAGCCAGACTGTACGTACCAGAAAGGCCTGGCTGTGCTCCGGCAGCGGATATACCATTCCAACCATATGACAAGCTGAATACAAAAAGAAGAGCACGCAAATAAGGTCGAAGATTACCGTAGCTCCAATAGCTAACAGCACTTCCACCACATTATCCTTATTCCATTGCAAACCTGCAGTGTTTTTCCACTGCGGACTCTTTCGCAATCTCATTCCGCTCTCCTTATACTTACCTTACAACAATAATTCTATCTGCCCCAAGGAAGTACGCAGCCTTTTACCCGTATATCTGATAAGCATTTCTTTTTCTTTATAAAGCTGCAGTTTTTCATCCACTGTCAGTGCCCAGACGTAAGGCTCCTGCCGGTATTTACCCTTGTACCGCTCCTTAATATCTTCCTTACAGCGTACCCAATGCACCCGCATCAGTACACCAATCATATAAAACAGACTTTCCTCATCATCCACGCGGATGCGCATCACATCTGCCGTTGCCCCGTCATACCACACCACATAGTGGGGACATCCTGCATCCATAATGGAAAAGGACAAACTGGACACCAGCTCCAAATAATGCAGCAGTTGTTTTTTCTTTCCCGGACGATAGGACAAAAACAAAATGACCGGACAGGCCTTTGGCAGGGAATATTCCTTTACAATTAGTTCATCCTGCTTTGCCGTAAGCTTCCAATGCACATTTTGCAAACGGTCTCCCGGCCGGTATTCCCTTACCTGAAACAATTCGCTCTTATCGTGTCCCGGATGGTTTTCATCATATACATCCGCTTCCCCATAGAAGTTTTTGGTAGCCTGGGTTAGTCTTACCGGCACATCATGAAGCTCCGGCATAACCTGTACCGCACCTTGTTTTTTTACCGGAATATTTAAGAAAAGAATTCCCGTAATATCGTATATTCTCAATTTTCGTAACGTAATTTCATAATTACCTGTACCGGAAAAGGAAACAGAGCGGATATATTCACTTTCTCCCTTCGGCACTGTAGGAAGTGTCATCAGATAACGACGTTTTCTGCCACGCATAATATCATTTACTACTATCAATGCCTGCATATGGTTTACCGGAAGGAAGCATTGATTGGTAATAATCAATTTAACAAGGCTTTCCCTGCCTCTCTCCGCAATTCCTACCGGAACTTCAATATAACCTCGGATTTTAAAGCATCGGAACACCATACTAAAAAAAGCCACCGCAAATAATGCTGCTTCCATATAGAAAAGCAGCATCGTTACGGTGCTATGATACATAAATGCCACATATAAAGTTATGCCCATTACCAGCAGGTAGTTCCAAATACTAATCACTGTTTATTCTTTCCTCATATATGATGTTGGTTGCTTAATCTTTGCAAGGATTTCCTGCAGCACTCCCACCGTAGAAACTCTTGCTACTCTTGCCTTGGTGTTTAACACGATACGGTGCTTTGCCACATCTAAAAATACCTCTGCCACATCCTCCGGCAATACGTAATCCCGACCCTTTAAATAAGCCCAGGCCTTAATCATACGTACGCAGGCGATGGAGCCACGTGGGCTAAGTCCCAACTCAATATACTGATGTTCTCTGGTTGCCTGTGCAAGGCTTGCCACGTAAGAAAATAACCGGTCGCTGACATAAACCTCTTCCACCCGCTCCTTCATGGCAATTAACTGTTCCAGGGAAAGTGCTGCCTTTACCTCCTCCACGGAAGAGGTGCTCTTGCCCTTTAAGATTGCTACTTCATCTTTTAATTCCGGGTAACCCATGCTCATACAAATCATAAAGCGGTCCAACTGGGATTCAGGTAACAGCTGGGTTCCGGAACTTCCCTTCGGATTCTGGGTTGCCATAACAATAAACGGATCCGGTACCTTTCTGGTTTCACCGTCAATGGTAACACAGCCTTCTTCCATTACCTCCAACAATGCCGACTGGGTTTTCGGAGAGGTACGATTAATTTCATCCGCCAGGAATAAATTACACATAATGGCACCCGGATAATAAACAAAATCTCCGGTTTCCTTCTTGAACATATTGAATCCGAGAATATCCGCCGGCATAACATCCGGAGTAAACTGCATACGGTGATTTTCCAGGGAAAGGGCCTTGGAAAATGCTGTAGCCAGGGTGGTTTTACCTACCCCCGGTACGTCCTCGATTAAAATGTGACCTCCTGCCAAAATAGCAGCAAACACTTTGTAAATACAGTCATCCTTACCGGTGACTGCTTTTTTTACTTCATTCACTACCATCTGTACCGGTTCATTAATATTCATATTCCGCCCTCTTTTCTGTATTTTTATACACTTTTTATTCATTATAACATACTATCGCAAAAAGTGAAAGCGTTTTCATATATTTGTTCTTTTTTCCTTCTAAGCAAAGAAGGTACCAAACTGTTTTATCAATTTCGGTACCTTCTTGTAATTTGCTATTCTCTTATTTGTACATGCTCTTAAACATGTTATACACTTTGTAATACGCCGGTTTTGGCTGATAATTGGAATCAAACAACCGGGCATTTGTGGTATCGTTCGGCTGATAATGGTCAATCAGGCCAAATACTGTAACATTGGTGATATTTGCCGGACCACCGCCTTCTAAATCCTTGTTTCGAAGCAGGAAGAAGACATTTCCGTAAGCCTTTGCCTGTTCTTCGAACTGCTCCGGTGTTTCCTCATCCACACCAATGGAAAGCTCCGTAATATGAATTTCCAGATCCAACTCAGAAAATTTAAACAACGCACTGCCTATGGTGGAGGTGCTCGGATAATCAATTCCCCAATAGCCCTGCATGCCGATACCGTCAATAAGTCCCTTATCCTTTAAGTCTTTACACAAGTTATAGATATACTGGCACTTATCGCTTTGGTAGGTATTGAAGTCATTATAAAACAGCTTTACACCCTCTGCCGCATATTTTCTTGCATAGGTAAAGGCCATTTCTACATACTCCGGACCAATAGTGATATACCAAGGATTTGCTTCACCTTCTCCATGCATGGTACGGCAGCCAAAGTTTGTATTTGGATCCGCACTGCCCGGGTCTACTGCTTCATTTACCACATCCCAGCAATATACCACGCCCGGAAACACTTCCTGTACATGGGTCATCAGCTGTTTGATATAGCTTTCCATGCGGAACAGCATGGTGTCCTTATCTACGTAAGCACCATCGCTTGTGTATCCCTCTCTGAAAAACCAATCCGGTGCCTGGGTATGCCAAACCAAAGTATGACCTCTCATACCGACACCATTGTCCATACACCACTGTAATGTCGGGTCAATGCTCTCATAGGTGAGCACCGGTGTGCCGTCACCGTTCTTGGCATTATTCATACTCTCATTCTGCTTTAAGATATAGCAGCTTTTCATCAAATTAGATAAAGTCACACTGTTAAAATGCTGTTTTACCAGCGCCATATATTCCGGAGAATGAAGTGTCAAATTGTCAAGAGTACTTCCGTTGATGCCTACACCCAAAGTAAAAAACTTGCTGCACATATCCTTTAAGGAAGCATCTTCAGGAGCTATAGTAGGTGTTGGCGTATTGGTCGGAGCAGGGGTTGCCGTTGGTTCAGGAGTCGCAGTAGGTGCTGCTGTTTCCGTCGGAGCAATGGTGGCAGTCGGTGCCGGTGTAGGTTCTGCCTCCGGCTTATTTCCGCAGCCTGACACTGCCACAAGCATCCCCGTGACTGCCAACAAAAATATTTTTTTCAAGTCGTTACCCAGCATGTCTTTCTATCTCTCCTTATAAACAAAGTTGCTAAATCCCGCCTGACCGCCGGATTCCTTAGTGGAATACATAAATAAACCAAATCTGCAGCCGGTGAAATGATCTAATTTAAAATACATCTTATGATCGGTACCAATCTTGTTATAGCCCCAGCCCTTCTTGTACAGGAACTTCGCAGTATCCTTCATATTTGTGAAATCTGCAATTGCCTTTAAGGTTACGGTTTCGCCTTCCAGTTCCATCGCCTCCCATTCCTTCACTAAATCATCCGGATTATAGTCTGTCATGCCCGGCTTTACAGCCTCTTTATTCTGCATTACCACATAAGCCTTGCCGTCACGTTTGGTTACTGCTGCAAATGCATAGCAGCTCTGCAGAATGCAAAGACCTGCATAGTCTCCGTCTTTCATCTTACTGATATCAAGAGTCACCTCTGCGGCACAGCCCGGATACAACATGCGCTGTGTTAAGGTATTTCTTGCCTTCACCAAACTGTCGCAAAGATCGTTTGTTTCTAACCAAAGTACACCCTTTTCTTCGTCGCAATGTACCAGGTTGAGTTCCGGCTCATGGTTGAACTGCCATGCACTCTTAAAGCCGAAGGAACCGTACTTTCTTGCTTCTTCTTCCGCAGAAAGTCCTGCTTCAAACTTAAAGTCGTCGCTGCCTACCAACGGAGTATACTCATAATCAGGACGAGTAGAATCTGTGTCGATTACAAGCGGGACACGGCCCCGTACCCCAAGTACCGGGAAGTCTTCTTCCCATGTCATCGGAACCAGTACCGGAATTCTTCCCACTGCACCTCTGTCCTGGAATAACAACGCATACCACTTACCGTCCGGTGTATCTACAATACCGCCCTGGGCAACACCGGAATTGCAGTAGCCCATGTCATCGTTTAACACATCGCCGCCTACAAATTCACCTTCCAAAGAATCAGATACAAAGCAGGCTTCGGTACGCTTCCATTCCGACTGCAGGGAATGAATGAAGAACAAATAATACTTGCCATTAATCTTATACATGTGGGTGCCTTCGTAGCCAAGGAACGGACCGTCCGCATCCTTTACTACAATCCGGTCAAGGCCACCCGGCTTCGGACCGCTTAAATCTTCCTTCAGCTCAGTCAGATGAATGTGCCGGTTGCCGTATACAATATAGGTTCTGCCGTCATCATCAAAGAGCAGGGAACAGTCGTGATAGAAGCCCTCGATGGTGCGTTTTTCCCATGGACCTTCTACCTTATCAGCAGTATATAAATAGGTTTTATGTGTGTCATTTGCTACGAAGCATACGTAAAACTTTCCGTTATGGTAACGCAGGGATGCTGCCCACATACCCTTACCGTAAATGTTGCCCTCCTTCAGGCACTGTGCCGGTGTGCTGTCCAAGCGATCATATACGTAGGCTGCATGCTCCCAGTGAACCAGGTCGTAGGAACGTAAAATTTCACAGCCCGGCATAAAGTACATAGTGGTGCTTACCATGTAGTAGGTGTCATCCACACGGATGGCATCCACGTCAGGATAATCCAATCTAGTTAACGGATTCTTTGCCGGAAACTGCATGGTACGGTCGTAGGAATAACCTAAATCCACCGTTTCCTTTCGTGGTGCCAGTTCAAAGTATACTACTGCATTTTCTTCTAAGTTAAAGCTTACGTCCAGCTTACCGTAGGACTCAAATTTCAATTCAGAACCTACTCTTGGCTGGGCTGCCATCTGAAGTAACTTGGTCTGCTCAGCATTTAAGTTTGCAGGCTCACCCAGGTCGTGCCATACCTTCAACGGATTGGTTCCCTCTTCATCCACACGCTTTGTAAGCAGGAAATAGTTCTTCGTATCTGCATCAAAATTGAAGTTTAATTCTACACTTCGGCCGCTTCTTTCCAAGGTCATGTTCCAACAGATGCCACGGTATTCCCCGTCTTCTGTTTTCATCACCACGCAGTTGTCATCGCGGTACACGCAAACAGCCGCCTTTTCCTTTAACTGCTTATAGAAGGCAAAGGTCCAGAAGGTAGGCTTTGGAATACAACCGTTTGCTACCAAACCGAAACCACCGTGGAACGGTGTAAACGGTACACCCCGCTCCTCAAAAATATCCCCGAAGGTCCAGTAAGAATAAGACTCATTATCGTCACCAAGACGGGATAACTGGTGGGCAATATATGCTGCATTCTGGTTGGTATCATGCAGCGGACAATTTGGAATGTAAGAAGTATTAAACTCCGTAATATGTATCTCTAAGCCCTTGTATTCCGGGAAACTGTCGATAATCTCTCTTGTAGAATGAAGGCCTGCAAAACCGTCCTCCGGATTTTCCGGGTCTAATAATTCTGCATAACCGTAGTGACCCACATTATCCGGGAACTTGGTTGCATAGTGATGGCGGGTAACAAAATCCACCGGAATTTTATTCTCGTGGCAAAACTCCATGAATGCCTTAATCCAAATGCGGTCGCTGCCGCCGCAAACTGCCGGACCGCCCACACGGAACCGCTCATCCACTGCCTTCACTGCCTCAAAGGATTCCTTAAACAGGCGGAAGTATTCCTGCATGTCTGCCTTTTCCCAGAAGCCTCCCAGGTTCGGCTCATTCCAAACCTCCACCGGCCAGGTAACTACTTCTTCTGCACCATAGCGGTCCATTAAATGACGGAGGGTTGCCTGCACCAGTGCCTTCCAGTCTTCATAAGACTTTGGCGGTGTAGTATTGCCCCTCCAGTAAAAGATAGTCTGGGTACCACTTGCAAGCTTATACGGCATAAAGCCCAGCTCAATAAACGGTTTCAGCCCAAGACTACGGTAACTGTCCATTACCATATCAAGATATGTAAAATTGTATTCTACCACTCTCTCGCCATCCATGACGGATTCCTGATAAATTGCCATGTCATCGCTAAACAGTCCATGGCCTCTGATATGCTTAAATCCGATGGTGTCCTGCACCAGCTTTAACTGCTCCTGATACTCTTTCTGCAGTGCCAGACCCATACGTCCGGTGCCAATGCAATAATCCACACCATTATGAAAACGTACTTTGTTCTCCGGATTGATATTAATTGTTCTTTTCATACGTAGAAACCTCCTCTTCTTTTCTATAGTAACGCATTGACTTACCTCTTCCAATGATTTATACTTGAAATAAATTGATATATCCTTTTATTGTAATTTTTTCAACGTCAGATATTTAGGAGACTATATATGAACGAAATTGATTTTATAGGCTACAGCGCAGTGCATCCGAAAGAATTTTGCTATGATATTCCATCGGGCTTTGACTGCTACTTATTACTGTTAATTACATCTCCTGCAGAGCTTATAATCGAAAACGAAATACATGCTGTGACCGCAAACACCGCCATTCTTTATACTCCGGGCAGCCATATATACTACCGGGCCAAAGGAGAAGAATACCGCAATGACTGGATCCGGTTCCGTTCCGATGAATCTTTTGTGGAGCAATTTCCAATCAAAAACACACCGTTTCCCGTACGCGACGCGGAATACTGCCACAACCTGTTTAAGCTTCTGACCTGGGAATCTTCTTTTACCTCCACCAACAGCGAGACTACCATTTCCCATCTGTTATGGGTTCTGTTTTCCAAGCTTCACGAAACTGCTGCCGAGGAATTACCAAGCACCCATACCCAGGCTCTGGTTCAATTACATAAAAAAATTTGCAACCAGCCGCAAGCTCCGTGGAATATTAACCAGATGGCAGAAGAGTTACATCTTAGCACCAGCCGGTTACAAACCCTTTATAAGCAAATGTTCGGTATCTCCTGCATGGATGATGTGATTAAGCGCCGTCTGTACCGGGCCAAAGACCGGTTAAAGTACACGACAACTCCTATCCGCGAAATTGCAGATGACTGCGGTTACAACAACGTAGAACACTTTTGCCGGCAGTTCCGCCAATACAACGGTTGTACCCCGAGCCAGTTCAGAAAGTCTTCCGCAAATCAAAAAGAAGCAGACCTCCCTACCCACCTGACCTTAGGCGGAAGAGAAGCTGCTTCCCTGAGTGCCGAACACTAACATTCTTTTATTATAAATTACAACATTTCTTCAAATTTACGTACTGCTGCTGCCGCGCGGTCATATTCCTCCTCTGTTTCCAGATGCTCAAGCATTGCAGGAATATCTGCCGGCAGTTTTTTTATTTCTTCAAGTAAAGTAAGATAATCAATATTACCCTCTCCAATGAGCACTTCTTCAAACTCTGCCACACCGGAATTTGGCTTCAAACGGATATCTTTTAAATGCAAAGTCACAATACGGTCCCGGAGCAGTTCAAAGGTATGCCGGATAAATTCCGTGTTATTGTAGAGTCTGCGCGGATTGTTCATGGTGTTACAAATGTCTAAATGTACGCCGGTTGCCGGCCGGTCAATTGCTGCAAGAAACCTAAGATATTCTTCCGGGCAGTCCAGGAAATAAAACGGCATCATTTCGAAGGAAAGTCTGGTATGGGTTGGATTTACCGCATCTATCACACGCTGCATCACTGCAACCGCTTCGTTGAAAAATTCTTCGCTGTAGCCTTCCTTACAAGGGCCGTCCCAATGCACTCCGCTCTTGGAACCTAAAATATTGACACAGGTATCTGCCTCCAGTGCCTCTGCCAGACGCAGGCGCTCTATCATGTACTGAATATTCCTTTCCGCCATTTCCGGATTTGGGTCCAACGGATTACACCAGGCACCCACCTCTGCAATGCGGATGTCATGCTTTTTCATGGCCGCCTTAAACGCCTCGATATCTTCCGGAGTGTTCTGTAACCACCAAGGACATACCGCAGCTTTAAATCCCTTTGCCACGTGGGCCAGGGCATATTCTTCCGGATTGGTTCCGTTATAAAATACAGTTCCGCCTAATCGCATATTACCAGGTCTCCTCTCTTTGAGGGTCAATGCCTTTTACCCAATGAATTCTGGCAATCGGCACATGACAATAACCACCCGGATTTTTATCCAGATACTTTTGGTGATATTCCTCCGCAACGTAAAAATTTATTAAAGGACAGGCTTCCATCGCCAAGGGCTCTTTGTTTCCTTCTTTTTCGAGGTTACGTTTCAGTTCTTTCAAAGATGTGGCTATCACCGCTTCATCTTCACTTTCCGTAAAATAAATACCGGTGCGGTACTGATGACCTTCGTCCTCACCCTGCTTATCCACGGAAGTCGGATCAATAATCAGGTAGAACAGTTTTAATAAAACAGACAACGGTAACTGTTCTTCATCATAAACAACCTTTACCGTTTCAGCATGTCCCGTATTATGATAACGTACCTGCTCATAAGTAGGGTGTTCCGTATCCCCGTTGGCAAAACCGACCGTAGTTTCCAAAACACCTTTGACGTTACTGATATACTTTTCTACGCCCCAATAGCAGCCTCCTGCTAAGTAAATTTCCCGCATAAACACGCTCTCCTTCTGCCTGTAAAGCTTTTGCTTACAGTTTACCTTCTTCTTTTAAAAATTGTAAAAAGCCTTCACACCCCGCCAAAACATCCTGATAGGTTGCATCAAAATCTCCGGTATACCAAGGATCCGCCACATCACGTCCTGCTGCCAGTTGATGATTTGTTTCATACCCTGCAAAACACAACAGCTTATAAATTTTGCCATCCGGGTCACCATCGGCAATGCGGTTCATGTTACGGATATTGGCAGAATCCATTCCGATAAGATAGTCATAATAGTCATAGTCTGCCTTTGTCATCTGCACTGCCCGGTGAGGCACCACAGGAACCCCTACCTGACGCAGCTTGCTTACGGTACCGTAATGAGGACCGTTGCCGATTTCTTCACGACTGGTTGCCGCAGAATAGATTTCAAATAAATGGTCGATGTGACGCTGCTTTACCATATAGGTAAGAACGGACTCGGCCATGGTGCTGCGGCAGATGTTGCCGTGGCAGATGAATAGTACTTTTATCATAATTTCAAAACTCCTTGAAAATACTCATTTTCCTTGATTTTACGCCACTTTCACGGCATTTTTTAACAGAACACTTTCTTCCGTTTCGTCGCATATCGTGGCATAAATTAGTATATTTTGTCATTCAAATTTAGTAAAATTCTTAGTAAAATGTCTCGATTTTTCCATTTTACTAAAAATCTTTTTGTCTAGGAAATTGCCTGTTCCACCTCATTTCTACACTGTGCCAACTTGGTAACTCTCTCAAGCTCCTCTTTTGCATCATCTAATCCTATATGTGTGTAAGTATTCAAAGTCACTCCTATATCTGCATGTCCCATAAGATATTGCAAAGTTTTTGGATTCATACCTGACTTTGCCATGTTACTACAATAGGTGTGCCTACACACATGAGGTGTCACTTTCGGCAATTCTTCTTTATAGATACTGTTGTATTTAATTATAATATGTTCAAAATACTTTTCCCAATGTAGAGCTACCATCGGCATATCATTCTTGTCCAAATACAAAAATCCACTATAACCATCTATCTTCGGTTCTTTCTTTGGCTTTTTCCTCTGGCTAATAATACGCTGAAAGCAATCATATACATCTTCTGTCATCGGAAGCACTCTCGTTCCATTTGTTGTTTTGGTTTCTTCAATGATATACACCATATCACTTCTACGCTGTAATTGGTGATTAACCGTTATTGTTCTTTCCTCAAAATCAAGGTCATTCATTGTCAAACCAACAAATTCCGAAATACGAAGTCCTGTCTTAAACAGAATATATATTCCATCATAATACTTACAAAAATGCTTATCGTTCCTAATGAACTCCAGCAGCATTCTCTCTTGTTTTCTGGTAATTGCTTCTCTTGTAACACTATCATTGACAACTACAGTACATAGTTGAAATTCAAACGGATTCTTGCGTATCAGGTCATCATCAACCGCCATTTGAAAAGCAGGTCTTAACACTCCTCGAATGGAATGAATAGAGCTATATCCTCTTCCATTCTCCTGTAACATTATCAGCCATCTCTTTGCATCAGACAGTTTTACTTTATCAATTCTTCTAGAACCGAATTCTTCCTTTTTCAGAATATTGACCACTGTTTTATATCCGGCTTTTGTAGTATGCCTGACACCTGTTTTCTGCAAAATATACTTCTGAACCAACATTAGGACTGTTAAATCTCCACCGCAAGGTACGATACCATCCTCCAAATCCCGCATGAGCTCTTTTTCCTTTTCTCTCAAAGAAACACATTTTCTTCTTCCTGCCGGAAGCGGGTCTGTCGATTCTAATTTCCAACTATAAATAAATTTCTGCTTTCCACGGCAATCTGTATATACATACGCATATCTTCCGTCTGCTCTCTGGCTTTCTCCGTTTCGTAAAATGCGACCTTTCTTATCTCGTCTTTTACTCAATTTCTGCTCCTTTCTTCCGAAGAAGCCCTAGCACGATATGTTAATTGTATCATACTAGGGCTCGTTTTTCCACTTCAACGTGTTAAATTGTATGAATTATATAAATTGCTTTTATCATTCACTACAAAGATGTTGTTTCATTAAGGAATTCTTCAAATTTCTGCCTGTTAATCAAAGATTTGTTCCCTATTTGAACAGTAAAACAAAACTCTGTATCTAAGTTTTCTGCAATCAACGTTCTTATCTTTTTTTCTCCAATTCCAAAATATTGAACCGCTTCATCCACAGTCAGCATATACTTCTCCCAAATCGGAACAGATAAACCTTGAGATTTTCTATATGAGTTGTTTTGTGTCATATCTTCCCTTCCTTCCATATATAAGTTTTCTGCTAATCAAGACACACTTTTATAAATGCTCCTTGATTAGCAGAAAAATATCCTGCAAGTAGCTATCAGGTTAATAGCTCACATTGGAATTGCACCATCTACATATAGACCGCATTGCGGAAGTATCATTATTAAAAGCAGCATCATCGCTATGGAATACCCCTACTCCATTTTCGACATCAGTATTGTTCGCTATTACCACCGAAATAATATCGGTAGGTAGTCATGGCGTACTTGCCGGACAGCTCAACTGCTCCACATGTCTTGCAGGACATAATATTCAGTTGTCAAGGTACACTTAGCTTAGCTCCAGTCAGTGTGTGGAAAGGGACACCTTCAACCAGCCACTAAGCTACTTTAAAAGCCAATATCTTCGTAATCAGCTTTGTTTCTAATCTGCGACGCAAGGTTTCATCAACGCAATAGTGCGGATTACCATACTCATCATAGAGTTTTCTTGTAGCCAGAGCTGCAATATAACCTTCATAATGCTTCAAAACCACATTGATTGCTTCCACATCGCCGGAAGCCGCTGCCGCTATGATATGGTAAGGCAGCAATTTTGAACATTTACTTGTTTTCGCCATTCCTGATACCCTCCATAATCTGTTTTAATGCTTGAAGTGAGCTGACCCGATGATGATGAATAGTGCTTCTGACAAGGTTCATGTGCTTGGCTATTTCCGTATCTGTCATATCCATGAAAAACGATAACAATATTACATTGCGTTTCTTTTCCGGCAAATACTTTAACGCTTCGCCAATCAGCTCGTCCTTGACTTCAACATCATAATCAAGAACACGAAACACCTCTGACTCCACTATGTATTCATCCGTATTCGTCATTCGACTCAACTCCTCCTGTGTTAATTCCGAGAAAGAAACCTCATGCTTCAGCCGATAACTTCTCTCCCGTTCATAATCAATCATTTCATTCTTCAGTAAGGTCTTGCAAAAGCTGTCAAACTGCTTTCTTATCCTCGACTGCTTTTCGGAAGAAGATTGCTCCATAAGAGTTCACCTCCTTCCGTACCCACTGGAACAGAGTGAAACATCTCCCTTTCACTCCGTAGCACGAATGGAAATTCCGGCTTCGTCGAAACCATAAAACTTTTTTTGAAAAATTTTTTATATACAAAAAGCGCCCATACAGGAAAACCACCTGTCGGACGCTTCTCATACCTATTATTAAATTCTTACCACACAATACAGACTTGTATAATGCACTTTTCTGATTGCAAATCTTCACATCACTAAAGATGTCCCTTATAAATGTACCTTTCCACGCATGTCAGAACATTCGAAAAAAAGGACACAAAAAAATCCTTTACAATGTGAAGTATTCATAAATCTCCCAAACACATTCAAAGGATAAAAACAACGTGAAAAAACCTTTGAACACTGCGTTTTTTTATATGCAGTATCCAAAGTTTATATTTTATTGTGTATTATACACCCTCGATAAAGTGAAATATTAGTGCATTTTCAATCTCGAATGTGAACTATACACTATATATGGAGGTGCATATATGGCTGAAACTAAGAAAACTGATAAAAGCATGGGTTTTCGTCTGAAGCAGGCAAGAACTGAACAGAAATTAACCTACGAAGAATTAGCAGAAAAGTCCGGTGTTTCC
>JAGBCB010000022.1 GCA_017938145.1 Lachnospiraceae bacterium
AATCTTGCTAATGTTTGTCAAGAATTATTTTAAGAAATTTTGTCCTAAAAAAGGGTAACCTTAACAAACCCACTATTGTGGATTTTTCAAAAATATATGATAATGAACTCAGATTTACTTATACAGCTCCATTGCACGGGCGTAGTAAATCCGGAGAAACTTATTTACACCAGCCATTTTGGCTACGTTGTAAGGTTTTCCTTCCTGCTCCTTTTTCAGCATAAAAAGGTAGACAGGATCATCTTGAGGTTTTGTCAGTTTAAGAGCCTGCATAACCTCAAAACAAGCTTTTCTGAGGGCAGCACTGCCACGTTTTGAGATGTGGCGGTTTCTGCTCTCGAATTGTCCTGATTGGTAAGGCGGTGCATCGTTTCCAGCAAAAGAATTGAGTGCTTTACCACTATGAAAACGGCGAATATCACCAATCTCGGCAAGAATGATTGGTCCAAGTCGGTCTCCAACACCAGCCATAGAACGAAGAACCTTGTATTCCGGTATGGTTTCAGCGATGGTTTGCATTTGAAGAATAATCTCATCAGCAGCATTCTGAGAAGTGGATAAAAGGTCAACACATTGACTCTGGGCAAGTTGGATATACGGGTCTTCACCTCTGGTTGTAATGCTGTTCGCAGCAAGCTCATATATTGCTAAGCCTTTACTTGGAGCATGACGGTCACGGGTTTTCTTGACAAGAGTTGCATAGCTTGAAAGAAAACGAGTTTTACCGATTTTGTTGATTTCATCAAAGGACTTGAATCGTTTGATGAAAAGTAATAAGACACATTGCTCGGGATTTCTGCTTTTCAAAGGTAGTAAACGAGTGATGCCTGGCATGGTCTGGTCAAGTAGATTAATCAGTTGAACTTTTGTATATGACACAGAAGAAATACGCTGATTGTACTGCCTCGATAAGAATTTAAGGTCTTCATATTTCTGTTCTAAAGAGTTATAAGGAACAAGTTTATAAGACTTTTCCAGAGCATATGTAGCAATTCTGATAGCATCTTTTTTATCAGTCTTTGCTTTGTGGATTTCAACGTCAGCATACTTTTTCATTTGGTATGGATTAACAATGCAGACAGGAAATCCTTCTTGTTGAAGTTTTTTCAGTACAGGATAATGGTAGTGACCTGTGTACTCCATGAGAATTGTTATGGGTTCATCAAAGGTCCGTAAATAGTCAGCCAAAGCACACATATCTGCTTGAGTGTGTAGCATTGTATAAGGTTTGACTAATGTAGTGCCATCGGAATTCAGAATGGCAACAGTGCTTTTGGATTTAGAAACATCGATTCCAACAGCAATCATGGGGATACCTCCTTTGGTAGAATTTTTGATTGGTTCCAGCTCTTCAGGTTCCATTCATATTCGTTGGTTAAACGGGAGCATTTGTATGTCCCAACTTGCTGAATCGAATGCAAGAAAATGAAGGCTAGCTGACACATTTGACTACGGGCGTGGTGTCCCAATTCCAAATTCCGTCAGCCAATCACCTTCATTATAGAATAAAAGAGTGAAGGCTGCGGAGAACCTTCACTTATATATTACGAATTCCAATTTGTCGAACTGATGCATCCTGCATTTTCCCGCAGCGTTTCCGCTAATTCCCCGCACCGGCGTTCCGGGTTTTCCCGGTGGCTCCGGGTTTGGATTTTGGGGTGATGTGGATGCGATTGGTGTTTTGGCAAACTGTTTGAGCAGTCGGTGGAGTTACTGTGTAACCGATTTGCAATGGCAAAAGTGCGTAGCACGTTAAAAAGGCATATCGGGCGACTCTGGCAAATATATTTGCCTAAGAGCGCCGGTATGCCTTTTTATTATATGTCCGCAGGACATTCTGCCATTGCAAATCTTTATAACAATCCTCATCCTCCACCGACCGCGAGTTTTTGCAAAACACCAAGGAGCAGACACACGTCCTCGCCGCAAAATTCAAATCCGGCAAGCCCCCGTGGAAAGTAGCGGAGCCGGCAGAGGGATTAGCGGAAACGCCTTCTATAAAAACCCGGCAAGCGCAACCTGCGGCATGGAAAAAGGGAGTACGGTTTTCCGTACTCCCTTACTTGCTAAATTCTGAATACAATATAACTTATTTCTTTAAAGACTTTGTAACTACGCGGTTGCTACCGCGGATCAAACTTCTATATAGAAAAAGGTACACTATAAACTGTTTTGATTAGCACTTTGTTACGTTTGTAGCCTGAGGTCCCTTAGCGCCTTCAACGATTTCGAATTCAACTTCCTGGCCTTCTTCTAAGGACTTGAAGCCTTCCATGTTAAGACCGGAATAGTGTACGAATACGTCGTTGCCAGCTTCGTCACAGATGAAACCGAAGCCCTTCTGGTTGTTGAACCACTTAACTGTACCCTTATGCATGTGTATTTCCTCCGAAATAAAATAAAAATTTAGTGTGTTAGCACACTAGAGATATGATACCATTTTTCGTTCAAATAGTCAAATAAATTTTACAAATATTTAAGAAATCCGGCAGAAAATTTAAACTCTTCTGCCGGATTATTTTTATTTACTCTTCAGTTTTTACCAGGTCGATGTATAATTCATCCAACTGCTTCTTATCAACCACATTTGGAGCATCGGTCATAAGACAGGAAGCATCCTTTACCTTAGGGAAAGCGATAACTTCGCGTATGCTGTCACACTTAGCCATAAGCATGATAAGACGGTCAAGACCGTAAGCCAAACCTGCATGAGGCGGAACCCCGTACTTGAAGGCATTTAAGAGGAAACCGAAACGTTCGTAAGCATCTTCCTTGGAGAAACCAAGTACAGAGAACATCTTCTCCTGAACATCGCTCTGGAAAATACGAACGGAACCGCCGCCCACTTCACAACCGTTTAATACGATATCGTAAGCCTTGGCACGAACCTTACCAGGGTCGGTATCAAGAAGAGGTAAGTCTTCATCCATAGGCATGGTGAATGGGTGGTGCATTGCCACATAACGGTTTTCTTCTTCGGAGTACTCAAGAAGTGGGAACTCAGTTACCCACAGGAAGTTGTACTGACCCTTATCTAACATATCAAGGTTTCTTGCAATTTCCAAACGAAGGTTACCAAGTACGTCCCAAACCACTTTGTTCTTATCTGCTGCGAAGAATAATAAGTCACCAGGCTTACCGTTCATTGCTGCAACTAATGCCTTAAGTTCTTCTTCTGTCATGAACTTAGCAAAGGAGGACTTGTAGTTGCCTTCTTCATCGATGGCAAGATAAGCAAGACCCTTTGCACCGTAGGTCTTTGCAAAATCAACCAGGGCATCAATCTTCTTTCTTGGCATAGCTGCCTGGCCCTCTGCGTTGATACCGCGAACAGAACCGCCGTTAGCAAGGGCGCCGGTAAATACTGCAAAACCGCAATCCTTAACGACATCGGACACGTCCTTTAATTCCATGCCGAAACGGGTATCCGGCTTATCGGAACCGTAACGGTCCATGGCATCCTGCCAGGTCATTCTCGGAATTGGGAGCTGAACCTCTACACCGATTTCTGCGAACATTCTCTGAAGTAATCTTTCGTTTACGGAGATAACGTCATCTACGTCAACGAAGGATAATTCCATATCGATCTGGGTGAATTCCGGCTGTCTGTCGGCACGAAGGTCCTCATCGCGGAAACACTTAACAATCTGGAAGTAACGGTCATAGCCGGAGCACATCAGTAACTGCTTAAACAGCTGCGGAGACTGTGGAAGGGCGTAAAATGTACCAGGGTGAACACGGCTTGGTACAAGGTAGTCTCTTGCGCCTTCCGGTGTACTCTTGGTTAACATTGGAGTTTCGATTTCTAAGAATCCTTCATCTGCAAGGAACTGTCTTGCAGCAGTTGCCACCTTACTTCTTAAGATTAAGTTTCTCTGTAAGTCCGGACGGCGAAGGTCAAGGTAACGATACTTTAATCTTAATTCATCCTTAGTCTTGGAGTCCTCTTCAATTGGGAACGGAGGAACCTCTGCCTCGGAAAGAACGCGGAGTTCCTTCGCGCGGATTTCGATGTCACCGGTAACTAAGTTTTCGTTAACTGCGCCGGAACGCTTGGTAACTTCACCGACTACCGCAATAACAAACTCACTGCGGAGTTTTTCGCCCTTAGCAAAGTTTTCTGCGCCACAATCTGCTTCTTCTAAAATAACCTGTAAAATACCGGAACGGTCACGTAAGTCAACGAAAATGATACCGCCCTTATTTCTGCTCTTCTGCACCCATCCCATAACGGTGACGGTTTCGCCGATGTTCTTGTTAGAAACCTCGGTACATCTGTGGGTTCTCTTTAAACCCTTCATGGATTCTGCCATAACTGCCTCTTTCCCGGCTTCCGCCGCATATATTTCTTTTTATTTTAATTTAAATAATTAACTGCTTTTTGCCGCTTCTAAACGCTTTTTTTCGTTCATTTCATCTGCAAAGCGGGTTACCTGCTCTAAACCCTCCGAATGGAACACCTTCATGAAATCCAGAAAAATCTTCATGTCAAAGGACTTATTATCTTCTATCATAAGCTCCATTGCCGTATCCACATCAAAAGCCTTTCGGTACGGCCGGTCGGAAATCAATGCCGCAAACACGTCGCACACACGTAAAATTCTGGCCTCCAGAGGAATTTTTTCCGCTGATAAGTTCCCCGGATATCCGCTGCCGTCATAATTTTCATGATGATGGTGCACCGCATTGCAGATTTCAGGAGTAAAACCACACTCCTCCAACATGTCCGCACCCACCTTGGCATGCATTCTCATGTATTTGGTTTCTTCAATTTGCAGGGCGTTTTTATCACGTCCGTACAGATTTTTACTTAAGCGGAGCTTGCCGATGTCATGCAAATACGCCGCCATAACCACCTGATGCTGGAAATCCAAGGGCAGTTCCATCTGGGTACATAACAGACGCACCAGAATTGCCACCAGCTCTGCATGGTCGATATTATCATATAAATCTTCTTCCACAATTTCCGCCATATCAAGACGCTGCAGAATGCTTTTTATCAAGTCTTCTGCGCTTTTATTGCGTTCCATCAGATGAATCCTCCGTATTCCTCAAGGAAATCCTTCTTTCGCTGTATCATTTCGTCGATACGTTCAATATAGTCCTTTACACTCTTTACGTTTTCCACCCGCTCCAAACGACCCGTTCCGGCAAAATTAAATTTAGTGGAGCCGCCGCTTCCCAGGGCTAAAATCGTATGGTGTTCTTCCATAATCAGCACGTTATACAAGCCTTCCTTGCCCGGCTTTGCATAACCGATGTTTTCTAAGTTTTCCGCCATATTTTTCTGACGGTATAAATAGTACGGCTCATAACCGTGGGACTTTGTGTACTCCTGGCAGGCGGTCATCATTTCCAATGCTTCTTTGGATTTTTGATCGCGGTAACGGTCCATTTCAATGTTTAACCGTGCCGCACGCTTTACTGCCAAGGTGTGTACCGTCAGACTGTCCGGATTCAGCTTTTCGATTTCTGCCAGTGTTCCTCTGACATCCTCTGCCGTTTCACCGGTAAGTCCGATGATTAAGTCCATGTTAATATTATCATGTCCGCATTCCCTTGCAAGGGCGAATGCTTCCTTGATTTGCTCTGTGGTATGCTTTCTTCCGATTAAGTCCAGGGTTTTCTGCTGCATACTCTGCGGATTGATGGAAATTCTGGTTACTCCTTCTTCCTTCAGTACCCTCAGTTTTTCTTTGGTAATACTGTCAGGGCGGCCCGCTTCCACGGTCCACTCCCGAAGATAAGTAAAATCAAAGGTTTCCTTTGCTTTTCTAAGAAGCCGCTGCAGCTGGTCTGCCGTCAGGGTAGTTGGTGTACCTCCGCCGATGTAAATACTAATGAGCTTCTTCTCAGGAAAACAGGTTCCTGCATACTCAATTTCTTTAAATAAAGCTTCTAAGTACGGCTCTACATAAGCCTCATACTGCTTTAAAGAGTAAGAGCTAAAGGAACAGTATAAGCAAATGCTTGGGCAAAACGGAATGCCGATGTAAATACTGTAGCTGTCTTTGTCCTCGATGCCATAGAGAAGCTTCTGCTCATTTTCTGCCACCCGAAGACACAAATCTGTTTTTTCGTCAGAACAAAGATACTCCGTTTTAAAATAATTTGCAATAAGTTCTTTGTCTTCCTTTTTCACCAGACGTTCCAAAGCCTGTTTGGTCGGACGGATACCGGTTAAGGTTCCCCAAGGAAGAGTCTTCCCTGTCTCCCTTGCGAGAATACCGTATAATCTGCGGTGAAGATAATTACGGTACATTCTGCGGTCCGGCGTCCCCTCATTTTTATAAACTCCCGGGAGCAGGTTGGAAAAATCCTCTGTTTCCTCGTAGGTTCTGTCTTCTGCCCGAAAGCGGATATGACACTGCTCAGGCTCTATCACAAGTTCCAAAAACTTATCCGGTTGTTCTTCCTGTTCTTCCCTTTCTTTACCGGCAATCACAATAGTATCATCCGGATAAAAGGCTTTTACCAGAGGGCGGATGTCCTGTTCGTAATCCTCCCCTGTAATTTTTATTTCTATCATACTGCTGATTCCTTGTTACACATATGGATTGTACTGCTTTTCTTCCCCAATGGTGGTTTGGTCGCCATGACCGGAAAGCACCAGGGTATTCTCCGGAAGCACAAATAATCTTTCCCGGATGGAATTTACCAGCTTTGCCGCACTTCCGGTAGGCAAATCGGTACGGCCCACGCTTTCCTGAAACAGGGTATCTCCGGAAAACAAAATATTATCTTCCTTTGCATAATAGCAACAGCTGCCCTCGGTATGACCCGGTGTGGAAAGCACAGTAAAAGCTCCGTCTAAAAAGCGCAGGTTCTGACCATCTTCCAGTTCTTCATCTGCAGAAATACTGTAAGACATATGAAGAAACTGCTGGGAACAATTTAAATCCGGGTGTTTTACCAGTTCTGCATCCGCTTTGTGCACGCAGATTGGAATCTGATAGCCGTTTTTTAGGGATTCTGCTGCCAGCATATGGTCAAAATGTCCATGAGTAAGCAGTATTGCCTCAGGTACAATACCCAATCCGGAAATTTCCTCCATGATGCGGCGGGAATCCGCTGCCGGGTCGATAATGACCGCCTTTTTTGTCTCCTCCGAATAAACAATATAACAATTGGTACGGACCAGACCCAAAACCAGACGTTTGATTTCCATTTCTCGTGCTTCCTTTCTTCCACCGTTATTAACCGGTGGTTCTTACTACGTCAATAACACTTTCTACCTGACGGATTTTTGTAATGAGGTAGCTTAACTGCTCTGCACCATGCACCTCAAATCCCATGGTAATGGTAGCTGTGCCCTGCTTGCTGACACGGCTGTTTAAGCTGGAAATATCCACTTTATTTTCGGTTAAAATCTTGGTGATGTCTAAGAGCACACCACTCCGATTGTTTGCAAACACATTAATTTCCGCAAAGTATAAGTCTTCTCTCTTATCTTCCAGACGGTTCCACTCTGCCGGAATGAAACGGATGCGGTCTTCCTCCGGTGCATTGATTACATTGACACAGTCGGTACGGTGAATGGACACACCACGTCCTCTGGTAACATAACCCAGAATTTCGTCACCCGGTACCGGGGAGCAGCACTTGGAAAAGTGCACCGCCACGTCATCGATACCCTGCACCATAATACCGGTTTTGGCTTTGACACTGATTGGGAGCTTCTTCTCATGAACCTCCTGCAGGGATTCCATGAGCTTTTCATCCGTCATTTCTTTCTTTTGCTTTTTGTTATATTCTTCTACCAGACGGTTAACAATCTGTCCTTCTTTTAAGGCACCCCGGCCCACTGCCGCCAGTACGGAATCCCAGTCACGGAATCCGTATTTATGCATGCAGACCTCTAAAAACTCCGGTTTGCTGATGTCAGACTGTTTGATTCCTTTTGCCTTACAATAAGCAGTTAACAGGTTCTTTCCGTGAAGGATACTGTCTTCCTTTAATTCGGATTTGAACCACTGGTTGATTTTATTTTTTGCCTGGGTACTCTTAACTACGTTTAACCAGTCACGGCTTGGTCCCTTGGAGTTTTGGGAGGTGATAATTTCTACCCGGTCGCCGTTTTGCAGAACATAGTCAATAGTAACCAGCTTACCGTTAACCCTGGCACCAACCATCTTGTTGCCGACGGCACTGTGGATGGCATAGGCAAAGTCAACCGGTGTAGAGCCTGCCGGAAGATTTTTTACATCTCCGGTAGGGGTAAAGCAGTATACACTGTCAGAGAATAAATCCAGGTCATTCTTTAATCCGCTCAGGAATTCCTTACTGTCGGACATATCCCGCTGCCATTCCAGAATCTGACGGAGCCATGCCAGTTTTTCTTCTTCGTTGGCATCAGACTTAACGCCGTTTTGTGCCTCTTTATACTTCCAGTGGGCAGCAATACCGTATTCTGCTGTTTTGTGCATTTCATAGGTTCTGATTTGGATTTCAAACGGAGTACCGTTCGGTCCAATCAGGGTGGTGTGCAGGGACTGGTACATATTAGGCTTTGGCATGGCAATGTAATCTTTAAATCGTCCCGGAATCGGGATATACATTTCATGTAAAATACCAAGTACTGCATAACAGTCCTTTACATCCTCTACAAGAACACGGACCGCAAATAAATCGTAAATCTGGTCCAGTGTCTTGTTCTGGTTTTTCATCTTTTTATAAATACTGAAAAAGTGCTTAATTCTTCCGTCAATCTGAGCATCAATGCCGTAATCGGAAATTTTTTCTGCTACTGCATCAATAATACCCGAAACAAAGGCTTCTCTGTCGGATTTACGCAGGGCGATTTTTTCTGCCAGGTCTTTGTAAACTTCAGGTTCCAGATATTTTAAGGACAAGTCGTCCAGTTCAATCTTGATTTTGGAAATACCGAGACGCTGGGCTAAAGGTGCGTAAATATCCATTGTCTCTCTGGATTTTTCCTTTTGCTTTTCCGGGCTTTGGAACTGCATGGTTCGCTGATTATGAAGGCGGTCTGCCAGCTTAATCATGATAACACGGATATCCTTTGCCATGGCAAGGAACATTTTGCGCAGGTTTTCTGCCTGCAGCTCCACTTTATCCGCATCATAATTTAACTGGGTCAGCTTTGTCACACCATCTACCAAAAGGGCAATTTCTTCACTGAATTCTTTTGCCACATCTTCTAAGGTGAAGTCGGTATCTTCCACCACATCATGCAAAATACCCGCAATAATGGTTTCTTTATCCAGTTCCAGCTCTGCCAGGGTAATGGCAACACAAAGAGGATGTATGATGTACGGTTCTCCGGACTTTCTCTTTTGATCTTTGTGCATATCATTTGCAAGACGATATGCCTTTTCAATCATGGAAATATCCGTGCCCGGCCGGTATTCATACACCGTTTCAATCAGTTTTTTGTACAGTTCCTCCGGGTCGGTAAACCCTTGAGGCATACTTAACGATTTTTCTTCGATTGCCTTTTTTATTACTATGCCTTTTCTTCTTACTTCCTGTTCTGCCATATATTCACCGCACCTTATGCCTTCGTAAGTAGTATGTTTCAGCCGATACTAAATTATTTACCCGGATACTTAATTACAGAATCCACATTATAGCCTTGAAGCTTTTCTCTTCCGTTTAAGCCTTCCAATTCCATTAAAAATACAATTTTAACAACTTCGCCGCCAAGCTCTTCCACCAGCTTTGTAATGGCTTCGATGGTACCGCCGGTTGCAATAAGGTCATCTACAATAACAACCTTCTGACCCGGCTTAATAGCATCCTTATGCATTTCAATGGTTGCTGTGCCGTACTCTAAGTCGTAGGTTCTTTCAATTGTTTCGCATGGGAGTTTTCCCTTTTTACGAACCGGAACAAATGCCTTCTTTAAGTTGTAAGCTACCGGCACACCAAAAATAAAACCTCTGGATTCCGGACCAACCACTGCATCGAATTCTAAGCCTTCCAGTAAACCTTCCACGCCCTGAATAGCAAGCTGTAAGCCGTCTGCATCCTGCAGCACACTGGTAACATCACGGAACATAATGCCCGGCTCCGGAAAATCAGGGATAGTTCTTACATAATCTTCTACTCTCTTCATAATATTTACCTCTCGTTTGATATATTTCTGCCCCGTTTGCCGGCAACTGCCCGCAAAAACGGCATACTAATTCATATTAATCTTTTTTATTATATCACTTTTTTACACAGATGCAAAGAAAAAATTTCATGCCCGCTACCATTTATCTATTAGCAGAAAATACTTCTAAAATAATTCTAAACCAAACACCTTTTTTCTCTTGCACCATAAGAAGCAGTTTTTCGTTTGCTTTCTCTGCCTGTTTTCTCATGACATCGCTTCCGGAATCTGCCGTATAAAGAATGCTTTCATAACAACCGATAAAGGATAAAGCCTCTCGGGGCACCCATTCTTCCGCCCGTTTTTCAAACTCCGCCAAAGTTTCTCCCGGAAGCAGGGAAATCCCTAGTACTTGCAGCAGGGTCATATTGTATTTGCACAGACTGCGAAGCTTCCCTGCATTGTCCAGTTCTTCATACCGTTTTCTTCTGATAAAAACATCACACAGTACAGCGGCAGTCAAAAACAACAGGCATAATACAACGGGCACTGCTATTACATACCATTTTACTCCCCGAGTCTTTCCATTCTCCTCTTTTTTTATTTCGTCCGGCGTACTCTGTTGTTCCGCCTTCGAAGGAATTGTTCCCGTCTGGCTTTCATAGGCCTCCATTTCCTCCTGCTTTTCGGCAAAGGTCTTCCAGGAAGTTATCCGCTTATATCCGGGTGTTGGCTCAAAGGCAATCCAGCCTACACCTTCTATGTACGCCTCCGGCCAGGCATGCGCCATATCGGAGGTTATTGTTATCCTTCCGGCCTGTTCCACGGGGATACGGTAGCCTTGAACATGACGTGCCGGAATTCCCACCGCCCGGGCCATCAGTACAAATGCCGTAGAAAAATAGCTGCAATACCCATAAGGATTTTCGAAGATAAAGTAATCCAAATAATCTGCCGCATCTGTTATCTGCTCCGAAAGCGCTCCGGGAGTATCCGAATAGGAAAACTCCTGCAGATGCGCTTCAATGGCTTTTAATTTTTGGATATCACTTTTTGCGGCTGCCGTTACAGTTTGAAGATATTCCTGCATTGCTGAGGAAACCTGTGTCTCCGGAAGATAATACTCGTACATCCGGTTACGGTACGCAAGTAATTCCTCATATGAAAATCTCTCTCCTGCAATCTGATTCCAAATTTCTTCCCTGTCAACATGCTCTGACTCTAAAAATTTCACAAAAGCAGTATGTCCTTCATTCAAACGGTAGTATTTTACACCATAAGAGGTTTTATTCCCCACCGTCTTTGAAAACAGCAGATTGCCACCTTGTCCATAGGACCTTATTTTATCCGAATCACAGGATCTCTCCAGAGTTTTCAGCGGTGCAAACATGTACTTTGTGCGGAACCGTAAAAAACTGATGCTGATGGTTACCGGTTTCACATAATCATCGCGATGAGACTCATCGTAAGCAGTTACCGCATATAAGGTCTCCAAAGTGTCCAACGCCCGTTCGTCTGCTTCGAAATCGTTTTTTGACGTCCACTCTTTTCCGTCAAAGGTATCAAACACCTTACCCACCAGATAAATATTTGCACCTGCGCCCGGATTATAAATAATCTCCATCACCTGCTTCGGGTTTGTATTCACATCGCCTGCCATTTTTCCGCTCTCCGAAAAGCCCAGCAGTGCACTTTCATAATCCTCTGTTTCTCCCGGAATCAACAAGTCTTCCAGCACCTCAAAACCATCTTTGGCCCGTTCCCACAAAACCTTTGCAAAATGCCAGTCATAAGGCTTTTCCGGTGCTGTCATTTCAGCCACTGTAAGAAATCCCACCAGAAAAAACGGAGCAATATACACCAGATGTTTTTTTCCGTCGGTTTCTCCGCTTTTTTTCCAACGAAGCTGTATTTCCTCCGCATATACCAAAAGCAGTACAAACAACAGGCAGGCCACTCCCACGGAAGGTGGTTTAAACTCCTGCACCATAGTAAAACACAACACCCCTGCCAAAGCAGCAGCCATTCCAAGCCGTGCCCGTCGGAATGCTGTCATCAACTGTCCTGCCAGGAAAGCAGCCAGGGAAAGTATCACTATTTGCAGTATCCATCTGTTGTTTAACAGAAATTCTGCTCTCTCCTCGCTTTTTTGCACCAAAATAACTCCTGCAAGCACCATGGTAACCGTACCCGAAAGAATTACTCTTCCTCTGTTCTCCATCTGTCTCAGGCACACAAAAATCGCAGTAGCAATTAACGACACCACATATCTCGATGCTCCCGGTTCAACCTGCCCGCTGAACATATACCCGAAAATCATGGTTGCAAGAGATAACGGAATTATATATATAAAATCATATAAATAAGGAATCATTACAGAACCTCCGTAAGCTTTGCATCCGGGTCAATCATCACTATATCGGTACCGGGCAGCCTGCCGGTATGGATTTGTTCCTCCGTAGAATCTGTAATAACATACGCGACTACCGGAATGTTATTTCGATTCAAAAACTCTGCCATGGCAGCAGCCTCCGCAGACCATTTCTGCAACAAAAAAAAGACCATTCTGCTTGTGTTCATAAGGCCGAATTGCCGAGCTCCCGAAAACAGTGCATCGTCTGTATTTTCTTCTTTAAAAGAAACTGCGGAAATCTGCTCATAATAACCGTCGTATCTGTCCAGGCTTTCGGTCATTGTCTCCACCATACTCTCTTGCAGGTAGCAGGTCCTGACCGGTATCTTTTTGTTTCCAAAATAAAAAGTCAGTGCCAGCGCCGCCTCCAAAATTTTATTTTCCGGCGGCAGATATTCTGTTTGCTTTTTACCGAAACGGCAGGTGCTCATAAGAATTGACACTCCCTGCTGCTCCTCACCGATTCTGTTGCGCACCAACAATTCTCCGGAAGCCGCAGTCGCCTTCCAGTGCATCTGTCTGACATCATCCCCCGGCACATACTTTCTTACCAGTACATCCGGCTCTGTTGCCTTCTGACGGCTTTCTCCTGTTGTCACAAACAAATCCTCTATGCTTTTCAATCCGGAAAGCTGCACCCGGTCAGGTTTTACCGTCACACGCAAAGTTTCCTTGTTGCGATAGGTAATTTGAAACAGCCGGAAGCAATCCCGGATTCGCACTTTCTCAATACCCACCTCATATTCGCCACGATATCTGCACACCAAGCTGGTCTCCCTGCGGACACCTGTACCCGGAAGCAGTTCGTATTCCACATTGTCTTCCAGGCCGTGAATCCCACAAAAATCAGAAAAAAAGCTGACTCTGACTCCGGAATAAGTGAAATAATCTTCATTTTGCAACGTGAAATAAAAAGGCACCGTCTGATTACATACCAAACCTTTACTATCCAGCTTCTGATAAATACGGAACCGGAGAAACACGCATAAAAGATATAGCCATGAAATCACCGGCACCATGGTTACCATGGTGAAAAAACCATAACTCACAGGGCCTCCGTAAAAGCTGATAGCCACCAGCGACAATATCCATATTAAAAGTAAAAACAGTCTGTTTTTCTTCATAAAATAAATCCTACTCCACCGGAACCCTTACCTGCAAAAGCAGACTCTTCAGGATACCGTCCAAATTCTCTTTATGTATCTTAGCATCCGGAGTCAATGTCAGTCTGTGATGCAGGGTATTTACCGCTATCGCTTTTACATCATCTGGCTTAACAAATTCTCTTCCCGACAAATATGCTTTTGCCTGGGCCGCCCGCACCATCAGTAATGTTGCCCGAGGGCTGGCTCCCATAACAAAGCGCTGTTCATTTCTTGTAATTTCCACAATATTCCGCACATACCCAATCACCGCATCACTGACATATACCTTGCGCACTTCTTCCTGCATGTTCAGGATATCCTCCGCAGAGCACACACTGGTCACCGTTTCCACCGTCATTCCGTCCAGGTAATTGCGGGTCATCCGCATCTCATCCGCTTCCTCCGGATATCCAATGGATAAACGCATCATAAAACGGTCCATCTGCGCTTCCGGAAGCGGATAAGTACCCAGAAATTCCACCGGATTCTGAGTAGCAATAACCATAAACGGGCTTGGAAGCTTATAATTTACACCATCCACCGTAACCTGCTGCTCCGCCATGGCCTCTAAAAGGCTGGCCTGGGTTTTTGGTGATGTACGATTGATTTCATCCGCCAGAATAATCTGATGCATGACAGAACCTTCCCTATATTCAAAATCACCTGTCTTCATGTTGTAAACAGACAATCCGACTACATCTCCGGGAAGTGTATCCGGGGTGAACTGGATTCTGCCGAAACTGCAGGTAATAGATTTTGCAAGGGTACGGGCAAGCATTGTCTTGCCCACTCCCGGCACATCCTCCAAAAGTACATGTCCGCCTGCCAGAAGGCAGACAAGAATGTCCTCTACAACCGCTTCCTTTCCTACAAAATATTCATTGATTTTATTACGCAATATATTAATCATAGTTAATTCCTTCCTCTGTATGCGCGTGAACGTTACTACATCAGTTTAATCATACTTTTTCCGAACCTATAAGTCAACCTATTTCACTTTACATGGCTGCCCACAGAAATTATCACACTTTTGCCGGTCTTTACATATACTGCTCATAATACGCTTTTCAAGGAGATTCCATGCGTTCCCTTATTTATCCCGTAACAACAGAAACCTCTGCTGATACCGAAGGTGGCTTTCAGGCTGAGTTAACCGATATTTCCACAAATTTTCCTATCGCAGGCGCCACGGTTTCCATCACCTCCTTAGATGATCCTTCCCGGCCTGTGGAGGTGTTAACCACCGATTCCGCAGGATTTACCCCTTATATCAATCTTCCGGCACCTCCTTTTGCTTTAAGCCAGGAGCCCTCCGATATCCGCCCCTACAGCGAATATGTGCTGGACATTTCCGCACCCGGCTATGAACCTATCCGCATTTCCGGTACAGAAATTCTTTCCGGAGTTACCGCCAAGCAGCAGGCACAGCTTCTTCCAAGCCCGGCAGGCCTGCCAGACAGTGTGGAAGAATTCGTAATTCCGGACCACACCCTGTATGGCTCCTACCCTCCAAAGATTGCAGAGGCCGAGGTAAAGGAAACCATTTCCTCCGGTGAAATTGTCCTCCCAAGTGTTGTTATTCCGGAATTTGTTGTGGTTCACGACGGAACCCCAAACAACCGGAATGCGAAAAACTACACCGTCCGTTACCGTGACTATATCAAAAATGTAGCCTCCAGCGAAATCTACGCCACCTGGCCGGAAGCAACCATTTACGCCAACGTTCTGGCTATTTTGTCCTTCACCCTGAACCGGGTTTACACAGAATGGTACAGAGCCCGTGGATACGATTTCACCATTACTTCCTCCACTGCCTTTGACCACAAGTGGATTCCGGAACGCAACATCTACGACACCATTGATGCCGCCGTGGACAATGTATTCAACAATTACTTATCCCGCCCGAATGTGAAACAGCCGATTCTTACCCAGTACTGTGACGGTCGCCAGGTATCTTGCCCGGGTCTTATGACACAATGGGGCAGCAAATCCCTTGGTGATGCAGGATATACTCCGATTCAGATTCTCAGAAACTTTTACGGTAATAACATTTATATCAACTCCACAGAAGAAATCTCCGGTATTCCGACCTCTTATCCGGGTGTGGCTCTTCGTACCGGTTCCCGCGGTAACAGTGTCCGTACCATTCAGGAACAATTGAATGTGATTTCCGGTGCTTATCCCCGTATCCCTAAAGTAGCAGAAGACGGCGTCTTTGGTCAGGGCACGGAAAATGCAGTGCGTACCTTTCAGGAAATTTTTAATCTGACGCCGGACGGTGTGGTCGGTTTTAACACCTGGTATAAAATCTCCGCCATTTATGTAGCAGTGAGCAGGATAGCAGAGTACGCATAAAAAAAAGCCCGTACGGGCTTTTTTTATTTCATCAAAACCATATAAATCACTGCTGCGGAAATTACCAGCTGAATGATTCCGAAGCGGTACACCGTCTGGGTATTGGACCAGCCGTTTACCTTTCTTGCCTGGTCATGAAGCGGAGTTCTTATATTCTTCAAAATTCTTATCTTTAAAAATCTCAGCAATGCTACCTTTACCAGACCGATTCCGCCGTCTACAAACAGCACCAGTGCAAAAGCAAGGTATACAAACGGTCTGCCGGAAACAAGAGCTGCAATGGCAATTAAGGTTCCCATAGCACGGGAGCCCGCATCGCCCATCAGCATAGTACTTGGGGTGGCGTTATGCCACAGGTAACCAAGTAGACAAGCCATAAATAATAAAAGCAGATAATTAAAGGTGCCTTCCTGACCGAAAATAGCATTTAATACATAAAAAGATGCCAGAGTAATCATGGTAAGGGTACCGGATAAACCATCTACACCGTCGGCACAGTTCGTTACGTTAATGGAAGCCCAAACAAGAACCACCGCCAGTATAGCAAAAAGCCAAACCGGAAGTTCTATTGTTGCATCTGTTACCAGAAAAGCAACTTTAGTTCCATGATAATTGATGTAAGTTACCGCCACCATAATAGAAATTAATAAATCCAAAATGGCCTTCTTGTATTCGCCCCAAGGGTTCTTGGAGCAATCATCAAGGAAACCGGTCAGCATGGATGCTGCCACTAACAGCAGATAAATAATCCACTCCATTTCAAAAGGAGCAAAAATCAAAGCCGCCGCCGCAAAAATCAGGACAAACAGAAATCCTGCACCTCTTGGTTTACCGGCGGATAATTTACCGTCCACGGCAAAATCCCTGCCCAGGTCTCTCGGAAGCTTATCCTTGCACTTCCAAAGTAATAATACTGTTGCAAAAAAGGCAAACATAATACCTGCCGTAGCAATCAGATTCATATGGGATTCAAAAAACGCAGCTAACATTTATACCTCCAAATAACCCTTTAACAGTTCTAATGTATTTTCAAGACCCAGTCTGTGGGTACGCTCAATATTGTGGGATGCCTGCACACCCGGTCCGATTAATGCACCGCAGATATTATTACCGCCGCGAAGTGCCGCAGTAACATCGGAGCTGTAATGCGGAAATACATCCACCACATAATCCAGCTTCTTTTCTTTCGCAATAGCAATCAGCTTACCGGTAAGCTCGTAGTCATATGCACCACCGGCGTCCTTAGCACAGATAGAAACCTTGCGTTCCTCACCTGCCAGGTCATCACCGACAGCACCCATATCAACCGCTACAAACTCTGTAATTTCCTGCGGAATAAAGCTGGCACCGAAGCCGATTTCTTCATAGTTGGAGATTACTATCTGCACATCACATTCCGGACGCTTCCCTGTGTCTTTCATGTATTTTAAAAGTCCTAACAGCACAGCTACTGCTGCCTTATCATCCAAATGTCTGGACTTAATATAACCGCTTTCGCATTCCACAAAACAAGGGTCAAAGCTGATATAATCACCGGTTTCAATACCAAGAGCTTCTACTTCTTCTTTCTTTGTAGCAATTTCATCCAGGCGGACTTCCATGTTCTTTTCCTTACGTTCCATCGTTCTGGCATCGTCAAAGGTATGGACAGCCGGTGCTTTTGTCAGAACAGTACCAGTATATGTCTTTCCTGCTCTTGTATGCACCTTACAGTAGGTACTTTCTATGGATTCCATCATAAATCCTCCGATGGAAGCAAAACGGAGCGTTCCGTTGGAATTGATGGAACGCACCATAGCACCTAAGGTATCCACATGGGCAGATAAACCGATGACACGGTCCTCTCCCGGATGGTTGCCCGGTACATAAATCACGGTACCGCCCTTTCTTAAACGTGCTGTTTTAAAACCAAGCGCTGCCGCTTCCTGTTCCACATATTCAATTGCCTGTTTTGTGTAGCCGGACGGACTTGGGATATTTACCAGTGTTTCCAGTTGTTTCACAATGTAATCAATCATTTTAATCCTCCTTGTTTTCCTCCTTCTAACGTTCAAAAGGCAGGGACTAAAGTACGTTCCTGCCTTTGTTGTCTTATGTTAATTTATTTAACCTCAACTACCCAGCCTCTGGTGTCTTCAATCTTACCGAGCTGGATGCCGGTTACGGTGTCGTACAGCTTCTGGCTTAATTCACCGATGCCGCCGTCCTTAATCTGCATTACGGTATCCTGGAATCTTAAGTGGCCAACCGGAGAAATAACCGCTGCGGTACCGGTACCCCAAACTTCTTCGAGAGTGCCGTTTACACTTGCTTCGTAGAGCTCGTCTACGGAGATTCTGCGTTCTTCTACCTCGTAGCCCCATTCCTTACAAAGGGCAATAACAGAGTTTCTTGTAATACCGGGAAGAATGCTTCCGTTTAACATTGGAGTAAGTACCTTACCGTTAATCTTGAAGAAGATGTTCATGGCACCTACTTCTTCGATGTACTTGCGCTCTACGCCGTCTAACCAGAGTACCTGGGAATAACCCTCGTCATGGGCCTTTAACTGTGCAGCCATGGAAGCAACATAGTTACCACCGGTCTTAGCTTCACCGATACCACCCTTAACGGCTCTTACATAATCATCTTCAATCCAGATTTTAACCGGATTTAAGCCTTCCGGATAGTATGCGCCAACCGGAGACAGGATGATAACAAATAAATATGTATCAGATGGACGAACACCAAGGAATGGGTCTGTCGCAATAATAAACGGACGAATATAAAGGGATGTGCCCGGCTTATTTGGAATCCATGCTTCATCTACCTTAACAACAGCCTGAACTGCCTGAATGAAATCCTCTACAGGAATTTCAGGAATGCAAAGACGCTTGTTGGTATTGTTGGTTCTCTTAGCGTTCATGTCAGGGCGGAATAATAACGCTCTGCCGTCATCAGCTCTGTATGCCTTTAAGCCTTCGAACATTTCCTGACCGTAATGGAAAACCATTGCGGATGGTTCTAAAGAAATTGGCTGATAAGGTACGACTCTTGGGTCAAACCAACCCTTTCCCTTTTGATAGTTCATCACAAACATGTGGTCTGTGAAGATGGTTCCGAAGGTCAATGGATTGTCTTTTGCAGGCAAGGCCTTTGGAGTTGTTGTCTTTTCAATTCTGATGTCTAACATGGTAATAATCCTCCCTGTTCCCTATAAATATTTATTTCTTGCGCTCGTATCTGCAGAATTCATACACCAGATCATAGTAGGTCTGCTCGTCTGAAACACCGGTAAGTTCCCATTCCGGATTTTCATCCAGGTTAGGGAAATAGGTGTCTGCAGCGTATGCGTAATCAATCTTTGTGACATGTGCCAGGTCGCAGTATGGAAGCATCTGCTTGTAAACTTCTCCGCCTCCGATGACATAAACATCTTCGGATTTGTAATCTTTTACTGCCTCTAATGCTTCTTCGATACTGTGAACAACCGTAACGTCTTTTGCATTATAATCCTTTTTTCTTGTAATTACAATATTTTTTCTGTCTTTTAACGGCTGACCGTTTGGAAAACTCTCCAGAGTTTTTCTGCCCATAATAATGGCTTTGCCTGTGGTTTCGGTACGGAAAAACTTTTTGTCTGCCGGAATGGAAACCAGTAAGTCATTATTATAGCCAATGGCCCAGTTTTTGTCTACTGCTACGATTAAATTCATAGTATGCTCCTTCAGATTTTTTTATACTGCTACCGGGATGCCTGTTACCTGCGGTCCGGTAATGTAGTCGTCAAGACGTACATCATCTCTGGTAAACTGATAGAAATCCTTTACCTCCGGATTTAACCAGAACTTTGGTGCCGGATAGGTTGGACGTTCAATCAGTTCTTTAATAATCGGGATATGGCGGTCGTAGATGTGGGCGTCTGCAATTACATGCACAAACTCTCCCACTTCCATATCACATACCTGCGCCAGCATATGAATCAGCACCGCATACTGACATACATTCCAGTTATTTGCTGCCAGGATATCCTGGGAACGCTGGTTTAAGATGGCATTTAAACGAAGCTTATCACTGTTTGGTGATTTGGTTACGTTGAATGTCATGCTGTAGGCACATGGATAGAGATTCATCTCATGCAAATCCTGATGCACATAGATGTTAGTCATTATTCTACGACTATACGGATTATTTTTCAAGTCATAAATTACACGGTCCACCTGGTCCATCATACCTTCTTTGTACTGATGCTTTACGCCCAGCTGGTACCCGTAGGCCTTTCCGATGGAACCATTTTCGTCGGCCCAGGAATCCCAAATCTTTGGCTTTAAGTCTTTAATATTGTTGGACTTCTGCTGCCAAATCCAAAGGATTTCATCGGTGCAGGACTTGATACCTGTTTTACGTAAGGTGAGTGCCGGGAATTCCTTAGATAAGTCATACCGGTTTACCACACCAAACTGCTTGATGGTGTAGGCGAAGGAACCGTCCTCCCATTTCGGGCGGACCTTCTCACCTTCGGTACTGGTACCGTTTTCTATAATATCTTTACACATTCTGATAAAAACATCATCTGCGTAGCTCATGGTTTATTTCATTCCTTCCACAAAGGCTTTGATATTGGAAGCATTCACGTACTTACGTACTTCGCCATCCTTTAATTCTACAAGTGTAGGTGCCTGCATAATGCCGTACTTATTGGTTAACTCTACCTGTTCTTCCGCATCTACCACTTCGTATACCACATCCTTTAATAATTCCTTGGCAATACGGCAGTTTGGACAGGTCTTGGTTGTGAATAACAGTAACTTGCCTGTTTCCTTGCTTTCCGGCTTAAGCTCTGTCATACCGTTCATGGCTTCTTCCGGCTGACCGCCTACCGGCATTTCCCTGGATGCTGCCATGTCGTAGTTTACACGGTTCTTATATTCCTGGCTCTTACCTGCGTTCCAGTTCTGAACCGGACGGTAGTAACCGGTAATACGGCTGTAAACTTCGGTATTTGCACCACAATGCGGACAAGTATACTCTTCCCCTGCAATGTAGCCGTGGGTCTTACAAATAGAGTAAACAGGAGACATGGTGTAATATGGCAGCTTGTAGTTTTCTGCAATGGTACGTACCAGCTTAGCAGCTGCCTGCCAGTCAGGAAGCTTTTCACCAAGGAATGCGTGGAATACGGTTCCGGAGGTGTAAAGGGTCTGTAACTCATCCTGAATGTCCAGTGCCTCGAAAATATCTGCAGTAAAATCTACCGGCAGATGGGAACTGTTGGTATAGTACGGAGTATCACCCGGCTTACCTGCGGTGATGATGTCCGGATAGTGCTTCTTGTCATGCTTAGCAAGACGGTATGTGGTAGATTCTGCAGGAGTTGCTTCCAGATTGTATAAATCGCCGTACTGCTCCTGGTAATCGGAGAGACGTTCTCTCATGTGATTTAATACCTTCTTGGTGAATTCCTGGGTTTCCTTGTGGGTCATATCCTTACCAATCCACTTCACATTTAAACCTACTTCGTTCATACCGATAAGTCCGATGGTGGAGAAGTGGTTGTTGAAGGTGCCGAGGTATCTCTTGGTGTATGGATACAAGCCTTCGTCTAACAGCTTGGAAATGATGGTTCTCTTTACCTTTAAGGAACGTGCGGAAATATCCATCATGCGGTCTAAGCGCTTGAAGAAATCTTCCTCATTTTCTGCAAGGTAAGCAATACGCGGCATGTTAATGGTAACAACACCTACGGAACCTGTGCTTTCGCCGGAACCGAAGAAACCACCGGTCTTCTTACGAAGTTCACGAAGGTCAAGACGGAGACGGCAGCACATGGAACGTACATCACTTGGCTCCATATCACTGTTGATATAGTTGGAGAAGTAAGGGGTACCGTATTTTGCTGTCATTTCGAATAATAAACGGTTGTTTTCTGTATCGGACCAGTCAAAGTCTCTGGTAATGGAATAGGTTGGGATTGGATACTGGAATCCTCTGCCGTTGGCATCACCTTCAATCATAATTTCGATGAATGCCTTATTTACCATATCCATTTCTTTCTTACAATCTTTGTAGCAGAAATCCATTTCCTTGCCGCCAACAATACATGGAAGGTTTGCAAGGTCAGCCGGCACGGTCCAGTCTAAGGTAATATTGGAGAACGGTGCCTGGGTGCCCCAGCGGCTTGGTGTGTTAACGCCGTAAATAAAGGACTGGATGCACTGCTTTACTTCTTTATAGGATAAATTATCAATCTTTACAAAAGGAGCCAGATAGGTATCAAAGGAGGAGAAGGCCTGAGCGCCTGCCCATTCGTTCTGCATAATACCAAGGAAGTTTACCATCTGGTTGCAAAGGGTGGACAGATGACCTGCAGGAGAAGAAGTAATTTTTCCTGTGATACCGCCGAGACCCTCTTTAATTAACTGCTTTAAGGACCAGCCTGCGCAGTAACCGGTAAGCATGGATAAGTCATGAATATGAATATCTGCATTACGGTGTGCGTTGGCAATTTCTTCGTCATAAATTTCAGACAGCCAGTAATTTGCTGTCACGGAACCGGAGTTATGTAAAATAAGACCACCTACGGAATAAGTAACGGTGGAATTTTCTTTTACTCTCCAGTCCAACTCATCTACGTAACTGTTTACAATTTCCTTATAGTCAAGGAAGGTGGACTTCATGTTACGGATTTTTTCACGGTTCTTACGGTATAAGATATATGCTTTTGCTACATCAGTATAGCCGGTCTGGGTCAGCACCTGCTCAACGCTGTCCTGGATATCCTCCACACTGATGGTATCCCCCTTAATTTTTTCCTGGAAGTCGGAAGTAACTCTGAGAGATAATAAACTGATAATCTCATCGTTGTAATTCTTCTGTGTTGCAGTAAATGCCTTGGAAATAGCATCCGAAATCTTTGCCAGATTAAAATCTACAACCTCTCCGTCTCTTTTTACTACACTAATCATGCCCTCGTTCTCCTTTCTCAAAATACCCTCTATTTTTCTTTTTTATTTTTTTGTCATTCGGACAATCTCGCCTATATATCATTCTAGCAGAGGTTATCGAGTCCGTCAAGAGCAATTACACAATATCTTGTATTTATTTTTATTCATAATCACACTATATTGTATTCGTTCTACACGTGTAAGACCTAATAAAAAGGGCGTTTCGGGCAGATTTTACCATTTTCCCGCCCAAAACGCCTTGTAGTTATTTTTTGTAATTCTACTATATATTGTGTTTGTTCTACAACATCTCGTATTCATACACGGCACGTAGAAGCTCACCAACACTCCAGGCCTGGGCATAACAGCCTCTGGAAATGGTAGGAGTTCCGCCATCGTAAATTTCAGCTATCTGTGCTACACATCCTTCGGTCAGCCATTCTTCCAACGCCTTCATGCCATCGGTTACATGCTGCTTCCATTCTTCCTTTTCCGCAAACTCCTGCCCGCGGATGAATTTAAGCACTGCACGGTAATACGCCCCCAGCGGGAATGCCCAGGTAGTACCCTGATGATATGCCCGGTCTCTCTGTTGCATCGGTCCGATGTAAATTTCGTGGAAGGCAGGGTCCTTTGGCGACAAGGTTCTGAGCCCGATAGTGGTATACAGTTCTTCCCGCACCTTTTCAATGACCTGCTTTTCCTTTTCTGCAGGCAGCATAGTAAACGGCTGGGTTAATACCCAAATCTGATTGCAACGGATTTGATTCTCCTCGCCGTTGCCGGAAAGCACATCCTTTAGACAGTTCTCTTCCTCGTTCCAGAACTTTGCCAGGAAAGATTCCTTGACTTTTTCTGCCAAGGCGGCATATTCTTTTGCATTTGCCTCTTTCCCAAGCTTTGTTGCAAACTCTTCCATTACCTTTAAACCGCTGTACCAGTAAGCATTGATTTCCACCGGTTTGCCGTGTCTTGGGGTCGGCAGGTGGTCACCTACCCGCACATCCATCCAGGTTAACTGTTCTAAGTCTGCACCTGCGGAAATTAAGCAGTCCTCATCCATTTTGATATGGAAGTCGGTACCGTTTTTATAGTTTTCTACAATCGGTTCCAGTACCGGGAAAATTTCTTTGGTAAAGGCTTCGTCTCCCGAGAACTTAATGTATTCATAGACTGTGTTAATAAATAACAGCGGAGCATCCACGGAGTTGTACATCGGGTTACAGTCGCCCTCCGGAAACAGGTTCGGAAGCAAGCCCTTGTGCACATACTTGGCAAAGGTGCGTAAAATGCTCTTGCACTCTTCAAAACGTCCGGTGACCATGGTAATACCAGGTAATGCAATCATGGTATCCCTTCCCCAGTCCTCAAAGAACGGGAAGCCTGCCAAAATGGTTTTACCGCCGGTGGACTCTCTCTCCGATACATAGGCATCTGCGCTGACCGACAACTGGCGGCCAAGTTTGGAGGTTGCCTTGGAGTTGTTCATGAGGTTTGCAACATAGTTTTTATGGTTTTGAAGTGCTTCCTCAAACCAAGTATCTTTGTAGGTAACCGGCGCTGCTGTACTAAATATACAGGTAAGTTCGTTTTCTTTCTGTTCTGCTACCAAGGTAATCTCATGGTTGAGCAGTACCAGACCCGTTTCATCTCTTCCGTCTCTCTCATCCTGAGAGAAATAAAGAGGGCCAAACACTTTCGGATTCATTTTGGTTACAGTGCCGTTGGTGGCGAAATAAACGCTGTTTCCATCTTTTACAACAGTGTAATGGACGCCTGTACCATTTGATAACATGTCCCCGGTTCTGTTTGCAATAAATGCAAATTTTTCTGCGTCCTCTGCGTCAAATGCAGTATTCTTTGCCGTCACACGAAGCATCGGTTTCACAGAAAGGGACACTTCCTTTGCATTGCCTTTTTCAATTTCATAATTTACCGCTACCCTATTTTCTCCCTGCACCATCACAATGGTTTTGGTTACGATAACGCCTGCTACTTTATAAACCCACTGCGGATAATTATCAAAGGTGAAACTTTCTAAATAGCGGAAACCTTCTAAATCTTCTTTTCCTTGCATTCTCTGAGATGTCAGAACATATTCTTTTCCGTCCACCATCAGAGTTTCCAAAAGCCCGGTAATCATGTTCCAACGTACATTCGGTGCCTTTTTTGCCGCCATAAAAAATGCCTGGTCTCCACGGGTTAAACCACCCACCAGATTCATGCTGTTATAGCCGCCGAGGCCGTTTGCCATGAGGTAGCAGTTTTTTTCGCCTTCTTCAAGGCTCATCCAAGCAGATTTGTTGAATTCAAATTTCATGATGAATATCCTCCGTTTCTTCCTATCTGCAATATTTTTTATTAACCATAGAAAATGGCGGGAAATTCTTCCCGCCCAAGATGCTACATACTTTATATTGGCTGAATAGCTCCGAAACCGCTAAGTTTTATACACTATCCAAATACAACGCATCCTTGCATAAATCAATACGATTGTTCCAATGTACGGAACTATCCTTTGTTTCATCAATATCCCATGCCACATTTCCAAACTCATCCAAAAAAACCTTTTGAAACTTTACCGGATTCTGTAACACCGAAAAAACACCCTGTAACTTATTCTGCATACTATAACATTTGATTTCTCCATTATCAAAGGTGAGCTGCAATACATAATTCTCTAACGGCTCAACTGCAATAATTTTTCTAGGATTATCAAAATATTCTCTTACTCTTGGTTCGATCATGCTTTTCACCTACCTTAAAGGCTCAATCGTAAATAATTCCTGTCTTTGTCTGGCAAGATACCAGTTCTCCTGTAATTCTTCCTGATGCATTGCCGTCCATCCCAACAGCATCTTCAACTGCTTGTTCGGCATATCTCCGGTAATTTTCTCTATTTCATTAATATCAATGCAACACTCATACTCTCCATAGTACGCATGAAAATGTGGCGGCATATGGTCGTTATAATTAATTGTAATCTTTATTCCCCGAAACATACAAATAATTGGCATAAGCATTCCTCCTCCGTCTCATTTTGTAAAAAGCTTAGATTCGCTATATTTTTCTCTGTGCTCCTAACACAAGTATACCACAAAAAGCATAATTCTAGCAACATGTTTGTACTGATACTTCACACATAATCACACACTATTTTATATGCCTCATTTAAAAATTCCTCTATGTTCTTACGACACTTATAGCATTTCTTGACTTTATCCATAATACTTTCGGAATCATTCGGCTTCGGCACATAAAACTGCGGATATGCTTTATTTTCATAGAAAGGTCTTGTATTGTTTTTTCTCTTATCGTCGCTCAGATAATTAGTTATGAACTTCACATTTTCTTCCGGATTAATTGGAAGAATTACTAATTTGGGTAAAAACATAGTTTTTCCTTTCTAAATGTTCCTTATCCTTTAAACAACTGCAGATAAATCTCCTTCGGCACATACGCCTTTACATACATGCCCTCTCTAGAATTCTTTCTTCTGAATTCCCCTTAAGAAATCTTTTTCAAATCCCGTTTAGAATGAAAAATACGTTCCTCAGAATTAGAGAGTTTCCCATGTTCCATTTTCGTTTTCAATAGTTCTAATGTACATATTAAATCCGCAACCTGAAATAAACGATATTCATTTGGAATAACCTTACGAACATCATAGTCCGCTAATTGTGTAGCTAAAACTGTATTCAGAATACGGTTCAGCTCATGTTGTCCATTATCATAATATAAAATAACTTTTTCAAAGCTTTGGAAATATGACAAATTTTCTCTAATGAACTGAGATAATTCTCTGGCCATCCTTGCTTCTAATTTAAAGCTATTTTCATATTCTACCTTTTTGAACACAAAAGCTTTATACTTAATATCACAATTAAGCGTGAAATAATACAATTTAGAAAAAATCGCGCGTCGCTCATTCGGCTGAAAATACTGATATGGCGGTTCTCTACGAATCAGCGGTTCTGTATGTACTGCCTGCTCGTCACCATAACCAATTTGCCTCAATGCATTATTTAAAATATTTATATTTTGGGAAATATCATTAGACTGGTCATGAAACACCATGGTAATAATATAATATGGTGCATGCTGCGCATATTCTCCGAAATCTCCGGATTCATCGACAAAAAATACTAAGTTCTTTCATTAAAACTCCTTAAAAAGAATGGCGGGGAGTCTCCCCGCCGAGTAGGTTGGACCTGGGTCTTTCGACCAGCCCAAAACTTTGCAATTTGCAATAGACATCTCTGTCTACATTTATTATATCCATTTTTCATAATTTGTGCAATATATTTTTACAAATTTTAATCCAAAACCGTTGCCAGAATTATGCTTTACTTTTACACATTATTGCTTTGCAATTACCCAATCTCGTTCTGCCACGCTTAAAACTACAGTAGAGCCTACAAACCAAGCCATAAAAGCTGGTACAGTATTTGTTCCATAGAAGATTGGCGAATTGTCCGCAAGAAAACTTGCCGGTGTCAAATATGCCAACGAATCTGCCCCAAAGTAATAGGCAGCTGCCGGCAGCAGTAAAAACAAGCCACTAAACAGAAGCGTCTTTTCAAAGCTTTGGCATCTCTCCCCAATAAAAATACAAAGGTGAGCAGGAATCAATAAAGCAAGTAATTTAAACAAATATAGTATTGCCAGCACATCATTGACCGAGCCTGTAAAGCCTTTCGTCAAAGATAAACTGCTGCAAGGCGCTACTGCCACCGTCTCACCCATGTAGTTGACGCTAAGCCTCCATTCCTCACACATCACACGGAGCCAGACAAGCACCACAACAGTTAATGCAACTGCATACTTCGTCCAAAACACCTTATTTCGTCCATTAGGGGTAGCGTGCAGAATTTTTCGTATATCTCCGTTCTGTTCGTAAGTAAACAGCACTGACAGACAAACAACCAAAAAGATATAGGATAATAGCGCATTTTGCCGTTGTGTTACACTGGATTTTAAACCATAACAATTCATAAACAGTGGCTCATAAACCAGCCAGGCACCTTCTTCCAAATTTGTAATGGTTTCTTCCAACCGGCTCAATGCAACTTCATAGTTTGTGGTATCAATAAGTGAGGTTTTCAAAACCTCCCGAGCGGTAACCAAATAGTCATAGGTATCCTGTGTAATAGGGCCTTGGATTTCTGTAACATATTGACGATAGATATTATCCTCACCTATGAGATACGCCGTAGTTCCGCAATTCAGATTTTGAGTCATCAAAAAGCCCAAAATCAAGAACAGACCACCGGCACTAAGGAACAGAAATTTGTATACTTCAAATCCATATAAGCCCAAACGTCTCCGCAGTGCATCCCCTATTCGGTTCCACCAATTCAGCCACTTACCCATGATATCCCGGCTACCAAAGGGATATCGTCGGGACAAAATCAGATGCGTCCCCACACTCAGCACTACAGTTACAAAGACCAGCAAACCAAACAGCAGTGTTCTGCGTCCAACAGGAAAACCTAAGAAATTTATATTGGTATACCGGGTGTATAGTTCAAAAGTAAATACATATGAAAACACATTAATTTCCCGCAGAGGACTAAAAATAGATTGCACAGGAATAAGTGTATAAAGCAAATATTCTAATGCCAAACCCGCTACAGTTATCAGCCATCCCATCTGAGGATGCGCAAGAAAGCTCAATAAAAACCAAATCAGCAAACCCAGCAGAAATCCGCAAAAAATCTTTACAAAGAAAAAGTGAATCAGAAACTCAGCAATGCTCATTTGAACGGTACATTTCCGAAACTCTGCCAAAGATTGGATTGGCCGAGACCAATCCTGCCATCCACCATCTACGCACAACGATAGTCCCAATGGAAGATAATAAAGCAGTAAGGTCATTCCTATACAATAGGTCAAAAGAATTAACAAGCGGGAAATCTGTAATTTCCCGCGTCCCGCCGAACAGGTATGTACGATTGCAGCAAGCCCTTTCTTTCTCTCCTCCGTAAAGGACATCACCAACATAAGAACCGCCGCAAGAAAAAACCAGTCTGCCAAGGAAAATGTCAACCAATCCTGTATTGCCTTATCATTGCCAAGCTGCACTCCCTCCGCAGTACAGCAGGAAAAATCCTCTGCGGTTTTTATAATATTTCGATACATAAAGGATTTTTTATTCGCATTAAAAATGCCGGATGCCTGCATATTGTATGCTTGCTTCTGTACCCGCTCCAAGTATTCCTCATAGCTTTGCAAATGCTCTATCTGAGTCACCAGACGCTGCTCTTCATCAGTCAAATTCCCATTACTCTTCTGATAAAAAAATACCGCAAGACACACAAGCGGAATACACAATATAATTATCAGTCGTTTCCGGTCTGAGGCAATTCGGTTCCACTCATTCATAACTGTCATCTCCCAAATAGTAAAGGTACACATCCTCCAGACTTAACGAATGAATTACCGGGGTCCAGTCAGGAGGAAGAGATGAAATCAGTTCCTCCGTGGTGCCGGAGCGAAGCAGTTTCCCCTGCCGCAGAAGCAATATACTATCTGCAATAGCCTCAATATCACTAACAATATGCGTAGCCAACAGTACAATCCGGTCTTTGGAAAGCTGGTATATATGGTCACGTAGCCTTGCACGCTCTTTCGGGTCAAGACCTGCAGTCGGCTCATCTAAAATCAACACCTTAGGGTCACCCAGCAAAGCCTGTGCCAGCAGAACCCGTTGTTTCATGCCGCCGGAAAAGCTTCCAATCTTCTTATGTCGTACATCCGCCAGATTTGTCATTTCCAACACCCGGTCAATTTCTTTTTTCACAGCTTTTCTTGGAATTTCTTTCAATCGTGCCATATAAACAAGAAAGCTCTCGGCTGTCATTCCTTCATAAAACCCTTGTTGTTGGGTCATATAACCAAGAATTCTGCGATAGCTCGTGCCCATTTCCTTAATATCCTCGCCGTCAAAGGTAATCGAACCGCCATCTCTTTTTAGATTATCTGTAATTAGATTCATCATGGTACTCTTTCCGGCGCCATTAGCACCGAGAATACCGTAAATTCCCGGGCAAAAAGAAAAAGAAAATTTATCCAGTGCCACCTGTTCGCCATATTTCTTTGTGACTTCGCTTAATTTCAGTTCCATGGAAGCTTCCTTTCTTCTTCATTGCCCCAAAGTAGTGTTGCTTTCATATTATCCTTCAAATCCAACAGTACAGTATAATCCGCTGACCTCATTTCACCATGGTACATGAGGTCGATAATCAGCTTTTCTTCATCCCCGCCCAAAAGCGAATAACTGCAACTATTTGGGTCTATATCCAAGCCGGATATAACATCCGGGTACAACTTCCCACTATAAATAAGGGTTCCGGAAAAATCACGAATCTCCACCCATCTGATATTTTCTCTACGAGAAATATTCACTACAACTCCATCCGTTACATCCGGTATATCCGACCCTGAACTTCCGTCGGCAGGCCAGGAGGCAATTTCTACTTTTTCGTTATTTTCCAGTTTCCAAAGATATGCTTTATTATCCTTCCATCCCGGCAAATATATTTCATGGTTTTCTGTCACCCAAATTTTTCCCGGATTTTCAGCCATATCAAGCTCCTGATATATCACTTCCGATGTGCCATTTTCTATATCAAATCTCGTAATCGTTATATCCCGGGAATCCAAATTCTCATAAGTAACCAGAGAAAGATAGACATATCCTCCTACAAACCGATAGGTATCTGACACACCGCTGGGAACATTTTCATCATGCAAGACAGTAAACTCCCCGTCACCGGACAAGTCGGCAGATAAAAGTGACACACGAAAAACGGTTTGCATACCATCCACCGCACTGGCCCTACCCAACAGGAACAATTTACCTTGGTGGACTATATACTTTTGGGGCTGATAAACCATTATTATATCTTCATAACTGATTGGCATAATATTTTCTCTGTTCATGCCGGTCAAGTCACTTTTACAAAGATATCTTTCCCTCAATGTTGTACCACTCGTAATCCGGTAAAGGTTTCCATCGTAAAAAGAAAGAGAGGCAAAATGCTTTATGTATGCCCCACACTCGCTACTATTATGCATGCAGGAAGGGTCTGCACAAAGTACGCCGCTGATTCCGCTGGCCTTGTCATAATATTGAAGATAATCCTCGCAAAATACTGTGCCGCAAAAGAATTCTTCCGTTTCCAAAAAGTTGACACCATCTGACAAAAGATATTTATTTTGCGCATTGTTTTCTGCCGGAAACTTACCGGAATCATCCAACGCATCCTTTTGACACCCTGACAGTAACAAAATCGCAATTACTATACCTACACCCAGGAAACCTCTTTTCATAAAATTCCTCCTGCAATACAACGATTACTCGAAGGAAAATATATCCGCTACACCATCATCTTCTTCGCTAGTCATATTATCCATCGGTAAATTCGTAGTTTTCTCTCTATCATAATATTTTACAACACCAGACATGATTATTGCGACTAGTGCTAAGGAAACCAATACACAAGCGAATACAAACATGCTCTTGCTGTTTTTACTATGGTTATTTTGTTCCTTTAAAATCTCATCCGTTCTCTCCGCATTTTGAGAAACAGCCTCTGCTTTGCCATTCAATATATCATCCACAGAAACACCATATAAAACACTTAAGGTCTTCAGATTTTCAGTGCTTGGAACCGCAGCGCCAACCTCCCACCTTGAAATTGCCTGACGGGATACATTTAATTTTTCTGCCAACTCCAATTGCGTCAATCCATGTTGCTTTCTAAGTAAAGCAAGTTTTGCTTCCATACCCATTTGCCTTTCCTCCATTTTTGAATAAAACAGCGTAAATGTAAACCACATACGGTTTACATTTACGCAATCACTAATTGCTTTTTCTGTTTTTTTAATCAATTGCCTTTAAACAACTGCAAATATATCTCCTTCGGCACATACGCCTTTACATAAGTACCCTCTGCCTGATACTCCTCTTCCAGCAATTGCCCATACTTACGAATCACCTGAATTTTAGCGGTTTCCGTATACGGGAACACATACTCTAAAAGCACCTTGCTCTCCCGCAGGATTCTTTCCAGAATTTCCAACAATTCACCGGTGCCCTCACCGAGTTTTGCCGCCATTTTTACGGTTTCGTCTGCCTTTAAGTCTTTGCGTACTTCCTCTTCGATTTCGCCGTTTGCAATCTTTTCCCGGTAAATATCCTGCTTGTTAAAAATGGTGATTACCTTTTTATCTTCCACGCCGAGATTTCGCAGAGTCTCATATACCACATGCATGTGTTTGTAACAGTCCGGGTTGGAAGCGTCCACCACATGCAAAATAATATCTGCATACTTTGCCTCCTCTAAGGTGGAACGGAAGGCATCAATTAAGTGATGCGGAAGCTTTCTTACAAATCCAACCGTATCGGTAAGCAGAATCTGCTGACCACTTGGCAGGGTTAAGTTTCTGGTGGTTGGGTCCAGGGTTGCAAAGAGCTTGTCTTCTTCGATAACCCCGGCATTGGTTAAATAATTAAGCAGCGTGGACTTACCTGCGTTAGTATATCCCACAATGGAAACCACAGGAATCGGGTTCTTGCTGCGGGCAGCTCTTGCCACCTCGCGGGCCTTTACCACATCGTCCAATTCTCTTCCAAGCTGTGAAATGCGGTCACGGATTAAACGGCGGTCCATCTCCAGCTTCTTTTCACCGGGGCCGCGGGTTCCGATACCGCCGCCCAAACGAGACAGTACATTACCCATACCGATAAGGCGTGAAGAACGGTACTTTAACTGTGCCAACTCAACCTGAATCTTACCCTCTCTTGTGGAGGCGTGCTGAGCAAAAATATCTAAGATGACCATGGTACGGTCCATAATCTGACAACCCAGGGCATCCTCTAAATTTTTCATCTGGGCAGGGGAAAGCTCGTCATCACAAACAATACCGTCTGCATTAAGCTCCTGCACCAGAAGCAGTACTTCTTCAATTTTACCTTTACCAAGATAAGTCCCCGGATGAGGCTTTTCGCGGTTCTGGATTACCATAGCCACGGTTTCTGCTCCGGCAGTTTTTACCAGCTCCGCCAACTCCTCTAAGGATTCTTTTGTATCATCGTTTTCGGCAGTGGCAACACCCACTAAAATTAAGCGTTCTGCCACTTCCTCCATGTTATATAATTCAGCCATAAAATTTTACTCCTCTTGTTCTGCAGCCTCTTCTGCCTTCTGCCGCTCCTCCTGCTCCTGCATGTCCTTATTTTCTTCTTTAATTTCCCAATGAATCAGGAAGGTTAAGGCTGCTCTTAATGCGATAATGCCTGCCACGGTGGCAATTTCTGTCCAGTCCCTTACAATAACCGTCTTTAAAATCTCGCTGCCAAGCTTAAATTCCAAACCGATGGCAAGGCCCTGGGCCAATGTGATTTTCATTTTCGGCGAGCGGCTCACATAACCGATAAACCCTTTGATGCCGGAATAAATAATAATTCCCACACCGATAAACTCGAAAATAACAATCGCAAACTGCACCAGATACTCCAGTGCGTTTTCTAAAATGTGTATTAATTCCATAACTTAAACTCCTCCTGCAAGTATAAATTCCTGCCCTACTTTCCTGCCAGATTCTTAAGCTCCGCCAGAAGCTCCAAATCACTCTGCTTTACCTTAATATTGGATGTAATTCTATTCTGCCCCGGTTTTTCCACGGATATTTCAATAATGGTATCCTCTTCGATTCCGCCGGAAAAAGCCGCGCTTAAGAACTGTACAAACTTCGGATGATTTTCAGTAAATTTATTTTTTGCCTGCATCATTTTCATCATGGACATTGGATTGATCATGACACGTTACCTCTCTTTCAAAATTAAAAGGCGAAAAAAATCCGCCATACTATATACAACGTACATAGTATAACGGATTTTGAATCAAATTACAATTATCTTATGCGAAGAAAAATACCTTTGCACCGTGAGACTTTAATGCTACAGGAAGCACTTCGGAAGCTTCTACTGTATCCCCGCTCCAAAGCTCGGTACCCTTTACATCGTTGTAAATTTCCAGTTCTGCAAGATTTACCTTAATGTTGCTATCTTCGTCACCTGTATTAAACACTGCCACATACTGGCCGCCGTCGCAATCCATGGCTGTCCAGACAATATGCTCGATGCCATCCACTTTCTTTCTCCAAACCTGATGGGAATGGCGGGCATTGCGATGCATCTTAAGAATGCCCTCGTTGGTAAGTAAGTCCATGGTGAACTTGTCGAACTTGGTCATTTCGCCGCCAATCATTAATGGAGAGCGGAAAATGCACCAAAGACTCATCATGGTAATCTGCTCATCCTCCGTAAACTTGGTCCAGGCGTCTTTATTATATACCTGCAAAATTGCGCCTACCGGCAGCATGTCCGCATCCGGCCAGTGACCGGCGCCGGTATGGGTACACCACTTTTCCGCACGGGAGAACATGTCGTAGAGCAGTTCCCACTTGTCCCAGAAATCGTCGGTAATACGCCACATGTTGGCTACCTGCTTGTAAAGCTCAGCCTTTTCAAGGAGCGCAGGCCCCGGAGAAAGACTTAAAATCATTTCTCTGCCACAACCGTGCAGGGCTTCACTTAACATTACCAATTCTTCCTCAGCATGAGGCAGTTCTCTGGCAATATCATCACACTTAATAAAGTCTACGCCCCAGGAAGCGTACAGTTCGAAAATACTCTCGTAATATTCCCTTGCGCCTTCCTTGTGAGGGTCTACACCATACATATCCATGTTCCAGAAGCAGATGCTGTTAGTCTTTGCCACTTCTCTGGCAGTTTTATTTGTGCCCTTAATCTTTAAGTTCTGATGTACTGCCTGACGCGGAATACCACGCATAATATGAATACCAAACTTAAGTCCCAGGGAATGTACATACTCAGCAAGCGGAGCAAAACCCTTGCCGCCTGCCGCAGACGGAAAACGGTTTTCTGCAGGAATTACGCGGGAATATTCATCCACGCAAAGGTCCGCGAACGGACGGTACTCATTATTGATAGCGTTTGGCTCATACCACTGGATATCCACCACTACGGTATCCCAACCATACTGTTTTAAATTCTTTGCCATAAAATCGGCGTTCTGTCTTACAATATCTTCGGTAACTGCTGCACCATAGCAGTCCCAGCTGTTCCAGCCCATAGGCGCGGTTAATGCTTTCATAGGAAACCTCCAAAAAGAGAATTTGTATACATGGCACGATATTTTACTACCAATATGTTCATTATAGTATGAACCCCCAACAAAATGCAAGAGCAAAAGAACGTTTCAATGACCATCCTTCTGCTCTTGTCTTTCTGTTAAGAAAAGTTTCTGAAAAGCTATATTAGCGCCACAGCTGCTTCTGCTGTATTTTCCACATAGTACTGTGCCTGAGCCGCAAACATCTCCGCATAAATTCCATCCTTTTTATTTACCAGACTTTCATGCGTACCATATTCTTTTATGGTATCCTCCGCAAATACTGCAATATGGTCGCAGAATTTGCAGCTGGATAACCGGTGTGAAATATAAATGGCTGTTTTACCACCCACCAGGCTATCAAACTTCTTGTAAATCTCGTATTCTGCCATCGGATCAAGCGCCGCTGTCGGTTCATCCAGAATGACAATCGGAGCATTATGGTACAGAGCCCGGCTGATGGCAACCTTCTGCTGCTGACCGCCGGAAAGCTCCGTCCCCTGTTCATCGAAGCTTTTATACAGCGTGGTATCCAAGCCATGCTCCAGTTTCATGGCATCCTCATACAAACCGGATAATCTTAACACTTCCTCCACCTTTGCCTCATCTTCCTGTTTTCCCAACACAATGTTTTCCTTCAGGCTGAAGGCAAACAGTTTGAAATCCTGAAACACCACTGCAAACAGCTTCCGGTAAGCCTCATCGGAATATTCCTTAATATTGATACCATCAATCTTAATTTCACCCTCAGTTACATCATACAGACGGCACAACAGCTTAATTAATGTGGTTTTTCCTGCACCATTCAGCCCTACAATAGAGAGATGTTCTCCTGAATGAATAGTCAGGTTGATATCCCGAAGGATAAAGTTTTCGCTGCGGGGATACTTAAAAGAAACATGACAAAACTCAATTACATGATTACCCACTTTGGTTTCCTTTGTTCCCTTTGGCATAGCCGCCGGATAATCCAAAAATTTCAGAAAGTCTGCTGCATAGTTGCATCGTTTGGTTATTTCCTGTGCCCCCTGCACGATATGAAATAAACTCCAATACAATGTGGAAGCCGCACTGATGCACATGGAAAAATCGCCCAGTGTCAGCACTCCTTTTATGGCCAGATATCCAATATAAAAATAACTGATACCGTCCCGGAAGGAATTGATAACATCCATGCCCCAGCTGTTTTTCCTCTGTTTTCTGGCTGTTCCTGCCCAGACACCAACCATTTTCTCACTTTCCACACTACCCTTTTCCTTCATCATATCCGCACTGTCATACAAACGGATATCCTTACCATACATCGGATGCACCAGGCTCCAGAAAATATAGCCAAAAATGCGGTTTAATGTGGACAGCTTTGCAAAATCCTCAATTTCTATTTTATTATTTCGGGCATTAAGCCAAGTAATAAAAAGCAATGCAAAAAGCTGCACCGGAAGTAACAGCGGGCAATTGACCGCAATTACCGTAACTACACCAACCAGTACCATTCCATTCATTAAAATGGAGTAAAACTGATCCAGAATTCCAATCACACCACCACTGTACCAGTTAATTCCGTCCTTCGCCTTTGCCACCTGATTCAGGGCCTCCGGATCTTCCGTATGTTCAAAATCCATGCTCATGGTATGTCCGGCCAAAGTTTCTTCAAAAAAGTGGTCCAGCCAAACCCGGTGCGGTTCCTTTCTCCAGTTTACCAGACTTAACATCAGGTTACTGAGAAGTAATAATCCCACGGTAAGCCCGGCATAGCAAAGTGCATTTTTCAAATGCTGCCCGGCAGCTTCTCCTGAAAGAAGCAACGCTAACTCATCCATTAAAAACTTTGGAAGCAGAATATACTGCGCTTTCTGCATACAGTCTGCCAGCAACTGCACAAAATAGATAAGGTAGAGAGTCGGCCGCTGCTGCCAGGCCACCTTTAACATAAATCCCAAGGTTGTTCCGATGCCATACTTACTCTTCGTTTCTTCCCTTAGCATGCCGCTACCTCCTTCTCCTCCACATAATATTGTGCCTGCACATGAAACATTTCCGCATACGCACCATTCTGCTCCAGCAGGCTTTGATGAGTACCGTATTCCGCCAGTTCACCATCGGCAAACATAGCCACCTTATCGCAAAATTGGGTGGAACTTAACCGATGGCTGATATACACCGCCGTTTTCCCGCCAATCAGCTTATCAAAATCCTGATATAGTTTGTGTTCTGCCAACGCATCCAATGCCGCCGTCGGTTCGTCCAATATTACCACCGGAGCCTTTTTATACAATGCTCTTGCCAAAGCCAGCTTCTGCTTTTCTCCACCGGAAAAATCCACGCCATCGTCATAAATTACTTTTAATACTTCCGTTTCCACACCCTTGGAAAGCTCCGTTAGACGCTCTGCAAATCCTGCAGCATTTAAACACTGCTCCGCTTCATTTTTATTGGTTTCTGTCGGCGGTTTCATGGACACATTTTCCGCCAACGGAAATGCAAACAGATTCACGTCCTGGAACACCGGAGCAAACACCCGGTAATAGTCATCCCGGTCATAGGTACGTACATCCACACCGTTTAAGTAAATAGTTCCCTCCGTTGGTTCATACAGGCGAAGTAACAGCTTGATGAAAGTAGTTTTCCCTGCACCGTTTAAGCCCACTACCGCCAGACGTTCCCCGGCATGTAACGTAAGATTCAACTTCTTCAATGCATAGTTCTCTGCTTTCGGATAGCGGAAGGATACGTTTTCAAACCGGAATTCGTAGCTTTCTTCTTCCGGCACCGGAATACCTGCAGTTTCCTTATCTCCGCTTTCAAAATCCACAAAACTTCTAAAATCATCCACCTCACGGCTTCTGGCGAGTAAGTCTCTTACGTTGGTAAGCAGCATATTGATATGCTGGAAAAATCCTTCTGTCGCTGCCACATACAGGCTGAAATTACCCAGTGTCATCTTTCCTTTTGCCAAAGAAAAAATAAGCCAGCCATAGACAATTCCCTGTGCCAACGCCCAGCACACATTGGAAACCACACCTGCAATCAGCCACAGAGAAGCATTTTTCTTTTGCGCCCGATACCGGGTTTCGTTTAGTCCGTGCAGCTTGCCAAGCAGCCAGTCTTTGACATGAAACATGCGGATATCCTTTGCCACATCAAAATTCGTGGTCACATCGGTCATATAATATTTTTTACGCCACCAGGTTGCTAATGGATCCCACACCGTTTTCTTGGCTGTGGCATTGATATGATTACTGATAAGAAAACTAATCACTGCCAGCACAAACATCAAACATACAATCCACACATTCATGGTTCCGAGGATACATAGGCCCACAATGCCTATCATCAGACCTCTGGAAAAATCAATCAGACTGCGCAGCATTCCCTCGACACCTTCTGTATTATTGTTACAGGAATTTTTTGCCTTGCTGTAGCAATCCATCACATCGGAATCCTCCAGATGTTCATACCTCATTTTCATAATTTTATAGTTCTGCTCGTTATTCATTAACAAAAAGCGGAACCTGATACATCTCCAGCTGTATTCACTATAATAATAAGTATTTGCCATGGTGGAGACAATTTGAAGCAGTGTAAAGCCTGCCATTAGGAAAAATAAGCTTTTTATCTCTCCTTCCCCCGTAATCATGTCAATCACAAATTTGGAAATAAAATTCCATAAGTACTGCATCAGCGGTGCTACGACCATGCCGAGGGGAATCAGCCACAAAAACTGTTTATCCTGCTTAATGGCGTAGCCTAAAATGTAATTCATATTTGACCACAAGCCGTACTCCTTGTGGTGCGGATTTTTGTCTTTTTCTTTCTCTTTGCTTTTTTTACTCATCTTTTTTCCCTCCCATGGCCATGACCTTTTCCCGGTCAGTCCAGGTTTCATTACCTGTGCTGCAAAGTCCGTTCCAACTGCCCACCGGTTCCACAATATCCTTTGCTGCTGCCAGCATAAGCAGCACCTGCACCAGATAAGCCTGATTCTTGGAATAAATCTGCTCCTTTTGATTTCCCACCAGCAGCAAATCCGATTTTCCCACAAACGAACAATACTGACTGATGGTGCTCATTTCCTCCAGGATTCCCTTTACCTTTTCTACCGGAATACCAAACTGCTCCGAAATCACCTCTGGACGCACCGACTCGTTCCCTTTCAGCGACATCATATAGAACAGGATTTTCAATGCCTCTTCTGTTCCAAAGCACCGGCACACTCTTGCGATTCCCGCAAGGTCAGAAAAGCTCTTCTCCAGCCCTTCCTCCGGCAGCTGCAGCATTGCGTAATATTCCAGATCATCTGTGGTTCTCATATAGGAAAATCCATCATCGAATATAATTTCAGAACCGGAAATGCAATGAGCCTTGTTATGTTTTATATAGTCGGTATATTGCCCTTCCGGACCGTTCATACTGCACTGCATGGCCCAAATAAAATTTTTTATGCGATCCAATCCTGTTCCATTTTCCTTCTGCCAGCGCTTTTCAAATAAGTAATCCCGAACCTGCTCCTCCAAGCATTTATCCTTTGTCTCGTTTCCATACATATAATCAATGGAAACATCAAAAAACTTTGCAATTTGTGGAAGTAAATCCCCATCCGGATAACTTCCGTTCTCCCATTTGGACACTGCCTGGGTACTGACGCCCAAGCGCTCTGCCAACTGTTCCTGTTTGACTCCCTTTGCTTTTCTTAACTTCTGTAACTGCGTAGAAAATACGGTTGCTGCCATAACTACTACCATCCTTTCACCTATATAGTATCTGTATTTGACATTTGGTTTGTTTAAATTGGCAATTTTCATTCAACTTCTGCTCTTGTAATTTCATCATAGCAAAAACAGCAGTTGATTGAAATACCAAAATTCAACTGCTGTTCTAATTATTCTTTATTCATTTAACTATTGGTTGGTTTTTATATCCATATTGTGTACTATTCCTGCACCAAAATAGCAACCGGTTCTTCTGCTTCCCAGCTGTGGGTATATTGAAGCTTCAGCCATGCCTCATTGTACGGATATTCGCTTAAATGCACTATCTCTTCGTAATATTCCTCATAATCTTCGTCCATACTGTCTTTATACATATGACTTCTGGCGTTCATGTCGTACTCATTGCCCTCTGCATCATAGTACCTCCATGCAAAATTCTGGTCAAAGTGGTCTTCCTCCTTGATTTTCACATCAAAGGTTACAGCCCAACCTCCACCAAGCTTTACTGCCGCTCCATATTTCACATGCTCCGGCAGCCCTTTTGTTTCTCCTGTCAGCAGGTTCACATAAACCAGCTCTCTTGATTTATCCAGCCAGTCTGCACCGGTAATTACAATTTCTAAATGGTCTGCCTCGTAAAAGTAGGTACTGTCTGCACGATAGGAAGTGATTTCCGGCGTATCCACAGAACCATGTGCCACAATTCCGTTGGAAACCGTTTCAAATTCCATGCCCCAGTCTGTTTTAATGTAAAACTCCAGACCTTTCAGTTCGTCCTTATTCTCCGTGGATTCCTCAATATTCACACGCAAGTGGGTCGGATACACCTCCATCCTGCGGATGATGATTTCATTTCCATCCAGAAGAACGGTTTTATTAATTTCATACACTTTGCCGACTGCCGTGAACTGTGGGTCAAATTCCAACAGGAACTCAAATACTCCCACACGTCCTGCTCCCCGCTCACTCACATCAAATTTAACCACAAGACCGTCCGGCACATCCTCATCAAGAAAATCAATGGTCATGCTTCGCAGTTCGCCGTTTTTTGCATCATGATTTTTCATTCCATAGGCACAGCCCGCGCTCTTTTTATCTCTTGTCAGAACAGTTGGAGAAACATTATACTCCTTCTCCTCTTCGGACGCTATCCTAAAAAATACATTTACCTGCTTCTGGTCTACAATCAGATATTCCACAGAAACCGTTACTCCATCTTCTTCCTGCGTCAGGTTCATCGGCTGAACATATTCATTTTCTACTGCGTCTGTTAGCGACCTGGAAAAGGTTACCGCCTCCGCCAGCTCTTTCAAAATCGGAATCTGAGAGCAGGCATAGGCTACCTTAACAGAAGAATTTACTGCCACTACAAACAGGGCAAACACAGCCGCCACACTAAGTATCGGCCCAAGAATTATTTTTTTACGGCGACGTCTTTTTTGTGCCCGGATAAGCGTCCCGTCAAGGGCCGACACTGTTTGCTCCAGCTCCGCCAGCCATTCGTTATATTCGTCCTTTCGATTCATTGTTCTTCCTCCTCAAGCTCTAATCGCAGCAGGGAAAGCGCCTTGCGCTGTCTTGTTGCTGCAGTCCCCTGTGGAATTCCAAGCGCCTGCGCTGTCTCCACCAAGGTATAACCTGTAAAATAGCGTAATATTACCACGTCCTTCAATTCCTTTGGCAACCGCCGCATTGCTTCCTTTAATGGCAGGGAATCAAACTCCTCCACCGCCGTTTCCGGAAGCTCCTCCAAAGGACGGAATCTTTTTTGCCGCCGCAGCTCGTTATGGCATTCGTTAATCAGAATCCGTGTTATCCAGGTATCAAAATATTCCGGCTGACGAAGCTTCCTGTGACTGCACAATGCCTTATATACCGTTTCATCTACAGCATCCAGCGCCAGCACTTCATTTCCCAGATACACCAGTGCAGTTTTATAAAGCTTTCCACGAATGCCCTCCACACGAACGGCAAATTCTTCGTTATTCACAGATTCTTCACCTCCTTTTGTACATTAGACGTTTGAGAAGAAGTTTTTTATTTTACTATTTTAAGTTTTTTTCTTGTAAAATAATAACGAGGGTGTCCCAAAACTATGATTTTTAAATCGTAGCGAGGGGCATCCTCGTTTTTTTATTCTTGAAATACGCATTTTCAGAATAAAACAGCACGGGATTTCTATCCTTCCAGTGCCATTTTTGTGATATTATGGGCGATTG
>JAGBCB010000003.1 GCA_017938145.1 Lachnospiraceae bacterium
ATTACTAAAATAAGAACGATTTCAATCACCCCGACACCTCGGTTGTCCTCCCGGAAATTTGGTCTTTTATATGTTTTTCTCTTTCTCATAGATTCCTCCTAAAACGACTGAAATGCAGGTACAAGCAGGATGGCAAACACCAGAAATAACATGCCCATCATCGGAAGCAGCAGTTTGGTTCCCGCCTGCTCTCCTTTTTGTCTGATATGTGCCTTTTCCTGTGCCATCACTTCCTTGGCCTCCTGTAATAATAAGTTCCGCATGCCCTGTACCCCTCTGGAAACACTCTGGGTAAGCAGTGATGCCATGCGCCGGTATGCCAACACACCGATGCGCCGCCCGAAATCCTCATAGACTATGGTTTCGGAACGGCCGTTGTCCAGTTCCTGTTTTGTTACCTTTAATTCCGAAGCCAATACATGCTTCGGTCCGTGATTTTTTTCATATTCCGCCGCCAGACGCACAAAGGCCTGACGCACGGAATTTCCGGCAGCAAGCAGCAGGGAAAGCTTCGTTACAAATTCCGAATAACAACCCTCCGCCTGCTCCTTTCTTTCCTTGCGTTTGGTATCCAGACTTCCGAAATAACCGGAATACAAAAGAAGCGGAACCGCTACAGCCAGCAGCACCAGAAATGCCGCCGCGCTAAAGCCGGCGGCTTCCTTCTGCCATACCGGATGTCCAAGCACCTGCTCCGGCAGAAAAAACCGCTCCTGGGTCCGGCTGTCTTCCTCCAATGTAACCAGTTCTTTCTGCACCTGCTGCAAAAGAAGTTCCTCCTCGGTAAAAACCGCCGGATAAACCGTGATTATCCGGGAAAACACCCGTTGCTCCGACCCATAAGAAATCTTTGCGGTAATTTCCACCTGTTCCGGTGTTTCCAAAGTACGGTTTAACACCTCCCCTTCCGCTGTTACCAGCCAGGGGGCATCGGTGCTCCAGGATATTTCACCGCCGGTCCCGGGCAGTGCCGTCGGAAAAACCAAGTCCTCCGTGACCTTCTCAAGGCTTTCGTTTTCCCCCGGCACCACCTCGCAAAGATACTGCTCTGCTTCCCGGTGAAGCTCTTCTATCCGGTCCTCTTCATATTCCAGCGCACCCACACTGATGGGCAGCGATGTAACATCATCTTCCATAGACACCTGTACCTGAATCGATAGCGGTTCTTTTCCCGGAGCAGGCCGCAAAATTCCTTCTTCTGCCGGAGTCCGCCCGATAACCATCGCCGTTGCCAGGAAAAACACAGCTGCCGCAAGGCCCGGAAGAAGTTTTTTCTTCACCTCTGTATAAAGCAGTTCCCTGACTTCTTCCCTTGTTTTTCCCGGATACAGCTCCATAGCATCCCGAAGCTTTCCTTCCGGTACCAAAAGCCGGCTCATCCGGATTTTACTCTTCATACATTATCCCTCCAGCTTTCCCACCTCGCCCCGGATCATCTTCTCTCCCAAAAGTTTTAGTCCAAAATGCGCCCCGAGCACACCCCACATAAACAAAATACCAAAGAAGTTGTGATACAGGGCATTACTCATGGTCGGAGCACAAAGCTTTAAATAAAGCAAAATCCCGTAGGGCACGGCACACATAATCTGAAATTCCATCTGCTTGGCCGCAATGGTGGTACGCAGCTCCCTCTTCAGCTCAATTTTGTCCTGCAGAACGCTTCCGGTCTGCCGGAGCACCTGAGACAAATTTCCTCCGGTGCGCTTTACCACCGCAAAAATGTCGGCCAGCTGTTTAATATCCTCCACGTCGGTGCGTTTTCCGAACTCCAGAAACACCTCTTCCATTCCGGTACCAAGGTCCATTTGCTTTGCCATAACCCGGAATTCCCGACAGATATCATGGTCTCTGCCGTGCAGCTGCTCCAGATTTTTTATGGACTCCCGTACACTGCTTTCCGGCGAATAACCTACGGCAAGACTGTTTTCCAGACAAACCAGAGCATCCTTAAATGCAAGATTCAGTTCCCACTTTTTCTTCCGGATAAGCTCCTTTTTCCGTAGAATGAGCGCCACCGGCACATACAGCAACAGAAGCAATGAAACCCATGCAAAATCAAAAAACAGCCACGCCGTCAACAGGACCTTGCAAAACACCGTCCCCAGGGGCAGCAGCTTTTGTTTCATCCAATTCTTCATCTGCCTTCCACTCCTTTATACCTGCCCGTTTCAGCTTCATCTGCTGGACAAACACGGCGTCAGTCCGCTTTAACGCTCCGGCAGAATCCTCCTCCCCTTCCTGAAAAACAAACAGGGGATTTTTTTCGATTTCACCGTCACGGCAGCCCAAAATTTCCGAGATTTCCAACACACAGCGGCTTCCGTCCCGGAGTCTTCCCAGCTGCACCATTACATCAATGGCAGAGGCAATCTGCCGCCTTGCTGCCATCAGTGGAATGTCCGAGCCAAGCAGAACCATGGTTTCCAGGCGGTCCAGCATATCCGACGTGGAATTGCCGTGGCCGGTGGAAAGGGAGCCGTCATGGCCGGTATTCATAGCCTGCAACATGTCAATGGTTTCCGCACCGCGGACCTCACCGACGATAATCCGGTCGGGGCGCATACGAAGTGAGGAACGTATCAGCTCCCGAATACTGATTTCGCCGGCGCCCTCGGTGTTTTTGTTCCGTACTTCCAGGCGCACCAGATTTTCGATGCCGTTTACCTTAAGCTCTGCAGCATCTTCGATGGTAATAATTCGTTCTCCTTTGGGGATAAAAGCGGTAAGTGCATTTAAGAATGTGGTTTTTCCGGAACCGGTACCGCCGCAGATGAAAATATTATACTTTGCCTCTACCAAAAGCCTCAGAAACTCCGCCGCCTCCTTTGTGATGGCGCCAAGCTCAATCAGTTTATCCATGGTAAAGGGCTCTTTGGAAAATTTACGGATGGTGACAATGGGCCCGTTCAGCGCCACCGGAGGAAGTATCACATTGACACGGGACCCGTCCGAAAGCCTGGCATCCACAATAGGATTTGCCTCATTGACAATACGGTTAGCCTTTGCCACAATGAGCTGGACAATATCCTCCAGCTTCTGCCGGGATTCAAATTTCCTCTCCCAGCGGTGAATCTTACCACGCTCCTCCAGAAAAATATCTTCGAATCCGTTAATCATAATCTCCGTGATACTGTCCTGTTCCAAAATTTCTTCCAGAATATCCAACCCCCGGATGGAGGCATACAACTCCCGGCGTAGCTTTTCCTTCCCCTCCAGGGTCAGAAAGCTTTCCTTTGCCGCCTGCATAATCACCTGGTCGATTCTGCGGAACAAATCCTCCTCGGTAATCTCCTCCGAATAATCGAAGGATGTTACCACGGCCTCACGGAGCCGCCTTTTTATTTCATCCATAGCCTACAGTGCCACCTCCCCATCCGGTGACACTTCTGTCAGCCGGGATAAAATTCCCTGCTGTCCGGCGTATTTCATCTGCCGGTAAAATTCCTGTTTCCGCCGCTCGCCATCCTCTGTGCCTGAACAAACCAGATAAATCATCCCACTCTGGTCCATGACGGAAACTACTCCTTCGTGAAACGCTCCTGCATGAAATACTACCTGCCGGTAGCCGCCGTATTCCCGGCAGCAAGCCACCAGCCGGCACATTTCTTCCTCGGAATACTGCCATAAATCCGTGCAGTAATCCGGACCCAAAAAGCAGTCCGCCCCATTCCTCTTTGAAAGATTTTCAAACAGCTGTTTTGCCTGCACCCGGTCCTTTCGCATCAGATAAAGCAGCTCACTGACAGAAGCACCTGTGCCGTTCCCATCCGGTTCCCTGCCGCATCCGCCAAAGGGGTCCCAGGATAAAAACAACGTCTTCCCCTGTTTGGAAATCCCGGTTAAAAGCTTGTCCGCATAAGCTGCCGAAAGCACTGCGCTTTCCGGTGAAAACACGGTAATCAGTTCGCTTTGAAGCTCTCTTCGTGCCATGTCCGAAAGCAGCATCCGCCGAAGCAATTCTCCTGCCTGCTGATACCGGAATAATACACTGTACCCGTCCGCTTCTTCCGCTTCCGGTTCTTCCTCCGAAAGTACCCACAAGCGTACGCCGTAGGGAATGGAAAGTGCCTCCGGCCGGGCAGCCTTATTTCCGCCAAGCACAAGACAGGTTAACTGTTTCTGCCTGCAAAAATCCAAAAGTTCCTGCTCCTCCCGGAAAGAAACGGCAAAACACCCAATGTCTTTGCGCTCGTTGATATACCGTTTAAAACGTTCTGCAAATGCGGTCTGCTCATCGAAAATTCCGATGATTTTCTCCAATACAACACCTTGCCTTTCTCTTTTGATTTCCTTGTTGGGAATCATGCGAATACATCGCAAGAAAATAAATTTGAATGTAGAAAATTTCTTTCCGGCGCTACCGGAAACGTACTAGAAATTCTGGCTTCATGATACGCCCTGTTTTTTTTCTTGTCAATAAATTCGTGCAAATCTGCCAAGAAATTCGGAAGATTTAACGAAATTTGACCCTTTTTATTGGTAGGTTTTCACAAACTTTTATTTAAGGTCCGCAGTAGAAGACCTGCATGCATCTAATAAAAATAGATTAGTGAAATCACAAAAACCGCAAGAAAGCCCGGCATCCCCAGAAGTGCCGTCAGCAAAAACGTGCCCGCATTTACTCCCGCAAGCACAGGAAAATCGTTGTGCAGACAAAGCTGCTCCAAAATATAAATCACCACAAGGCCCACCACGCCCCGAAACACCATATCCACCAACCGGTCTGTCCATGTTTTCATACCAAATGCCTGCCTTTCCGTCTGCGGCAACTTCTGCCGCCACACCTCATTTGTTCCAATGTATGCCTGTCCGTTTCCTGTTATGACTTTTTTAAAAAGAATGTACAAACTTTATGTATAAATGGATTTTTCAGGGACTATACTTAGAAAAAGGAGGCGTTGCTTTTTTCAGCACCGCCCCGCAGACAACCTGAATCAAAAAAGAAATCGAGGAATATTTTATGAGCATATTTAAATCTTTCAAAAAGAAACGGCCAACCGCCACCGACATCCTAAAGGCAGAGCTTGACATGACCAAAGCCGAACTGGAAACCGCCTACTCCCATTTTGAAAACGTGGTGGACCCGGACCTGATTAGCAGCAGCATTTATCATATCAACTCCATCCAGGAGCGGTACAAGTACTTAATGAAACTGATTAAAGCGGTGGAGGCAGAGAACAAGGCAAAACAGAATGCCGCGCCGTGAGCTCCCCCGATAACTCATAGCATTTCCTCAAAAAAGTCAAGAAATTCTTTCCTTTTGATGTATAATGTAGTTACATCGCGATGAAAGAAAGGAACTGGCTATGAGTTATCCGTTACATACATACGCCATCATTGGTTATATCGAATCCCACCTTGGCGAAGGAAAACTGGACTATGCCCGGCTGGAGCGGCAAATTGGTTTTTCTTATGCCCATATCCGGGATTTTTTTAAAAAGCACACCGGCATTTCCCTGGGGCAGTACATTAGACAACGCCAATTATTTGCCTCTGCTTTTGAGCTTCTGCACACAGATAAGTCCATTATGGAACTGGCACTTACCTATGGTTTTTCCAATCACGAAAGCTACACCCGGGCCTTCACAAAGCACATGGGCAAATCCCCCAGTGCCTTTCGTGCGGAACGTCCGTTAATGGGAAAATCAGAACTGGCTGATGGTATTTACGGCATCGGATTACTCGGTCATAAAGAGCGAAGGAGCGATGTTATGATGAAAGAAAAATATCAGAATAGCGAAAGCACCATTTTATATGGTGTACCAAAAGTAGAATGGGGAACCTATGGCGGTTCCACACCGTATCCAATCTGCCTAAAAGCCTGTACCGACTATCTCGGAGAGGATTTAGATTACGCAACACTGCTGGTATCCTGCGGCGGAGCCTTCCGTTTCACCTGGAATTCCGAAGAATGGGACTTAAGTAACGTAGACATTTACCATACTTTTACCGAAGGCACCGAGGAAACCATATACTCTTATGCCGCAAAAGCACTGGGCAGGGAATTTTCCATGCTGGACAGAACCGAATCCACTACCAAAGAAGACTTTATCAACTTCATAAAGCAGCACATTGACGAAGGTTATCCTTGCATTGCCCAGGGTATCATCGGACCTCCGGAAGCCTGTATCATTACCGGCTACCGCAACAACGGGAACACCCTGCTTGGCTGGAACTTCTTCCAAAATGACCCTGCCTTTGGCGGGGAAGTGCAGTTTGATGACTGCGGCTATTTTATCTGTGATAACTGGTGGGAAAATACCGATACTCAGTCTGTCATGTGTCTCGGCCCGGTGATTGGAGCCGCCCACTCCACCAAAGAAGTTCTCCAAACTGCAGTTACTGTTATGACACCACGGGAAGACGGGGGCTATCGCAAAGGCACGGCCGGATTTTCTGCCTGGGCCAAAATGCTTTGCGATGACACCGCATTTCCTACCACAAACGACGCTATCCTGTTTGAACGCATGCTCTGCCAGGACGATGCCACTACCTGCCTCATTGACGGACGGGGCTGCGCCGCAGAGTACTTTAAGAGGCTTTCGGAAGCCCCTGCCAAAGGCACCTCTGTTGAAACTTTAGCGAAATATAAATCTTTATCCGAACTTTTCTCCAAGACAAAAGCATTGGCAGAACAAACCTGGTCCCTGCTTGGTGGCTGGGATAACATGGAACAGCGCCCGACAAAGCTGGCAGAACGGGCAACGAGAGAAAAAGCCTGTGAGTATATTAAGCAGATAGAGGCGCTGGAGAAGCAGAGCTTTAATATCTTACAGGAAGTTGTTACAAACTAACACATTACTCATCACAACCTACGCAAAAGAGGCTGTTGCAAAAGCCAAAAATATCCTTGCAACAGCCTCTTTTATTGTATTGTTATAGACTCTCTTAATTATAACTTCCAAACATCTTCCACATAATCGCGAATGGTTCTGTCACTGGAGAACTTTCCTGCGTTTGCGGTATTTAAGAAACACTTCTTGCGGAATGCAAGTGTATCCTGATAATCTCTGTTCACGCGAAGCTTCGCATCGCAATAAGAAATGAAGTCCGCGAACAGGAAGTAGTGGTCCGGCTGATGCCAGTGTGCACCATCCAGCAGCGCATGGTACAGTTCTGCAAACATTCCGGTTCCGTCGTCGGATAAGGTTCCGTCAACCAGAGTGTCCACTACTCTCTTGATCCGTGGTTCGGACTCATACAGTGCTCGCGCATTGTAATTATCTTTAAGCGCTTCGATTTCTTCGACACGCTTACCGAAGATGTAGTTGTTTTCCTCGCCGGCTTCTGCCACAATTTCCACGTTGGCACCGTCGTAAGTACCGAGGGTAACTGCGCCGTTTAACATAAGCTTCATGTTGCCGGTACCGGAAGCTTCTGTTCCGGCAGTGGAAATCTGCTCGGATACATCTGCGGCGGTTACCAGCTTTTCCGCGTAGGAAACATTATAGTTCTGCACAAAAACAACCTGGAGCTTATCGTTTACCTCAGGGTCATTTGCCACAAGCTTCGCAATTTCGTTGATAAACTTGATGATGCCCTTGGCACGGTAATAACCCGGCGCCGCCTTTGCACCAAAAATAAAGGTAGTCGGATAGAAATCCTTGATTCTGCCATCCTTTAATCCATAGTAAATATCAAGAATGGAAAGAGCATTTAACAGCTGTCTCTTGTACTCATGGAGACGCTTAATCTGAATGTCAAAGATTGCGTTGGTATTAAGCACTACGCCTTCCTTTGCCAGTACAAATTCTGCTAACTGCTGCTTCTTTAACTTCTTGATTTCGTCGAACTTCTGCAGGGTTTCTTTGTCCTCTGCAAAAGCTTCCAACTTCTTTAACTTAGAAAGATCGGTTACCCATCCGCTGCCGATTTTGTCGGTGATAAAGCCGGACAACTCCTGATTGCAGAGCGCCAGCCAGCGTCTCTGGGTAATGCCGTTGGTCTTGTTGTTGAAACGTTCCGGATATACCGCATACCATTCCTTTAACGCATCGTTTTTCAGGATTTCGGTATGAATCTGCGCCACACCGTTGGTGGAATGGCTGGCAAAAATGGCCATTCTTGCCATGTGAATCAGATTTCCGGAAATAATATCATACTGCCATAAGTCGTGTTCTGCCACGCCCTTTGCAGTTAACTCCTTGCGGAGTGCTTTCTGAAGCATCACCACGTACTTATATACGTGAGGAATTACAGATTTGAACAGGTTAATATCCCACTTTTCCAGAGCTTCCGCCATGATAGTGTGATTGGTGTAAGCAAAGGTTTCCTTGGCAATCTTCAGTGCCTTTGCGAAGGTTAAGCCTTCCTCGGACATTAAAATACGGAGTAATTCCGGAATTGCCACGGTTGGGTGGGTGTCATTTAACTGAATCGCATATTCTGCGGAGAACTTGCTGAAATCACTGCCGTGCTTTTTCTTGTAGGTACGGACCATATCCTGCAGGGATGCGCTGGAGAAAAAGTACTGCTGCTTCAATCTTAACTGCTTGCCCGCCTTGGTGGAATCGTTCGGATAAAGCACTGCGGAAATTGCTGCGGCGGCGTTTCTTTCCTTTGCTTCTTTATCGTAATTCTGCTCATTGAACAAATCAAAATGGAATTCCGTAACAGCTTCTGCCTGCCACAGACGAAGAAGATTTACCTTCTTTGCACCGTAACCGATAACAGGCATATCATAAGGAACCGCATAAACATCCTGGCCCTTGAAATGTACCAGAACCTTGTCTTCCTCGGTGCGGACAGACCATGGGTCTCCTGCCTTGGTCCAGTCATCCGGATATTCCTTCTGGAAACCGTTTTCGATAGTCTGCTTGAAGAGCCCGTACTTATAACGGATACCGTAGCCGTTTAAGTTGGCGCCAATGGTGGCACCGGAATCCAGGAAGCACGCCGCCAGACGGCCAAGACCGCCATTACCCAGGGCCGCATCCTCAATCTCTTCAAATTCTCTCATGTCCCTGCCGTTTTCACTCATCAGTTCCCCGAACTGATGCAGTAACCCTAAATTCAGCAGGTTATTGTAGACCAGACGGCCTACCAGAAACTCCGCAGAAAGATAGCAGGCCTTCTTGCCCTCTGCTTCCTTTGCATTAGTTACAAAATCCAAGCCGGTTTCCTTCATTGCAGCCTTGGAAACCGCATGATAAAGCTCGATAGTACTTGCTTCTTTTAAATCCTTACCGTAATCAAGGGCAAGGATATCCTTTACATTCTTCTGAAAATTACTCATGTGTTATAAGCCTCCTAAAACTTCCTCGTAGTTGTTCTTCTTATCTCCAGTACAGTTCCGCTAAATGTTTATAGTAGGCAGTATCGATTTTCTCGTACTGATCCTCTGTCATTCTCCATCTCCAATTCTCCCCAATTGTGGATGGGAAATTCATTCTTGCCTTATTATCCAGGTACAGTAAATCCTGTGTCTGGAAAATTGCCACACGGCAGTTTAAAGAGTAGGCGCGCTTAATCATTGCTCTTGCGATATCGAAAGGATTTCTCGCATCATAATAATCCGCCAGTCTCTCCTGCTGTTCCTCGTTTAACTGCATGAGAGCACCTACTAATGTTTCGTTGTCGTGGGTTCCGATGTAAACAATGGTATTGTCCGTTGTGTAATTATGCGGCAGATACTCATTGTCCGGTGTGATATCCAGACCGAAGCCTAAAATCTTCATACCCGGATACTTGTTGGATGCAATCAGGTCCATAACCGGCTTTGTCAACACGCCGAGATCCTCCGCAATAATCTTTGCGTCCCCGATGGTCTCGTTAATCATGTCGGTAAGCTTCTTTGCGGGACCCTTCTTCCAGCAGCCTTCCATTGCTGTCGGGCAGGTAGCCGGAATGGAATAGTAATTTACAATACCGATGAAATGGTCGATACGGATAACATCATAATGGTATGCGCAGGACTTCATACGTTCCTTCCACCAGGCAAAGCCATCCTGTTCCATCACATCCCAGCGGTATAACGGGTTACCCCAGCGCTGGCCGGTTTCGGAAAATAAATCAGGCGGTACTCCTGCGATGTTGATTTCTCTTAAATCCTCATCCAGTTCGAACAGGTCGCTATGTACCCAAACATCGGAGCTGTCCATGGCAACGTAGAGCGGAATGTCCCCGATAATTTCAATTTCCAGCTCATTTACGTATGCTTTTAATTTTTTCCACTGTTCATCAAATTTATACTGACAGAACTTCCAGAAGCCGATTTCTTTCTTTAACTTCTTTTCATAACGGCTCACTGCTTCCGGCTTGCGCAGGCGGATGTCGTCATCCCATTCTGTCCAGGACTTGCTGTCGAAGCTGTTCTTTATCGCCATGTACATGCTGTAATCGTTCAGCCAGTAAGCGTTGTCTTCCTCGAACTTTTTGAAATCCTTGGTTCTTGCGTGATTACTTCTTTCGTAAGCAAGCTTCAGGACATCAAAGCGGTTTTCATAAATCAACGCGTAATCTACATCGGTTGGGTCCTCACCCCATTCCTTCTCGTCGATTTCTTCCTGTGTTAATAATTCCTCTTCCACCAGAACATCCAAATCGATAAAATAAGGATTTCCTGCGAATGCGGAGAAGGACTGATACGGGCTGTCTCCGTAGCTGGTTGGACCGATTGGAAGCACCTGCCAATACTTACTGCCGGTTGCTTTTACGAAATCAGCGAACTCGTAAGCTGCCTTGCCCAATGTGCCGATACCGTACGGACTTGGAAGGCTGCTGATTGGCATTAAGATTCCGGCGCCGCGCTTCAATGGATTTGCACCCTTTTTCCCCATAGTATTTACCATACCTTTCTCTATATTTTCCGCGAAAATTTTCGTAAATTTTCGTTCTATGAGTCCATAATACCCCTTTTTTCCCGAGATGTCAACCTTAAATTTGATTTTCAGAAACTTTTCGAAAATTTCGTTGAAAACCCGAAAGATTTGTGCTATGATATTTTGTTGTAATAAGAAAGTACCATATAGAAGATAGAAGAATAAATGGCTTCTATATCTGAAAAAGAAAGAGAGAATAAAAGTTATGCCAACTATCAAAGACATTGCGGAGCGCCTCGGTATTGCCGTCAGCACCGTATCCAAGGGATTAAACGGAGCCTCCGATATCAGTGAGGAGACCCGCCAGCTGGTTTTAGACACTGCTGTGGAAATGGGCTATGCTTCCAAAAAAATCCGTTCCCGTACCACCACTAAGGTCTGCGTTTTTATCGAGGACCGCAACATGGATTACGAAACCATCGACCAGTTCGGTTACGAAATTGTCATGGGCTTCAAGCTGGGAGCTGCCAGCCGCAACTGGGAGGTTACGGTTATCCCTTCCAATTTAACCATGCAGACTACCGAAAAATACGATAGCTACATGCTGCGCCACGGTTTTTCCGGTGCTTTTTTACTGGGCTTTACCCTGCACGACGACTGGATTAAGCAGTTGTCCAAAACCACCGTACCTACCGTTTTGTTAGATAACTACATACCTAACAACAGCCATGTGGGCTACGTTGGTACCGACAGTAACGAAGGTATCGGTCATGCAGTTGACCATCTGGTTGCCATGGGTCATAAGCGCATCGCGTTCTTAAACGGTTCCAAAAACTCCATGGTTTCCGAAGAGCGTAACCAGGCCTTCTACCAGCACATGAGAGAAAACGGCATCGAGCCGGACGAAAACTTAGTTGCTTACGGTTACTACGTTCCGGACTGCGCAAAGAATCACGTACCAACCTTCGTGGAACACGGCGCAACCGCCATTGTCTGCGCTTCCGATATGATTGCCAGCGGTGTAATTACTGAATTAAACCGCTTAAACCTTAAGGTGCCGGACGATATCAGCGTTATCGGTTACGACGACCTGCCGGTAGCAAGCCAGCTCACACCAAAGCTCACCACCATCCGCCAGGACAGATACGACCTGGGCAAGAGCGCAGTGCTGATGTTAGATGGTCTGATTCGTGGCGTAGGACTTTCTAAGATGCTGCTTAGAGCAAAGTTTATTCCGAGAGAAAGTACCAAACGTTTAGACGAAAAATAGAAATTCAACCACCGGTTAATAATTCCCGTGAAAAACAGGAATGTTAGTTGGTGGTTTTTTTCTTATACCGTGTTATACTAGACTTACAAAGCAGCTTTGAAGAAACTCTTCGAAAGGAAATAAATACAATGTTAGATGAAAACATCCGCGTTATGCGTAGGGAAAAAGGATTAACACAGGAGCAGCTGGCCGAGGTTATGGGTGTGTCCACCGCCTCCGTGTCCAAATGGGAAACCGGCGTTGCCGTACCGGAACTTGGCATGCTTGCCGCCCTGGCAGATTTTTTTGAGGTGTCCATTGATGCCCTGATTGGCCACACCGTAGGCAAGGTACAGTTAAAGGAAAAAACTGCTGCCATTAAAGAATTATCCCTGGCCGGTGAAGATGAAAAGGCAATCGAGCAGGCGGAAGAATTACTCCGCAGATATCCAAACGAGTACGATGTGGCATCCTGTGCCTCCGACGCATATTATACTGCATATATCCACAACCGTAACAAGGAATACATCCATCGCTGCATGGAATTAATCCACAGAAAATATGCCCTTTCCAAGGACAACTCCGGCAAGAAATGGTTTGAAATGCAGCGGGAGCTTGCTAACTGTCAGGAGCTTCTCGGGGAATGGAAATCCGCCAAGGATTATTACGAGGAAAGCAACGTGGCCGGCTTAAACGATGCCAACATCGCCCGTTGTCTGGCAAGAATGGAAGAAAACGATGCAGCCGTAGACCAATTCTCCTCTGCCATTGAAAACAAGGTATTTACCCTGGTTTCCGATCTGATGCAGCTTTCCAATCTCTGGGTAGACACGGAGGATAATGCAAAAGCAATCGCCACCTATCAGGCAGCCCTTGCTGTTCTGGAAAGCTTTAATTCCCAAATGGATTTAAAGGTAATGAAGCTTTCCTGCCACTTCGCCCTTGCATGCTTGGAAAACGAAGAAGAAAATCCGGAAGCCGCCAAGGAGCAAATCCGTCTGGCAGTGCACACAGAGATGGGTAAGGATGTTGCAGAAAATAACAACGTAACATTCTTACAGGCAGAAAAACCTCATCAGCTCATCCACACTGCATTTGAAGGCAGCCAGGTGGTACAGATGCTTACTGCCATGGGAGAAGAAGAGTTGTTGGCAGTGGCACAAGAGGAACTCGGCAAATAGCAATAAATGCTCAATAAAACAAATTGAAAATATATTGTCCCCAACAAAAAAGGAACCATCTTCGCACACTCCCGAACATAGTTCCTTCACTATTTTTATACGCCCTGTAAAAAGTCCACATCAAATTCTACAATTGCCTTGTGAACCTTCTCCATCAATTCCTGCTGTTCGTCTTCGTATTGATACTGCGAAAGTTGTTTCCAAAGCTCATCTAACGCATCAATATCCATATCCTCTGCTGCCGTACGGACCTGTGCCAGTAACGCATCAATTTCTGCTGCATACTCTGTAGCCTGCTTCTTACCGATTTCTGCACCGCCTCCCGGCAAATCGCCCTCGCCGGAAGCCCCACCGGTCACTACCGCCAGCTTTTCCTTATAAGAACGCCAGCTTGTAAGGAACACCGGTGTCACTCTCTCCAACGCATCTGTATCCCCGTTTCTGGCTGCATCCTCCAATACCTTTGCCATACCTGCAAGGGGAATAATGCCGATAGTTGCCGCAGAGTTTTTCATGCTATGCACCTTAGTGCAATACGCTTTCTGACCGGCTTCTGTAGCAATGCCCGCATACAGTTCAGAAAGCCCTGCCGCCTCCATCTCCAGAGAATCCGCAAAGAAGTGCACGGTATCAAGCAATGCCGCTGTATCATTAAAATGCTGGCTGGCAAACTTCCAATCTAAGCCTTCCACCATCGGAAGCTCTGCCGGTTCATTAACGGCCCTGCCGCAAGCCGCTCCATCAGCAGCTTCTGCCTCTGTATCCTCTGCTACAGAAACTACCTGAATCAACGATTCGTCCAAAAGTTCTGTAATCAATGCCTCCAGCTTTTTATAATCAATCGGCTTTGCAAGGAATGCATCAAAGCCTTCACTTAAATACTTTTCTTTCGCGCCCACAATAGCATTGGCGGTCAGAATTACCACAGGGGCATCCTTAGATGGGTAATCCTCCATCTCCTTCATGGCATGGAGCGTTTCGATGCCGTCCATTTCCGGCATCATGTGGTCGAGGAAAATAATATCATATTTTTCCTTTTGAATCTTCTCCAGACATTCTTTTCCGCCGGATGCTTCGTCAATCTGCATCCGGGTTTCCTTTAAAAGACCCACAAATACACGGCGGTTAAGGTCGTTATCATCTACCATAAGAATCCTGGCCTTTGGAGCCACAAAGCTCCTGCGGTAACCGGACTCCGTTTCCTCGGACACCTTATCCATCGGTCCAATCGGGGCACTGTCCGAAATTTCCTGACATAATTCAAACGCAAACTCCGAACCCTCACCATAAACACTATGCACCTCCAGCTGACTGTGCAACAGTCCCAAAAGCTGTTTGGTAATACTCATACCAAGACCGGTACCCTCAATGTTACGATTCCGCTTCTCTTCAATTCGTTCAAACGGTGTACAGAGCTTCTGCAAATCCTCTTCTTTAATACCGATGCCGGTATCCTTTACACTAAACCGGATTTTGGCTTCCTTTTCATCTGCAGAATCCAGCCTGGTTACCTTAAGTGTCACACTACCTTTGTGGGTGTATTTCACCGCATTATTCAACAGGTTTACCAGAATCTGGCGCAACCGGATATCATCCCCCATAAGGCCGGACGGAAGGGACTCATCCACCTGCACGATAAACGCAAGCTCCTTTACATTCGCTTTAAAGGTTATCATATTAACGACATCCTTAAGTACGGATGCCACATTGTATTCTGCGGTAATCACCTTTAGTTTGCCTGCTTCAATTTTAGAAATATCCAAAATATCATTGATGATACTAAGCAAGGATTTTGCTGCCCCGTCCACATTTCTTGCATACTGCTTAATTTCTTTTTCCTTGCTTTCCCGCAAAATCAGCTCATTCATGCCAAGTACTGCTGTGATTGGTGTTCTGATTTCATGGGACATATTGGCCAGGAATGTGCTTTTTGCCGCATTGGCACTGTCTGCACGGCGTTTTTCCTTAGCCAGCTGCTCTACCAAAAGGGCATCCGGATTTTCCGTGGTCATGTAAATACCCAGAATTAATAGCACCATTCCAAGACAGGTAATTAAAATGTCCGGTACGATAATCTGGCAAATGCCTACCGGAATTTCACTGAGCAGTGCATAACGGATGGTCCTTCTCTTTTTTTCCGGAATCAATTTTCCGCACTTCATAATCAGACGGACAATAAAGAATACATACACCGCTACACCTACATAGGTCATATAAGCTGCCGGGCCGTAAGAATAGTTACTTCGTTCACCCTCCAAATAATCCAGTGGCAGAAAAACCACCCCCAGAATAGTAACAATCAACGGAATCGTTGTGGCATATTTATAACGCATAATCCGCCGTCCCAACTCTTCTTCTATCATGGTTTCGATATACTTATACACCAGGTAGAAAATAGACAGCATAAAACCCATATAAAAATCATGAACAATTCTGTTTATCACCGGTGATACTGTCTCCAGATGATTTACCGTATACACGGAAAGCATATCAAAAACCAACTGAAGCGAAGTGCACACCAAAAGCGCAGAAAACCAGCCCGAAGATCTGGTTTTCTTATTGTGGGCACTAAAATTCATAACACCGATAAACAATATAACAATCAAACATGCCGCCTGTGTTTTATACATAGCAACCCCTACTTTCCGATGATTTCGTAAATTTTATCCTTCAGCATCTGGGAATCCACCGGTTTTAATAAATATCCTGCCGGCTTTAAGACAAGTAAGCTCATGACGATTTCTTTGGAATCCATGCTTGTCAAAAACACTACCGGGATATCCTTTAATTCCTCATCTGCCTGTAGCTGCTCCAAAACCTGCTTTCCGTTCATTTCCGGCATTTCGTAGTCTAACAAAATAAGGTCCGGCATCTTTTTGCCGATGGATACAAAGGCATGCATTCCCGACGGAGCCACTGCCACGCTATAGACTTCATCCAAAACACCCTTAATATTTCTGAGTACCATGGCATTATCGTCCACCACAAGAATATGACCCTTTTCGCCGGATTTTTCAGCTTCCTCATCATCCCGGTAATTGCTGCCTACAATGACGCTGCGGCAGATTTCCAGCACACGCTTACCCAAAATCGGTCTAAGAATCTGATGAAACTGTCTGCTTTCATAATAAACCGTGTAGGCTTCGCTTTCTGCCCGGGTGCTGATGGTAATTACCGGCACCTCCGGACATTCACGCACCATATAATCAAACAAATCATGATAATCCAGCCGGTTCCCCACCATGCTGGCAATCAGCACCGCAGGCTCCGCCGCTTTCATATCATCAAAAGAAATACTCTCTACATCATTTTATTCCGTCACTTTAAATCTCCAGTTTAACAGCTGGAACAACTCATTATTTGTCTTGTTTTCTTCCCCGATAAATACGACTGCATTTTTCATAACAATCCCCCTAACGTATTAAATCATTCCAATCTGCTTCAGCACGAAAATCCACAGGAACATGGACAAAATTGCCAGGGCGGAGGTAAATACCACCAGACCTGCTGCCAGCTCTCCGTCGCCGTCCATCTGCTGTGCCATCGGGAAGGAGGACACTGCCGTCGGCGCTCCGGACATAATAAGAAGCGGAATCAGCAGCTCATTGCGGAAGCCCAGTAAAATACCGGCAGACACCATAATGAGCGGACTGAACACCAGTCGTCCCAGCACACCGATGGTAAGCTGCTTTTTATACTCTTTTACCTTGGATACGGTGAAGGAACCGCCCAGCGCCACTAAGGATAACGGTGTTGCCACGCCGCCAAGGTCATTCACGGACTTTTGCACTGCACTTGGCAGGGTAAAATCAAGTAAATTAAATGCAATACCAAGCAAAGATGCGATAATGAGAGGATTGGTAGCGATGCCCTTTGCCATCTTTTTGATGCTCGGCTTACCTCCCCGGAAGCTCTCTAAGCTTACCACCGCAAGAATATTAAATAAAGGCACAGTAAAACCAACTAAAATGGAGGTTGGACCCACCTTTTCCGTACCGCACAAAGAAAGTGCCAGCGGAAGTCCGAACAGGGCAAAATTACTGCGGAACATTGCCTGAATGAGAACTCCCCGGCGGGGATTTTCTTTTTCCAACCGCGGTATCAGAATCATCAGCAAAATAAACTGTGCCGTAACGCCCAGATAAGCAGTTGCCAGAAGCTTTCCGTTAAAGGCCGCTGCCAGATTGGTGGTTGCAATGTTGTTAAACAAATAAATCGGCAGGAACACTTTAAAGCAGAGCTTGTTCATGACGTTAAGGGACGGTGTATCCACCATATGAATGCGCCGCAAAAAGTAACCCAGTAAAATACATAAAAAAATCGGTAAAACTACGTTAAAAGAAAGAATCAAATTGTCCATTATGCGTTAAATCCTCTGTTGTAATCCTGTGCGTTTAAATAAGTTTCGTTCAAGGTTCCCTTTCCATAGGTAAGGCCGGCATACACCTGCTGTACGTTCTGCATCACCGGGCCGGAAGTATCCTGGTCTTTGATGCCGTCAAAACCTGCACGGAGCTTTTCAATTACCAGTTCCACATCGTTTAAGCTGTCCCAACGGCCGCTAACTCTTGCCTTTACCAGCATTTTATTCACATAAATATACAGGCTCATAAGACGGAAGGAAATGGTTTGAGAGAAATCCAGGGCACCCATCAGTTCGTTTACAAACTTCACCGCATGGGATAAGTCTTCCTGATACTGTTTTTCATTTCCAGAATTTTTTGCTGTTCTGGCATTTTTTACATCATCTAAAATAATATCATACATAATTACCACAAGCTCGCATGGGGATGCCTGGGAAACTCTAAGGGTATAGGTCTGAATCTGTTCCTGTGTCATACGCTTCTCCTTTTTTGCACAACAAGGAGAACTGCGTCTTTCTACAATTCTCCTTGGTCAAACACTATGTTATTAGCCCTGTAATAAGTTCAGGATGTTTTGTGGTCTTTCGTTAGCCTGAGCCAGCATAGAAGTAGCTGCCTGGGTCAGTACCTGGTACTGTGTATAGGTAGCCATTTCACCTGCCATGTCGGTATCTTCAATACGGGACAGGGCTTCGGTTAAGTTCTCTGCAGAAACGTCCAAACTGTTGATGGCATGCTCTAAGCGGTTCTGGTACGCACCAAGCTTTGCACGGACGGAAGAAACCTCATTGATGGCATCATTAAACAGGGTAATTGCCTCCATGGCACCTTCCTGTGTTCCGATGTTGGCATCTTCAATATTTAAAGTGGTTACATCCACTCTCGGAATACGCACTTCCATGGTCTGGCCCTCGTTGGCACCAATCTGCAGGGTCATAGGGCCTGCATCCAGTACGGTTACGGTTACGTCTTTATTTACGGCACCGCCTGCTACCTTAAATACCATTTCAAAGTCGTCACGGTCACGTACGGTTACGTAGTCGCCATCGATGGTAATGGTAGAAGTGTTGGTGAAACCGCCTTCGTCGCTGCGGTCAAGTTCTACCGTACAGTCTGCACCCTGGGCATACTCGCCGGAGGCAGAAATACCAAGCAGGTTAGCCAGCTCCTGGTCGGCATGAATGTCAATTTCTGCATCGGTACCGTAATCATCGGTTACAAACAATAAGGAATACTGGGTCGGATTTGCTGTAGCTGTGGCAGGGTCAATTACCGTATAGCCGCCAAGACCAGCATCGGTATCATCGGTAGTTCCGTCGGTGAACGCCACCTGGATTCCCATATTGCCGCATACTGCATTAAAATTGGTAAGCACGGTATTTAAATCCGCATCCTTCGGAAACTTCACATCCTGATTGTTAACGGTAAGCGTATATTCGTCCTTGGTGTCCGGTAATTGGTTTCCGGTCATCTTTCCACCAACCACAACGGCCTTCTTTGCCTCCGCACCCGGTGTAAACTTATACTCTCTAACGTTTACGGAATCGGACAGGGAAATTAACTCTACGCTTGGTTCACTGGAATAGGAACGGCGGTCTACGGTGCCGTCCAGTAACTTCTTAGTATTAAATTCGGTGGTTTCGGAAATACGGTTGATTTCGTCCTTTAACTGGTCAACCTCTGCCTGTAGCTGTAAGCGGTCTTCGTCGGTGGAAGTACCATTGGATGCCTGCACGGAAAGCTCACGCATTCTCTGCAGCATTTCTTCTACTTCAATTAAAGCACCCTCTGCGGTCTGGATAACGGAAATACCGTCGGAGGCATTTCTGGACGCCTGGTTTAAGCCCGCAATCTGGGTTTTCATCTTCTGGGAAATGGCAAGACCTGCCGCATCGTCCGCCGCACGGTTAATACGGTAGCCGGAGGAAAGACGCTCTAAGCTCTTTTCCAGTGCCTTATTATTCTTGCCTAAAATATTGTTGGTTTTTAACGCCGGGATGTTGTGATTAATTCTCATGAATCCTCCTATTCTTGCCTTGCAGACTAATACATTGCTGCGTCCGCATCAGCATTCCGCACATGCACTACCAGGGATTTTGCAATCCGGTAAAGCCTGCTGTTGTCGCTCTCTTGTACTTCACTTCCCTGTGCGTCTTTGTAAATGCCCTCTGTCTGGTAAGAATAGGTGTCCGGTCTCACTTCTTCCGTGCCGTAATAGATGGAACCGATTTCGATGTGGTTCTGCGCCAGTGTGGCAAACAGATTCATCTGTCGGTCTTTCAACGCCTGTGTACCTTCCTTAGTATCACTGCTGATGAAACATTTTAACTTGTTATCCTGGATGGTTGCTTCGCAGGAAATTTTGCCAAGATTCAAGGTTGGAATCTCCGCCAGCACCTTTGCCTTTTCCTCGCCCTTTTCCAGAATAGTAACATTCATATTTAAAATTTCTGTTCCCGTGTCTACCGGAATCTGGTAGTATTCTCGCTTACACAAACGATGCATGAAACGCACGCCCACGTGCATCTTCTTAATGGACTTGGTATCCTGCTTTGTCATTACCGGGTCCTGCATCATCTTTGTTTTTAAGTCGCCCGCATCGTCCACAAACTTCTTGTAGGCGTCCTGCATGGTCTTTTTATCGTCCATGAATTCGGTAAAGTCCGGAAGCTCCGGTTCTTCGCCGGTCTGCATAAACTTAAAACGCTTCCATTCTTTAAAAATGGTCATGTCGTTTTCCAGCAGGTTCTTGGCCGCCTCTAAGTTCTCCACTGTGGAAAGAATGCTGTAATCTTCTAAGAAACGGGTGGCATTCTGGCCTTCCGTAGCCAGGGTACGTACCGTGGTTAATTCTTCCCTTGCGGATTCCGCTGTCGGCTGGGAACACTCACTGATAACTTTATCGGCTTTTTCTATGTTTTTATTAAGAGCATAATTGTTAACCAGATGGTCCATTCCCTGAGCCTCACCGCTCTTTACTGCAGTAAGCAGATTTTGCAGGGTCAGTTCCCGGCCGCTCTTAAATACGCCGCCGATGGCCTGCTCTTCCGAACCGTCCAGCCGGTGCAGGGCACGGTATACACCGATGTAAGCCTGCCGCTCTTCCGGCGTGATTTCTTTTCTGTGCTCTAAGTTAATGAGGAAGATGCTGTAATTGTCCTCGGTGGTAATGCCCTCTTCCTGCTTGATTTTTGCAATGTTTTCTGCCAGTGCATCCACGGACTGCTCTAACGGATTGATGCCGTCACGAATCATACGCACGGTAACTGCCGGATGCAGTTCCTTTAATACTTCCTGCAGCTTGGCATCGTACTCGCTGACCTTCTGCACGTTTTCTGCAGTTACTTCTACGGAATTGTAGCCAAGCATCCGTACCGCGCGGCGGTTTTCGGCATTTGCTGCCATGCCGATGTTTTCCAGCAGGCTGTCCACGTTGCCAAAGGCCTTCTGGATGTTGTCACCAAACCGCTTGTCCGGCGAGGTCATAATAGACTCAAAGCTTTCTGCATAACGGCGCATGGCCAGATTGTTCATGCCGGTCTGATGCAGCTCGTTTAAGGTAATCTTGGATCCGGTATCCATGGTGTCCACAATGAGCGGCGCCGGCATATTTTTAATTTCTTCCAGCTTGCGGCTGGTATCACGGAGAAGTTCCAGTCCTTCCTTGCTCTGGGCCACGCCCGCCTGGGTAAAGAAGCTGGAGAAGAACCGGTTTTCCAATGTTTTTAAGTTGTCGATTAACTTGCTCATGCTGACGGTATCGATGCGGATACCTTCCTTTGCCAGACGGTAGCCTGCCTCGTAGGTCATCATGGCACGGATTTCTTCCAACTGACGTCTTGCACGGATGGATGCCGCCTGGGCCGCACCGTTTTCCGCAAAGTTCTGTAAATAACGCTGTGCCTCCGGATTGTTTTCATCCAATAAATCCTGGGCCTCGGTTAAATCACCGAGGGTTAAATCCAGCTTATCGCCCTCAACGCCCGGCTGTTCGCTGCTTCTCTTTGCTGCAGCGAAATCCACCGCCTGGTTAGTTACCTGGCCGGTTTTTCTGATTAACTGACGGACTTCCTTTGCTGTGGAAGAAAGCAGGTTCGCGCTCTTTGGGTCCTGCCCTACGGAAAGGGCATCCACTGCCTTCGTGAGCACGTCTTCTTCCGACAACTTTATCCCCGCCAGAAGGCTGTAGGACTTTAGGTTATCCACAGTCAGCGGAATATCCTTCTTAATAAAGGTCTGGGCTGCGTTCATCATATCCTTGTTGGCACGAAGGCCCGCCTGGAATAACATATGGGTTACTTTCGGCTCCAACTGGGACCAGGCCTCCGGTGTCAGGGTATGCTCCTTCTTTGCATACGTCTGGGCCGCAGACCTTGCCATTGCCACATTTTCCAAAGTCGGAACCAGCTTGTTCCGTACCATATATTCACACTGCTCCGGAGATAACTTCACTCCGCCGGCAGCCTTTTCCATTGCCACGGCAACCTTCTCTAAATTCGCCTGGGTTACCGGAATATTTGCCTTTAACAGCTTTTCTGCAATCATCTCTGCACGAGGGTTACCGGCAAGCATTTTTACCGCCTGTTGCAAAATCGCCGCGCGGTCATCCGCCAGCTCCTGCACCTGGTTTTCCATGGCCATCTGGGTCATTTCTTTCTGCATTTTGATGCGCTCCATGGCTGCTTCTAACTGTTCTACCGTCATTTCACCCACAGAGAAGCCTTCCTTCTGAAGCTCTGCCATGTCTTCCTCGGTCATGCGGCCGGACACGTTATCCAAACGTTCCTGATTCTGTTCCGCCTCGGTACCTTCTTCCTTAGCTACCTGGGCTTCCTGCTCATTGCCCATGCCGTTTTTGGAATAAATATCCGAGGTCTGCTTCTGCTTTACCTCGGTTTCATCTGTATACTGAATAGCCTCTGCAAAGGAGGTTTTGGCAGACTTAGCAGCCGCATCCGGGTTGGAAAGCGGCTTTGCTGTAGATTCCTTCTGCTGTACTCCGTATGCATTCAGTGCATTTAACATATTCATACTTCTATCTTCCTTACATGCCTGCGGTTTGTGAGTCCCTTCACAACAGGCCGGGACGCTGTCCTTGTGTCCCCTGTATTCCATCTGATATGTATTTCGGCAGAAAAGGAGGAATTCTTAACCTGTAGAAAACTTTGCAAATATTTCTTTCGCTCTCCGCATACACATAATACTATCGATAAAACCCGCTCTCCCGGACAAGAAAGGAATTTTGCCTATGAAAAAGAAATCACTCCTGTATTTGTTGCTTTTGTGCATTTTGCTCCTTGTGTCAACTTTTATGGGCTGCTCTGCCAAAGGCCACCCCCTCACCTCTGACCATTCCGGTGTTGTTTCCGGCATTCCTTCCCCCACCCCAACCTTTGAGGAGTTTACCAATGCTCTTTTTGTGGAGGAAGTCACCTCTGATACCATTTCCCTAAAGTATCATTTATCCCGGCCGGAAAACTACGGCATTGCGGATTACCCAATTACCCTTGGTTCTGTAAAGGATGCGGTTTCTCCCGATGAAAACGCCGATGATTTGTATGAACAGTTGCTGACCTATGACCCGGCTGACTTTTACGAAGAAGAAAAACTCACTTATCTTTCTTTAAAACACCATCTGGAACTTATGATGCAGGATGCGTTTTCCCCGTATCTTTCGGAGCTTCTTGGTCCTACCACCGGCTTCCAGGCCCAGCTTCCCATCGTGCTGGCGGAATACCGCTTTGAAACCAAACAGGATGTGGAAAACTATCTGAATCTGCTGCCGTGTGTGTTGGAATATTTTACGGAAATCGCAGAATTTGAGAAACAAAAAAGTGCCGCCGGATACTTTATGGACGATAAAACCGCCAAGGAAATCATTGTCCAGTGCGAAGACTTTGTAACGGATCTGGATAACCATTTTCTTGCCACCACCTTTGAAGAACGCTTGGAAAACCTAGCCCTGTCCCTATCCGAAAAAACTGAATACATTTTGCAAAATCAGACTGCGCTCCACTCCTATGTGTTTCCTGCCTACGATTTGCTGGCAGAAACTTTGACTTCCCTTCTTGGTACCGGCAAAAACGAATACGGCCTCTGCCATTTGGAAAACGGCAAAGAATATTACAGTCTGCTTGCCAAAATTTCCACCGGCTCGGACAAATCCATGGAAGAACTAAAGCAACTGCTTTCTTCCGCCATCACCGAGGGCTGCAACGCCATGGCCGTGGCAATGACTGCCGAACCAGCCGTCTACGAAAATGCCCTGCGGCCGGACTTTCCGGAAACCAATCCGGCAAAGATTATCGAATTTATTGCCGACAAATCCGCAAAGGATTTTCCTGCGATAAACTGCGGCGACTATAACCTCAAATACATACCGGCCTCCCTGGAGGAGCACGTAAGCCCTGCCATGTATCTGGTGCCACCCATCGATGATTACGAGGCAGGTGTCATCTACATTAACGGAAGTCCCCGCTATGATTTAGACGGTATTTTCCCAACCATTGCCCACGAGGGCTACCCGGGTCACCTGTACCAGACCGTGGCGGCTCTTTCCGGTGAAATAAATCCGCTCCGCTATCTGCTTTCCCCTACCGGCTACGAGGAGGGCTGGGCCTCCTATGTGGAAACCTACTGCTACAAATATGCCGGCTTCTCGGAAAACCTGACTTCCTTTTTACAGGCAGACCAGATTGCCACCCTGTGCCTCTATGCCCTGTCGGATATTTATATTCACTATGACGGTTACACCCCCGAGGAGTTGTCCGCCTTCCTTGCCGGATACGGTTTTCCAAAAGAAACCACGGATATTATCTACCAGACCCTGGTGGCGGAACCGGGCGCTTATCTTCCTTACGCCGTGGGCTGCCTGGAATTTGTGGAGTTACAGGCGCTTGCCAAGGAGCTTTGGGAGGAAGAATATAGCGATTATGCGTTTCATGAGTACTTGCTGGAGATGGGTCCGATGCCCTTTGGAGTGTTGAAGGAGTTATTAAGAAATCCTCTGTAACTTCCTCTTTGCAACAAAAAAGCTGTAAGAGGCCTAACAAACCTCTTACAGCTTTAAAACCAATTTACTCTACGACAAAACTAAAGAAATATTCCGGTTCATCACTAAAATGCAGCCAGCCGGAATAACCGCCTTCTGCCTCAATGTATACCCATTCCACGCAATCCGTCTTTTTAATTGTCACATTGGTTAATTCTTTTGCTTCCGTGTAATCACCGGACAAGTCACGGTTCTTATACAATTTATACGGTTTATCCTTGTTTGCCCCGTAATTGTACCAACTTACATGGTCCGCCTTTTCTTCTGCCACTAATTCGTACTCCTGTGGAATCACCTGCAGATTATGCTTATCATCCAACGCATAATGCGCATCTACATAGAAGGAAGCTTCAAAAAAGAAATGGTCCGTAAAAGAAATGGTATGCTCGTCCACTCTTGTGAACTCATCTAAATTTCCGCAGAATCTGGTTAATGTCTTTGTAGTCCCCGTTTCACTCACCACGGTATAAACTTCTTGAATACCTTTCACTTCACGAAGTTCTTCTCCATTGTAAATGAACATACTTCCGCCATCGTCCATCAGCTCGTATATGCCGTCGGTGCTATCAATATCCAACAGCCAAAAGGAATGCGAAGTCCTGGCAGGATAAGAAAGCTGTATCTTCTCATCAATAAAAACTGAAACTCCACTAATGTAAAGCCGTTCTTCTTTTCCATCGCCGTTTAAATCAATCAGCCAAGCTGTTAAATTACTGTTATCCAGCTTCACATGGTCTGTAAAAGTAAGAGGCCGATATGTTAAATTCTTATTAATTGTCTGTTCAATCTCCAGCTTTCTTTGAGCGCGGTTTTGGGCAAATTCTTCTTCGGTAGTTCTGCATAATTTCAGAATTTTGGAATCTACTCCTTCATTTTCTCCGTATAATACCCAACCGAATTCATCCTCTGCTGTTCCGACAAAAAACCATTTCTCATCGCCGGAATCTCTCATACTCCGGATATAATGCGGATAATAGAGATGCTCCGTATAAGCACTTTCCGCATTTCTCTGCTCGTACAAACGGAAGGTTCCGTTCCAGGTAATGCAATCGCTTCCCACATAGCCAATTCCCTCTTTTCTGGTAGAACTGTTTTCCGTGTTATAAGCAACCTTAAACCAATATCTGTCCCAGTTATCTTTCTCTACGCCAAGAACGGTTATTTTCGTTCCTCTGAGTATTCTTCCTAAACTTCCATTTTGAGGAAACAGGCTTGGCTCACTTCTTATCCAGTCACCATCAACAACATAGCCTTCCAAAGGAAAGCTGTTTTTCTCTAATACGTATTTCAGGAACTCTGTTTTTATTGCAAAATCTTCACTCGGAACAATCCATGTCTGCATCGGTGTCGGTGTTGCCGCGGTTATCTGTTCAATTGTCGCCTTTACAGCTCCTGCTTCAGTCAAATATGCACTGTTCACATAACCGTTCTTTATTTCTTTACTGTCTTTCTCCGCGCCAATCCAATTACTGTCTTTCTCCTCATAAGAAATCGCATACCAATACTTTCCTTCCGCATCCTGTTCCACTGCATTAATCATAACTGTTGTTCCCGCTAAGAGGATGTCAATACGGTCTGCATCATAGCCGGCTGCCTTTCTCACATTTAACTTGGTCGCTAAGACACTTCCTTCCACAGGAAATTTGTTTGTTTCCAATATGTAGGTAAGAAGCTCATTCCTGCTGTGTTTTTCTTTACTCTTCTTTATATATTCTTCTAACGCAGGATCCACGGTCGGCGCAGGGGTTGCAGTTATCTGAGCCACTGCTGTCGGTGCAGGAGTCACAGTTGCCTTAGCCTCCGCTGTCGGCATCGGTGTCTCTGTCGCCACCGGTGCATTCTTATTATTTTTATCCTGTTCTCCCTTAGCTTCTCCCGTAAATACGAAGAAGCCGATTCCTACTACTAATGCTGCCACCAGTAAACCGGTAATCAGCTTTGTCTGTTTTTTTATTGCAATTGCCTTCACCCGTTCTACAACCTCCTTTTTATCGGAAGCCATGAGTGTTGCCATGCCAAACACCTGCACTGCCCTGGACTGCTTTGCTGCCAGCTCCACCAGCGTATGGCCATAGCTGTAGCGTTCTTCCTCGCCCAGGCGCTCGATGGTGCGCTCGTCACAGGCCAGCTCCGCATCCTTTTTGGACAGCATCACTGCCACCCACACCAGTGGATTATACCAATGCAAAACCAGACATACGGTGCGGCACAAAGACCATACCATGTCGCCCTGCAGATAATGACTGTACTCATGCTCCACGCAATACGTTTTCTCCTGTTCGTTCATCCCCTGCTTATTTAAATAAATGGAAGGATGAACTACTCCGTACAGACAGGAGGACATAATGCCGTCTGCCAGATAAACCGACAGCGCTTTCTTTCCCCTGCCCTTTCTTGCTAATGACGGAAGCTCCTTGCGGAACATTCCCAGTGTTGTGCTAAAAGAAATATTAACCACAAAAATTACGACCGCTATGCACACCATACCGATTATCCAGGCATACGGAAGCACCTTCTGCCAGGAAATTTCCGGGAAAGAAAACCCGAATGGTTCTTCTGCCGGAGTTTCTACAATAAAGTCTGGATTGGCGGCTGCTTCTGTTTTGATTTCAGGTGCAACCACCGGCGCTTCTGCGTGCATTTGCTCCTGTTTTTCCACCACCGGCGAATAATAAACAATGGCGTTGTCCGGCAGAGTGAAAACACCTTCGGAAACCATGGTATCCTGTTGTGATTCCTGTTGTAATTCCTGTTGCTTTTCTGCCTGCTGCAGTTCCAGATGCTCCTGTACCTGTGCCTTTCCTTCTTCCGCCAAAGACAAAAGATTAAAGGACAGTTCACCGAAATTCACCGGGCAAAGAAGGCGCACCAAAACAATAAGCCAAAGGGCATACACAGCCTTCGCCTTCATTTTGTTTTTAAACAGTCCACGGACTGCCAGTACCAGCAAAATAAGCACCGACGATGTTAAAATCCACTCCGTCATGTTATTTTTCTCCCTTCTTCTCCGCTGCATCTAAAAGGGCATGAAGCTCAGCAATTTCTTCTGCCGTTAAATTGTTTCTTTTTACCATGGCACTCATCATGAGACCCACACTGCCCTGATATACACGGTCAAGGAAGGACTCGGTTTCCTGATGGGTTGCCTCTTCCTGGTCTACCAGCGGATAGTAAAGTCTTGCCTTTGCGCCCTCCTCACAGCGAAGCAGACCCTTTTCGGTCATTCGCTTTACCATGGTGGTGCTGGTGCTCTTTGCCCAGCCGGCACGCGTCTGCATATCTTTTACAATCTGCATTACCGTCTTTGGGGATTCCTCCCACAGACATTCTAAAACTAACCATTCTGTTTTTGTGAGCTCAATGTTTTGATTTTCCATGTTATTTCTCCTAATCGTTTCTTGATGTTCGAGGAATTCGCGAGGTTCCTCTCCTATATAGGTATTTCAAGACGTACTAACTTGTAGTACAATTTTAATATAGCACAGGTGTACTACATTGTCAACCAGTTTTTGTTCTCTAAATAAAAAACTGCGAATCCCCCTAATTTTAGAGAGTTTCGCAGTCTCTGTTTATCTTGCCAGTTTATAAAGTGCCAGCTGATTCAGGCTCACGCCCTCCTGCTCCGCTTCAATTGCCAACCGCTGATGCAACGATTTTGGTAAACGTACCACAAACTTTCCACTGTAATTACTCACTGCTTCCGGTACGGGTATCGGTAAATTGTGTTCTAATTTTACTTCTAAATATCCTTCCATTGCTTCATTTAAGCTTGTATATAGTTCTTCCAAAGTATCTGCGGTGCTCTGGCAACCATCCAGTTCCAAAATACGACCATAAAAATAGTGACCGCTTTCATCATGCATTTCCTGAACCAGTCTTGTATAAGGCAATTTCATATAATCCTGCAATTCCATGTTCGCAGCCCTCCTTAAAATTTGTTGTCAATTCTGTATAAAATATCCATAACATATGCTTTTTTCAACGGACTTTCCTGCTTAATTGTAATAACATCTCCCGTTTGCAAATTTAAATACTGGCCATGACTTCCTTTTTGCCTTACGAGTTCATAGCCATGCGCCCTTAATACTTTTTCTGCCTCTTCCAGCCGGATTCCGGTAGGCTGACGACGCATTTTTTCAATAGTCTTTTCTGTTTTTGACACTACTTCTGCCTTTCTCTTATTATGGTACTATATTTAGTATCAATAAGTCAATATAAAAATACCCTCTATGCTCCATATTCAGTTTTACATTGTTTTGGGATTTTACCTTGAAAATTTCCTTTTACAAAGAACTTTAAAGATGGTTCTATTATATCTCCACAATATATCCTTGTCTACATATATCCTGATTTTACAACATAAAACTTTTTCATCTTTTTTTGTTCATTTTTCACAACACCAGCCGCAAACTACTCCAGTAGTGTTGACAAATTCACACTACTGTGGTAGTGTATGGGTAAACAAACTACCAGAGTAGTGTGAAAGGAGATGTTATGAAACTAACTAAAGAACTTAACACCACCGGCAAAAAAATACTTGTTCCCTACTTCCTTTTTCTTGCTGTTTTAGAACTCCTGGCCTACCTATCCGGCGGCATTTTCTCCGTGATTGCTGCCCGGATTTGGCTGGCAACCGCATTGTTTTGCCTCTTATTGTTTTTGATTACAGTACTGCAAACCGCATTTTCTGACCTGCGAAACCAACGATTCCTACTGTTTTTTGGTTACCTTCTTCTTTTACTGCCCTTTCTTTTTAGAATCGGTGACCTCGGCTACTCTGATGTCAGTTTCGAATCCACACAGCAGCTGGCTGCCGGCCTGGATTCTTTTACCGCAAAGGATTTCAACTATACCGGCGTGGCATTTTTAGACTATGCCAACCGCCAATATGTGTTAAACGCCCTACCGGCCCTGCTTTTCGGACGCAGCATTTTTACCCTGCATCTGGGCTTTGCCCTGCCCTTCCTGATGGGCGTCACTCTGTGGTTTCTGGAGCTTCGGGCATGGTTACGGCACCTAAGCCTCCGGGAAGATTTTGCCCTGCTTCCGCTGTATGCCCTGCCGGTGTTTCCTTACATCACCGAGTATTTTATGAATTTTGAACAGACCCTCAATCCGGTATCTTACACCCTGCTGGGACTGGCACTGCTTCTTCGTTTTTACAGAAAACAAGATGCCGCCGGACTCATCAGCCTTTCCTTTGTGGGCGGCATGTGCTGCAACTCCTACACCCCGGTGCTGGCCTTTTTCGGATTTTTGCTGGTATTTTTAGGGCTGTATGGCATTCGTACACCGCGGACACTTCGAAAAACCGGCTTGTGTTTTGCCCTGATTTTTCAGCTGTGTTGCTATTTTGCCGCCACCCTGGTCACCAGACAGAAGGACATGATTACCACCGTCAACCCGGAGCCTTCCGTACTAAAAGCAATTCTCTCCTCCTGGTTTGACTTTTTTCTGGACCGGGAAGCCCTGTTCTGGGGTATCTGGCTGTTTGTGCTGCTTGCTTATCTGCTTTTTGCTCTTCTTGGCACGCTGGGCTTTTTCCATTTTCTTGTAGCCGGATGGATGCTGCTTACCGCCTTTTTTTCCAGCTATCTGGCAGGCTACACCACCTATGACAAGGCCCACGAAATCCAGCGCAACATGCTGATTCTTCCTGTGTTTGTCACTGCCGTTTTCTTTGCCTCGGTCCGTTTTTTTAAAAAGCATCCGGTCCGTCCGCCAAAAATCTTGCTGCCTGCCTCACTGATTTTACTCCTTTTGCTGGGAGAATATAATTTTTGCCGGGAGCACCACTCCTTTACCTACTACCGGCATGTGCAGCCTATGAAATATATGCTTGCTTACACTGAGGCGCTTCTGGAAAAACAGGGCATCCGGGACATAGAAGAATTCAACCTGATTTTGCTGACCGACAACCGCCTGCTCAGCAATTTGTCCGATTACACCGCCTTTTTTTATCCGGAGGCCCACCCCTATGTGTTTGCTGTTCATGAGTTTCCTGATACACTGCAAACAGACATCGATACCAGCCTGCCAACCTTTCTTTTGTGCGAAACAGAAGACTTTCCGAAAGCAATGACGGGTACCCTTTCCAACCAAAGCTTTGAAAACAAGCGCTATAACACTACCATCGCCTGGTACTGCTTTCAGCCAAACTTAACAACCCCATAATTTGATTGACACATGCATAAGACTGTGGTAGTATGAAGTCAGACAGAAACTACCGCAGTCGTGTGAAAGGAGCGTTACTATGACACTACTAAAAATGAGTATTTACGGTGCGGTCATTATTTTGGCCATTGTCCTAATCCGTGCCTTAACCTTACATAAGCTTCCCAAAAAAATCTTTGTAATTTTGTGGAGCATTGCCTTGCTGCGTCTTTTGGTGCCCTTTGAAATTTCTTCATCCTACAGCATTTACTCACTGTTACCAAAACAGCAGACAAATACATATGAGTTGCAAGTCACGGAACCATCGGAGCATAACACCTATTTTCCGGCGGAAGAATCTGAATTTGCCCTTCCACCGGTTTCCGATATGCCATCCATGGCAGGAACCGAATTACCGCCGGCACCAGCCAACACCGTTACCTCTGCAGGCAGCACCGCCCTCCGGCAGCTTCTCCCGGTTCTTTGGACCATCGGCACCGCACTTTGTGCCCTGTATTTTTGCGTGTCCTATTTGAAATGCTACCGGGAATTCTCTACTTCCCTGCCGGTAAAAGAACCTTTTGCAGCGGAATGGCTGAACACCCATCCCTTGCGGCGCACCATTTCCATCCGCCAGTCGGACCGGATTGAAACACCGTTAACCTACGGCATTTTCCGCCCGGTTATCCTGCTGCCAAAAACTATGGACTGGCAAAACCGCCAGCAAACCGACTATATTTTATATCACGAATTTACCCATATCCGGCGCTTCGACCAGGCGACAAAGCTTCTCCTGATTGCCGCCCTGTGTCTTCACTGGTTTAACCCGTTTGTATGGGTGATGTATTATTTCTTTAACCGGGACATCGAACTTTCCTGCGACGAATGTGTACTTAAGCACAACAAGGAAGCACGCTCCGCCTACGCCATGACCTTAATCCACATGGAGGAAAACCGGACCCACATGGCGCCGCTGTTCAGTCACTTTGGTGAAAATGCCATTGAAGAACGAATTACCGCCATCATGAAAATGCAAAAAGTCACCTTCGGCATCAGCCTGTTCAGCATTCTGTTAGTACTGGCCGTTATCGTAACCCTGACTACCACCGCAAAAGCCGCCGAGGATGACCCGGCAAATCATCCGTTTCCTTCGGTTACCACAACACCGACTCCGACGCCGGACCCGGGACCTACGGCAACACCGTCCCCTACACCTAACCCGACGCCTACCACAACCCCAACACCTACACCGAACCCGGCGCCTACCACAACCCCGCCGCCTTCCATTTATCCGATAAACGGCAGTTACGCCGCCATCGTAAAGGGTTGCATGGAAAATGTTCTGATGCTGGATTTTGTAGAGTATGACACTTCCACCGGCGAAGTAACAAATCCCACAAGCCCCCTTGTCCACTACCAGGTAGCAAAGGATGTGGAAATCCGGCTCATAAATTTTGACGCAAAAGAAAACAATCCAGAGGATGATTACATCGTCACCGATGACCTATCAAAATTTATCTCCTCGGTGTACACCGAATACGGCTGGTCGAAAATGCCGTACTTCTTTGAAATCAAAGACGGCTTTATTACCGGTATTGAAGAAAAAATGATTCCATAAAATAAAAGGAGAATTATCATGTCTGTTAAATTATTTGATTCCGAATTAAAAATTATGAACGTGCTGTGGCAGGAGGGTGACTGTACCGCTAAGCACATTTCCGACGTATTAAAGGAGGAAACCGGCTGGAACATGAACACCACCTACACCCTCATTAAGCGCTGCATCAGCAAGGGTGCCATTGAACGTACCGAACCAAACTTTATGTGTCACGCCCTGATTCCGAAGCAAGAAGTACAGGAGGCAGAAACCAACGAACTCATTGACAAAATTTATGACGGTTCTGCCGACAAACTGTTCGCCGCCCTGCTTGGCCGCAAAAAACTTTCCAAGGAGCAGATTCAGAAACTGAAGGACATCGTAGGAGAACTGGAATAGAAAAGGAGGAATCCTTATGACCTTATTAAACATGAGTTTTTACGGCGCCGTGATTATCCTTGCCATACTTATCATCCGCGCCTTTGCCCTACATAAGCTGCCCAAGAAAACCTTCCTGATTTTGTGGGCAGTGGCCTTGGTGCGCCTTTTGGTGCCTTTTGAAATTGCCTCCGCGTTTAGCCTATATTCCCTGCTGCCGGAAGCTTTCATTATCGGGGAGCAAAATGACGTATACGCCCCAAATAAAGAAAATCCACAGAAGGATTTTGAAAATTACTATACTTCTCCCGAACACAAGCAGCAAGAAACCATCATTTCCGGCGAAGACGGCGGACCGGTTTACCTGCCAACCACTCCTTCAGACGGTGATATTGTGCCGCTTCCTGATGCAGACGAAGAGCGTTTTCCTGTCACCGGCAACACTGCCATAGAACCGGATCAATCGGATTTTTTCATCTCACTGCAGAAGCTTTGGAACAATCTGCGCCCGCATCTTCCCCTTGTTTGGGGCATCGGTGCCTTGCTTTGCGCATGTTTCTTCCTGGTTTCCTACCTCCGGTGCCGTTTGGAGTTTTCCACCTCCCTGCCGGTTACCGAAGATTATTCCGCGAAATGGCTGGCGCAGCATCCGTTGAAACGTACTGTTTCCATCCGCCAGTCTGACAAAATTTCCGCACCGCTGACCTATGGGCTGTTCTGCCCGATCATCCTGATGCCAAAGAAAACGGACTGGAGTAACACTGAGCAATTAGACTATGTGCTGTATCACGAATTTACCCACATCCGCCGCTTTGACTTACTCGCCAAGCTGATAACCATTGCAGCGGTGTGTATCCACTGGTTCAACCCGTTTGTGTGGCTTTTGTACTTTTTCTTCAACCGGGACCTGGAGCTTTCCTGTGACGACTGTGTGGTAAAACACTTTGGCGAGACAAAATCCGCTTACGCCAATACTCTCATCGGCATGGAGGAAAAGAAAAATTTCTCCACCCCACTGTGCAACCACTTCAGCAAAAATGCCATTGAAGAGCGTATTACTGCCATTATGAAGTCGAAAAAGACCACCATCGGTATGATGGTGGCGGCAGTTGTGATTGTAATTATTGTGGTGGTTACCCTGACTACCGGTAGAAAGGACGAGGAGGCAACTTCCAACCTTACGCCGACACCGTCGGAAAATTCCGATTCTTCTGTTATGACGGAATATAAAGAAGTTCTAACCCCGCGAATTCAGGAATATCTCTCTATGATGAATTCCTGCTTTTTAAACACCCCGCCAATTGCCGGAGAAGCTACGCCGGAAAACTCTATTTCCATTGCAGGAAATACCGGCTTTTATCCGGTGGACGAAGACGCATTTCCTTCCTATGAAGCCTTAATTGGTTATGTAAAAGACATCTGCACCGAAAAACATGCGGACGAATTGTGCCGACGTTACTGGCTCTTGGATTTAAACGTTCTTCCGAATATCGGTGTCTTAAGCGGAAAAGCATACACCAAACAGTTTCAAAGCACCCCGTATCCGGAACACTTTGAAGTAACCGATATCAAAGAAAACATCAAAAAGTATTACGATACCACCCTTTCTGCAACCATCCGCTTCACGGAAGGGACAAATCCGTACTATTGGGGCATTCTGACCTTTGCAAAGCAGGAAGACACCTGGTATGTAGCAGAAATAACGCTTCACCGGCACCCGATGGATGTTTCTCCGACACCAACCACCTCTCCGCTGGACCGCCATGAAGAACTGCCGCCTTGGAGTGATGAGGATTATAATTTTGCAAATGATTCGGATTCCGGATATGAAAATCTTGCTCCTGCCTTTCCTCAGCTGGAAGCAACGGACGTTACCGTCACGGGCAAAGACTGGTGCCTCACCTATATTGACGAGCTTACTCTGCCCCGCTATCAGGAGCTTACGAACGCCGGCGCCGTATCCGCTGTAGAGGAGTCTGACTATCTTAACGTAGGACACTGGTATACTCTTTCCTTGGATGGCATCTCCTATTTCTTTTATCAGGAGAATGCACCAACCAATAATGACCGGGCCTTTGCTGTTGCCATTACATCCCCGTACTATCCGTTATCCGGGACTTCCGATTTGCATTGCTTTCTTAATAAGAGACGGAATGGTTTCTGCCATCACAGAATATATGCCAACCGCAAATTAATAATTTAGTGAAATTTTTATCAATTTCAATATTGACGAAATGCAGACCTTCCTTTATAATATGGGATAAATTAACATGGGTAACCTTGGACTTTCTTTGGAGCCCGGTTAAAATAATATGAAAAGAGGTAACAGACAAAATGGCAAACATCGATTTAACAAAGTATGGCATCGTTGGTAGTACAGAAATCGTACACAACCCTTCCTTCGAAGTGTTATTTGAAGAAGAAACAAAGGCTGACTTAACAGGCTATGAGGTTGGTCAGGTAACTGAGCTTGGCGCAGTTAACGTTATGACCGGTATCTACACAGGTCGTTCCCCTAAGGATAAGTACATCGTTATGGATGAAAACTCCAAGGATACCGTTTGGTGGACAACAGACGAGTACAAGAACGACAACCACCCAATGAGCGAATCCACTTGGGCAGTTTGTAAGGACCTTGCTGTTAAGGAACTTTCCAACAAGAGATTATTCGTAGTTGATGCTTTCTGTGGTGCAAACGCAGACACAAGACTTTCCGTTCGTTTCATCATGGAAGTAGCTTGGCAGGCACATTTCGTAAAGAACATGTTCATCCAGCCATCTGCTGAAGAACTTGCAAACTTCGAGCCTGACTTCATCGTATACAATGCATCCAAGGCTAAGGTTGAAAACTTCAAGGAATTAGGCCTCAACTCCGAAACCGTTGCTGCATTCAACATCACCAGCAAGGAACAGGTTATCTTAAATACATGGTACGGCGGCGAAATGAAGAAGGGTATCTTCTCCATGATGAACTACTTCCTCCCATTAAAGGGTATCGCTTCCATGCACTGCTCCGCTAACACCGACATGAACGGCGAAAACACCGCTCTTTTCTTCGGTCTCTCCGGTACAGGTAAGACCACATTATCCACAGACCCTAAGCGTCTCCTCATCGGTGACGACGAGCACGGCTGGGATGACAACGGTGTATTCAACTTCGAAGGCGGCTGCTACGCAAAGGTTATCAACCTTGATCCTGAATCCGAACCGGACATCTACAAGGCAATCAAGAGAAATGCTCTTCTTGAGAACGTAACTGTAGATAAGAACGGCAAGATCGATTTCTCCGATGACAGCGTAACAGAAAACACACGTGTTTCCTACCCAATCACACATATCGACAACATTGTTAAGCCGGTTTCCGCAGCTCCTGCAGCTAAGGATGTTATCTTCCTTTCCGCAGACGCTTTCGGCGTACTTCCTCCTGTTTCTATTCTTACTCCGGAGCAGGCACAGTACTACTTCTTATCCGGTTTCACCGCAAAGCTTGCAGGTACAGAGCGTGGTATCACTGAGCCAACTCCTACCTTCTCCGCTTGTTTCGGTCAGGCATTCTTAGAGTTACACCCAACTAAGTATGCTGAAGAATTAGTTAAGAAGATGGAAGCTAACGGCGCTAAGGCTTACCTTGTAAACACAGGTTGGAACGGCACCGGCAAGCGTATCTCCATTAAGGATACCCGTGGTATCATCGACGCAATCCTTAACGGCGATATCAACAAGGCAAACACAAAGAGCATTCCTATGTTCAACCTTGAAGTTCCTACAGAGCTTCCTGGCGTTGATACAAACATCCTTGACCCTCGTAACACCTATGCTAATGCTTCCGAATGGGAAGTTAAGGCTAAGGACTTAGCAGGAAGATTCATTAAGAACTTCGCTAAGTACGAAGGCAACGACGCTGGTAAGGCACTTGTAAAAGCTGGCCCACAGCTGTAATCCTTTCAGAACAATAAAGAGATAAAATATAGCCCGTATGTGGAACTTTTTGTTCCGGCATACGGGCTTGTTTTATCTCTAATGGTATTCTTTTTGATACACTCTTCTTAAATAGTTTTTTCTGAAATCACTTTCTTTTCCCCAAAATCACCACTTTCATCAACAAAAATACTTAATTCCGTCATATGTAAACTCCTTAAAAAAAAATGGCAGGGAACTTCCCTGCCGTTAGATGGACCAGGGTCTTTCGACCAGCCCAAGTAGCAATGCTACTACCTTATTCTATGTTCATTATAAAATAAATAATCATTTTCGTCAATTAAATTTTTCTAAAACACTCTACTCCGGTAACTGCGCCTGATAGTACTCCCAGATATATTCTACTGCCTTTTCATGATATTCTGCCATCAGCGCCACCTGCTCTTTGGTAAGCAGCCCTTGTTCCCAGGCTTCTTCTATGGTGCAGAACTCTCCGTCATGGTAAATCCAAATAACAAAGGAGGAACTGTGGGTAAACTCGGAGTCTGCCACCTGTTTTGTTTCTACCCAGCACAACATCGTGGATTCAAAAACGGCAATACAGTCTCCGTAAATACCATAATATCTGGCTCCGCCGTCGTTTAAGCTTCCATCCTCATTCAGTTTGGTCCAATAAAATTCATGCCCCCAAGTATTTAAAGCAGCTTTTTGCAACTGTTTCTCTATCTTTTTTGACGGAGTTTCGGGAAAAGTGCGAGGCACTTTGTTTTCTCTTCCAAAAAACCACAAGGACAACCCACCCAAAATAAGTATGGTTGCAGCAAGAACAATGGTTATTATCTTTCGTTTTTTCATAGGATTCTCCTTTCAGTCAAAACTGCTTTGTTAGTTTTACTTCCAGTTTACCATAGAACAAAAAGGCCAGTTCTTTCGAACTGACTTTGTAAACAACTCTTTGGCAGGCGTAGCACTCTCCTGCATCTCTCAGGTTTCCCTTATCAATACCAACGGCGTGTGGTCGCCACGAAATATACCACCTCAAAGAGTTCTAAGCAAAAGGTTATCCGGCAGGCGTCGCAGCTCCTGCATCTCTCGGGTTTCCCCTGTCATACCAGCGGCGTGTGGTCGCAACGAAATTTACCACCTCAGATAACCTTTTGTTTATTCTATACACATTATATCTGATTTATGTTTTTTTGTAAAGAATACTCTTATTTCTCAAATAGTTCCGTAATCTTCTTTCACTGATTTCCCACAATGAAATTATGGAGTTTTTAAAATCTAGTTCGTCCTTTGACGTACAAACTCTTAAAACCAGCTCAATATATGTATCTTCCTTTTTAATTTTTTTAATTATCAACCCGGTATTGGGGTGCTTATCTGCAATAACATAATCCGGATTTTCAACTGTTTCTTTCAAATACTCTTTTATTTTTTCATGCTCTCCCGGATGGCTTTCTTTTACGTGATGTATTCTTTCTTCCGTAATAATCACCTCATCCGTACGAATATCTTCCGAGATACAGCGAAAAATCTCCCTGTTTAGTTTTCCTACAAAATACAAGCCCTTCTCCTCTTCTGTACTATATTTTTGTTACGGGTAATTTTGAAGAAAACCATCGACCAAAGATTTAATAGCTCTACCTAGAACAAATGAATTAACAACAATAATGACTTTCTCTAAACATATTATAGCACATCTCTTTTGGTTATGCAATGTGTATTTTTAAGTTTTTTCGCAAAAAAAGAGAATTAAATAAGAACATCCAGCAAACCCGCATAAACACCGGGCGCAACAAAACATTGCTTGCCAAATTATCCATGTTTTGCTATAGTGAAGCCAACAAAGACAGCGAATGTTACCGCTGTCCGGAAAATAAAATATAGGGAGAAAATAAGGAGAATAAATCCTCTGCCCGCAATCAGCGGGCGGGCATTTTTACTCCGTAAAAACAAGGAGGATTAATATGAACATCGTAAGCAATTCCATTAAAAAACTTCGCGAAGAAAGAGGTATGACACAGGATGAACTCGCTGAAAAGTTAAATGTGACCCGCCAGGCAGTGTCCAACTGGGAAACAGGTAAAACCCAGCCGGATATTGAAACCTTAACCCGATTGGCAGAAATTTTTGATGTATCCGTGGAGCGCATCATTTACGGAAGCGAACGCAAGGAAAGAATTGTCCAGGTAAGCCGCAATGTCCAGATTGGCCCGAAGGAAGGCTTAAGTATGGGTGCCGCCCTTGCCATGATAATTTCCTATGCCAAGTGGCAGTCCATCGGCTGGGCAATTCTGCACGGTTTCTTTAACTGGGCATATGTGATTTACTATATTATCAAGTACTAGTTTTAGCTCTGCAAATTGTAAAAAAGACCTTATATTCCGCACTGCGACTTTCGGTGATGCAGCTTATCTGCATCAGCCGAGGAGCACAAGGAATATAAGGTCTGCTTGTTTACTCTACATCCTCCACCTTGGCCTCCAACGGTTCCTCCAAAAGCTTCGGATTCTTCATAAATTTTCTTAACTGGCGCAGAGACAGGGCGAAGTACAAACCATCGCAGAAGCGCTCGTCGGTAACCAGACCCCAGCCCATTCTTTTTTCACTGATGATATTTCCCTCTTTGTCCAAATCCACGTGGTTCTGCTCCTTACCAATGGCAAAAAACAGGCCGGTGGTGCCAAATTCATAGGTATGATGGAAGATATAATTAATACCCAGGGACTTCAGATTTGTAATAAAAAATGAGGTATGGAACGGACTTAAATCGATAATTGCCTTCGGAAGCAAGTTGTGGCGGTCCATCCACATGAGGGTATTTAAGGCAAAACGGATAATCGGCCCCGGAATGTTGGTTAAGACCTTGGCCAGCTTATCGGTTCCGTTTTCCCCCTGACGGTCGGTGGTTTCCTCTTTCACTCTGCGGTTGATGGTTTCGGCAATTTCCTGAATGGTTTCCGTACCCTCAAACTCCAGCTTAATGGTGGTTTCGGTATCTCCGTCACAGAGCTTCGGATGCACCACAAAGCTTACATTGATTTTGTGGCGGGTATACACGCGGCCGTTCATGATAAAGCGGTTCAACTGCGGACGCAGGGCAATCATGCGGACCACACCTGCGATAAAAATATGCATGTAGGACATTTTCAGTCCTTCTGCCTCTTTTTCTTTGATGTAAGAATCCCACTCTTCACAGTTAAACACATCATCGTACATGTTCATGGAGTCGGTGCGGGTTTTCATAATGTACGGCATAATCTTTTGGATTGGCGGAATGGTTTTTACCACTCTTCCATCCGGTCTTTTCTTTAGCATACTATCTTCCTCTTCTTTAAGAATTATTTATATTCTTTATAAATAGTTTATACTTTCTCATAGGATTTTGCAAGAAAATAATCGATAAACAGCAGCCTAACTTCTTTTATTTGTCTAAATTTTCGTACATTTTGGATTGCATTTTCAGAAACTTTAAATATTTTTAAAATATTTTCCAAAAACCTATTGACAAATATATTTTTATCAGATATAATGAAGCCAAGATAAAGAAAGAGAAAAAAGAAAGAAAAACAAGACTAAAGAACAGGAGGTACGGTCCAATGGGACGTTAACATAAAAGCCTTAAAAATTTTAAGAAAGGAAGGTACAGACCACCAGAAACGTTAACTTAAGCAACACTTAATCAAAAACAAAGAAACAAGAGGTACAGTCCAATGGAAATTACAGAATCTAAGTAAAGGGAGCTATCTACTCGTAACGATGGATAGCTCCTTTTTTTGTGTCTTTTCCGGAATAATCAGCTACTTCTTTATAAAAAATTTCGTTGTAATCCTCCCGTTTTTCCGCTATACTAAAAGCAGTATTTTTACAATACTTATTGGGGGTTACAAATGAACAAAGAGTCTGCAAATACGCTGAAGTCACAGCATCTTATCGGTTATGCCCTGGGTGACTTCGGTTGTTGTGTTACGTTTTTTACCATGACAAATTTTCTGACACGGTATTATATTACCGTGCCAATGATTGATACTGCCATTCTGGCGGTAATGACCTTGCTTTGGAAAATCTGGGACGCTTTAAGCAGTCCTGTGTTTGGCATGTGGATGGACAAGCGTTTTGCAGCCCACAAAAATCCAAAGGGAAAATTCCGCCCATGGATGTTCCGTTCTGCCCCTCTGATGGCGGTCACCGCTATTCTTGTTTTTACCGCGCCGAATCATGTCACCGGCGCATCCCGACTAATCGTTATTTTCACCACCTATTTGCTTTATCAGTTTGTCTATACTATGTATAACATACCGTATGGTTCCCTGCTTTCCGCCATGGCAAAAAACGACGAAGAACGGGCAAACCTTTCCTCCTTCCGGGGCATCGGCTCCATTTTGGGAAGCATTGTGCCTTTGGTAATTTTCCCGCTGATTCTCGCCGGTTTTGAGGATAAGCTATCCACCGGATACACCATCAGTATCACGGTGTGCGCTGCTATCGGCTTTGTATCCTGTTTCCTCTGCTATGCCTTCACGGAGGAGCGCAATATGGGCAAGGGTTCCAACGCCAAGCCGGTGAAATTTGTGGATGCCTTCCACGTCATACAGAAAAACCGCGCCTTCCTTTGCATGTGCATTCACGGCCTGTGTCAGGGCGCAGCTACTTCCATTACTTCCACCATGAGCTCCTACGTATACTCCGATGTATACCAAAACCTTAAGCTCATGAGTATGGGCAGCCTGATTTTAATGCCGTTCAGCCTGGTGTTTTTATTTGTCGCACCAAAATTTACAAAGAAAATGAGCTTAAACGGTTTCATCCGCTTCTCTCTGGTAGCAGGAATTGCCGCCTATGCCGGATTATTTATCATGCATCTGCTGTTCCCTGTACCATTGTGGCTCCATGTGCTGCTCTACTCCCTGGCCTACGGTCTGTCCGGTGTATCCGGCATGATGCAGTGGGGCTTACTTGGCGAAACCATCGATTACAATGAGTACTTAACAGAAAAGCGTACCGAAGGCACGATTTACGGCACCTTCAATATGCTGCGCCGCATCGGCCAGGCCATCGGTACCTCTGCAGGTGTGGCACTGCTCGGCTGGTTTGGCTTTGACGCCGCAAAAGAAGCCCTCGGTCTGGTACAAAGCAATTTTACGATTTTCGGTATCAAAACTCTGTGCCTGTTGGCACCGGCCCTGTTTTCCTTGGGAAGCTATCTGGCGTTCCGCTTTATCTGGAACATTACACCCGAGTTAAAGGCCCGTATGGCCGAGCATTCCAAAAACGATTAAGTACCCTGTTTTAAAGGCTTTCCGGCTCTTTTTCTTAAAAGCGCAAAAAAAAACGTATACAAAAACTAAAAATTTCTATTGATTTATTTTACTTAATCGTTTAAACTGAGGATAAAGTGAGATAGTGCGCTGTGCATAGGCACCCTCACAGGATTTGCAAAATAAAGTAATTGGGGAGGAAAAAACACATGAAATTCGGTTTTTTTGATGATGCCGCAAAAGAGTACGTGATTACCACGCCAAAGACTCCGCTTCCATGGATTAACTACCTTGGAACCAACGAGTTCTTCTCTTTAATTTCCAACACCTGCGGTGGTTACAGCTTCTATAAGGATGCAAAGCTCCTTCGCTTAACCCGCTATCGTTATAACAACGTTCCTTACGACAACAACGGTAAATACTATTACATAAAGGATGGCGATTCCATCTGGAATCCGGGCTGGCAGCCAACCAAGACTGCTCTTGACTCCTACGAGTGCCGCCACGGTATTGGTTACAGCCGTTTCACTTCCACAAAGAACGGTCTTACCGCTTCCGTTTTAGCATTTGTTCCAACCAACGACAACTGCGAAATCAACCAGGTTACTTTAACCAACAATTCCGATGCAGCCAAGGAAGTATCCCTGTTCTCCTACGTAGAATGGTGCCTTTGGAATGCAGACGACGATATGAAGAACTTCCAGCGTCTCCTCAGCTGTGGTGAAGTAGAAATCAAGGGTTCCACCATCTACCACAAGACCGAGTACCGTGAAAGAAGAAACCACTACGCACTGTTCTCCGTAAATCATCCAATCGACGGTTTCGACACCATCCGTGATGATTTCCTCGGCATGTACAACGGTGTAGACCATCCGGAAGTTGTAGAGGCAGGCAAGGCAAAGAATACCGTTGCCAGCGGCTGGTCCCCAATCGCTTCCCACCAGATTAACGTGAGCATACAGCCTGGCGAAACAAAGACCTTTGTTTTCGTTCTCGCTTATATTGAAAACCCACAGGAAGAAAAGTGGGAGTCCCACAATGTCATCAACAAGAAGCCTGCAGAAGAATTACTTGCTAAGTACCAGACAGATGCAGACGTTGAAAAGGCACTTGCTGAACTTAAGGCTTACTGGGAAGACCTTCTTTCCCGTTACACCGTTACTTCCGCAGATGACAAGGTTAACCGCATGGTTAATATCTGGAACCAGTATCAGTGTATGGTAACCTTCAACATGTCCCGTTCCGCTTCCTACTATGAGTCCGGTATCGGCCGTGGTATGGGCTTCCGTGACTCCTGTCAGGACTTACTTGGTTTCGTTCACCTGATTCCGGACCGTGCAAGAGAGCGTATCATCGATATCGCTTCCACACAGTTTGAAGACGGCAGCGCTTACCATCAGTATCAGCCTCTTACCAAGAAGGGTAACGCAGACATCGGCGGCGGCTTCAACGATGACCCATTATGGCTCATTGCAGGTACCAGCGCCTATGTAAGAGAAACCGGCGACATCTCCATCTTAAAGGAGAATGTTCCTTACGATAACGACTGGCAGAAGGCAACTCCACTGCTTGGTCACTTAAAGAGATCCTTCGATTTCATCGTAAATCACAAAGGACCTCACAACCTGCCACTCATCGGTCGTGCCGACTGGAACGACTGCTTAAACTTAAACTGCTTCTCCGAGCATCCGGGTGAATCCTTCCAGACCTTTGGTCCAAGTGAAGGTCCGGTAGCAGAATCCGTATTCATCGCAGGTATGTTTGTTAAGTACGGTGAAGAATATGCACAGCTTTGCGAACTCATGGGCGACGAAAGAGAAGCTGCTTACGCAAGAGAAGAAGTGAAGAAGATGTACGACGCAATCCTGAAGGACGGCTGGGACGGCGAATGGTTCGTTCGTGCGTACGACGCTTACAGCCACAAGGTTGGTTCCAAGGAATGCGAAGAAGGCCAGATTTACATTGAGCCACAGGGCTTCTGTGTACTTGCCGGCGTTGGTGTTGAAGAAGGACACGCAAAGAAGGCCCTCGACTCCGTTAAGGAAAAGCTGGATACCAAGTACGGTATCATGATTTTACAGCCGGCTTACACCAAGTACCACTTAGAGCTTGGTGAAGTTTCCTCCTACCCACCTGGATACAAGGAAAACGCAGGTATCTTCTGCCACAACAACCCTTGGGTTTCCATCGCAGAAACCGTTATCGGCCGCGGCGACAGAGCATTCGAAATTTATAAGAAGACCTGTCCGGCATACGTGGAAGAAATCAGCGAAATCCACCGCACCGAGCCTTACGTTTACTCCCAGATGATTGCGGGCGCAGACGCTAAGTTCCACGGCGAAGCAAAGAACAGCTGGTTAACAGGTACCGCAGCATGGACCTTCGTAAACATCTCCCAGTACATCCTGGGTGTTTACCCAACCCACAACGGTCTTTCCGTTGACCCATGTATCCCTACCGGCTTTGGTGATTTCACACTCACCAGACGTTACCGCAACGCTATGTACAACATCAAGGTAACAAACCCTAATAACGTAGAAAAGGGCGTTAAGAAGCTCATCGTAGACGGTGAGGAATTAACAGGAACCACCGTTATTCCTTACAAGAAGGGCAAGACAGAGTATAATGTAGAAGTAATTATGGGTTAAGCAACTCCCTAAAATCTTTCATAAGGGGCAGAACAATTTGTTTTGCCTCTTATTTTTTTACAACCAAGAGCAAAAAAACCGTACATATATAGTGAAAGCAGCTTTCGCATAACTATACAAGGGAGGAATATTCTTGTGGATGATAGTCGAATTATAGAACTTTACTGGAAACGAGATGAAAATGCGATTAAGGAAACCTCAATAAAATATGGTGGTCTATGTGCCCATATTGCAAGGAACATCCTTTCGAGCTACGAGGATTGCGAGGAATGTGTAAATGACACCTATTTTACGTTATGGAACGTAATTCCGAATGAGCGTCCGAATAAATTCTCTGCTTTCCTAAGCCGGATTACAAGAAATCTGGCATTAAAAAAGTACGAATACCTTTCTGCAGCAAAAAGAAACCCTGGTGCCGTTACATCCTTGGAAGAATTAAGCGACTGTGTATCAGGAACAGCCAGCGTAGAATCTGAAATGGAAAACAGATATATCGAAAGTGCCCTTAATAAGTTTCTTTGGCTGCAAGGAGAGGAAAAAAGAAACATTTTTATTCGAAGATATTGGTATTTTGACTCTATCGAAGCACTTTCTAAAAGTACAGGTTTTTCACAAAGCAAGGTGAAATCCATACTCTTTGAAATGCGGCGGAAATTACGAAAACTTTTAGAGACGGAGGGAATCGAAGTATGAATAACAAACAACTTTCAGAACATATTGGAAATATTGATGACATACTTATTCAGCAGGCAGAGAAACTTCCTAATTATGCTGCCCAACACCGTCGAAAAAGACTAAAACAGCTTCTGGCCACAGCCGCAGTCCTTCTATTGATGGTCGGAAGCTTTAGTGTGGGCGCCTTTGCCTTTGCCAATGAAGTCATTGTAGAAGTTCCGGTAGCACAGGAACAAGTAACATTGGAAGAAATCGGAATTACTCTTATTTTACCGAATAGCTGGAAGGGAAAATACGGAGTCGTTGAAGGCACTTTTGAACCAAACAATTCTCCTATGTGGGAATTTTATGTCAAATCCATTTATGACTCCAAAACACCTACGAACCCTAACGGAGAATCCTTCTACCGGGGAACACTTTTTTATGTCTTTCAATACGCTGATTATTCGATATCAGCAAAAGAATTTGCATCTGATGTAGAAATTGCAGGCACTGCTCATTACCTTTTCTCTACGGAAAGCGCTACCTATGCTATTATGTATGCACCCGATATGCAGTTTGATCCGGAAAATTCTGCGCAAAGAGATGAATACCAGACAATGGAACAATCCATTCAGGAACTGCAATTTATTATGCCGGGAATATCAGAAATAGTTGCTGATCACAAGTCAGAGATTATACATGATATTTACACCATAATTAGCGAAGCCCAAAAACCACGCTACAAAATAACCAATTATGAATTACAAATCACCGGCATAGAAGAGAACCGTGCAAACTACTGTTTTATCGCAGATTGGGAACCATGCCGGACAGTGGAGGAAGACCCGCTCATGCAGGGCTTACGCCAAGCTGCATCTCTGCTTACCGACGAACAGGAAAAAGCTTATGCTGAAAAATATATCAATGGCTGGCTTTTAGAAATGCAGGGCTGGCAGGAAACAGAACGTTTGGAAACACCGATTGTCGCAATCATGGAAAGCGAGGATTCCTGGACACTCTATTATCCTTATGTAAAAAATGACGAAGAAACCTTGATTTTGCTAAGCGAATACATAAAGGAAAATTGGACAGAAGATTCCGAAGCCCGCCGACAGTCAGGCATAGATCTGCTGAATGAGGCCATAAAGAAATTTCGTAACAAAAAATAATTTTTTATCAATGCTCCAAGTTTCATATTTTCGTAAAATATGTGCAACCTTTTTGCCACGTCTGCCGTCTATATTAATGACAAGGGAAACAAATCAACTTTAAAAAGGAGGATTGCACTATGATGAAGAAAAAATTATTTGCACTTTTACTTACAGCAACTATGCTTTGTGGCCTGACAGCTTGCGGTGCCACTGACAACGTGAATGCAGGAGAAAACTCCCCAACTCCGATGCAGGATACCGCTCCAACAGCGGAACCAACCACCGCGCCAACGAAAGCACCAACTAAAACTCCTATTACTGTAGAAACCGCCGCACCTACTACAGAACCTACTACCGCTCCGACAGAAGCTCCAACAGGAACCGCCCAGCCTATAACAGAGCCCGTTTCCTCTCCTGACGAAGTTTCTGCGCCTGCTACTAAAACCATCGCCCCACTGCCAGTCACTATTGACATGAGCCATCTTGACAACTGTACTGTGGCAGTTTCCTTTAACAAAGGGGACGCTTATGTGGATGACAATGGCATTATGCAGTTAAAGGTCAAGGTATACACCTACGATTTATACGACATGGTGGACATTGCACTGCTGAAAGAGGGCGATACTATCATTCTCCGAGGCGAAGAAGTTCTCGTAAATTCCCTGGTTCGCACCGAACACGGCTCCGTACAGATTAACGGCGGTCTGGATGTGGGCGGCTACGAGCTTATCACCAATGAAAATACCGTCTACTTCGAAACCGGCTACAGCGACGTAAAGGCTTACTATGAACTAGGCGAAGCAACCCTTCCGGTTTCCGAAAGCTTTACCTTTACCGACAAAATGGATTTAGATAAAGGCACTGTGACCTACTATCCGGGTGATTTCTTAGCAGACGAAGCCGGCATTTTCTACAGCTTTACCCCGGATAATACCTCCATTGTTATCCAGGATGGGCAGGTGATTTCCATGGAGAGAATTTATACGCCGTAAACAAAGTGTCTCCGTAACATTTCGCACAAACCAAAGGGTCTGTTATCAAGACCATCTGGCACGTAAAACAAGAGGCTATGCATTTGCATAGCCTCAGACTGTAGACAAAGTGGCATGTGGAATTACCTTCCACACGCCATTTTTCTCTGTTCGTGGCTTGCCACGAAGATTATTTCATGATATGCTCATCATATCGCACTTGGCAGATACTTCTTTTCCTCTCTTCTTTGCA
>JAGBCB010000023.1 GCA_017938145.1 Lachnospiraceae bacterium
CAGACCAGAGATTTGCCTCCACCTTCCTTCAGATTTCACCTCACGATGAACACCCTTGGTCTTGGCTGTATCCTTCCCACTACTAGGGCGGATTAGGGACTTTCACCCGTTAGAAACGTGCGCCGCTAGGCGCACACACAATGAACGGATTATCCTCAACAGATAATCCGTTCACTCTAATCTTATATTCTTGTTAATAGAAAAATCATTTACACTGACCGTATACATAGTTTACTTCTGACAAATAAATCAATTTTGAAGATATTGCAGGGCAATCAGATGGATTAAATATAACATAGTTAGTACCATCTTTGACGAGAGAACTTCTGAAGCATAATCCATCATATCCAAGATGTTTAACCAAAGATGCAATGAACTGGGTTATCAAGTAGTCACCGTTTTGACTTTTGTTAATCTTAGAAAAATCCCGTTGTATATCATTAAACAAAAAATCCTTGCCATTAACTGTTTCCGTTGGTTCAAAATCAAAATTCACCAAACATAAATCACGGGTTGGTTCAAGCACTGCAACACTGATAAAATCCTTAATAAAAGGTCTTATTTCAGCAATAGCTGTATGTTCTTCTAATGCTGCGTACAAATAAGAAACTCCTTCGGGATTACATCGGCCAGCACCTGCTGTTCCTGTTGGGGGTGCTGAACTTCCTGTAGCATCAAATCCTTGAAACCCTGCTTCTATACGTTGCTTAATCTTTTGAGTTTGTTCGGAATTAGTAAACTCCTCATACTCTCTCCAAAAATCTGTAAGTTTATCTTCAGGAACAATTCCTTTTTTCTCAAAAGCTTCCAATTGCTTAGGTGTAAACTCGATTTTGCAGTAGTCATTCCAGTCCTTCCATAAATTGTTATCATAATCTATCCTTGCACGGTAAATAACCGTTCCCTGCGGCAAATTACATACATTTCGTTTAAACTCTGTCTTCAAAACAGGCAATAGTGGATGTTCAAAAAAGAAACGATTGTTCCTTTTTAAGCAGTTTTTAAAATACTCCCACATATAGTATTCAATATTGTACCATTCCGGATGCTTATTGTTATTTTGAATATACTGTTCAATAACACCTGTCCAATATGCATCATCCGTGTATGCTGGAAAATTCATTACAAAATCCCCCTCTGCTGTTTATCTATATTTCTAATAATCCGTATAATAATCAAAATTTCCTTGTCAATTATATCATAATTAGTCCCTAAAAAATAGCCTCTGTATCAATATTTGAACTACTTTCATACCATACAGAGGCTAAATTCAATATTGACTTTTTCCACAGGCAAAAGAATACCTATCTCTGTCCTTTTGCTTCCTTTGCTACGAAGCCTCCTGCAGCTTTGCCTTCGCTCTCCGCTCTGCTTCCTCGTATTCCTTGATTTCCTTCATGTCTGATGTCAGACAGCGATAGATGGAATTGTTCTTTGGGAATACACTGTGGAAGCCAACACAGTTGCTTCCGGTGTAAATCAATCCCTGCCCCCTTGGAGCCGAGGTAATGGTAGCCACCTGACTGTCCGAAAGATTAAGCAGTGTCCTTAAATTCTCCCGATCCATGGCTGCCTGATTTAGAATCTGGATAAAGTTACAATTGGACAACATGGTTCTGCAGGTTGTGGACTTTAATAAATCTTCTACGTTCTGGCTAATGCCCGTCGGAACGCCACCATACTTTCTTGCTCTCTTAAAGATTGCTGATAAGGTCTGTGCAATCATTTCATCTTGGAACAGCAGGTGACACTCATCCACCCAAATCCATGTATTTCTGCCACGCTTCCGGTTACGGAATAACGTATTCTGGATGCTGTCCAAAATGATAAGCATGGCAATCGGCTTTAACTTTTCACCCACATTTTTGATATCAAATACTACAAAGCGGTTATTGATATCCACGTTGCTCCGAAATCCAAATACATTTAAGGAACCACTGCCGGTATAAAGCTTTAATGCAATCGCCAACTCTCTTGCTTCCGGCTCCTCACGCTTTGCAAACTCTGCCTGCAGGTCAGTCAGTGTCGGCATCTGCTCCGGTGGAATGTGCTGCAGCTTTCCGTCCTTCATAAACGGTGCATACAGTTTATGTACACACTCATCCACTATCGTTTCCTGAATGGAGTTTAATCCAAACGGTGTTTTAATCATTACCTCCAACAGTTTCAGAATGAAGTCTGCTTTTGCCAGTACCGGATTTGCCTCTTCTTCATCAAACTCATATCCTGCAGAGATTTCTAACGGATTGATATGCCATTTGCCGCCCGGGACAATAGGAACTGTCACGCCCTTTATCATTTTCGTAAAAGCCGTCAGTTCACTTTCCGGATCCACGGCTATCCCTTGTGCATTACTGTTCAGCAGAACATTCAGCATTTCCACCTTTGCCGTAAATGATTTACCGGAACCCGGTGTTCCAAGAATAAATCCATTGAAATTCTGTGTTCGCAGCCTGTCATACAAAATCAGATTTCTTGTTGCCAAATTCATGGAATAGTTGATACCTCCGGCATCTGATAATTCCAATGCAGAAAACGGCATGCTGGCACAGGTCAGCGAAGAGGATTTTAATGTCCGTTTCATTTTCCTCGGCAGCGCATTATACAGCAATGGAAGTGTTGCATTAAAGCCTTCCTCCTGCATATCCTCCATGACATGAATACCCACTACATTGGACTGACAGATGGAGTTAATGGTATCGGTATATTCCCGAAGCTTGTCCTTACTGTCTGCCCAAAACACGATAGTATGAACGGTTTTAAACAACTTCTCATCATTCTCTATCATTTCTTCCCGCAATGCCTGCGCCTTTTGTACCTTTTCCTCTGTTTCCAGAGAAATCATATCCTCCGGTAAATCCTGCTTGATAAGTGCCCTACGTTCCTCAATCTTTTCATTCCTTGCCAGCCGGATGTTTTTATTCACTATTTTATTAGCTTCCCTGACCGGAATCGGCTGGATATTCATGGTGGAAATCAAATTGAACGGAACATCTGTCAGCTTGATAAAGAAATCATCTGCCAGACTGGATGGGTATGCATCAATCCGCATGGCACAGACATACATCTTCCCAAACATCATGTACCTCGGGAAAATCCGGATGGAACTTGGTGCTATCACATCCTTTACCAATAAGCCCATGCCACGGATGTTCTCAAGGTCAAAGGAAGAAATCTCACGGATACTTCCCATTTCATCCTGTACCCTTGTGTGGGTAAGGAACTCTCCCTGATTATCAATGTTGTTAAGGTCATGAAGAATCTCCAACCGTTTATCCATGGGCACCGGCTGTGCAAAGGACTTCACTTTTTTAAAACTGTTATCCACTTCCCGGTCAATGCGCCGGTTAAACATTTCCACCGCTTTCTTATACGAATTTGTGTGAAATCCCACAGTAAGGTACTTCAGTTTTTCCAAACCGTTGCGTCCTTCCTGTATACGGCTAAGAATAATTTCATTCATCTCCCTGCGAAGATAATCCAAATCATCCCCCGCTTCTTTCAGTAATGCGGTATTCTTGAATTCTTCGATATTGATGTTCCGGTTAAATACCGATACCGCACATTCACAATTGGCACCAATCGAATTAAAGAACGACCTCAGTTCAACAAAGATTGACTGCTGTGATTCCTCTGTTTCCGTCTGATAGTTGTTCTCCCCAATGAGGTACATCCTTGTGTATAAGCCCGGATACGTTTCAATCAGGTTGTCCTTTTCGTGAATCGCATAGATTGGCACGGAATCCTGCACGGTCAGCTTGCACAGTTCAATCGGAGGCTTTTGCTCATAACCGGAAAACCCTTTCCTTATCCCTGCAATCACATCATTCTTACTTATTTTTCTTGCTGCCTCTGCCATTCTTTACACCCCGTTTCCCGGACTTCTTTTGCTCTCTTTTCCTTGCATAAGCACGGTTATATAAAGCAAAATACTTGTTTCTTGTGCGATACTTCCGTACCTGATTTTTATAATATTTCTCCTGTAATATCTTCAAAGCTACATCCTCCGCATTTAGACCACATTTTGTATACCATCCCAATACTCCGAACACTGAAAGAAATGGCATGGTACACACAATCGTCAAAAATAAATCCCCCAACGACAGATAGAACAAAACGATACAGGCGATAATTGCACCGCCGCAAACTGCCTGTCTCGGGTTAAATCTTCCGATGATTTTATGTTCTGTTTCAATCTCCTTTTCGATTGGCAGTATTAACATGTACATCCCTCTTTCTTAAAACCGGTCCCCTACCATGTAGAGGACCGGTACATTAACTTCTACGCTTCCGGATTCGGTACATAGGTGTATTTTGCACCATAGCCATCCGGAGTCGGATCCAGTGTCCAGTCCGCCAGATATTCATTACCGGCCTTGGACACATTTACTTTTCTTAAGGTTTCTCCCTGAAACAAACGGATAATATCATCCTCTGAAAAGGTTGCTCCAAAGTTCACTTTCCATATGGTAAAGTGACATCCGCCGTCTTCCTCTTTCCAGTTGCTACAGGAAAAACTCTTCTTTCGCTCTAAAATCTCGCCACCACATAAGGGGCATTTAATTCCGTTTATCATCTCTCATTTCCTCTCTTTCTTATCCTACCCCACACAGGGTTTTCGCCATGGACTGTGCTTTCAGAACTAAACCAACCTGTGCAAATGCAATCACCAGCAGGTCTTTCAGCCCGGAGGTAAAACCTGCAAAGTCACCCGAAAGAGCATTCCGTAGTACAGATAACGATATACTGGAACTAAGCGACATAATAAATACGATAATCGCTCCGGATATGGATAATGCCAGTACATTTTTGATAAATCTGGAACCACTTCCCTGCCCAAAGTTATTGATTCCGGTTGCATCCGCAAAGGCAATCGGAGAAAACGTAGACAGAATAAGTATTTCAAATGCCCTCGACCAACAGACTACATTGGTAATAATGACTACGGCATACATAGAGAGCCACGGAATCATTAACTGTAAGTAGACGCCAAGAGCTGATACAAATTCCATAAGCCCTGCAAGCAAACCGTCCTCTTCTGATTTGCACTGCTCATACGCCAGCTGTTTTACATCATTTATCAATGCCTGTGCTTCCCGTGCCGCAGCTGCATCACTGGTTGTCAGCTGTGTAGTTTTTAACGCCAGGCCGGTTCCGATATTTGCAATGCCAAGACAGATATCCTGTGACTTGAACACCAACACAACCGTTGCCGCAAATAATCCAAGCTTTAGTACCAACTGCTCTGCCGTCATATCCTGTTCCCGGATGCTCATAAAACTTGCAAAGAATGTCAATACCACAAAGCAGAATGCAATTCCGGTCAGAATATCATTCAGCGAAGTAATCAGTCGGGTACTGTTTACGGTATACCCGGCAATCTCAAGACTTCCTCCACTGAATGTTACCGAAAGCAGTTCTGCTACCGTTTCTACCCTGCCCACATCACAAATATCATCAATCTGGCTCATTACAAGAGCTGTCATTCCCTCCGCATCATGCCAAGTTCCTTCTGCACAGAAAGCAAACAGTCCACAGGATAAAAGAAGAAGCAACAGAATGAGCAATACTACTTTTTTCTTAATCCACAGCTGCTGTCTGTAATAGCGTAGTGCCAATACAAACTGCTCTGTATATGGCTTTACTGATACTTCCACTACTTGCCACCTTGCCTTTCTGATAACACATTTACAATGTAGGCAGCCATGTTAATCATGACTGCCCACGCTTCGGTTTATTTCCTACTGCTTTTACAGGCCGCCGAAAAATGTTGTTCCGAGTGTCGTCGGTGTGGCACCAATCCAGCCAAGCACCAGTAATGGACCGAATACCATCAAAGCACCACCGATAATCTTCTTGATTGCCTTACTGGTTGCATTCTGGTCTGTTCCGTGGTCATCATCACCGGTCATGGTCTTAACAAAGGCAACAATACCAAGTACCAGAAGAATTGCTCCTACCAGTTCCAGTACACCAAATGCCAGAGTACCCACCTTATTTACGATGTCCTCTAAACTTCCGGTTGGTGCACAAAATGCCATTGTCATTGCTGCTGTTACCACTGTGGCTACACCTGCCACTTTCTTCCTGCTATCAGCCCAAACATGATTTGCTCTGATAACTGCATTGTTTATTAACACACAAATTTTCTTCATCTTCTTCAACCTCTCTTCTAATGCTTGCTTTTACCGAGCAGTTAATAGCCAACACCTACTTTAAGGAGGAGCACGCGCCATAACCTCATCCTTCCTTTCCTCTTATGCTTGTACCGATACAGAAAGCTTCCTTGCTTTCAAAAATCATATAGAGGGGGAAATGAAATTTTTCTTTGTATTAGAACCGTTATCTGTTCATGTGCTCTCTTTCTTCCTGCGCTCTCTTCTGGCTGCGGAGTCTTGCCTGACGGTCATTCTCCACCTGTACTACCAATGCCGCCTGCAGGGATAAAGCCGGATCACTAAAATTGTGTGCCTGTATTCTGGCAGCCTCAATAAACTTCCAGTACGCATTTTCACAAATCGGATTACCGGCATCTGCAGCCAGACGCAATTTTTCAATAAAGTGCTGAATGGTAGTAAGGCTCTCCTTCTGTACCACCAGCGTCGGGTCATTGACTAAGATTGCAATGCGCTCTGCATCCTTCGCCACCTCATCTAATTCATCCATAAAGGTAATCTGACGAAGCGCACTGACACGTACATCCGGATTCGGGTCATTTAATACCTCTACCAGATGTCTGGTTTCAAAATATGGTATTGCCGCAAGGCGTTCCATAAGAGAGCCCTTCGTCAGCATTTCGTATCTGCGCTCCTGTGATGCCTCGTATGCTGCTTTTTCAAAGGCTTCAATAGCCTCTTTCTTTAACTGCACAGCACCCTTGAGGATTCTTTCCTCTTCCAATAAATCAATGTTGATATGATGCATAAATTAACCTTTCCTTTCTGTCAGAAAATCCGTGGTCTCGTCAAACTCATAGTCCGGCGAAAATCCTGTCTGGAACTGCAGGTTTTCCTGACACCACTGTTCTAACGTTTCCTCTTTAATCTGGTTCTGCAGGTTCATGAAAATAATGAATTGCTCTTCCGTCAGATTGACGCACTTACGCTTGGTAATCTCATCAATCTTTCTTGTAATCTCTTCCTTATCCGCCTGACTGACCGGATTAAAACTCGTTGCCTGTTCCGTAATTTTTTGAATAAAGTCCTGTTCCGGCTGTATTTTAATTTTTGGCATCTGATAACCCGGTACTGTCTGCTTCCAACTGGTAAGTAACCCCTGCGTCAAAACCGCAGTACGTGCATCCAACTTCACAGAATAGTTATCAAGAGCCAGTGGCTTTCCTGCAAAGCTTTCAGCTTCTGTCGGTGCAACATGTCCTTTTGCCCCGTAAGCATACACATAGGTCTGCTCCATTGCCTCAAAGTCCACTGCAATATCCAGCTGTGACATGTCAAAAACCTTTGCCTCCGGACAACCGGAATTTGCCGTGTACTTGTAGTTCGGATGTTTCTCATAGGTGTACTTCTCGGTACAAAACGGACGGATACCACGGATAAACACCAACTGCTCATTGTTCTTCATCCGCTCGATTTCATCTGCTGTCAGCACTTCACGTCCAATCTGCTGTGCGTTATCCGAAGTACCGCTTTTCGAGCTACCGTAAGAGAATGTCTTTACCGACATTTTTCCAAGCTTCTTTGACAGCAGTTCACATTCCGACGGTTCCGCCCCACCAAGGAATACCATGGTGTCACAGTTACCAATGACAACTTCCCAATCATCCTTAAAGCAGGTTTTCAACTGTGCTAAGGACTGAAAGATTGGCACCGCCGAAATACGGTACTTACGCATGGTTGAAAGTTTCTCATTAAACTGCGGCACGTTACCGATGTTAGCCATCTCATCCAAAAACACACGCACCGGTACATCCAGTGCCGGGTCACCACCGTTCTTTTTTGCATTTTCTTCTCCCTGCTTGTAAAGCACCTGAAACAGCTGGGTATAAAACATAGCAGCGAAAAAGTTGTAGGTTGTTTCGCCCTCCGGGGTAACAATGAATACTGCCGTCTTTTCCTTACCGATTTTTTCAATTTCCATCTCATCCTTGTAAGAGAGATTTGCAAACTCATCATTGTCGAAGAACGTTCCTAACTGTACTGCGGTACTGATAACAATGTTCAGTGCTGTTTTGGATGGTGCCATTTTAAATGTTTGGTACATTTTCACTGCATAGGAGCGTGGGTTCTTCTCTGCCAGTTCTGCAAACAGCCTGTCCAAATCAGATATTGCCTCACCTTCATCCTCGTGGATTTCCAACATACGGAGCATTCGCATCACGTTGATGTAATTTCGTTTTCCCTTGTACTTGGGATTTAGAGTCACGCCATCTTCCAGAAATTCATTGTCCTCGTCAAACACTTCAAACTGATATGCCGTACATGCTGTAATCAACGCAATGGTACTGTCCCGCCAGAACTTATTCTCGCCACCGTTTCCTGTCTTCGGTCCTTCCAGATTAGAAAGCAGACAGTTGGTAAGCACCGGAATGTCGGATTCCTTTTCTATGTACCGCATCGGATTGTAACGGTTGGATTTCGTCAAATCCTTCAGGTTCAGAACCTTTACCTTGTACCCGGCATGTAAGAACAGACCACCCGACTCCAGTAGCAAGCTGCTGGATGGATCTGTCGATACATAGGAACCCAAGAGCTGGATAAGATTAGGAAGGACTGCGAACCTCGATTTACCCGTTCCGCTAGCTCCAAGGTAAAATGCATTTAAGTTTCGTCTTGTCCATCTTGCATTCATTGACAGGTAGACATCCTGCGAATAAATCTGTGCATTTTCCAGGCATTCCTGCAGTTTTTTCTTTGACAATACGTTAAAACCTTTTGGAAAACTCTGATTTTCTCCCACTGGAATGCGCTTCTTGATTACCGTTTTCCCCTCGCTGTTTTTCTCCGTTCTGCCTCCGGCAATCTTTGGGTCAACCACGTATTCCCGGTAGAATCCTTCCAAGTCATCGTTAAAGCCACCGGAGCCATGGGCATCTTCGTACATGGCGTTATACCTTCGCAAGAACCGGTTATAGCTGTTCATGAAAAGTACCACCCAGAGCATGCCTGCCGTACCAATGCCAAGGATATGTGTCGGGTAAAACTCCAAGGGATGCTCGGCAATATAAGTTGGCAGATAAATCACTGCATCCAATATGGTTGGAGTAAAAGTTGTCTGATCCAAAAGCATGTCCGGAGTCAGATTTCTATAGGCTGCTCCCAGATAGAATCCTGCAATAAGACACAGGATAATTTCTACGAGTACCGTTCTTCTGAACTCCTTCTTACACCTTCGTTTCAAATCCCTTTTACTGCTTTTTTTATGAGCCAATGCATACCACCTTCCTTTTATCCGTTAATTCAGGACTTATTCAAAATGATATAGAGGGGAAGTTTTTGATTTTCATTACTAGATTCCAAGAATTTTGATTATATATTAAGATTTTATATACACAGATACGCTCTGTATTTACTTTGCGGGGAGCGAAAATACGAAGAGCAACGCTGGCAAAGAAAAGAACCTGGAGGCAGCCTATATAGACAATTTTCAATTTGAATTTCGCTCCGTCGTGCAGACACGACCACGCTCAATTAAAATTGAAAATTGTCCATACATGCTAAGCGCCTCCCTTTTCCCTTGCCAGCTGACTTTCTCTTCGCATTTTCGCTGGCTCTGGCTTTTAGTTTATAGGTTCTGCCTTTTAGTTTATAATAAGTTCTTAGTTCTCTTCTGCATGCTTTTATAAAGTGCTTTGGAGACATAAGAAAAACTTCACAATTCTTTCGTCTGCACTTCGCAGAGAGATATAAATAAGTCTTTTTATACGTATGGTACCATTCCTACCCCCTCGCCGTTGGCGCGTCCCCCTGCCCATCTCCCCAGGGGGACTTATCAAGCGATACGCTATGGCTTCTGCGAACGGAAACCCAGTATCCGATAAAAAGTCCCCAGAAGAACTTTGTATCGGATACACGATTTCCTGTGTATTGGCTACCCACGGTGACTGCCTCCGTTTCCTCCGGCAGACACCTTACACATGTACAGGCTTTACTTTTACAATTAACTACTAATTTTTCTATTAGTCCGGAAATGTAAAAAATCAGGGTGCAAATGAACACTTTTACAAGACTTCATTTGCACCCTGATTTTTTACACTTCCTTATGCTGCTAATAACTAATCCCCAAAAGCATTCTCCTTTCCTTGGGGCATAATGATTGTATTGCACTTCAAAAAGTCCGTCAAGACTGTAATTAACGGACCTTTAGCCCGGTCTTGACTGACTTTTCGAAGTGCAATTTGAAGCACCTAAGCCCAAGGAAAGGGAAAGTATAAGACTACACAGCCTTCAATCTTTGATTTTATCTGTCCTCCTGTTCTCTTGCTCTCTTGGAAGACCGCTTTTTCTCTGCTTTCTGTTCTTTCATCTTTGTTCCGTAATCCTTTTCTGCCATCTTCACAGCATAGGAACGGTCAACATAAGAAATCTTGGTTTCATGCTCTAAGAATTTCTGCACCAGTTTCTTTTCCTCTGCTGCCAGTGATTCAAAATCTGTGTTCAGGAAGCGTTCCTTCTGTTCGGTATAACTCAATTTGTACTGAACAGTGGCCTGATTTTCTTTTACTCCGAAGCGTTCTTCAATCAGCTTCACTTTTTCCTGCGGACTCCGCCCGGCTTCTGTTTCTGTGATAGCAACCATGTTTTCCATACTGTCAAACATCATTATCAGATTATCTTCAAAATCTGGGGAGGTACGTTCCATACTCATAACTACTTCTCCGTTTTTCAGTACTACAAGCCCCTGCATATCTACCTTTAACATATAGTCTGGATTGGAAGCGGAGGTAAAGTAGACCGGTTCCGTCATTGCTTGAAGATTCATATTTTCCGGACATCTGCCTTCCAATTTCATCTTCATCTGTACTTTATCCATGTAAGACATCTTTTTACAGATAGTTTCATCCAGAACAATATCTACCTGCCCTTTGTCCTGCTCCCTATATGCAATATCCCCATTCACTGCTGTAAAGGCGATACCTTCTTTCTCCAAAGCATTGGTTACTTCCATAACTTCTGCGGTATCCAGATTGGAAAGTGTACAAAGTGTTTCTCCGTGCATCAGTTCTGCCCGTCCAAAAGTTAACTCAAAGACCGGACCGGTATAGCTTTCCACATTCTGTAATGCCATCCGTAATTCTTCCACATCCGGAACCTGTACATTACCTGCACTGTCAAAATTCTTTACAAAATTCATACGTTCCTCTGGCACTAATTTGCATTTGCCAAGCTTTTTCATGGCAATCATTAATTCCCGATTTCCAAAAGGCTGTGTCTTCCTTGCCTTGTCCTGAACCACCTGCACCTTAGCTCCGTTTCTTTTCGTTTTTTCTTCCACGGACAGCTTATGTTCAATCATCATACCGTTTCCAAGGGTAATAAACTCCATTGGATTATTTGCATTGACAATATACAGGATTTCCTTACTCTTTTCTTTTTCCTTGGCTTCCTGCAGAATATGGTTCTTCACTGCAAGAGACTGTTCCAGCTTCTGTCGATATGCCAGTCCCTCTTCTCCTGATAATTCATATTCAAGACCTTTTAACGCTCTGGTTACAATTTCTTTATCTGTTTCGGAATACAAGATGTCATACTTCCCATTTTCCTTTTCATTCCCGATTACTGCATAGGCAAAGCCAAGAGATGCCGCTTCCTTCCGGAACACTTCCAGTTCAACTTCAGAATAACCAGCCGTATGGCAGATATTCTTCCCTGCATTATCCTGAATAAACTCCTGTGGCGTAAGCTCCTTAAACGCAATCTTTAATTCCTGTGCCAAAAGCTCCCATGCTTTTTCGACCTGCTTTTTATCTTTATCTCTGGTAACAATCGTTGTTTTTCCGTCCGTTTCTGCCAGCCGTACATATGGAACCCTCCGTTTCTGCAATATCTTCTCAAAAAAGGCGGCATCTTCTGTACTTACTACCTGATAGCAGACTTCTCCTCCATAATGGATATGCCGATAAATCGCCTTTGCTCCTTTCATGTGTTCGTCTGTATATCCTTTTTGTCTGCCGTCCCTCATTGCCTGCGCCAGCAAAATCATTAATTGCTTTAAAAACGTTGATGTGCTGTCTGCTTCTTTCATTCCCAATTCTTCACTTACCAGTGCCATACTACTACCTCTCTTTCACAAAAGTATTTTATGGGTTCACTTTTCTTGTAACTCATTTGATCTATCTCCACAAAAAACAATCAATCATTTATTCCACTAAGGAATAAAAATACCGTGTTCGTAGGCTACGGTTCCTGCATTTGTACCAAGTTCTGTCACCAGTGCAATCAATAATTCCAACAGCTCGGAATACACAAACTTCACATATAACTGCCCGAGAACCAGGGCTGTTGCCATGCAGGTAATCCCACGCAGAACACCTGCAGCTCTCCGCAAGCATACTTTTTCCTGCCTTTTGAATATGGTTCCGTTTGGTTCCTGATAGTAATTCACTTCCTTATAACTGTAGGAACCGGTACAGATACTAAGTGCATCCACGGCAGGCAGTATGCCGCCAAAACCTCCGGTTATGATATACAGTGCCATATGCAGGTACTCTCTGGTAAACAGCTTATGAAGCCCCAGGCATCCTCCAAGTACTGCCGAATACAATACCGCTTCCGGAGATATGGCGGACAGCCGATACCATTCTTTCTTCCCTACCAGCCCGGTATTAATCTTCCCAATCATCACATCGGAATCCCGAAGGATGTATTCTGTGCCATCCGCATCACGCTTTATTGTATCCTCCGGGTAATCATTTCCTTCCAAGGGAACAAGCACCTGCAGAATCCTTTCCAATGTATTTTCATCCAGTACAGATACCGTATCTTCCTCTTCTTCCGTTGGCGGAAGCATAAGCAGCTGCTCCATTGCTTCCGCTATCTGCTCCGGTCTGGTTTTGTTTGCCCGGGTGTAATGATACAGGCCGTTAAGAAACTGTTCAGCATCCTCAAGCTCTACTGGATGAAATGGATCCGGTGCATAATAGCTACGCCCTGTACCTGCAAGCACTGGATAGATATATAATGCTAACCCTAACACTTCCTTCATATCTGCCAGTGCTTTTCGGCAACGCTCCTGCTCTTCCACGCACTCCTGCAGTTCATCCAGACATGGGAGCAGGACAAAAATGCCATTGCTTCCCACGTACAGATATTTAACAAAACAGTTTTTGGAAAAATACAGTTCTTGAAAGCATGCCATATCCGGACATAGTTCACTTGCTGCCAGACAGTCCAATATTTCTGAATGGATAATAACCTCTTTCTTCTGTTTTCTATGCCACATTTCTTATCCTCGCTTTCATATAGTTATCACTCCGTTATCGCTTTTAAGAAGCCCCTTACATTTACTTTTTCCGGTTCCTCACAGATAATCGCTCCCGGGATTACCTGCAGTATCTCATTCCGGAGCAATTCACTGGTTCCTCCGGTAAATACAAGTCTTGTCAGACGGAGATTCCAACCATTGGCTTCACACTTCTTAATAATGCTTTCGATATGCTTCTTTTTGAAATCCGCAATAAATTCCTTGGAGCCTTCACGGATGCCGGAAGAAGACATGTTATCAACTACGTATCCATCACGGAGAATGTCTTCCATCATCCACTGCGGTATATCCTCGCCATACTTAGTAGCAAGTGCATTTTTCAAATTCTGTGCAAGTACATTAGAGCCAAGGTTCTCTGTAAACAAAGTACTGATAATCGGCATTGTCTTGTTATACACGCAGGCATTGACGTTAAGACCGCCAATATCAATAATCCCTGCACTCATGCTCTCATATTTTCTATCCAAGTAAATGATTCCAGAGCTCTCCGGAAATACGATTACACTTAAGATAGTTAATTTCTTTGTTGTTTCATTGACCTTAATCTCAATCTGTCTGTCCGGAAACATATACTTTTTGTAAGTTTCCTTGCTCTCCGGATTTTCAAATACCGACAATGGGCAGCCGATGGCAACCACCACCGTATCATCTCCGCTACTTAACTGGTGAATTGCAGTGTATGTAGAAATACGATGGATATCCTCCGCTTTGGTCAGTTTTGCACTGGATACTTCCGCCTGTTCCCCTACCAGATAACGTTTGCCCTTATATTCTACGATATAGCTCTTGCCCTGGGCTTCGGAACGCTGCGTTTCTTCGGATTTAGTTCTGAATGTGATAAAACGCTCCGAACCATCTCCCCTTAATGTAACTGCCTTAGTAGCAAACTTTCCGGTATCTACCGCAATAAATCTAGGTGTCTTTTCCATTCTCTATTACCTCTCTTTCCTATTTTTCAAACCCTGCCAGACTGTATGCTGTTGCTGCAGGCATAAACTGTTCTGCCATCATTTTCGCCATTGCTCTTTTCTGACTATCCGTAAGGGCATCCAAATCCAATCCTTTTTCCCGAATCTTTATTAACTGCTCTTCGGAGAATATTTCTTCCGGTTCTTCTACTACACTGAAATCTTCCGGTTCCGTGTTTTCTTCTTCATAAACCGGAATCTCCTGTGCAGCTTTAACTTTCTCCTTTTCTTTAGGACTGGATTTACCAAACCTCTTGTTCCCAACTTTTCCTTTACTTGGCTCCGGAAATACCATGCTCTGCATAGACAAGGATTGCATAGTACCTGTCCCTGCGTAATTTTGTAACAACTGGGTATTCTTTAGAGCCATGATAATTACACTCTTTTTGGCACGGCCCAAACTTTCAAGGAAGTTATAACATAGCAATTCATCTGGCTTGTCCAAGTCAAAGTTTAAATATGTAGTTTTCCGCATAAAATCTTTCACCGCCTTTCCATCTTCTAATATGAATGCCAAACCATTGATTAAGGCTGCTGCCAGTATCAACAGATACCTTGGAGATATCTACAAAACATATAGAGGGGGACATAAAAGAAATTATTTAGCTTTTTTCCGTATTTTGCATAAGCATTTTTCCATACTTTGCATTAACCCCATACAGCACAACACATAAGCATTTCACTTCATATTACATATGCATAGTTCTTTACTCCGCATATGCAGTCTTCTGCAGTTCGCATATGCAAGCTGCCTTCCTATAGGGTTCCTACACATTCTCCGGCTGTATAGTTCGAAATACTTTTCTCTTTTCAACGTTTTTCCCCTGCTTCCCCTCTATATAGTTTATGAACAACGAGAAAAGCATTTTTTACGAATAGAACCACAGTGTCCCGACGTCGGTAACCCTCCTGGGACACGGTTCGTCAGGCTCCGCCCGACACCTGGTTGGGACACCCAAACCCTTTTGCCTATGGCAAAAATGGTACTCGCTACGCTCGTAAAGGTAGCAGACCAACACATCATGAAAGAAAGGATAGATTTCATTTATGAAAGTACGTTTTCAAGTATGGGTTGATGAAGAAAAATATGAGGAATTAAAGGAAATAGCAAAAGAAAAGGATATGGCAGTATCAGAATATGTACGTGACCTACTCTATAAAAAATCCGATGTCGAATTAACCATTGACTTTGCGGATGTATACCGCTATGTGGAAACCATCGAAGATTTAAAACAGAAAATTAGTTCCATTCTGCCGTCTATCTTCCGCTCCGGAAGAATTTATGAGCAGGAAGCAGTGCTTATCAAGCAGACCTTAACTCAGATTTCAGAAAAAGTAAATGATACCTGGCGTTATGTTACTACCATGCGGGCAGATATGTATGATGATGTAAGAAAAAAGCTTTACCATTCTGTCAAGCAGCACAGCTACAGTAAGCGCCATACCAAGGAAAAATTAACCAAATTAGAAGAAAAGTATAAATAGAAGGTGATACTATGGCAGTGACAAAAATAAAAGCATACCATTCCGCCTCTTCTATCAAAAACACCATTGTTTACGTGAAGAACGAGGAAAAAACGAAGTTGGAATATTCCCCTGATGAGGAAGCTTTGCACGTACTTCATAATGCCATCCGGTATTCTGAAAATGACATTAAAACTACCTACGTTGCAGAAGATGGTCACATGGAAATTCTTGTTTCCGGGCATCACTGCAGCGTGGAGCTGGCAGAAGAAACCTTTCGACAGGCAGCTGATACCTATCATAGGAATGGGCATGATGAAAATGCCGGGCGACACTATAAGGTCAAAACTCTGCTCCGGGCAAAGCTTGATAAAAAAGGGAATCCTATCTTAGATGAACAGGGCTTTATGATTCATGATGAAAAAGCCCCTGTGTACCATGATGAAAACGGAGATACCATAACTTTTATGCAGGAGCGTGTATCAAAAGCCCGGAACTGCTATATGTGGGTAATGAGCTTTCCACCGCCAAGAGTCTGCGGTTATGAAATTGACCCACGACTGGTGCATCAAATCGGACTGGAATTTATGCAGGAACTGGAAGCCTACCAAGGCTGTGAATTTCCCGCCATCATCGCTACTCATTGTGACAAAGAGCATATTCACAACCACATCCCCATGAGTGCATTTTCCAGTAGTTCTCTTAGAAAGTATCGGGATGATATGGAATCCTTACAGGCAGCCAGAGATATCACAGACCGGCTCTCACTGAAATACAATCTGCCTATCATCTTAGCACCGGAAAACAAAAAATCCATGTCACATGAAGAATGGGAGTTGTCAAAACAAGGAAAATCATGGAAGCAGGATTTGCGGACCGAGATAGCCTATCACTTAGAACGTGCCATTTCTTACGAAGACTTTAAAATGCGTTTCAGACGCAGTGGCTACAATTTGCGTGAAACAGAAAATCACCTTACCTATTACACTCCGGGTAACACCCACCGCTGTCGTGATACCAATTTAGGTAAAGCCTATGAAAAATCTGCTCTCATGTCCTACTTTATACCGAAACAAGAAAAAGAACCACAACCTGCCTTAGAAGAAACCCATCTGCTCCCTTCTTCCACCGGACACAAAGCACATACCCTCTATGTGAGCCGGTATACCACTTCCGGAAGACGAAGAAGTGACTTGGAAATGCTGTTACTGAAAGCAATTAACCTTATCAAATTGATTGGTGATAGCTTTAGTGAAATAGATAACACATCCGCTAATCCGGTTTATCGTTCCTCCTCGTGGAAAATTGCAAGACTATCCGAAAGTATCTCCATTCTTAACACTAGAGGTATCAATACCGCAAAGGAATTAGATGAGCAGCTTATGTCAACCGGTGCCGCATTATCTCATGCCAAGAAAGATTATAACGACCTGTCACAGGGAAAAACCGGGTTATCTACACTGAAAGAACTACTGGAAAATTTGCAGGAGTTGTCCTACGCTGTAGAGCAACTGGGTATCAGTGTTTTTTGTCTGCACTCACCGACACAAAAGGAGATAACGGAATATAGAGCAAAGACCTTCCCAATGAGTTCAGAACAGCGCAGAAGTCTGTATATTGCCTTGCAGGGACACAGTCATTATAAGTTAACAACCAAGTTCAATAACCTTACATACATGGAGGCAAAGGATTGTATTGACTACTTAACTGGGAAAAGTAATACCCTGCCAGAGGTGTTGGCTACTTCCTTTAGTTCATCCAGCGATTTAGACAGAAAGTATGACGCTATCGCCAACAAAGTCTTAGAAGGGCTCCGGAGCAGGTTGCAAAACAAGCCGCTTTCTCCGGCGTTAAGAAGAGAGCTATTGACTTACTCCATTCCGATTGATGTAAATAACAATCTCTCTATGGCAGATGCTATCCATTTGGCTTCATACTATCGTAAATGGCAGCCAAAATTCCATCCTTGCACCAATTCCGAAGAGCTTGTATCTTCCGGTAAGGCTATGCAGTTGGAAGAATTGCTCAAACACCATGGTTTGTCTATCAATATTCCGGTAGATCAACTATCCAGAAAGGATGCCAGTTATCTCTTTCAGCAGCTTGTCCTAAGCCGTATCACACCGGATATCATCAAGCAATCTTTAGAGGATTCCTGGCACAACAGTATATCCCAACTTGGTTACGAAGAACGTTGCCTTGCGGAAGAATATCGTGAATTACTACAGAAAATTTCACTGCTCGGTTATGATGCCATGAATACAGAACCGCTTCTGGCAGATGTCACCGCCCAGCTTACAAATATCCAGTCTGCCGAACAGACAGTAAACGAATTAAAAGACGAGTACAAGACCTTAAAGCAACTCAAGATTTATACTACATTGGCTGATACCTCGAAAAGCACGGCTTTCTGTTACGGTCCGAATTGGAAGGAGCAATTTCAAAAGGAAGTCGAAATCAAAGAAACCAATCAACCTGCAAAACCGGAACCGGAGGAAGCCCCACAGCCAACCAAGCGACATTTCAATGTAGATGTGGATATTGACATTTAACAGCACAAAAGGCAGAGAACTAAGTCCCTGCCTTTTGTTTATGTATCCTACTATTCCCCATAATCCTCATAATCACTTAAAGCTTCTCTTAAAAGCTCCATGAGTTCCTTTTTCATGTTTGAAAGCTTATTTGGAGAAATATCATAGATTCCTGCCAAGTCCTTCAGCTTTAACTCCTTGTCCACACAGTAATCATAAAGAATACGCTCCATTATATTCTTCTTCGGATGAGCCGCCAAGACTTTTCCAACCAGGTCATGAATTTCGGTTCTTAAAACCGCATCTTCTGTGGTAGCAATTCCAGACTGATTTAATTCCGATAAAGAATCCTCATATCCGGCGATACCATCCTCGCCATGGAATCTTCTATGCCTTACCTTGGTCACTACCACCACGTCTTGACGAAGCAGCATAAGCAAAGTTTCTGGAGATACATTATTTCTATCCCTTGCGGTCATCATATCCTCCAACATTGCAAGCGTTACTTCCTCCAATGGAATATTCCGCATCCGAAGTTTCTTCCGAACACTGTCCTCTGCCTGCAAAACATCCGCTGGCAAAACAACCGGTTTGGACATCCGTGCCCGTTCTTTTCTGTCTTCCTTAAGCACCTTTTTTTCAAACACATACGGATTCGTGCTCATATACACAACACCATTAACCACCACGCAATATTCCTGCAAATGCTCAAGGTAAGCCTTCCAAACTGTATTTGTACAATCGTCCTTTTCCTTTTTTCCACAATGTCTTGCATAAAGAGTATAGGCATAGCCCTTTAATGCACTACTATGTGCTGCATACAAATCTTCCCTAATAGTCTTATCCTTCGTATATTCCCTAAGACGGTAACGAAGCAAAAGAATTACATCTGCTTCCAGAGAAGTTGTAATGTGTCCATTTTTTCCTGCGTAATACACATACTGACTCTCATGAACCGGACTAACCATAACCGTATTCGGCAATGGATTATCTGGAGAACCAAGTTTAGCTTCTCCTGCCATTTTTAACAGTTGCCACAGTGTAGGACTGAGACTTCTGCCATCAGTGGCTGCCATGACTCCATTGCAAATGGAGCCTAAATCCAGTAATACAGTTTCCTTCTTTACGTTCTTCTCAACGCTCTTTGTTTTTTTGATAAACTCTGTCATAGGTTTATCCTCCTTTTCTTCTTTTTTCTTTTTGCTGGATACATACCCTCCGGCTGGGCTTAATTTGTAATATCCAAAAATTCCTCCTGCGTTCTTTCCTCGCTTGCACAGGAAATATGGCAGTTTCCATTAGTTGAGCCAGATTACACACAGGAGATTTTTGAAGCGGATAATTACTACAACTCGCCGAACATACAAAATCCCCCCGGCCTTAAAAATTTGTTCATGGTAGTTTTGGAAAATAAAAATTGAAATAAAAAATATAGAACTGACTATTGGAATGTCTGATATAGACGTATTTGCACTAAGTCACGAATGCTGTGCTGAACTTGTCCTATGTATTCACACGTAACCCATGCCGTGCATCCTGTGTGTCATACGTGAGTACGAACCAGCCAATGTTCTTGAAACGCTGACTGTTCGTACTCAAACTTCCGGATATACCACCCGGTAAGTGATCCGCTCCGGTTTCACCACCGGGTCTGCAGTTTCGTTGTTATCTCCCTTTAACAGGTAACCTTCCTCCGTTATCGCAATGACCCGATGCAGAATGATGGGATTGATACCGATAAAATGATTACCGGTCCAATACCCCACCACATCTCCTACCTCCACTTCCTCTGCGGTAACAGCTTTCGTGACTACCAAAGAGCCAACCGGAAGCACCGGTTCCATAGAACCACTTACAACTATCAAGGGACGGACACCGAATATCGTGGGAACACCGGAAACAAGAAACGTACAGAGCAGCGAACACGCCACAGCGACAGCCATAATCAGACATACGCTTATCAGTTTTTCCACTAGCCTCTTTATCCGTGCTCCCATAACCCGTACTCACTTTCCGGCGGTATGGCATCTTTCAGCTTCTTGTTACCGAAGAAAATCAAAAAGCCGATAACAGAGACAACCAAAAGCAGAATCACTGTAACCGTCATAAAATTGTCTTTTGCTGTATCTTCCGCATAGATACGAATGACATCCCCACGCTCAAAGCTAAGAGCCTCAGCCTTGGAAACTGGTGCAAATACCACAGTCACGCCAAGCGGAATACCGTTTACTTCCGAAGAAATCACTAATTCCTCCGTGGCATATACCTCTTCGCCCCAGGTCAATCCTCCATCCTGTGACACCTGCCATACTGCCTCTCCGATTGCTCCACCTTTCCGTATCTTCACGGCAATGCTTATGCCCATCTTGTCCAGCACTTCAAACACTGTCATATCCTCCACGTTGGAACTTACCGTGATATCCACAGCACTGTTTCCGTCCTGTTTCATCCGGATTACCTTCGTAGGATCCGAAACATAACACCGATAGACATCTCCCGCAACGAATTCGGAATCTCCCGGTAGGTAAAACTCCGCTGTCAGCCCGGTGTTTCCCAATGAATAAAATCCTGACAAAGGAACCCTCCTATCTTCCGACCAACGACTACCGCCATCTAGCGAATACAAAAAGGTTGCTTCCCCTAATGCACTACCTTCAGAAATCTGAAAAATTAACTCATACTCTGCATCCGGTTCTCCGGTAATGCCGATAATGCCAAGTCCGGTTCCTTCCTGTAGCACCTCATAATCACTGGCTATCTGATACTTTTCTGCTTCAATTTCCGAAGCGGAACTCTCTGTCACTGCTTCACTGTTTGCCCAAACGGCACGGTTCGATGCTTGTACCAAAGAAAGCCCCAACACCCCAGCAGCAACTAACTTCTTTACCACGTTACTTTTCATCCCTTTTCTCTCCTTCTTTGCCGGACAAACTCCCGGCTTTGATTTTCAAAAGATATATAGAGGGGGATTTTTTGAATTCACTCAGAGATTTTGAAAAAAAATTTAGAATTAATAAAAAAAATCCTTTCCTCCGGTTCGTACCAGAAAGAAAGGACTGTATTCTTGCTTATTTTAAAAAAAATCAAAAAAGAGACACGCAAAACACTAGTATTCTTACTAGTACTTTACATGTCTCTGTGAGGTCAAGCCTCGTATCATGTTGGCAATCATTTACTTGTCATTTGCTTATTCTAAAATGGCTATACATAAAATCTACCATCTACGGAATTTTGAATAAGCACATCTTCCGTATACTGCTTAAATCGAAGAGTCCGCTTACAATGATGGCAAACAACACACACATTGACAAACATAGGTGTAGTACCATTTCCTGTAGGGAAATACTTCATTTTTAAGCTCTTCCTGCACCGTTTACAATACAGCACAACCTCTTGCATCAAAACACCTCCAAAACAAATGCTTCTCTTGTTTAAGGAAAGGGAAAGTCACCTCTAGCAAGATTACCATGACCGTTGAGCCAATCGGTCAATGCAGCAGTTTTCTACCGCACAGCTCGTTTTTATTCGAACCTTTGTTTTGTTTTATTATATGACATTATAAAGGAATTTGCAATAGTTTTATCGAACAAATTTTCGATTTTTTAGTCAAAAAAGATAGACCACGTTTTAAACACCATGGTCTACCCCTTACTCCTTTATTCTGCTATCAACTTAATAGCAATACGCTTTCCTAACTCGTTTGCCCTCAATAAACATCTATCCGCAGATGAATTTTCATACACTTCAGCAACCACATTTGGACTACCTCCAAAGGCTGCTCTATCCAGCGAAGTAATACTTCTAGGAAGCTTCACCTCTCTTAAATTCACACAATCTCCAAAAGCATGGTTGTGTATTGCCTCTACGCCTTCCTCCACAATAATCTTCTTAAGGCCACTGCAATTAGAGAAAAGATTTGTACTGATTTCCTTCAATGTTCCCGGAATTGTCACTTCTTCCAAACTATAACAATCAGCAAAAGCCTCTCCCGATATCCAACTTACATTTCTACCAAGTCTTAATTTTTGAAGTCCTGTACAAGTACTGAATGCACATGTACCAATTTCCTCTATTTGACTTGTATCAGAAAAATATACTTCTTCTAATGCGGAACATTGGAAAAAAGCATATCGGTGAATAATTTGTAATGAGTCCGGAAACTCAATGGTTCCTTTGATATTTTCACATCTAGAAAAAGTAGCCATACCAATAACACGGACTGATTTACCTAACTGAAGTTTGGCTACATTGGTGCAATTAGTAAAAGCTCTGGAACCGATAATACCAACCTTATCCGGAATAATAATTTCCTCCAGCTCCGTACAATCGCTAAACGCATAATCGCCAATCCACTGTACTTCCGATGGAATCACAACATGCTTCATCTTGTGATTATACAGCAAACGTCTTCCAATGGATAATACCGGAGCTCCGGCTACTGTTTCCGGCAACGCCAGCGTATCAACTGCTCCATACTTTGCAAGAAGTAAGTTACACTTCCCATATGGAAATTCTTTTTCTTCCTTACTTGGATTATAGTATCGGTATTCCTTTATTCTCTGTCCACTTCCATTAATCAGACAAAATTCTTTACCGGAATCAAAACGAATATAAATGGAATTTCCGGAAGTGCCGTGACAAGAAACCAATAAGTAATCCTCGTCATTATAATACTGTGCAAATTCTTTATCTCTGCTACAAGTATATGGAATAACATTTTGCTCAATAAACTCAAATACCCACTTATGCCATGGTGTCATGTTACGTACCTGGGTATCTCTTTCAATATTTTCCTCGGCATAGGTATATTTCTCAATCTGCTTATTCTTCATCAAATGCAGAAGAAATTCATACTCCAACTCTGCAATCATTGGATACTTCGCCAAGCCAAGGTCTTCATCACATACCAATGCCCTCATCAAAGGATGAATATGTAATTTGGAACCCTGTATAGCAACAATGCCATCCTCCTGCAGAGAATTTACCGCATCTCTGGCAGAAACACAGTTCAATTCTTCTAAATCGCCAACCGAAATACAAATCATTTCCAAGTCGTTGGAATACTTCTCCGAGAAAATCAGTGCGCCAAGTACCTGTCGTTCCAACGGCTTAAAATTTCTGGAAAGAATTTGATTCTTAAATAACACTTTCAGTAATTCATACGGAGTCTGCGTATACCGTTCCTTATCCTTGATAATGCTAACCTTAATATTGGTGCGCAAAGCTTCTTCCACATTCTCTACAATGAGATTCCGAAGTTTCTGAAAGCTGCGGTTACTCTTTTTGTACTGTCGTCCAAGCATACAGACAATCATGGTATGATACTGTACCGCTTTCACAACATCTGCCAAATAAGCCAAATCTCTCTGCGATAACTTTGATTCATTCAGCTTCGCATATGTGCAAAACAGACGAATGGCAAATTTCTCCTTATCCGCCACATCCTCCTCTGCATCATCAATCAGCACTACACTACCATGCTCATCCATTTCATCAGTCTGTAACTGCGAAGTTACTAAAATATGGGCATTCGGAATTTTGCTTATTACTTCAAATACCGTTCCATTTGCGGCATCATTATAATTATCAACAATGACGAGACTGTCCTTATCCAATCCCCATAACACACTTGCCACGTCAGATAACTCCGCTCCGCCCTCAATATTTACTTGCGAGCATAAATCAGCAAAACTACCTTTTCCATTATTCTGCAATGCAACCGGAATAATATTTTTATATCCACCAATGCTGCCATAATGATATGCCAGTTCTGTTTTTCCAAGACCGGACAAACCGGAGATAAATACCACTCGATTTTTCGCAAAAGCATTCTTTATCTTATCAATTAAAAATGTTCTTTCACAATAATACTCTCCAGAAGTAGGCTCAATTAACGTATATTCCTGTGATAATTTGCACTGCTTCACATTTTTATATGATTCATCATCTTCACATGAAACACAATGTATCAACCAGCCATCCGCATCCGTATTTTCAATCAATCTCTCACCCTTGATGCCTACCTTACCTAATTTTTTTCTTGTTTCGTAAAGCATCTTCCACATTTTATTCTTCCATGCTTCCCAGTCAATTTCTAAAGATACGCTATCTTCCTCATGCCATACTTCCTTGGCAATAACCTCTCTGCTACATCTACGATTGCTTCTCTCTAACAAACATCTAAGAAGCGCATACTGATTCTTCGTCAACTGGATTCGATCCCCATTTTCCACATGCAGCCATCTGTTATCTTCCAATACAAAAAATTTTCCGCTCTCATACTCTACTCGATACATTTTCAGCACTCCTTTCATTTTTTTGACTCAATTTCAAAAACATACATTTTTGTAAGTTCACGGTAAGCCGCCTGTAAAGTCTCCCTGATATGGTGCAGAAAACGAGCCAATTAGGAGGATACAATACATGAAATCTACCACTTTTCAAACCACCATTACCAACTTCATTTCTATCTTTACCAGCCTTGTTGAAGAACATCATATGTACTCTCTAACAGAACTTCGTAAAAACAAAGAACTTTATGATAGCTACTTTACTGCTACCTACAATTTATCCAGAGTTCTTGTTTACTCTCCAGTCAATTACAACAAAGCTGCTATAGCTGCAAAAAGTACCTTGCTCGAACATCCGGACTTTGTTTCCATTGTTGCCCTGCGTTTTGTTTCAAAATATGACACCATAGTACACGCTTACACCCAAAAGTTCCCGCAACAGTCACTTCCTGTACAACTGCAACTGGAACGATACATAAAAACCTTTGCTCCAAATTGTATCATCAAAACACTTAGTAAACCGAATATAGCCACTGCCAGTCTGGATGCACTGCTTACCTTCGAAGGTAACAACACTCTGGCAGACACCATTCCTAATACCGCACCTTCTGCACACCAGAGGTTAGAATCCACCGAACACATTCTTCGGTATATGCACACCTTAACAGCTCCAAAACAATTATTTTCTTTTGTTGTGATATATGGCATGGAGAATACCGTATCACAAACTGCGGACAGAATCTATACATCAGGAGCATCCTTTGTCTTTTACACCGACTTGGCAGATTTCGCTCAAGTAGCAGAACTACATTCAAAAGAACTTGCTCCGTTTATGAGTTTCACAGACGCTTCCTTTAGCTTTAGTAAAGACATTATCACAATTCGGGAACAACTAAGTCATTCAAATAACAAAATGAAAAACAAGCTTGCCCAAATATGCAATAACTAGTATCTCGTATAGTTTTATTCTATCAAAGGACATACAGAATGGCTAGTAAAAAATGAATAAATTTCCAGTTATGTGCCGTGTACCATTCCTCCCCCCCTCGCCGTTGGTGCGTCCCCCTGCCCCCTCCCCAGGGGGACTTATCAGGCGATAGTCTGTGGCTACTGCGGACGGAAACCCAATACCCGATAATTTCTCTATTAGCCCGGAAGTATAAAAAATCAGGGTAAAAACGAACTCTTTTACAAGACTTCATTTTTACCCTGATTTTTTACACTTCCTTATGCTGTTAGCGTACTAACCGCTATTCATTATACTAAAACAACGTCAATTGCTCAAACTCTGTACTCCTGTTCAATTGACATGGCACTTTACCAAGAAACTCCTCTGTCTTGCTTCGTTCTGTCAACCATGGCACGATTTCATCCTTATCAAGAATCAAAGGCATTCTGTCATGTACCGGTTCCATGGATTCATTCGCAGCAGTAGTAAGAATTACAAACCTGTCCTCATCTTCATACTTACTGTAGATACCGGCCATGTAAAGAACCGGACTGTCTTTTCTGGTAAAAGTACTCTTTTCTTTTTGTTTATTCCATTCGTAGAACCCTGCTGCAGGAATAACAATCCGTCTATGCTCTACTGCATCACTAAACATCTTCTTTTCCATAGCAGATTCACTTCTGGCGTTAATGACTAACTGCTTATCCATAAAACCCGGGAATCCCCACCTTTTTAGTTCACAGCGAAGTCCCCCCGCAGATGCCACAAGAACCGGAGCACATTCTGTTGGGTGTATGTCTTTGATTGGAAGCTTGCTGCTTTGTGCAGCTTCTTTTTTTAATTTCTCATCTACACAGCGGACAATTTTCTCTATTTCCTTTGCGGTTTCATCATCTACATAATATCTGCCACACATAAACACTAATTCCTTTTCATATTCTGCACATATTGCATAACCATTTCCATATCAAGAGCTTCAATTAACCTTCGTGCTTCTTTATATCGAGTAATATATTCCGAATCTCTTTTTGTAACATAACCGACAAGTTGGGTATACGGATCATATCCCTTTTCTTTTAATGCTCTCACAATATGCTCCATTATCGTAGCAAAATTATTATTTCCCATTGCCTTATTACCCCATACATAATTATTTCATCTATTGCATCTTATTTATGGCTATAAAGTAACATATTCCATACTTCATTACAAGGTAATTTTTAGAGTCTGATTCATTCCTTTTTTGGTTTCATAGCATCATCTAAAATTTAATACCCACTTACTTTCCGTCAGATAATGAATGAGCCGTACCGGAACCTGCTGGCCCAGAATGACTATAGTACAATCATATTCCTCGGATGGTATTCCGGCATACTGCTTTTTCTCTTGGGAATGTACCTGAATCTGCCGAATGGTTCTGATTTCGCCATCCTCATCTTCAATTTTTATCATAATCGGAGTAGTCTTTCCGGAACAGGTAAACCAGCACTCGCAGGCAATTTCATGTTGTTCCCCTTTTACAAAGCCGGAATTTGCTTTTTCTGTATTCGTACCTATTCCAAAACTCATTACCAGACCCCCCTTTCTACTCGACTTTTATTCTGCTATAATCCACTTCCCGCTTTTCTCTGGAAATACCGCCACTCATATGGTCAATCGGATGCTTTACAAACACGGCTCTCTTTATGGAATCGTTTCCAAATCGGTCACGTATTGCATCCACGGTTCTGTCTACCGCTATAAGTTTTTCATAATCAATTGCTTCAAAGAAAAACAACTGGCGCATAAAATCATCATTCTGCACTTTACTTGTATGAATACCAAGATGCCTTATCGGCTGCCCTCGCCAAAGTTCATCAAACAATTCACAAGCTGCTTTATGAATTTCATTCGTAATATTTGTTGCAACATCCAAAACCTTCTGATGGGAACAATAAGATAAATCTGAAGCACGGATCCCTACTGAAATAACCGATATTCTCACAGCATCCCGTCGTAACCGTTTCCCAACCGTTTCTGCCAATGCCAGCAGAACTACCTTGGCAGTTTCCATATCCGTCACATCAAAGGGCGTAGTCGTACTATTACCATACCCTTTATTTGCCGGAGGTTCTGTAATTACCGGACTTAAATCAATTCCGTTGGCAAAACTCCATACCACTTCACCCTGCTTCTTTAATATGGTTCGAAGCCATACCGGATTACATTTTGCCAGTTCACCTATGGTCTTGATTCCCATAGTAAATAAATTCTTTGTGGTTGCTCGACCTACAAAGAATAAATCTGATACCGACAGTGGCCACATCTTTCTCTCAATTTCATGAGGATATAACGTGTGCACCATATCCGGCTTCTTAAAATCACTTGCCATTTTTGCCAGCAGTTTATTTGTAGAAATACCTATATTAACCGTGAATCCAAGTTCATCCCGGATTCTATTTTTGATAATTTGGGCAGTTTCTTCCGGAGTGCCAAACAAATGATAGGTAGCCGTCATATCCACAAAGGCTTCATCAATACTGTACTGCTCCACTGTATCCGAATACTCTCTTAGTATTCTCATGAATGCAGCGGAACACTGCTCATACAGGTTATAGTTTGGAGGTACTATGATTAAATCCGGACATTTTTGTTTTGCTTCCAATAAAGATTCCCCTGTTTGGATTTTATACTTTTTAGCCGGAATCGACTTTGCAAGGATAATGCCATGACGCATGGTAACATCACCGCCGACAGCAGCCACCTGTTCCCTGAGATCTACTTTACCGCCTAGGTGATGTATTCGGTAACATGCCTCCCACGAAAGGAAAGCGCTGTTGACATCAATATGAAAAATGATATTTTCTATCATACATGTCCCCTCCCTGTGTGCAAATTATACAAACATACGTTCGTCTTGTCAAGAGAGAACATTTTATGGCACTTCTTCCATAAAACAAAAAAGCAGACCCTTAAACCTTAAGTCGTCTGCCCTTTATGATGCAAAAATAGAAATGTTTATTTACCAAAAATCATTTTATATATTCATAATGACTTTTCTTTAATTACTTAGCTGCAATTACTCCCTTAATTTATAATACCCTATCTCTTTTCTTCTATAATTCATAATTATCGAAAGTAATTCTGCCTTATTAAGATTTTCGGTATTTATCTGCATTTCTCAAAAACCGATTTCGGTATTTATTCGGTGTCAATCCATTAACTGTTTTGAATTTGCTAATAAAGTAGCTAATCGATTCAAAGCCCGTTTGTAATGCAATTTCTGTTATAGGCAAATCTGTTGTTTCTAACAAAGTACATGCCTGCTCTATCCGATACATTGTTAAATAGTTTATAAAACTCATATCAAAATGCTCTGTAAAAAAAGCACTAAAATAATTTTCTGATAACCCAACTTCACCGGCAATAGCAGCAACTGTTATTTTTTCCGAATAGTGCTTTTTTATATAAGATAATATATTTTTACAGACATCCACCTGTTTTACAGCAAAATGCGATACAAAACCATTCTCTTGTTTTAGCAAACAGAGCAACTCCAACAATAAAATCTTCGTGCGAAATTCATACATCGGTAATCGTTCTTTATTTATCTCTATTATCTCATCTACCAGATATAAAATCGACTGGTGCAAAGAGCTTCCGCATTTAACCAGATTCGGGAAACCTATTGTCTGTTCTAATACGGGACTAATGATTTGTGACTGCACAATATCTTCCTGCTCAAACGCCAAAAATTCCATAGGAAACACATAGGCATAATACATTGTATCCATTGTCATTCCATGTAGCTGATGCAATTGCCCTGGATTAATAAATGCAATATCGCCTTCGGAAAGTGTATGTATTATACCATTCAGTATTAGTTCTACCTCGCCTGATTTAACACGCAAAATCTCCGTTTCTTCTTGCCAATGACAAGCTACGAAAATTTTCTTTTTCTTGGTATACATTGTATAAAGTTCAAAAGGAAACCGGGGAGTTCCACGGTTTTTACTTTCTCTCATACGTGAATCCATCACATTTCACCTCCGTTTTCTAAGAATCCTTATATTTTTTAGCAGAAAATCAATATTTCTATAACAAGAATAGCATTATAATAACATTAAGTCAAACAATACAAATACTCAAAAGGAGGACTTTTATGCTACATCAACACCTAATTGCTGCCACCTCACCTCTGGCACATCCACAGAACATTATACTGTTTGGTAATAAGCGAATTACCATATTAACTCCATGCCTGTTTCGTGTAGAAGAATCCAATGATGGCAATTATTGCGATGATGCCACACAAGTCGTTTGGTTCCGTAACATGCCACCTGTCACCTTCCAGGCAGAACCTATGGATAATGCATTAAAGATTCGTACAGAAGATGTTACTTTTATTTGCGGCGACACCTTGAAAAACAGTTATATTATTTTTAATAACAATAAACAAGTGCCAGTCTCTAATGACGAAAATCTACTCGGAACTTATCGCACGCTTGATAGATGCGATGGTGATGTCTTTATACCTACCAACAAACCTCAGGAATGTGATTCTCCGATTCATTTGGAACAGGGGGTTATTTCTAAAAACGGTGTAGCTATTTACGATGACAGCGCTTCACTTTTATTAACTCAAGATGGTACTTTAAAGCCTCGGAAAGTAAATGGTACAGATTTCTATATTTTTGCCTATGGAACAAATTATAGAGCAGCCGTACAAGCATTATATCAAATCAGTGGCTCTACTCCAGCCATTCCACGTTTTGCCCTTGGTAACTGGTGGAGTCGCTATTATGCCTACACCGAAAAAGAATATTTGCAAAAAATGGATTCTTTTGCCGATGCAGAAATTCCTTTCACAGTTGCCACTGTGGACATGGACTGGCACTGGAGCGCAAATATGCCGGGAGGCGTTAGCGGTTGGACCGGTTACAGTTGGAATACCGATTTATTTCCTGACTATCGACGTTTTTTGAAAAGTCTTCATGAACGCAATCTGTATGTAACATTGAATCTACATCCGGCAGACGGAGTCCGCCCTTTTGAGGACATGTATGAAGAAATGGCGAAACATATGGGCTGTGACCCAACGTCCAATCAAACTATTCCATTTGATCTTGCCAATGAAAACTTTGTAAACGCTTATTTTGATGTTCTACATAAACCATATGAGAAAGACGGCGTAGATTTCTGGTGGATTGACTGGCAGCAAGGGCAAACCTCTACCGTAGAAGGTCTGGATCCACTTTGGGCATTAAATCACTATCATTCTTTAGATATTGCTAAGAATAACGAAGCGCTGATTTTATCACGCTATGCCGGCATTGGCTCCCACAGATATCCTTTAGGATTTTCTGGTGACACTTTTGTAACCTGGAACACCTTAAAGTATCTCCCTTACTTTACTGCTACAGCCAGCAACTGCGGTTACACCTGGTGGAGCCACGATATCGGAGGACACATGAGCGGTGAAAAAGACAATGAGCTCTATGTGCGTTTTATCCAGTTTGGCGTATTCAGCCCTATCAATCGCCTACACAGTGCAAAGACCCCTATCTTCTCCAAGGAACCTGTGTCCTATAAAAACGGCAGCGGACTCATTGCAAAGGAGTTTTTGAAGCTCCGCCATTCCATGATTCCATTCCTATACTCTGCCTCCTGCGAAACCAGTGAACAGGGATTGGCGCTAATTGAGCCGATGTATTATGAGTATCCGGAAGAGCCGGATGCTTATGAATGTCCTGGTCAGTATTATTTTGGAAGACAGCTCATTGCCGCACCGATTACTGAAAAAAGCGATTCCTACGGTATGGTTACTAAAAAAGTATGGCTTCCGGAAGGTAACTGGACAGATGTCTTTACCGGTGATACCTATATAGGCGGCAAATGGCAAAGTATGACCCGCTATTTAGATTCCTTCCCGTTACTTGCTAAAGAAGGTGGTTTTTTTGTCCTGGATGGTGCTCCTTCCGAAAACAGCATTGCCTTGCCAAAACGCTTAAAAGTTCTCGCCTTTCAGGGAAATGGCTGTTACCATCTTTATGAAGATGCAAATAATGCCCGGGCAATCACACACTTTGTTTCTGAGAAGTTAGCATCACATACACAAAGAATTACTATAACCATAGAAGATACAGCCAATATTCTCCCTGACAGAGAACTTTATCTTGAATTATGCAATATCACAGAAGGTCAGGTAACAGTATCTTCCAATGGTACACCACTGCCGTTTGAAGTACGTCATTCTTCCCACACCACGGTAATACTAAGAACCCTTGAAGCAAACACTGTTTATGAATTTACAATAACAGAAACTGCAGACGAACATTCTAAAAAGCAAGCTGCACTCTGCCGCGTATTTATGGAACTGGAATGGTCAAACAATGAAAAAAGTAACCTCTACACCAAGCTTTGTCAGGCTGAAACTAAATCAACCTGCCACCAGCTTGTAGAACAGTCTGATTTACCGGAGGTATTCAAACGACGGTTATATGAAGTAATCGATTAATAACTAATTTACTCCTATGTCATTATATTATTAAAAATCACCCAGTAAGCCTGTGATTACTGGGTGATCTCTGGGTAAGTATGAATTTCAAAAAACTATTCTCTTATAGATCGTTATCATCCTCCACATTACTCAATTTCTTCATTGCTATCATTGTCTTCTATTTCCGGTGGCATATATTTTTTTAGTATGTGGTTAAAAATCAAACCATTCAAAGCCATATAGGCAACCCAACTAATCAAAAACCATCCAGTATACTTATATATAACTAGAAGCCATATTGCAAACAGAACAAGAATTAAAAATGTCCACGGAATATTTCCAACCATAATCATCAAACAATTTTTTAACACGGTTCTTGTTTTGTCTGCAAAACAAGAAATATATGGAAACCAATACCTTGTCCATATATATACAATAGTAACACATCCTATAAATACCCAGCTAAAGAAATCTTTAAAATTGCCCTTGAATAAAATCAAATAATAGCTACTCAAGCCAAGAATAAAAAATATAGCAATCTGTAACAAAAACACGCCTGTCGCCTGTATAAAGTTTTCTTTGAAAGATTTGATAAAAGAACGTCCAATATAATCTCTTTCTTTTATAATCACTTTACTAAATGTGTAATAGAATGCACAAGTTGACGCCCCAATTGTTACAACTGGCAACGAGAACAACACCCATAAAACAAACAGATAACAGCAATTTGTTATCCCAACCATCAGTCTTCCATACCACGAATCATAGCTAAAGAAACCTTTCATAATACGCTCCTTATTCACCTACAAATTGTTGTTACCGTGATTCCCTTCGGCTCCTGTTGGCTGTCTATCAGGCGAAAGCCAAGGAATCAATCAATGTATCTACTTCGTCATAGGTAGGAATAGATGATGCAGCTCCTTTTCTGGAAACAGCGATGGCCGATGCTGCAGATGCCCTTCTAAGAACCTCTGAAGTATCCATTCCTCTACAAAGACCTGCTACAAAGTATCCGGTAAAGGTATCACCTGCTGCCGTGGTATCCACCGCAGGCACCGAAAAAGCCTTCTGTTTATACACCTCTCCGTTTCTTAATAAAACACTTCCTTCTTTGCCTAGTGTAAGCACAACCTGCAAATTTGGATATTCTTTCTGTGCCCAAACTAAAAAATCATTAGCGTTCTTTGTTCCAATCCATTGCATGGCTTCTGTCTCATTCAGCATCACACAATACAAATCTCGTAAATCAATCTTTTTCAGTTGTTCCTCGAAAGGCGATGGGTTCAATATTATTTTCATGCCTTTTTCAGCAGCTTTTTTTATCAAATATATTAAATTGCTAATTTCATTCTGAAGAAGCAAAATATCTCCAGAATCAAACTGTTTCAATACTTGATCGATATATTCTACGGTAACAGCACCATTGGCTCCACGATATATGACAATAGAATTCTCACCATTCTTATCCACCTGTATGATTGCTTGACCAGTGGACTCTTTTACCGTATGCAGATGATGAATATCCACACCCGCTTGCTCTAAGGTATGGCGCAACATATTATCATCCTCTCCAATACAACCAGCAAAAAAAACCTGAGCATTTGCTTTTGAAATTGCAATGGCCTGGTTTAACCCTTTGCCTCCAGGAAACTTTGATAGTTTATTCGCCACCAGTGTTTCACCCGGTTGTACGATATGTTCCACATCATAGACATAGTCAATATTACATGAACCAAAATCAAGAATCTTCATAACCTAATCCTCTCTTTTCTAGTCTTTTTATACCTTAATTATATCCATTACATACGCCAAATTACAAGCACAAACAATGCGGAAAACTGGCTAATTCCGCTTCCTCAATCTTATTTTGAAATATATCGGCTACGCAGTAGTTCATTTAAATGATACATCTGCTGCATCACTTCCTTCTGATATTCTGTCACCAACTTTTCATCTGCACTTCTGGCAAAGGTATCCATCTGAATTCCTTCATACTGCAGATAATATTTTGCAGTACATGGATATGCCGGACTTTCTGTAAAAGCAGCCATGCTGAGTATTGCAGACAATTCTTCTGCTTCCTCCGGTCTGCTCTTGAAATTTTCAAACAACCATGCATAGAGATCCGGATGAAAATTAGCCATAATACCAGAGTATCCATTACCACCGGCTTTTACGGATGTTAAGAAGGTCTGTCCATTAGCATTAAAAAGCTTACAACCACTTCCCTTTAACAGTTCAATTCTTTCCTTTAAAAGATCCGGATCGCAACAAGTATCTTTTATGAAAGCAAAACGTTTTGTATCTATACACCAACGTAAGATATCTGTACTAAGAAGTCTCTTATACGGTTTCGGACATTCATAAATTCCTAACGGAATCTCTTTATTAGTTCTTTCTAACAGTTTTTCCGCATTCTGAATCCAGACTTTATCTCCATCATTATGAATATCCAGTCGGTTACTCACCCAAACAAAGGCGTCAATTCCGGTTTCGCTGACCGCATCAATTTCTTCTGCCTGTTCCTCTAATGATGTGGAAGTATGTCCCGAAGCTACTACATTCAGTCTTCCGGCAGCCTGCTCCACAACTTCGCTTGCCAGACGTACCTTTTCCTTAAGACTTAAAAAATGCATCTCACTGGACTGACATACTGCGAAGATACCTGTACATCCCTTCTCTACGTAAAATTCAACCAGCTTTCTGACTGCATCATAATCGATTTCTCCATTTTTATACGGGGTTATCATGGTTGGATAAATTCCATCTTTAATGTTCATAAATTTTCTCTCCTTTTTTAACAAACCTTCGATTTACATTATAAATCTTCTAATCGTTCAATTGATTTGACTTCTGCATTATCACATATAAACTGAGTAATCGCTTCTACACTACAATTCTGCCTAGGTCTAATAACTGCTTCAACAAAAACTTGTTTTGATTCTTCGTTTCTTGAACCTCCGGAAGAACCAGAAACTTTATCACTGCCAGAAGTAATCTTAAATCTATGGAAATTACGGAATCCAAAGAACTTAATCATTTTCTCTTTGATACTGTCATTATATTGCAGTTTTACCAAAAGCAAATGTGTAGAATCTCGTTTCAACAGCTTAGAGTGGTTCAATATTTGAAAAATAATAATTATTACTGTCGTACCGACTGCTAAGAAAAACATGCCGGTTGCAGCACACATTCCAATCGCCGCAGTTGCCCAAATTCCTGCCGCAGTTGTAAGACCGCGCATACTCTCTCTTCGAAAAAAAATCATACCGGCTCCCAGAAAGCCAATGCCCGATACAATCTGCGCAGCAATTCTTGCACCATCTCCTAAATCACCGGCATCCTTTTTAAACCACAAAGAAATACAGGTTAACAAAGCTGATGCAGATGCAACAATAAAATGGGTACCCATACCAGCTTCCTTCTGCCTTCTACTACGCTCAATACCAATGCAAAAACCTAGTAAAGCTCCGACCAGCACTCGGATTAAATACTCCAACTCAGACGTAGGTACAAATTGTTCCAAAGATGTCCAAATGGATAATTTTGATATTAACACATGCACGCTCCTTTCAGAGATTCAAGAATCTTTTCCTATTTTCATCTTCGCTTTTTATTTACATTGATAGCTACGATTCCATTACGAAACAAATACAACATATCATTACAACTATCATTTACATCATAAAACATCCACAGGAAAGAAACGCCATCAATAGCTGAATCCACTGTCTTTTGTTTAATCTTTCTCTGTAAATTAAGTAATCAATTATTGCAATTACAATAATCGGTACACAAAACTCAACAGGAGCCTGGAATATTAACGGAACCATTCCTGCACATGTGATTGACAACTTATCTGAAGTAAATATCAAAACAGCATATGCTATCATAATCAAAATGCTTTTCTTCGATAATGTTGTGCGTACTCCATCTTTAAATTCCGAAGGATTTTTCACCAAGGATATTACCAATACCAGCCCCATAATCAACATTGAAACAGCCATGTACTGTGTAACAAATCCACCACCACCTAAGCCCATTCTTGTTACAATATTGAAAATGATTAAAGCCAGACCTTGGGTAAAAAACACCACAACACAAGCTATTTTAAATTTAGTAGAATTCTTATTTATCTGCTCTTTTTCCGTTGTTACAAAGTTTAATGCAAGAGCAATAAGAGCAAATACAAATCCCACTAATTTGTATACTGTCACTACATTTTCCTCTGGTAATACAATGATTCCGTATGCCGAAGGCAGAACCAGCTTTCCCAGTAAGGCGCATGTAACAATGATAGATACATTTCCCCACGCAGTTCCTATCAAACAAAGAATACCTGTCACAAGAGCTGCTATCGCAAACACTATTGCATAAGCCAGGCTGGTTGCATTAAGCACAAATTCCCCTGAAGATGTAGCACCTGTAACCGCTGCAAAAGCATTTGTTATCAGCATAAATAAAGCGGTCGGAACAATACCCATACCATTCTTTAACTGATAACCCTTTCGCAGTTCGCTCATGAATCCCACTTCAATAGAAGCAATCACTATAAATAGTAATGCTATGAGTCTCATCCGACCATTTCCTCCGTGCATCCAAAGCTCTCAAGCTTTTTAACCAGTTCTTTTACCTTTTCATCAGTCGGCATTGATGCAGGTGCAACTGTATGGCCAGGATCAATCTCAAGAACAGTAAGGATAGACTTCCATACTGCCAAATTGTTACCTACAATGGTATCAATAAAGCGATTTAGCCTATGCTGATTTTCCTGCGCAGCTTTAATATTTCCTGCTTTAAAATTATCATAAATTGCACATGCGGTTTTCGGCATTAAATTATATGTAGTACCGATTGCACCATCCGCTCCCATCACAAGACCGGCAAGCATGCATTCATCCGGACCATTTAAGATATTGATGTTTCCATTATTAACAAGCTTCATTTTTTCAAAAACATAATAATTTGGAATTGTAAGCTTGATGCCGGCTACATTATCAATTTTCATAATTTCTTCCGCAAACCAGATTGGGTCACAAGTCAATACAGGAGTAACATATGCAACTACAGGACTCTTAGAGTTCTGTGCAAGGTATTTGTAGTATTCAATAATCTCATCAGGCTTCCCTTCTTAAAAACTGCAATAAAGCACCTGAAGAAATTCTCCTTGCTAAACCCGGATCACCTTTACTGTTCTGTAGCAACATATTACCTACAAATACAGATGTGGTGGCATTACGATAAATACCACTACGTCCCCAAGCTTGTACAAAACCATCTCGGTCAAAAAAATCTGCATATGTTTCCATTAGCTTATTAGAGCGTTCCTCAAATTTCTTTGCCAAATATGGCTCATGCTCATAACCGTACCATAAATTCCATATTGGTGCATATAAATTAAACGCCCAACAAGAATAATAATCAAAGAAGTGGCCATCTCTATACCAGCCATCTCCGACATAGTAATCCAAAATTGCTTGTGCATGACCTAACATGACATCCTTTTGAATTGGATATCCCTCCATATTCAAAAATGCCAGTCCCAACATATTAAACAAATGCCAATTATTTGCTTCTGTAGTAGCATAAGCAAAGCTCGAAATGACAGCGGCTATTTTGTCTTTCTCATCTTTTGTATAAGTATCCCAGATTGCATTCTTTGTAATCCACAAACAAATAACCAGAGCTCCAATCTCCACTGTTTGTTGATAACATTTGAGAGGATTTTCATAATTACTCGCTTCCTGCAAGCTTTCATAATCTCCTACATACAACGGGTCCTCTTTCGAACACGAACGAAGAATCAGCTTTTTATAATAATCCTTTAACTCAATTCCACAAATACTGATTTGAGGATTATCACGTATTAATGGCGCCGCTATAAACATCGTTCGTGTCAAGCCTTCAAATTTCTCAGCTTTTTGTTCCGCAATCAATTTAGCTCCAAACGATTCTTTATGTGGATATGTCTTTTCTGTCTCTTGTCGTGGTATCACTAATGCATCGTCACTACTATGAATATACTGAAAAATTCCGGACAAAATATGTTCTGCCGCTTCTTTCCAACTTTGTCTTGTCATTCCTGTATATGGACTAAGTTCAAAATCAACAGAATTAAACTTATCTGTAATGAAATCCTTTTCCATAATACTACCTCTCTGCTTTATAGCGCCTACCTACTGTTTATGAAACAGATAATCACAGCCTCTACGTTTCATCAATGCTTCCATTAAATAGAAGTCTCCATATATTAGTACTTTTTGACACCCGCCGTGGTATAATTCTTTACCATTCTGCAATACTGCCTGTGAATCTTTTGTGAAATCACAATTTGCATAGGCACCCTTAAAAAGTAAGCAAATTCCTTCCTCCAGCCACTGCTGATCTTCTTCGCTTGCCCATTTTTTTAAATCAATCATGCCACAAAGAGCAATTACACCTGCTGAAGAATCCATTTCAGCCGGTTCCTCTGGCTGATCAAAATCAACTGGCGGAATACCAGTCTCTGGCATACGCTTCAAAAAGTTTTTTGCGACCTTTAAAGCTGTTTCAAAATACTCTTTCTTCTTTGTATAAAAATAAGCCATAGCAAAACCATATATTGCCCAGCCCTGTCCCCTGGTCCAAGAAGAACCAGAAGCATATCCTTGTCCTGCCGGAAAATCAACTACACTACCATCCTCTGGATTAAACACCACAATATGATGTGAGGAACCGTCTTCACGAATGAATTCCCGCAGTGCCGTATCTGCATGTGCTTCTGCAATCTGACGAAATCTTGGATCTCCGGTTTCTTCCGAAGCCCAGAAAAGTAACGGGAGATTCATCATACAATCAATAATTGCATAACCCGTCTTACTTTCTGTAGGATTCAGATACTTAGTTTCATTCCACGCTCTGATATATCTTCCTGCCAAATTAAAACGTCCTGCTAACAAAGTAGCTGCATGGATACCCGATACCATCGCCCGGTCACTTCCAGTGATTTCATAATCCGCTACTGTTGTCAATAGATATTGGAATCCCACATCATGGTCTAACTGCACAAAATCCGTTAGTCCATAGTCCATATCTTCAGATATAGCCTTTGCTTTTTTCAAAAACTTTTCGTCTTTGCTAAATTTATAAAGCCACCATTGAATGCCGCCCCAAAATCCACAAAACCAGTGATACTTCCCAGCAGGAGGCGCATTGTATATTCCATCCTTTGTCGTATATGGTTTCAGAGAACTAACTTCATCTGTAGCCCAGAAAAGTTTCTCATAAACTTTGCTTAAGAATTCTTCTTCCCATTGTCTCTGATTTTCCATTCGCTTTTCCTCCTTTTCTAAAAACACTATATAAAACTCATTTTTTGTATAGCTCGTATTATTCCATTCTCTTTCTGCTATTAAGCTCAACTCTTAATAACCCATTAGAGCGAATTTCAAATATCTGATTATTTAAGGCATTCTACTGGAATCTTAAATACTGCTTTTTTAACCCGAGTAGGATTATTATCAACACAAATGCCTGGCATATGAGCATCCTCCGGCATCAATAACAACGCTTTTTTAGGATTCATCAAATAAGATTCCTCGATTTCTCCGTTACATGGCACAAAATCGCTTTCCTGATTAAACTCACCGGTTTCCATGTTACGGATATCAGAAACATTGATATATTCAATACCCTCTAACAGAATCTGGAGATCAGCATACACCTTATGTGCCTCCCATTTACCCTCTCCTAGAAGTCGCGTGGTATATTCTGAAATATTCACAAATATACCGTCTCCATCCACAAGATGCTTTCCATTCTCTATATCAGAACCATTTTTACTTCTTAGAAAATCCAGACACGCTTTAATTGCCTTATCTTCTTCAGAAATAACATTGTTTAAATCGAATAGTCTCATATTGTTTGACTCCCTTCATCCTTATTTTGCCTTATATCACCTGTGTGAGCCATAACGCATTATCACTGCCATATTGCTCACAACCCTTTGGCTGCATCCATTCCGTAACTGTGACCAATGCCGTATTATCATCTATACTACATGCTCCAAAATTGCCAAGGCGTGCTCCTCGCTCAGGTACCACAACGAATTCACTTGAAGCTATAACACTCAATGTATCTGTGTTTATCTCTGCAGCATAAAGAGGTGCTCGATGTCGAAATACATGATCATTCGTACCATTTTTTCGAGTATATACAAGATACAACTTACCGCGGAGGCGTATCCAGTGTGCCTGTGTATTATATGTTGGAAGAATTTCTCCATTATCCCAATGCCAAATCAGAGGTTGTGTAAAATGTAATCCGTTATCATTAACACTCACATAACCATGATTGTCACCACGAATCGTTAAATAATATTTTCCTTCATGAACGACAACAGAGCATTCACCAATTCCTCTTTGCTCGTCCGGCACATCTAATGTATTACTGATTTCTTTCACACACAAACTTTCTCCATCAAAGCTGCATCGCACAATCATTACCTGTGTATGCATTGCTTCACCACTATCTTTTGATTGAAAAGTAATCGGAATTAATATGTCTCCGTTATCCAACTCCGCGCATTGACAACAACCACTTCCTGTAGCATAATATGTACTTGTCTCTGGTAGTTGTATGTATTGAACCTCTCCAAAACAACCTCTCTCCATATCGTATACAGCATATGGTGTCGGACGCTCAATACGTTCTCGTAATGGTCGATTATTATCCACTTGATAACTAGTCAAATGTCCCGTCACCAAAAATTTATTAGTTTTATGATGATACATAGGAGTCATGTCGCAGCATACACTACGTAGATTTTTTTCATCTACTGTTCGATAAATAGAAGCAAGTGCTTTATCCGGATGAAAGCCACTCCATGTGTGCCCACCGTCTGTGCTGCAATTCACATACAAGCCTCCGAAGCAATCCATTCCTGTTACATCCAACTTCTGAGCAGTAATCATTTGCTGTAGTCCATTTACCGCAGCTCTTGCATGAACCCAGCATTCTGTCCCATTATAACCATTTAACAAAATATCCGTAGTACACTTTTCCTGTGCTAAGGCTTCTGATGAGGTGACAATATCTACATGTTTTTGTTTACAGTAATCTACCAACTCTGCTAACATCTGTGCCGTAATATTTGTACCAACCCCAAGATCATGGTCATAAAAAACAAGCCAACTGTCATTCTCTGCCACATAATCTACATAGTTCTTCAGTTCTTCCAATGAATGCTTTGTAAGACAAGCTCGATGTAATCGATACTTCTGTACCGGACGTTGCATAACCAACTGTTCCACCGATTCTTCTGCAGAATTTTTATACACAGTAAAGGCCGCATCATAATGCTCTCTCAGCAGAGGTATCATACTTTCATGACATTCGGACATTGGTGTAATATATTGCTTGATATGAAACCCTTCCTGTTCCAACAAATATTTACACGTTGCAATTTCCGTCACCATAACTTCTACCGGTAATGGTGTACTCATTCGAATATGATTCATAGAATGGCTCAGAATTTCCCAACCATTCTCCTGCATCTCAAGTGCCTGTTCAATGGTAATCCGAGTATTGTTTTTTAAACATGATATTGATAGTGCCAAGCACCCTACTACACCTGCTTTACGAAATATATTATAAGCCTGCTCATAGTGCGACATGTGTCCGTCATCAAAGTGAAATGTAATTCTTCCAGACATATTATTCTCCTATAATCTTCTTAAATTCCGCCACCCATATGCCTTTACACACACAGGTGGCAAAACATCTCGCAAAAATCAATCAGCAAAGAACGTTTCTTACGTTTCACATTTTGCTTTTCACCTCATAATTTCATTTTCTGAAATTATGAATACGGTGGAATGTTTGATGGTTACTGTTATGCGAAGAATCCGCATTACAAAAAGCAGTTCGACTAAGAAACATAATATCGTCTCCATCAATCTCGAAATCAAAATATTGCATTGCATACTTTTGATAGTCATAATCACGGAAGTCATAAACAATATGATCCAATATCCATTCCTTTAAATCTGTGCTATACATTAATGCGCAAACATTTCTACCTACTCGAACACCCTCCGGCATATAATTACAAAGCATGTAATATCGACCACTGACCGAATCAAATTTAACTGGAAATTTGGAATCTTTAATAGGTACATCAATTATGCGTCCATTTTTCAGTTCACCCCAAGGATCTTCTGGGTCATATTCTAAAATCAAAGGCTTTCCTCTTCCATAACGATGAAGAATCCAAACATCGCCATTAGGAGCAACAACCGGACTTCCTTCGATTCCGCCAATGGTAAACTTGAATGCATCCGCATCTCCTGTAATTCCACCATTTACTATATTCTGAATTTCTTTATGTTCTCTGCAATCCCACCATTTCGTAATTGCCCAATTGTTTGCATCTAAAAGATCACTACCTTCTTTTGCAGACAAAACAGCATCGTAAAATACATTCTTATGCCATCCTCCATACTGAACATCAGTAATAAGTCGTCCTTTATAGTGCAATACCGGCATCGGAGTATGATGCACTCCTCCCCTACCGGAACAACTACCACGTAGCAATACTGTTGGCATACCCCAAGTATACCCTTCATCATCAGAACATCCGATCAACAAATCACCGTATGTACAAGATACACCCAGACAATATAGCTTCCCGTTATCTACGAATAACTTTCCCCATCTACACGGGAACAGTTCGCAGAGATAGTGCCAGGTCTCACCATTATCATCGGAGTAATAAAGTATTTCTAGATTTTCTCCATACTCTGCCGATTTATGTACTCCCATAGCAGATACCAGCCGGCCTGATGGAAGTTTTGCTAAAGAAGGTGAATCAAGGTATGTTCCAGCAAAATCATAGGTGGTGTCCTCCGGATGGAGATAATTAATCACCTTGCCAGGCACAAACCCTGTTCGTACAAGTCGAATGTTACTACATATGGAAGGATCCTGAGTCCGCGCTATGAATAATTCATAATCAGTATCAGAAGGGATGTCTTCAATAGTAATTGTACCTCCACTTGTTGGCACTTTCTTATACTCCTCAGTATCTCTTACGCGCCAAAACAGCATGTGTTCTGTTTCCGAAGCACCATTATCAATGTAATCTACAGTAAAGCTATTTTCATCATGAGATAAACGACAGATGTATGGTCTCTCGGCACGCTCCAGATTACTCAGCTCTGCATAGGGATGATAACTCCATGTTGTTGTAAAATTCATTCTTTAATCCTCTCTCCTATCTTATTGACCTACAGATTATCTCCATTACTTTCAATTACCTGTTTATACCAGTAAAAAGAATCTTTCGGAATACGTTCAAATGTATTATAATCCACATAAATCAATCCAAAACGAGGATCGTATCCACGTATCCACTCCATATTGTCAAGTAATGACCATACAAAATATCCTCTTACATCGACTCCATCATCCACAGCTTTTCTTAATTTTAATAAGTACCGATTGATAAAGTCTATTCGGTTAGGGTCATGTACCTTTCCGTCTAAGGATACTGTATCATGGCAACACATTCCGTTCTCTGTAATCATTATTGGTGTTTTATATCGCTCATACAAAAATTTTGGTCCCCAATACATAACATCCGGATTTACATACCAACCAGGAATTAGTTGTCTTGCTTGTCCCGGTCCAGTCCAATTAGCCTGAGCCTCTGTTACTCCATTTTCAACATGTACGGCTATGCCGTTATATAAATTCTGACCATAAAAATCTAATGGTTGATGAATTATTTTCAAATCTTCTTCATAATTTGATGGTAAATACTGTTCAAACAATTCTAAACCATCCTTTGGATAATGTCCAAGCATAACAGGATCGCTCCACCAAGAGACACTGTCTGCCCAACGTTGCGGTGTTACCGCAAAATATTTTTCATATACGGCTTTTATATCTTCTTCAGATTCTGTTTTTGGAAAAAACACACGACCACAAGGTGAATAACCGACCTTAGCATCTGGTACAATTTCACGGATAGCTTTTACCGCTAAACCATGCGCTTTCATAACATTATGCATCATTGGTATAGTCACCTCTAAGCCTAATTGTTTACCAGGAGTATGGCGACCAACCACATAACCTAAATTCAAAAAACACTGTGGTTCATTGAAAGTAATAAAGTTTTTTACTCTATCTCCAAGACGTTCTGCAATAACTCTTGTAAATTCTTCAAACCAATATGGGCTTTCCTGATTTGCCCATGAACCTTTTTCTTCCAAAGCCAACGGATAATCCCAATGAAAAAGTGTTACATATGGCTCAATTCCATTCTTCAGCAATTCATCTACAAGATCACTATAAAATTTTATACCCTTTTCATTTACTTTCCCAATACCGTCTGGTAATACTCTACTCCATGAAATAGAAAACCGATAAGCGTTTAATCCCATTTCAGCCATTAGTGTAACATCTTCTTTATATCGATGATAATGATCACATGCAAATTCTCCGGTTTCACCGTTTTCAATTCTTCCTTCTTCACGACAAAAAGCGTCCCAGATAGAATCTTTCTTTCCGTCCTCTGAAATTGCTCCTTCGATTTGATATGAGGCAGTTGCCGTTCCCCATTTAAAATCTTTTGTAAAACCCATTGTATCTCCTTTCATTAACTCGACTCAAGCATAAATAGGGTGAGTGCATGACGCACCTTGTCACTCACTCACCCTACACATTATTTAGCTTTCAAAAACACATCAGTTACTTAACTAAACTATTTTACATTCTTAAGAGCCTCGTTGAAAACATCATAAGAATTCTGGAGAATTTTAATATATTCCTCTAATCCCATTGCATTTAAGCTCTTGATATACTTATCCCATTCTTTATCGATATCGGACACACCTGCTACCCAGTTTGCCTTGTACATTTTTACTGTAGTAGAAATATCAGTACGTAAAACACCTAAACGTGAAGCATTTTCTTCAGACATATATGGACGTGGCCAGAACTCATCTGACATTACATTCTTATAATCTTCATAGTTTTCTTGTAAGGTTAAGTTATTTCCGCTAATCTGAATACGTTCTGCATAGTCCTTTGCTGTGTATGCACTAGGTATATTACCAGGAATTCTGCTGAAAACTTTCTTTAACATCTCTGTTTTTTCATCACCGGATAATTTAGTGCTGTTCTGAATAACCTTTCCTTCTGCATTATATTCCCAGTTATCTCCCTCTTCACCAAATGCAAGCTGAATAGTATTTTCAAAGGAATAGAATAAATCAATCCAATGAGCAAGAATTTTCTTGTTTTCACAATTGCTTAAAATAGAAAAGTTACCCTTACCACCTAAATAACCTGCATTACGTAACCATTCTGCTTCATAACCTTCTGCTGCAATTGGTTTAACTCGAACATACTGATCCTTAAAAGTAGATGGTGGCGTTTTAGTAAAAACTACACCAACGGTAGAAACGCCGGAACCATCATCTAATTTAGCAGAAAAGCTCTGCTTTGTTGCAGTAAAACACTCAGACCAAATGAGACCTTCTTTGTACCATTTATTCAATGTCTTGATTGCAGTTTTATATGTTTCTGTTACTGGTACAAATTCTACTACACCATTTTCGATATCAACATAATGATCCTTTGCAGAATCCTTTGTTGCAATTCCCCACATGCTAAGAAGAGCTTCCATATGAGAGAAGTCGTGTCCGTCCATGAAAATCAGCGGAACTTCATCATCAGTTTTACCATTTCCATTACAGTCACTATCACGGAATGCAATAAGTACTTTTTCTAACTCTTCTACTGTAGTTGGAACAGGCATATTCACTGCTTTCAACCATTCCTGATTAATCCAGATTGGATTTTCAAGGAAATTACCATCTAACTTATTAATATTTGGTAAAGCATAAACATGTCCATCCGGAGTAGTAATAGACGCCAGATACTTTGCATCTTCATTCACTACACGTTCAGTAAAATTAGGCATAAGTTCCGGATTACTAATATACTCATCTAACGCTGCAATATGACCAGCAGATGCCATATTAATAAGTTCTGTTTCAGAAACCCATCTGCCCAGGATTGCATCGCCTGCTGAGCCCGCAATTAAGAGATTATTAAGGCTGCTTACTGCCACATCTTTAGTTAATGCGGTCCATTTGATTTTTACATTAGTCATCTTATACAGTTCTTCCATAAACGGAACTGCTGCTACTGCTGCTTCAATATCACCATCATATGCAACCATGATTTCAAATGTTACTTCTTTCTCTAATGGGAATACGACTTTAGAAGCAGTTTCTGTTCCTTCATCACCCTTATTTCCAGGTTCAGTTGTTCCTGTGTTTCCTGTGTTTCCTGTGTTTTCTGAATCATTCTTCTCAGATGGCGCACAAGCAACCATGCTTAAAGCCATGATTCCTGCTAACAGAATAGCCATCCATCTCTTGAATCTGTTCTTTTTCATAAAATACCTCCTAAATATGAAATATAAATAATATATCCTCATTCTGCAGAGAGCTGACCAACATCTGGTCTCCGAGCCAGCTCCTGCAGAAAAGATTCTGTTCTAATTGTACTTAGCCCTTTACGGCTCCTACCATGACACCGCCTACAAAATGCTTTTGTACAAAAGGATATGCAATAATTAGCGGTATGCTTCCCACTACTACAACAGCATATTTCATCAGATTTCTCTCAAGAATCATTTGCCTCATTTCATCAAGTGTAGCATTTTCACTTACCACCGAACTTGCCTCAGATGTGATAATCTTTATAACCTGCTGTAAAGTATATAATTCGGAATCATATAAATACATCTGTGCACCCAGATATGCATTCCAGTGTGAAGTAATGGAAAACAGTGCAACTGTAGCAATGATAGCAGTAGAAAGTGGTAATACCACTTTTATGAAACATTTTGTCCAACTTGCACCGTCGATTTGGGCAGCCTCAATCAATGAATCCGGAATATTATACTCAAAAAAGTTTCTTAACAAAATAATGTTATATACGCTTACACATCCCGGAATGATAAGAGCCAATGGAGAATTAAGCATTCCCAACTTACTGATAATTATAAACCTCGGAATCATACCACCACTAAAATACATTGTAATGATAAACAATGTGGACAAGAATTTACGTCCCGGTAATGTTTTTCGTGATAGTGCAAATGCACAAGTAGCTTGAACAAATAAATCCACAAGTGTTGCTGCAGTAGTATAAATAATAGAGTTCTTATAACCAGTCCAGATCATAGAATTCTGAAATAACTTTTTATATGCCTGTAAATTGAATCCTTTTGGTATGATTGTAACCTGGCCTGCCGCAATTGCAGTCGGATCACTGACAGAAGCTATCAAAACATACCAGATTGGATAAATGCTAATCATTGCCACTATAATAAGCATAACATTTATCGAAAGGTCAAGCCAACGTTCTCCCTTTTTTTTCCTCATTACTTCTTCCTCCTAAAAGATTGATACATCGCTCAGTTTCTTACTAATCTTATTGGTACTCAGAACCAAAATCAGACTAACGATATTTTGGAAAAGACCTACCGCGGTTGAAAATCCATACTGATAATTTTCAATACCTTGCTTATACACATATGTAGAAATAATTTCGGATGAAGAAATATTCAAAGAGGTCTGCATCAATAACATCTTGTCTGCACCCATAGCAAATAATCTACCCATATTTAAGATAAGCATAGTAACAACCGTCGGCATAATACAAGGCAACTGAATAAGTAAAATACGTTTCAATTTACTTGCACCATCAATCTCAGCTGCTTCCATAATGTCATTATCTACCGCCGAGAGAGAGCTAAGATAAACAATCGCACTATAACCGGTACTAGTCCACATACCCGATATAATATATAATGGATATACCCAGTCAGGATCTCCAAAAAAGTTGATACGTGATTGACCTAAGTTAACGAGAAGAATATTGATCAATCCGGTTTCACCATCGCAGAACAGACGTAAAATACCAATCGTAACTACGATAGAAAGAAGATGCGGCAAATACGAAAAATTCTGTGCCGTCTTGGCAATAAATTTATTCGTAGAGTTATGCAGCAGTAATGCTAAAATCAGTGGCATTGGCCAACAAAACAACGCCGACAAAACGCATATTGTGATTGTGTTTTTTATAACTACGCCCGCCCATGCACCACTAAAGAACCTTGCAAAGTTATCAAGTCCTATCCATTCATTTTTTAATATCGGTGTTCCAATTTTTACATCTTGAAACGCCATAATAATGCCATACATGGGACCGTAACTAAAGATAATCAAAATAATTAGTGCCGGAATCATAAAAATATATAATTCTTTATGCTTTTTAATTTCTTTCCTAAGTGCCTTATTCACGTTTTTCCTCCTTAATATTTCTTGCTTATAAGTACCATCCTACTTTTCATAAATCAGTGAATAGATACTATCAAGCTCCCTCTTCTTTTCTTCCGTCAATGGTAAGAATGGTGGTCTGGCACCACCACTAGGTATACCACTCTTAGTAAGCAGATATTTCATGCTTGGCTTTGTATCATTCTTTATCAGAACATCCAAAATAGCATTTGCTTCCTGCTGAATCTCAAACGCCTTTTTCAAGTTGCCTTCTTCAAATGCTTTCTGTATCGCAATAAATTTATGAGGCATTACATTAAATGTCGCCCCAATTGCTCCATCAATACCAATTGGCAATGCATTACAAAATACTTCATCATGACCATAAAAGATTTTCATATCCGGAAATCTTCTTTTAATCTTCTCAAGCTCATATAAGTCATAAGATGTATATTTGATACCGCCTACATTGCAGACTTTTAAAATATCAGGAATGTCATCTGCCTTGATTGTCACATTCGAGAGAGTCGGTATGCAATATACAATCATTGGCACATCTACAGCATCAGTAATTGCTCCGTAATAATTTGCGATTTCTTCTTTCTTGAACTTGAAATAAAACGGTGGTACACTGGATATTGCTTTTACGCCACAACTTTGTGCATGCTTTGCATATTCAATAGCTTTACGCTGGTTAATGCTTCCGACATGCGCAATCACATCAACACGTCCATTCACTTCCTCTGTGACCACTTCAACAATTTTCATTCGCTCTTCGTCACTCAATAAGAAACTTTCCGCAGTGCTTCCACATACATAAAATCCACCGACACCTTGTCCTATCAGCCGATTGACCAAAAGTCTCAAAGAATCATAATTCACATCATGATTCTCATCAAACGGTGTAAGTAGCGCAGGTATAATTCCTTTAGTATTCATTTTGCACCTCCACAAATTTGTTAATCAAATAGCGTCCCACTCCTGAAGCAAACTGTAACGCTGCGTCAACGAGTTCATCAGGAAATTTCTCCGTATATAAAAGAACCTCCAAATTAAAATCTCCCCGATAACCTATGTTAGCTAACGAATGCATAATCGCTTCCCAATTTTGTTTTTGCAGATACGGTACCGTATGGCAATCATTCACATAATCAGTGTCATGCACATGCAACGTCTTAAGCAACTTCGGATCCATTCTTGCTATAAACTCCTCAGGCGGACAATTCATTATAGCAGCATGTCCCAAGTCAACGCAGGCACAAAACCATTCCGATTCCAAGTCGCGAATAAATTCACAAAAAGCTTCCGGGGATTTCCATATTCCGATTCTCTTTTCTTCGTCCGTATGGCCACGTCCAATGTTCTCAACCGCCACCTGTATTCCAAACTCCTTGCAATATGGAAGAAAAGAACGATAATACTGTTTATTATATTCATAAATATCCACGCCATCCGGAGGCGTTACTGCATGAATAATAATTCTCGATGCGCCTAATACAGAGGAAAACTCCATGGCACGTACAATATCTCTGTAATGTTTCTCGGTACATTCCATCCGCTCACCATATTCAAATTCAAACGGCGCATGTGTTTGGTTGCAAGTAATTTCATACCTTTCCAACATTATTCTTAACTGTTCGGCCTTTTTGTAATACTCATCATCGAGAAGCCTTTCTAACGGTTTGATTTCATTAAACGAATAATCTATACAATCAAAGCCAGCCTTATGAAACATTTGAAGAACTCTTTCGTCTCCAAATCTGTTACAAAGATTGCTTATATCACACCCCAATCTCATATAACTACCCCTCTCGTAATATAAAACAAATAGCAATATACGCATTCATAATATTTCTTACTATAATTAGGATACCTCTATATGCTCTAATTGTAAATGTGTTATCCAAGCTCAACTTATGTACCATTTTTGCTATTAGGATTAGATATTTGTAACATTTGCCATTTTCCTGCCAAATAATTGATTTTAATTGAAAAAGAACAAAAAACATGCTAACATATGACTATGAATTATGCAAAATAATGCATTTTTTTGTTTTTATATCCTTTTTTATTTAACTTTACCTTGTAAATCTAATAAAAATGATTTTGACAAAATTGGTCAATTTTTCAAATTTTGTAGCATTTTTCCACCACAATTAAGAACTAACAAAGGAGAGAACATTCATTATGGATTACAGAGATAAGATTTATAGCGTAAAGCATCATTCAATCGGTATCGCTGAAGGAATTGATGACTTATATGCCATGCCACATCATGACAATAGTATTGAAATCATTCAATTTTGGTCTGATAGCGGACACTTTGTTGTTGGCAATCATATTTTCCCAATCAAAGCCGGTTGTATGTTACTTTTAGATGCCATGCAGATTCATTACTCTAACCCTACCAATCCGGAAGAATATAACCGCAGTAAATTGATTATATCAAAAGAGCTTTTTAATTTAATATGTAACACTTGCGGACTTGATATTGATACTGATAACAACTTTTTTAAAACGGGTGTATTATATTGTCCTTTTAATATAACAGATAATTCAATCATGCTTATTGATAATTGCTACAAACTTGCAGCTCAACACTATATCAAGCTCAACGACCCTTATGCTCAAGCAAATATTGTTTCCTCCCTCATAACAATATTAACCCTAACGTTCCCTAAAATAAAAGAATCCAATATACAGCAAAACACGCAAACTATAGACTTATTAGCAAACTATGTCAGTAGTTGCAGTGACCGTTGGGATGATATTACCATGGAGAAAATATGCAGCAATTTGCATATTAGTCCATCACGTGCATCACATCTTTTTAAAGAGCTAACCGGGAAATCACTTACTCAGTACATTACACTGTTACGTATGACTGAAGCCAAGCGCTTATTATTAGAATCAAATTTAAAAGTCAAAGATATCTCCTGTCATTTAAAATTTGATGACCCAACAACATTTTGCCGGTATTTTAGAAAATATGTTGGTTGTAGCCCTAATGAATACAGAGCTTCTAATGGTATCTCTTCTCCGCCGCCAAACTTATATTAATTATTCCATTTATTATAATGATTAGATAACTTCCTATAAAAAGTAATAAAAAACTTGCGGAATCATTTTCAGCTCACTCCGCAAGTTTTTTTATTAACTACTTTCTATTTTCTTTGCATGATATGATGTCAAACTCTTCTTCTCGGAAAATCTTTTGCTTGAAGTCCATACCGATAAGACAATCCGTCGTCATATGAGATAAATATACGCGAGTTGGCAACTGGGAAACATCTGACATCGGCACAGCATTCTTCAAAACCTTATACACATCACGACAAAACTTAGTAATCACATTTCCAAATGTCATAATGTTTACTCCCCTTTCTATCATATAATACACGCACATGCCGTCCATATCACAAAAAAACGTATCGCATCACATTTATATATCTATTTACGAAACTTTTCAAGTACTAAAACTGTCGTTTTTATTTGCAAATCCTGCTTTATACGTTCAAATAGATATAGCCTGCTAAGCAAAATACTAAAAGATATTTCCTCATGATTTTTTTATAACCCAATCTGTAACCCATACTTGCGTATAATATCCACTCAGCTCTTGTATTTCAAAATTTCAATTGGGTTATTTTTGGGTTACGGACAAAAAAAATCAAGGGTCTCTGTTTCTTGAAACCCTTGATTTTACTAGCTTTTTTAAGATTATTCAGCTGCAATAACTTCCTTCTTGTTGTAAGAACCGCAAGCCTTACATACTCTGTGTGGCATCATTAATTCGCCGCACTTGCTGCACTTTACAAGGTTTGGAGCAGTCATCTTCCAGTTTGCTCTACGACTGTCTCTTCTTGCCTTGGAAGTCTTATTCTTCGGACAAATAGCTCCCATGATTACACCTCCTTAACGTTGTTAAAAATATCTCGGATAACAGACATTCTTGGATCTGGCTCTGTACGGACGCAACCGCATTCTCCCTGATTTAAGTTTGCACCGCAAACCTTACAGATTCCTTTACAGTCTTCCTGACACAGAACCTTCATTGGGAAACCAAGCAAGATTTCTTCGTAGACCAGGCGATCCACGTCTAAATCGTATCCGTCAATATACGCTGTTTCATTCAAATCGTTGACACGGTCTTCTTCGCTCTGATTAAAGTCGACTTCTACTTCAGAGGAAACCGGAATTTCCACCTGCTGTTCTGCCAGACAGTTGTCACACGGTACGGATAAAACCACTTTTGTCTTAACTCCTATTTTTACTTTTCTGCTACCAAGGTTTTCGATTTCTAACTCAACCTCTTCTTTTTCAAGAATCGGATAAGTGACACCGAGTCTGACAAAAGTACTTGGTTCGTACACCGCAGTTCTCTTTTGTACACCGGTTGGCAGATTCATAATTTCGGATAAAGATATCAGCATGTTCCACCCTTCCGTGTGTTCCCAAAGCAAATAGGACACACATCAAAACTCACACCAACATATTATACTTGTTGATGCAACATTTGTCAACTACTTTTTTCTTGTTTTAATAAATTTATCCACAGACTTATCCACATGTTTTCCACACATGGATAAGTCCTATTAACACTTGCTTATACTAAAGCTACGGTTTCTCTTGCGATTGCCAGTTCTTCGTTGGTTGGGATAACAAGAACCTTAACCTTGGAATCCTTGGTTGTGATGATGTTTTCGAAGCCGCGCTTCGCATTTTCTTCTTCATCTAATGTGATGCCGAGGTATCCTAAGTAGCTGCATACTGTCTTACGAACTTTACCGTCGTTTTCGCCAAGGCCTGCAGTAAATGCGATAGCATCTACACCGTTCATAGCTGCAACATAAGCACCGATGTACTTAGCAACACGGTAAGCAAATACTGCTACTGCTTCCTTTGCATGCTCGTTGCCCTCGTCAGCTGCCTTAGCAAGGTCACGGAAGTCGCTGGAAACACCGGACATACCCTGAACACCGGACTTCTTGTTTAAGATAGTCATGATGTCGTCGATGGACTTGTTTTCCTTGTGAGCGATGAACTCGATGATGGCAGGGTCGATGTCACCACTTCTGGTACCCATGATAAGACCTTCTAATGGGGTAAGACCCATGGAAGTATCTACGGACTCGCCGTTCTTTACAGCGGAGATGCTGGCACCGTTACCAAGGTGGCAAACGATAACCTTAGAGTTCTTTGCGTCAAGACCTGCTACGTCGATGGCTCTCTTGGAAACGAAGCTGTGGCTGGTTCCGTGGAAGCCGTAACGGCGGATCTTGTACTTGTCATAATATTCAAATGGAAGACCGTAAAGGTAAGCTTCCTTTGGCATTGTCTGATGGAAAGCAGTATCGAAAACAGCTACCATTGGTACGCCAGGCATGATTGTCTTACATGCGTTGATACCGATTAAGTTTGCAGGATTGTGAAGTGGTGCTAAGTCGTTACACTCTTCGATTGCTGCGATAACTTCGTCGTTGATAACAACGGAGGAAGCGAACTTTTCGCCGCCGTGTACTACTCTGTGGCCTACTGCGCCGATTTCGTCGAGGGACTTGATAACGCCGTAGTTAGCATCTGTTAAAGCTGCTAAAACGCTCTGGATAGCAACCTCGTGGTTTGGAAGCGGATCGTTGATAACAACCTTTTCGCCACCGGCAGGTGTATGGTTTAATCTGCCGTCGATACCGATTCTTTCGCAAAGACCAACAGCCAGTGCCTTTTCGGTTTCGGAATCGATTAACTGATACTTTAAGGAAGAACTTCCGCAGTTTACAACTAATACCTTCATGATAAAATCTCCATTTCTGTATATATTTCCGGAAGGGCTTAACGCCCTTCCGCTATTCTCTCTGTTTCGGTTACTGAGCCTGTGCCTGTACGGATGTGATGGCAATTACACCAACGATATCCTCTGCGAAGCAACCACGGGAAAGGTCGTTAACAGGAGCCGCAATACCCTGGGTGATAGGACCGTAAGCTTCTGCCTTAGCAAGTCTCTGAGCCAGCTTGTAACCGATGTTACCTGCATCAAGGTCAGGGAAAATAAGAACGTTAGCCTGTCCTGCGATATCGCTGCCAGGAGCCTTGGAAGCACCAACGCTAGGAACGATAGCAGCATCAAGCTGTAATTCGCCTTCGATCTTTACGTTTGGATATAATTCCTTAGCAATCTTAGTAGCTTCTACTACCTTGTCTACGTCAGCATGCTTTGCACTGCCCATAGTGGAATGGGAAAGCATAGCAACCTTTGCTTCCTTACCAACTAAAAGCTCGAAGCTCTTTGCGGAGCTGCCTGCGATAGCTGCAAGCTCTTCTGCGTTTGGATTCTGAACAAGACCGGAGTCACCGAAGATGAAGGTGCCGTTTTCGCCGTATTCGCAGTTTGGAACTACGATAACGAAGAATGCGGAAACTAACTTGGTGTTAGGTGCAGTCTTTAAAATCTGTAAGCAAGGTCTTAATGTATTTGCTGTGGAGTGGCATGCACCGGAAACAACGCCGTCTGCGTCACCCATCTTAACCATCATAACCGCAAATGTTGTATAGTCTGTGGTAAGAGCTTCTCTTGCCTTTTCAGGAGTCATACCCTTTGCCTGACGAAGCTCAACCAGCTTGTCGATGTAGCTTTGAAGCTTGTCTGTTGTGTGAGGATTGATACGGGTAGCCTTGGAAATATCTAAACCTTCTGCGTTCTTATCGATTTCCTCGTCAGTACCAACTAAAATAATATTAGCATTACCTTCTGCTAATGTGATAGCTGCTGCCTCAAGTACTCTTCTGTCCTCTGTCTCAGGCAGAACGATTGTCTTCATATTCTGTCTGGCTCTAACTTTGATTTCATCAATAAAACCCATGATTGTTCTCCTTTCGTTTTGCTCTGCTTTACCGCAGAATAAATCTACTATAGATTATAGTCCAAAATCCTCCATTTCACAAGGGTTAAAATGATTTTTTTCTGTTTTCTTGCGATTTACATATTTTTTATGTCGTGGTAGAATACTGGTAAGAAAAGGCTTACCGAATGAGGAGAATTACTATGACCATTGCTGCCGTTATTGCAGAATATAACCCGTTCCACAACGGGCACGACTATATGATTCAAAAAGTAAAGGAAGAAACCAGTGCCGATTACGTAATAGCCGTTATGAGCGGCGATTTTACCCAGCGTGGCATTCCGGGCATTGCGGACAAGCACACCCGTGCCAAAATGGCCACCTCCTGCGGCGCAGACGCGGTTTTTGAGCTGCCGGTACGTTTTGCCACCGCCAGTGCAGAACTCTTCGCTACGGGGGCTGTATCGCTGTTTAACGCCCTTTCCTGTGTGGACTACCTGTGTTTTGGCAGCGAATACGGAAAATTATCCGATTTTACCAAAGCCTCCGACCTTCTTCTTAACGAACCGGAGGACTTTCAACGTGCCATTCAGAAATATTTACGGGAAGGTCTCTCCTATCCAAAGGCCTTTGCCCTGGCTGTCAAAGAATCCGGTGCCGCCTCAGACATTGAACCGGAGCTTTTGGAAAAGCCAAACAATCTGCTTGGTCTGGAATATCTGAAAGCAATAAAAAAACTGGCTTCCTCCATAAAGCCTCACACCATAACCCGCACCGGAACCGGCTATCACGACGAACACGCTGCTTTTTCCGATGACTCCGGCACCCTGATTGCCAGTGCAAGCGCTATCCGCGCCGCACTTTCCAAAGAAGCCGGAAGCATCGCCGCAGCCCAGCCATTACTTCCGGCGGAAAGCTACCGCATTTTTGCCGAAAGCTACGGCATTTTTGCTCCGGTTACACTAAACGATTTTTCCCTGCTGCTCTCCACCCGGATTGCCGCAGAAACAAAAGATTCCCTGGCAACCTTCTTAGATGTACCAAAAGAACTGGCCGACCGCATCTACCGCTTCCGGGATGAGTTTCTGCCGATTACGGAATTAATTGAAGCAATCAAGCATAAACAGTACACCTACGCCCGAATCAACCGGGCACTGGTGCATATTTTACTGGGCTTAAAGGAGAAAAACAGCACCTTAAGTACGCCGGATTCCGGCACTTTCCCTTCCCTGGTTCCTTACGCCCGCCTGCTTGCCATGAAAAAAAGCGCTTCCCCTCTCATGAAAGAGATTAAGGAGCACTCCCAAATACCGGTTATTACAAAGCCGGCAGAGGCAAGAAAAGTGCTTGACGAGGATGCCCTTGCCATGTTTATGGAGGACATTGCAGCGGCAGATTTATATAATAGAATTGTCGCTTCTAAGTTTGAAACACCATTTGTTACTGATATGAAACACTCAATTGAACTCGTATAGCATCAAGTCAAAACCTGCAAGCATGTACAATTTGATACGGATGTGTTCTTGACAAACTGTATTTAGCTTTATTCTTTCTAAATGAAAAATCCCGGCTTTAAAATATATACGTGAGGAACCGTTAGCGATAGCGGGTTCCCAAGTATATATTTTAAAGCCGGGATTTTATATGTGAAAAAATAAAGCTTACTCAATATTGTCAAGGAATGCATCTGCATCAAAATCGTACAGGTCGTCGTCATTAGATTCCGGTTTGGACTCCTGTGCAGTCGCGGTTGGCACTTCCTGCGGAACAACCTCTTCGTTTAACTCTCTGCGGTTTTCCTGCACAATCTTTAAGTTTTCTTCTAAGGTTGTAAGCATAGCTTCGGTTTTTGCCTTGGCTTCTTCGTAGGTATATGCAATTACACGCTCTACCTCGGAAAGCATGTCATTGGTGTAGCGGAGCGCACCCATGCTGATGGTTTCTGCATCGGAGCTTGCCTGCTGGAAGATGCTGTCTGCCTGCTGGGTAGCACGGGAAACCATTTCATTTGCCTGTAAGTATGCCTGGCGCATGATTTCGCTTTCCTGAACCAGCATTTCTGCCTGACGCTTTGCGTCTGCGATGATTTTTTCTGCACGCTCTTCTGCACTGGCAATAATCTGGTCTTTGTTAGCAACTACCTTAGCACAACGCTTGATTTCTTCCGGAATCTTTAACTTCATTTCATCCAAGATGTCATAAATTTCTTCCTTCATGACAACTACCTGAGTTGCGGAAAAGCCCTTTGGCTTACATCCCTCGATATATTCATACATTTCTTCGATTAACTGCTCAATTCTGTTCTGACTCATGGACTAATCCTCCCTGCCTTCTTATATATATCGTCTACGATGGATTCCGGTACAAACTGACTGATGTCACCGCCATAGGATGCAATTTCACGCACGATGCTGGAACTTACGTAGGAATATTCTACACTTGTAGTTAAAAATATAGTATCCACAAAAGGATTTAATTTATGGTTGGTCTGGGCAATCTGCAGTTCGTACTCAAAGTCGGTTACCGCTCTGAGACCACGGACCAAAACGCTGGCTCCTTTTTCTTTTGCAAAATCTACCGTTAAACCGTCAAATGCTGCTATCTCAACATTTGGTAAATCTTTGGTGACACGCTGAAGCAGCTCCACTCTTTCTTCCATGGAAAACATCGGCTTTTTTGCACCGTTTATCAGTACGCCGATAATCAGCTTGTCTACCAATTTGGAGGCCCGGAGGATAATATCCAGATGGCCCTGGGTTACCGGGTCAAAGCTACCCGGATAAATCCCGATTCTCATAGTTACATCTCCATTCTATTTTGCCGGCTTATGCAGGCACGTTTTCCTGCGTCTGAATAAACACATGCCGGTTGTTTTTATAATTTTTTTCGCGGTAAACCTCAAAGCCAAGTTCCTCCACATAGGAAAAATCGGTTTGTATGGAAGCTTCTGCTACGATGATGGTATCTTCATTTACCAGACAAGAACCGGAAAGCTGTTGTAAAACCTTCTTTTCCAGTTCATTATCGTACGGCGGGTCCATGAAGATAATGTCAAAAGCCTTACCCTCGGATTCCAGTTTTGGAATTGCAGCAAATACATCCATAGAAAGAAGTCTTGCTTCTTCGGTAAGCTTAGTGGTTTTCAAATTTTCTTTAATGCAGGCCAGGGATTCAGCACTTTGCTCGACCATTACCACGTCTTTTGCCCCGCGGCTTAATGCCTCAATACCGATGGCACCGCTGCCGCTGAATAAATCCAGAAAACGGCAATCCGCCAGATACGGATTTAAGATATTAAATAAGGTTTCTTTGGTGCGGTCCTGGGTTGGGCGGACTGCCATGCCCGGCACAGTTTTTAAAATCAAATGACGTCTGGAACCGGCAATCACTCTCATGATACATTCCCCTTTAGCTGCTTAATAAAAAACATTCTTCTACATCTATTCTAGTTTAGCCTATCTTGTCATGAAATTCAACCTTTTATTCAAAAAAACTTAGAATTTACCAAAAAAATAAAGAAAAGGCACCGCTATACCGCGATGCCCCTTCTTCTCTCTCACCTGAATTAGTCTTTACAGAACAGTAGTAAAAACTACTTACCTGCCATGGACTCTTCCTGACGCTTAATCATCTTACGAACCATTTCGCCACCAACGGAACCGTTCTGAGCGCTGGTAAGGTTACCATTGTAACCGTTTGTTAAAGGCACACCAAGCTCACTTGCAACTTCCATTTTGAATCTGTTCATAGCGTCCTTTGCTTCAGGAACTTCTACACGATTTCTACTAGACATCTTTCATACCTCCAAAATAATTTTGTTTTGATGTTACGCTAGTAGTATTTGCAAAAGTTCTTTTAATACACTGGTAGTTTTTTCTAATATGGATTTTTAATTATTATATTTCCGTATCATTTTAATAATGTAACAGATAGCGGAAATTCCGGCAAATACACCGGCATAAATCAGCATATGCTCAAAATCGAATTTCAGAAAAAAGCCGGAGCTGTTTACAAAGGATACGCCTCTGACAAAAACCAGACTTAAAACAAGCATAAGAAACAAAGAATATCCATAGGTTCCTGCCACAGTCAGCAAAAAGAAAACGATATCCTTAACAACACTTCTCGGTTCAAATTTTGAATTTTTAGCCATAAAAACCTACTTTCTCTTTAACCACACAGCATGATTGTTTGCCAAATATCCGCTGACAAATTCGCATTCACCGCCGTTTTCGTAGTCAAAAGCCGTGCCGGTAACACCGCAGATGAAATCTGCAGGAAATGTTCCGGTAACACTTTCTTTGATTTTATTATTAAAATTAGAAAATTCGATGATTTCCCATGTACTTCCGTCCTGCTTCCAAGCTGTTCTCTGTTCTGCGGTTACTTCTGCAGCAGACGGCTCCTCCGTATACAGCTCCGGTGCAAATACCGGCCATCCGTCCACAAAATACATACGGCGCACTGCCATGTAGTGCATGAAAAATGTCATACGGTCTCCCGGCTTATCGGAACCGTGATGTAAATTCCAAGCACCGTCTCTTACATGATGTACGAAAAAGTACTTATCCCATGGTTCATGATAGAACGGAACACCGTGGCCCGGACCGCGGAAGCCGCCAAACTGCCACGGGTCATCGTCCTTTTTGTTCGGACTAGTATAAGGATTGGAAGCCTCAAATTTATAACTGCCTGCCAGTTTCTGACCAAGGGAAACGCCGTCCAAGCTCTTGCCTTCTCTGTCAAGATAAGGACCTTCCACATAATCACTGACACCCACACGGATATCATAATCGTCACCCAGCCAGCCATAGGAAAGGAACAGATAATACTTATCTTCCACTCTCATTACCGCAGCACCTTCCGGTCCGTCAATGTAGGAATCCTTTGGTTTCACTGCAATCCTGGTACCTAAATCCTTAGCCTCACAGTTTAAGCATAAACCGTTGGCAGGGTCTAATTCTTTTACAAAAATTCCGCCAAAGAAAGAACCGTAAATTAAATATTTTCTGCCGTCTGCAGTGTCTACCACGTGGGCATCAATGGCATTCGGTTCCGCATCGGTGGTGCCCCAGGTATCCGCTACTACACCACGGTTTTCAAAAGGTCCCTCCGGCTTATCCGCTACTGCCAGCCAAATGCGGGATTCGGAGCTTCCAAAACCCTTGGTGGCAGAATAATACATACGGTATTCACCGTTTACATACTCGGTATATGGTGCCCAGAAGCCCTTTGTCGGAGGAAACTCACCGTTGTCCCGGCCCTCTGCAATAGCAGCCTCAGATAAGGCCATGCCTACATATTCAAAATCCACCATATCCTTACTCCGACGGATTTGAATTCCCTGACAGTAAGGTGTAGTAATACCGCCATCTGTGGAATAGGAGTAACAATAGCCGCTGACAGGATCATACATCATGCCCGGGTCGTGGGACTCGAAGCAGGGATTTTCTATTCTGCTGTGTAAATTTAACATAAAACCGGGGTTACGCATACTATATAATACCTCCTGTATTTTACAAAAAGGGTGTGCTATTGCTAACACACCCTTATGAATTATTCTGTCATCTTGCTGCCCCAAAGGGTAAGCTGATTTTCTTTACCAAGTCCGGTAAAAACAAAAGTTTTTCTGGACAGGTTTTCTACATTCATTTCTAATGCAACACCACTGTAAGTAACACCGTTTAAGGTAACATTGATGTAAGAGGTGCCCTCCTCTAAGGACCAGGAACCTTCATAGTAACCGGTTACGGTTCCATCTGCATTTAAGGAAATTGCTTCCGGTGTCTTTACATCTAAGTTTTCGTAATCAATATCCAGTTCATGAAGAATAACTTCGTACTTACCTGCTACATTTTCTACGGTACATACGGAATCATCCAGTTTTTCATCCGTGGTCTGATACGGAGCAGCCACCAGCCAGCCTTCCTTGTTTAAGAAGAGCTGATGAACTCTTACGCTGTGTCCTTCGGAACCATCGGTAGTTCTGGTATGGTAAACGATATGTGCTCTGCCGTCATCGTCTACAAATGCAGAGTTATGACCCTGGGCAACCTCGCCTACACTAAAGGTTCTCCACTGGTAACCGCCGAACAAACGGACACCCTTGTTTGCCTGATTATAGTTAAATACATATTTATCAAATAAAGAACTGTTACCTAAGGCATCTGCATAAGGACCATCCGGATTGTTGCTGCGGTATACACGCACATTATAACCGCTCTTTGCCTCTAAGCCGCCGTAAGAAATAAACAGCCAGTAATAATCGCCAATTTTTTCGATGTAACTTGCTTCGCCGGATACATACTTACCGCCGGCAATCTTCTTACCAAAATATGCATCGGAATGCTCATGGGTTTCGTAAGTTACACTGTAGTCACGAAGACCGGTCTGCTCATCCAATTCTAAAATAAAAATACCGCCGGACCAGGAACCATAAGCCATCCATAAGTTTCCTTCGTCATCATAAAATACGGTTGGGTCGATACAGTTTGGCCAAGCATCGCCCCACTTGCCATTCTTAATACCCTGCTTGATGTAGCGGTCCGGAAGTGTGGTTGTTCCAAGCACTTCGTCTGCATCAGTCTGAGTCCAGTCTTCTGCAGTGAAACCACCGTATACAACGCTTCCTGCATATTCAAAAGGACCGGTAGCAGAATCGGAAGTTAACATTACAATATTAGACTTCCAGGTATCACCGTTAGCGCTTAAGTAATAGCAGTATTTACCCATAGCCTCGTTATAAATCATATCAGGAGCCCAAAGATATCCATACCAGGAACCGGAATCCTTATTCCACTCTTTGATTTTATCTCTGGTTGCATTATCAAATGCATTACGCCATGCATTGTCCTGATTAGTCCAGTTAAGAAGATCCTTTGTGGAACTCATAGTCATATGGGTACCATAAATATAATAGGTGCCGTCCACATCCTTAAAAATGGATGGGTCATGACAGGTAGTACGCTTTGCACCAACATATTCGCTCAGACCAAACTTGCCTTTTTCCATACCAAGACTTAAATCTACAATGGCACGGACCATTACTCTCTGACCACCATACATAAATTCTACATATGGGCGGAGGGTAACCGTTTTATTGGTCTTTACCACAGAAATCTTCTCTGTTGTTTTTGTTCCGTTATATGGGTCTGCACTGTATTCCGGCGCTGTATCGGCAGGTACTTCTCCTGTTACCGGGAAAGTAGAGTCATTACCGATTAATTCACCATGAATTTCATAGCTTTCACCAAAGAATACCTGCGGAAGCTCTGTCGGCATAGAAAGTGTATTTGCCGCCACCAGACCGGCGGTGTTTTTGTATTCGATGGTGGACTTATTTACTACATATAACTCGTGATTATTTTCAATCTGAATCGTATAGTAGACTTTTTCTCCTGCTTCATAAGAAGTCTTATTGGTAGACACGGTGATGGAAATCATGTCCTCTGTCATGGTATTGGTTGTACCCTCATCCACTGCAGGAGCTGCTTCTGTCGGTTCCGGAGTTACTGTCGCATCGGCTACTCCTGCCTCCGGTGTCGGTGTTACATCTGTCTGAGTGTCACCGCCGCAGGCCGCAAGAGCCACGCAAAAACTTGTTGCCAAAAGAATGCCTAAAAATTTCTTCTTCATAAAATCCTCCTAGAATTTTACCATGTTGTTATAGTCAAATACCGGATAACCCTTTTCATCCCAGGTCACGTTCATCAACATAGCATGACGGTTCGGGTCATACAGCGGATCGCCTTCGATTTCAAGATAGGTTCTGGCATGGAATACGCATACATCCTTACCGTTTTCGTCCTTGGTAAAGCTGTTGTGACCAGGACCGTAGAAGCCCTTTTCTCTATCGGAACGAAGCACCGGATAACGCTCCTTCTTCCAAGCCTTAGGGTCTAAGATATCGTCGTTTTCATCGATACTCATTAAGCCTACGCAGTAGCACTCACCTGTTGCACTGGCAGAATATGCCATGAAGATGCGACCGTCATGCTTTACAATTGCCGGACCTTCGTTTACCCAGATATCTACTCGCTCCCAGTCGTAATCCGGAGTGGTAAGAAGCACCTGTGCGGTTGCAAGCTTGGTTGCGGATTCCATCTTTGCTATGTACAGGTTGGAAATCTGAATACCAACGCTAACCTTTTCTGCCCAGATGTAGTAATACTCGCCCTTGTTTTCAAAAATGGTAGCATCCAGAGAAAATGCTTCGAAAGAATAAATATCATCATCGCTGCGCTGCATCTTGCCTTTTTCTACCCAAGGACCTGCCATCGGGTCATCACTCTGGCACTCTAATACGAACGGACGGATTTTCCACATATCGTCCTGCTCTCCTGCCGCAAAATAAATATACCACTTTCCGAATAAAAAGTGAAGCTCCGGAGCCCAGATATGACGGCTCATTTCGCCGGATTCATGCTTGGTCCAAACTACGGTTTCTTCTGCATCACGCAGACCGTTTAAGGTGGACGCCTTTCTTAAAATAATTTTATCATAAGCCGGAACGGATGCTGTAAAATAGTAGCTTCCGTCTGTATGCTTATACACATACGGGTCGGCACGTTGTTCAATCCATGGAATGTTAAAGTCTGTTAATACTCCGTTTCTTCTTGCTTCTGCCATTTTTTTATCCTCCCTGTTTTCCGGAGGAAAATGCCCGCCCGCATGCGGGCAGAGGATTTTTCCTCCTGAAATAATCAATTTAACTTTCCCTCTACAGTTTGTGTTCAAATACACATATTGCACCACTGATGATTTTTTCACCAGTACTGTCATATCTGCATTTGACTCTCTTTAAGGAAAAAGCCGCTCCGGATTCGAAATCCGTTTCCGGAGCGGCCATATTCACTTAACTTTTACTCAACTTTTTACTTTAAACTTTTACTTTAACTTTGTAATCCGTAGGGATTATTCGAAGATGGAGATGTATGCACTGTCTACTGTGAAGCAGTAATATAAATCACCATCAACTGCGATATTTAAGTACTTCTGGTTATAAACAGTACCTGCTGTCGTTGTAACCTTTGCAACAACATCTGCTGTTGTACCATTGTTTGTAATGGTTAATTCAACTAAAGCACCGTTCATATCGCTCTTGAAAGTATCCCAGTTCCAGTCACACTCTAATGTCCAGCCAAGTGCTGCAAGATTACCGGTATCGGCTGTTGCATTCCAGCCCCAGTTATCTGCACGGAGTACTGCGTATTCCTTATAACCGTTTGTATCATCAGCTGCATGTGCGCCTGCAATGTTCTGTAAAATTACAACGAAGTTGTTCCAGTTGTTTGCACCGCTGGTGTAGTTTCTGAAGTTAACCTTCTTTGTTTCTCCTGCCTCAACCTTAATTGGATCAGTAAACTCTGTCCACCAGCCTGTAGAGCAGTTCATAGCACCAAGAGAGGAACCGTGAATATCAAGGAACGCATTATCAACAGTAAAGCAGTAATATAAATCACCGTCAACTGCGATATTTAAGTACTTCTGAGTATAAACAGTACCTGTCTTTGTTGTTACTGTAGCAATAACATCTGCTGTTGTACCATTGTTGAAGATATCAAGTACTACATCTGCACCCTGCATATCGGACTTGAAGGTATCCCAGTTCCAGTTAGCTTCTAAGGTCCAGCCAAGTGCTGCAAGGTTGCCGGCATCTGCTACTGCATTCCAGCCCCAGTTATCTGCACGGAGTACTGCGTATTCCTTATAAGCAGGATCATTTGCTAATGCGGATGCAGGATCTGCGGAATGAGCATGTGCAATGTTCTGTAAAATTACAACGAAGTTGTTCCAGTTGTTTGCACCGCTGGTGTAGTTTGTGAAGTGAACTCTTTCTCTTGTACCAGCTTCAATCTTTAAAGGCTCAGTGAATGTTGTCCACCAACCGGTAGCGCAATCCATAGTACCAACCGGTTCACCCTTAATTTCAATCCATGCATTATCTACGGTTAAGCAGTAATATAAATCACCGTCAACTGCGATATCTGCATACTTCTGAGTATAAGCTACGCCAGCCTTAGTAATTACGTTAGCAATTACTTCTGCTGTTGTGCCGTTATTCTTAACTTCTAAGAATACATCTGCGCCGTTCATATCGGACTTGAAGGTATCCCAGTTCCAGTTGCACTCTAATGTCCAACCAAGAGCTGCAAGGTTACCTGTATCTGCTGTTGCATTCCAACCCCAGTTATCTGCACGAAGTACTGCATATTCCTTATAAGCAGGATCATTAGCTAATGTGGATGCAGGATCTGCAGAATGAGCACCTGCAATGTTCTGTAAAATTACAGCAAAGTTGTTCCAGTTGTTTGCACCGCTGGTGTAGTTCTTGAAGTGAAGCTTCTTGGATGTACCTGCTTCAACCTTTACAGGCTCAGTAAACTCGGACCACCAAGGTGTAGTGCAGTCTGTATTACCAAGAACGAAACCGTTTACAGGATCATCAGCTGCAACATCAATGAAGGAACCGTTAGTTGTTAATGTGTAGAAAAGAGGACCGTCAACCGGAATCTCTTCAATATCAATGTAACGAACAATTGCGTCTGCACAGTTAGCCTTAACAGTAACCTTTGCAGTTGTACCATTGTTTGTAATACCGATTGTGTAGTTAGCTAAGTCAGAGTCTGCTGTAAAGTTCTTTGGATTGAACTGGTTAAATGTATTTCTTGTTACATTTAAGTCAGAAATCTTAGCTGCAGATTCATAACCTTCGCTACCAGAAATAACTGCGTATTCCTTGTATTCAGCATTGTCTGCTGTAGAGTGACCTTCTGCTACGTTCTGAAGAATTAAGGAGAAGGTATTTGCAAAGTCATATACGTTCTTGCCTTCAGCATTTAACTTAGAAGGAACATAGTTCTTAAACTTAACTGCTACTGTTTCGCCAACGCCAACTTCCTTAATTTCAGTATAAGCGTCACCGTAAACGGAAGAACCGTCTACATTACCGATAATTGTACCGGAAGCTACTGTTGCTGTGTAATCTCTGATTACTTCAGGTTCAGGTTCTGTGGACTTTGCAGGAACTGCCTTAGCATCACCGTCTGCATAGAGAGTAGCAACCTGACCAGCTGTTAAAGCTTCGTCAAATACATAAATTTCGTCGATAGCACCCTTCATGATAGCATCCCAAGGGTTAACACCGAGTAAGAATCTCCAGTCTGTAGTTGCCTTGTCACCGGTAAAGAGACCAGGAACGATCTGGATTACGTTTTCGGATGGAATACCGTTTACGTATAATTTAGCATTTAATACCATGTTACCGTTTAAATCAATTAAATCTGTTTCATCACATACTAAAGCGATGTGTGCCCACTGCTTTCTTGCATAGCACTTTTCTGCTTCGTAGGATGGATTTGGCCAGGTACCTACCGCTGCATTTCTGTTCCAAAGCTGTGGATAAGTAGTACCTGCATCCGGTGTAGTAAAGCTTAACCAGTGCTCTGTAGCACCGTCTGCCATACCGTTACCAAACTGAAGAGTTGTGGAATAAGTTGCAAATCTTGCACACCATACCCAGAAGGAAAGTGTGTAAGTATCTGTGTTGATTGGCTCAATTGCATCAACCTGTGCACCAAAGGTACCGTCTAACCATAAACAGTTACCCTTAACACCGTTTGTAAAGATAAGTTCCTTATCAACTGCAGGAACTCTTTCATCCATAACGGAACCTGTGCCCTTTTCTCTTGCACTAAGACCTGTTGCATCTTCCATTCCTACATAGTAAACAGGTTCAGGAAGTGTTTCACCGGCAGGAGCTTCTGTCGGAGCTGCTGTTGGCGCTTCTGTTGGCGCTGCTGTTGGATCAGCAGGTGCCTCTGTCGGAGCAGTTGTCGCTGTTGGAGCGGTTGTTGGTGTAGGATCAGTTGTCTGATTCTTGTCACCACAGCCGGCCATCATGGAAACTGCCATTGCTGCGCAAAGAATTACGCTTAACAATCTCTTTTTCATAATATTTCTCCTTCATATTTTTTATTATTTCTCCGGAACCCCGGAAGCTGCACGCAGCCTCCGCACCGTTCCGAAGTAAAGATTGAATTAGTTCAAGAAGGAATCAACTACTGCCTGATACTTAGCAAGTTCTGCATCAGATAATACGTTGTAACCGGATGGTCCAAAGTATGTAATCATAGCGTCTGCATGGTAGTAGTTAGCCTGACGTGTAGCTTCTTCTGTGTAGTCAGCTGCCTTTGCAGTACCGTTATCTACTAAGTCGTGAATACCGATGCTGTTGAAGTACTGGTCACAGAAGTTCCAGTAACCTGCAATGCTGTACCAGCCGTAAGGAACCGGACGGGTAATACTTGCAAAATAGTCATCCCAGTAAGGCTTTCTGTCTTCATCCTGTGGGAACAGAGCCTTGTAACCTGCCCAAACTTCTTCATTAAGAGTAAGAGGCACTGGCATCTGAGCGTTCTTTAAAGGTGTGCCGGAATCGTTTGTGATGGTGGTATCTGCGTAAATTTCGTTACGAACCTTCCAACCGTCAACGCCCCAACCCATGAACTTAAGAAGTAAGTAAGCTTCTAAAGGATACTTACAGGAAGTGGATACACCACCCATGTACATAGTTGCAATAACGTTGTGTTCCTTTTCGTCAATTACGTTTGGAGTTACATAAGGAACGATGTCAAGGCCGTACTGTTCCTGATAGCCTTCAACGCCCCATAAATTCTGGTATGTCCAGAAACCTTCGGAGAATACTGCTACACGGCCGGTTGCACCAAACCATGTATCCCAGTCACCAGTCCAGTCTTCCATTTCCTGAGTGGACTGCTGAGGAGCTACGTAACCTGCAAGCTTAAGGTCGGAGAACTGCTGCTCACCGATTGCCCAGTACTGAAGGTCGAAATCTTCGCCGTTGAAACCGAACTCACCCTTAATCTGTCTAACATCCTTGGATACAGCAGCGATACCGTATAAGGAGTCAAGTCTGTTGTAGTAACCAAGTCCGAAGTACTGCATATCAGGATCGTACTGAGTAGCGTCCTTGATGAGCTGGATCATTTCTTCCCATGTCCAGTCGGTACGTGGCATGTCAAGGTTGAGGGTTTCGATTACGTTTCTGTCAATGAATACAGCACTTGGCCAGTATCTCATTGGAGCTGCGAAACGAACGGAAGTATCGAACATACCGATACCATACTCGTTGATGGTAGGCATTAAGTTCTGATTTTCAGGGTCTGCGTTCCAGTACTCTGTGATGTCTGCCCAGTAAAGGTTTGCAAGAGCAGTATCGGAGTCTGTACCTTCGAATACGTCTGGGAAGGTACCTGCTGCAGCTGCTGCGGACAGGTCAGTACTCATATCGGAGATAACCTTGTTCTCAACAGTGATGTTTGGATACAGTTCCATGAATGCTTCACACATTCTGTCTGCCATACCCTGGTCTTCATAGTGCCAGTAAGTTAAGGTAATGTTGTCGGTTGTTACATTGTAATCGCCGAATACATTTACAGGTTCTACCTTAACAGGATCCTTTGTTGCGGAACCGCCCTGCTTGTCGTCGGTCTTCTCCCCGCTGGTTGCTCCCTGTGTTGGGTTAGCATCGCCGGACTTATCGCCGCCACAGCCTGCTACGCCAATGAGCATGCTCGCTACTAATGTCATGGACACTAACAGCTTCTTCCAATAATTCTTTTTCATATTTAGCCTCCTTAAAGCTTTTTATTCTCCGGTAATACCGGTTCGGTCGATACTCTCGATGAACTGTCTCTGCAGTACTAAGTACATCAGGAACAATGGCAGAATACTAAGAGACGTTGCAGCCATTCGTACCGACTCATTTAATGAGGTTGCCATATCACCGGTAGTTGCCCTTGTGCTGTAGTTGGAGTCGAAGTTCTTTAACTGGATTACCAGGTTGGTCCACTCGCTCTTTGTGGTCAAGCCCTGTACGTACATTTCAGTTAAGTAGGATTCGTTCCAATACCATACAAAGGAGAACAGGAACACGGTGATAATTGCAGGAACCGCGGATGGGATGGCAATCTTGAAGAAGGCCTTGAAGTGACCTGCTCCGTCGATATACGCAGCTTCCATCAGCACCTTAGGTACCTGCTTGAAGAAGGAATAAAAGATCAGGATAAAAATCGCTGAGTTTATTCCGTTACCCAACAATGCAGGGAGTACGAAGGTCCAAATCGTACCGAGTATTCCCATGTCATTGTAAAGCACATAAGTAGGAATCATGGTAACCTGGTCCGGTAAAATATAGGAGAACAACAGGATACCCATAAACAGCTTCTTAAGCTTAAAGTCATATCTTGCGAAGCCGTAGCCGACAATCATACCTGTCAACACATTGAACAGGGTTGGCACGCCGGCAATAATTACACCCTTGCCAAGGGTTTTCCAGAAGTCCATGGACTTGGCCGCTGCGATATAGTTCTGGATGTAAAGGGAACTCGGAAGCCACTTTACGGAACTGTCAAGCAGGTCGTTTCTGTCCATGAAGCTGGTGCTTATCATGTATAAAATCGGGTAGATAAAAATGAATCCGATAATAATCAGGAGACCGTAAACGGCAATCTGCTGTCCAAGACCCTGACGCTCTCTTGTACCAAATACAAACTTATGCAGCTTTTCTTTGGTAAACTTTTTCTTAATAGTCTCCGCTGCCGTCATAGGTTGTGTATCTGCGGCTGTTGCGCGCAACTTTCTTGGCATGACGTTCTCCCCTCCTTATTACTCTTCTCTTCATTCTTTCTTCTTTCTTCTGTAACTTCTTGAACTTCTTGGCTTTTCTGTCGTATACGTCCTTCTTGGAACCGAGCATTAAAGCAAAGAGGCCAACAATCAGGGTAATTACAATGGCATATAACCATGCCATGGCAGATGCATAACCGTAACCCTTTTCCTTTGTACCGGAGAACATCGCGGATTCAATCATGGTAATCAGTGTGTTCTGTTCGTTACCGGATAAGAAAATAACGGTATAAACTGCATTTAATAAAATCATTGGCTTCATGGTTGGCAGTGTAATCTTCCAGAAGCATTCCCAACCGGAACCACCGTCGATTTTTGCTGCTTCGTATAAAGCCGGATCCACCTTCTGCAATGCAGAGAGGAAAATCAGAATCTGAACTCCGGAATACCAGAGTGTCATAATCATGTTAGAGAACATTTCACCGATGGATTCTGCCACACTGGTTGGGAAGAATACATCGAAGGCTGCCACGATGGACTGCACGTTCATGGAAGGAATGGTTGCAGCACCTTCGCTAACCAGCATGTTCATTACCGGACCACTTACGATAATAACCGGCAAGAAGAAAATCAGACGGAAGAACGCTCTCATCTTAATTTTGCCGTTTAACATGATGGCAATCATCAGGGCGAATACGATGATAATCGGCACCTCCAGGCAGGTCTGCCAAATGTAGGTAACCAGCTGCTGCGGGAATTCCGGATCTTCATGCCAGATATTGGTGAAGTTTCCGATGCCGATGTAGTTGTAAATCATGCCCATTGGAGTGATACGGATGTTGTACCACATAAACTTAAAGGACTGTGCCAGCGGTACCAGCAGGAATGCAATCACACCAATGACCCAAGGAAGTGTGAAGAAATAACCGGCTCTCGCCTCTCTCTTCTCTAACTTACCTACTTTGATTTTTGGTTTTTTCTGTTTTTTCTCTTTTTTACTCATCCTGGCCCACCACCTTATAGGACATTGTATCAATGCTCACGCCATCCACTGTCTGGGCTGCACTGCTGTAGTTTAAGTAAATTTGTGTGCCGTTGCTGTAGGTTACGATGCGTACACCGTTGTCTAAAATCTGATGACCGGTAATTACCGCACCTGCAACTGCTTCATTTACTGCTTTCAGTTCGGATGTATACTGAAGAATTTCATCCTTGTATACGTCGTACTGGGAACTGTAAATATCAGAGGAATTTGTGTTGATTAAATCTGCCGCACTCTCCTTGGTGATATAGAAGGAAGGATAGCTTCCTGTCTCAATCAGCTTTAAGAAGAATTCTTCTTTGTTTGCTTCAAAGTTTACGTAATCCGCATAAACCGGCATAACACCCTTTAATACGATGGATAAGAACGGTACGCTCTCATCTTCATATAAGTAGTTGGACATGTACACCGGCATATCGATAAATGCTTCTGCATTTTTCCAAAGATATGCGAACGGTTCTTCCATAACCAGCTTTGTGGAAGCATCCAGTTCTTCAACAGCCTTTACATAGGAGTCAGCTGCCTGGAATCTGGAGTATGCCACATTACTGTAGGTGTAAGTAAACAGTGTATTTGTAATACCTGCCAGGGCAACATTGCCAACCCCCTGCTTGGTATAGCTCTTTGCAAACCTGTTTAATAAAGTATTACTTCTGGTTGGAGTTAAGTAACGGAAGGTATCGTACACTTCCTTGTAGGTACTTTCTTCAAATACCTTTTTATTTACCTTCTTAATTACATTGAAGGTAGCATTCTGTTCGTCCGGATTGATGCGGAGTGCATCGTTATACAGGAAGAAGGAAATGTTCTTGCTTTCCGCATCCTTGATTAACTGTGTCAGCTCCTTAGTGCTACCAATCTTCTTATCCGCTTTATAGGCGGTGATTGGGAGGTCATAAAGACCGCCCTTCTGCCAGCCTTTGTAAAGGGAGAACAAGTCGGTGACACCAACACCGGCCAAATCTTCATAGATTTCATAAATATCTTCCACGGTAGTCATGGTAACTGTCTTGGTGCCGATTAAGAAATCTTCTCTCTCGGTGCCCAGGAAGTCGATACGGGTGCGGTAGGAATTGTCTTCCTGCATCACCAGCTCGCCTCTGTCTAAGAGGTACTCACGATACGCATTTGCCATACCGCAGTAATTTGCGTCCTCACCGTTTAAGAACAGGAAGCGCATGGTTAAATCGGAATGGCTTCTGTCCGCCTCCACCAGGTGGAAGGAACCGGAAGTGGAATTGTTACTGGTTGGCTGTGTATAACGCTTACGAAGTAAGAACTTTGCATAAGCACGGTTATACTGAACATTCACACCGTTTGGCTGTGCTTCGATGGTGGCACGCTCTGCACCGTCTTCCACGATGGCAAGATAAGCCATGTCATCATCGGTATGGGCAATGCCGTATACCGGAGCCAGTGTTAAGTTCTGGTCATTTAACATTTCATATCTGCCCCAAAGCAGGTTTGCTACGGAAGATTCGGTAAAACCGATATCGTCGCCGTAAATCATGGAAGAATAACCGGTATTGAAACGCTTTTCGTTATCTTCCAGATAAATCAGGGCACCGTTACCGTCCGGAATGAACATGTAGCCTTCCTTTTGATCCAAGTAGGAAACACCCATACATGGATAAATTGCCAGGGTACCGATGTAGGTATCACTGTGTTCAATGATGGACTCATCCGGAATGGTTGCTACCAGACCGTCATCGGTAAGCTCAACCTTTAAAGTAACGCCAAACTTATACTTGGTCCAGTAAAGCTCTGCTTCAAAACCGTTGTCGGTATAATTAATTTTCTTTTGTACGTTATCCTTTACCAGGTCTGCCTGCTTGGTATCGGTATTTCCCTGAATGTAGGTAATTACCACTGCGGAAGCAAGGTAAGCCTGCCAGGTCTTGTTGTTTGCACCGTCGTCATAGCTTGGAGAAGACTCCATGTAATGACCGGTTGCTTTATCTTCTACCACAAGGGATAAATCATCTTCACATACATAAAGATTGAACTTGCTGTTTTCTGCAATCTTTTTGTGAGTTTCCTTCCAGTCGGTAACCGTTGCCACCGGTTCCTTAGCTGCGTTTGCAGTTAAAACACCGGCCTGTGCTAATGCAGGTACAAGACCCAGGGCAAATACAAGAAGGAAGCAAATCAGTTTTTTCTTCATATTAGTTGCCAATCTTGTACACCACCTCTCTGAAAATAGACTCAACAAAATCGATTACCTGAGAAGATAATACATAAATGATGAATGCCAGGAGACATACAATCAGGATAGTAAATATCGTCAGGCCAATAATTACGATTGTTTCTTTTACGGAGTAGTTGTTGATTTCCTTAATGGATATGAAAATCAGTACGCCTACCCATACAAGCATTGCCAGGTTACCAAAGCTTACGAAGAATTCTTCGTTTATGGTTACCACATGGGACAATACAAATAAAATCGGCTGAAGAATCAAATATGGACCGAAGCTGTAAATAAGGGAACAGTAAATTTGTTTAAATCTACCTTCACCATCGTTAATGGTACACATTAAGTAGTTACAGCTTACTACCAGCACAAGTACCAGTACGATAAATCCGATATCGGATAAAATGTCGTACTCTCCTTCTCTTACCATTTTAAAAAGGAAGCCACAGAAGTACTTGTTGATAATATACTCAATCATACCGATAACCAGCAGAAGGTTTGCACTGAGTACGGATACTCTGCCCTCCTTACGGATGCCGTAGCAGCCGTCGATTGGGTGCTTCATGAAGAAGAAAATGTAGCCCATCTGCTTGATAATCTTCTTGCTCCGGATTTTATCCCAAAGGGCTCTAAACGGATCAAGAATATGTTTTCTCTTATCTAAGGCACCGATTACCTTTGCCAGCACAAATGCTACAATACAAAGAATAAATACGGTGGCCAGATTCTGCTTTAACCATACATTTCTGATTTCCCAGAAGGAGTCGGAATAGGTTTCCTTGTCCTTGGAAAGTCTTGCATATTCAATGGAGCTTTCGTAGTTTTCTTCTTTAAAGAGAGTCTTGCCCATTGCCATGTTTGCATAGTCAAACAGGTTGTTCATACGGAGCACTTCGTTTAAAGGCTCTTTACTTTCGGTGTAGCGGCCCTTAGAGAATAAGTACAGTGCTTCGTGTAAATGATTGGTGAACTCGGTTGGTGTATAAATGATAACCTGCTTCTTATCGGAGTCTAACACGTAGATTCTGTCGTTGTGGTCGGTCTGGATTGCTTCAGCCTTTGTGGAAAGACCGATACGCTGCATACCGTCATCACTGCCGCCGAATACGAAGAGAAGTTCACCTTCGTTGGTGTATTCGTAAATGTAACCCTGCTGGGATACTACGTATACGTTGTCATGGTTACCTGTGGTAACCGCCGCCGGAACGTCGTCGTAAGCGCCGTTTTCCAGCTCAATCATGTTGGAACCGGCAATGTTTAAACGCTTTAAAGTACCCTGACCTTCACCTCTGGTTACGGTGTAGATGATACCCTTTTCGTCGATTGCCATGTTATCCGGAGTTGCCGGAATATTACCAAGCATCTTTGCTCTTGCGGAATCCGGTAAGATACTTCTCCAGATGATTCTCCAGATGGATGGATCGGTTGCGTTGGTACCGAAGTAACCAAGGAAGGTTCCGTTATCTACCGGAGAAAGCTGTACAATACCGTTGGTATTGGATTCGCAAATAACGTAAATGGTACCGGACTTGTTAGCAACAATTTTTACCGGAAGATAGTCCTGGGTTTCACCGTACATTGCTTCGGTTGGTCTGTCATAGGACTGGATTAAGTTACCGTCCTTATCGAATACCCAGACCATTCTGGCATCACGGTCAGCCACGTAACAGGTACGGTCTTCCGTAACATACATACCCTTTGGATTTACCAAAGTTCCTTCACCGATGATGCCATGTAAGTTACCCTCGATATCGGTAACAATGATTCTCTTGTTACCGCTGTCTAAGATGTACATGGTGCCGTCATCCAAAATGGTGAAATCGGTCGGAGCCTTTAAAGTTTCATCACCAAACTTGTTGAGGGTTCCGTAAGGAAGATATGCTGTTTGTGTTTCAATAACAGAACCGTAACCGTCCACTGTATAGGTTTTGTATGGGGAGTCTGCCAAAGCAGATACCGGTTCTGTGAAAAATCCCATTGTTAAGAGAAGTGCCAACAATGAGACGAAAAGCTTTCTTACTTTCTTGTTCATGTGTCGTCCTCTCTTTACTATTTAATACCGGAGTGAGCCATGGTGTTCATAACCTTATTCTGTAAGAAGCAGAACAGGATTAAGTTTGGCAGGAACATAAGCAAGGATGCCGCCGCCTGTACACCCTGACCGGCTACGCTGTTACCGTTGGCACTGGCCAAGGTATTCATATAGAACACCAGCGATTTTAAGCCTTCATCACTAATATAATAGTTGGATGCCTCCAGATTGCTCCATACCTGCTGGAATACTAAGATTGCAGCGGTGGCAAGAGCCGGTTTAATCATCGGAATAATAATTTTAAAGTAAACATGGAGTTCGGTTGCACCGTCCATGTATGCCGCCTCGATTAAGGAATCCGGTACGGTGTCTACGAACTGCTTTAACAGGAAGACAGAAACCGGAAGCGGAATCAGCGGTAAAATCTGGGACCAGTAGGTATCGGTAAGTCCAAGGAACTCTACTACCAGGTATCTTGGAATCATAACTGCTACCGGTACGAACATCAGCGCCAACTGGTTGATGTTGAAGATAAAGTCTCTTCCTTTGAATTTTAACTTCGACATGGCATAAGCTGCTGCAGAAGATAAAATCATGGAGGAGAATACAACGCTTACGGTAATAAGCACACTGTTAAATAAATACTTACTCAGCGGAATACCTGCAGCGCGGGATGCCTTAAATAACTGTCTGAAGTTATCTAAAGTCGGATGTGTTGTAATAAACTTTGGCGGGAATGCGAACAACTCTTCCATTGGCTTAAAAGCGTGGAAAATAATGTACACGATCGGAAGTCCCGTAATGAGGGCCAAAGGAATTACAAACAGATACAGCTTAATCTGACCTTTTTCAAATTTATCAGGGTTCATTCTATGTCCCTTATATGCAGCCATTTGTTTTTCCTCCTTCCTTAATCATTTTCGCCAAAGAGTTTAGAACTCAGTTTGGAGAATACCTGAACAATTAACAGTAACACTACGGAAGCTGCTGCTGCGTAACCCATTTCGTAACGGATAAAACCGTAGTCTTCGATATGGTTTACGATAAGCTGTGCAGCATAACCCGGTGTCGGGTTGCCGGCAAGCATGGTGCTGACGGAACCGTTCTGGAATGCACCTACAATCTGCATTACGGCTGCGAACAGCATCTGCGGCTTCATACTAGGAATTGTGATATAAATCATTTCCTGGAAACGGTTCTTTACACCGTCGATGGCAGCCGCTTCGTATAAGCTTTCGTCTACATTTAAGAGACCTGCCAGGATGGATAAGAAGCCTACGCCCATACTACTCCACAAACCGATGATGATTACGATTGGAAGTAAGTACTGGCCGCTGGTCAGCCAGACAATCGGTTCGTTGATGATGCCGATTTCCATCAGCCAGCTGTTGATGTAACCGGTCTGGTCGCCGGTAAACATAATCTTCCAAAGTACGGACATGGCAACACCGGCCGTCATACTCGGAGAATATAAAATCAATGCTAAAATGGTTCTTGGCCACTTGGTTAAGTTAGCCAGTGCCCACGCCAGCAGGAAGGATAAAACATAACCACCCACACCGACGATGATAGCGTATTTTACAGTGTTCGGTAAAACATACTGCATGAACACTTCATCACTGGTCAATAAGTTGATATAATTCAGGAAACCTACAAAGCTCGGAAACTGAATAGTATCAAAGTTTGTGAAGGACAGAATTACTGCCATAACAACCGGCGCCACAATGAAGGTTGCAAACAATACGGTATAAGGTCCTAAAAAGGCGTAGCCGGCTTTATTCTGTTGAGATTTTCTGGCTACCTTGGACCAGGTTTTCTTTTTACTCATTGCTTTTCCCCTCTCTACCCTTATCGACCAAGAATTTCACGTACGGTATCTACGGACGGTACGATGTATTCTTTGATAATGTTGCCTTCACTGTCGATATAGCCGAATTCCTCCAGCTTACGGTTGGTTTCACGGTTTACAATTTTTACTGCATCATCAATACGGGAACGAAGATTTTCACCATCTACAACAACGTTATTGAAAATATTACTCATTTCACGCTCTAACATATAGCCGCCCAATAATCTTGGGGCTTCTAAGATGTAGGTTGCCTGTTCCAGAACCACTTCCTTATCAGCGGATGGGAACGGAAGCATTTCGAATGCTTTTAAGTTTGCGGTTGGCCAAATATATTCATCACCGTACATAATCTGAAGCATCTGTCCGAACTCTGCCTGAACCTGGGCACTGGACCACCAGTCCATAAACTTCCAGGCCTTCTGCTCTCTTTCATCGTTGGATGCAAACATGATGGTACTTTCGGCACCGCCGGACATATAACGGAGGATTTCACCGGTTTCTTCATCTTTAATACCCGGAACAAGTGCAACGCCCCAGGAGTTTGCAATTTCAGGAGCTGCATTTAAAATCAGGTTATAGGAGTTGAAATCCGCAAAACCTACCGGTAAGTCACCGTTTCTGAAATGCTGATAGAAGTTTGGTACGTCTACCGGCAAATCATATAAGGTAAATAATTCGGTTAACTGGGTTAAACCTTCTACACATTCTTCGCTGTCAAGCATTAAATCCTGTGCAGTTCTGCCATACAGTCGACCACCGTTCTGGAAAATCAGAGGAGTGGTACCGTGGTAGTTTCTCATACCTGCCATCGGTGCTGTCTGGTAACATACGTTTAAGCCTCTCATCTGTAAGTCAGGAAGCATGGCGATTAATTCGTCCATGGTTTCCGGAATTTCCAAATCGATTTTTTCTAAAACGTCGGTACGATAGAACATAAGGTAGAAGTTCATTGTTTCCGGCAGGGAGTAAAGTCCGTCACCGATAACACTCGGAACCAGCATACCTTCGCAGTATCTGCCGAATACTTCTTTGTAGTTGTCAAACTTGGTTAAGTCAACCAGGGCGCCACGGGTACCGAGTTCAAACGGTAGCGCGTAGTTCAGACCGGTTGCAATATCCGGTGTATCTCCGGATGCATTGGAAAGAACCAGCTTGTTGGCATCGGTCATGAGGGATAAATCAACCTTGATGCCGGTGGCCGGTGTAAACTGTTCATCAATCATCTTCTGCATAATTTCTACATACTGACGAGGACGGTTTACCCAAACCTGGATATGCTCTTTATTAACATTGGTTGCAGAGTAAGACTGGCCGAAGAAAGAGTAGAAAAATCTCTTAACTGCCAACCAGATGGACTGGAAAAATCCAAGGCCGTCCGGAAGCTCTGCTTCTTCCTGATATAAGTAGATACGGTCAATGGAAAGAATGTTGTCATTGATAATATCTACGAAATTTGCAATCTGTGTGTTGATGGAGTTGGAACTGTTGGATAATTCGTCTACACGGTAAACGAGTTCATCCGGCTCCTCTGCAAGAGTCTTTAACTGCTTAGCAGCAATACCGAGATATGCAAAAGCTGCTACATCAGCACCGTTCTCTGCATCCACACCCGGAAGTGCAGCTGCCTGTTCCAACAGGGCATTTAACTGGTCCACCCAGGAATACAGACGATGTTCTACGTCCGGAATGTATCTGGTGAGCTTTAAGTCACGATATTTATCCTTGTTGCTGCCGGCTACCTTAGTAACCTCTAAGGATAAGTCATTAACTGCATTCATGATTTCATCTACCGCTTCCAGTGCAAAACGTAATTCTTCGGCACTGATGGTAAAGGAAATGGTATGTACACCTGCGTCTAAATAAACACTTAAGTTTCTGCCGTGTTCATCGGTAAAAGTAGAAGTCTTATAGTTCTTTGTGGAAGCCACCGGATAAGAACGGAACGCTTCGTTCGGAAGTTCACCGTCAATCTTTACATCTAAATATACAGGGAAATCGTTCTTATCACCCTGACGGTAGTTCATACCGATGTGATAGTAACCCGGTGCAGTTACGTTAAACTGGTAAGTAATTGTCTGACCGGCTGTCTTAAAAGAGTCGCCATCCAGAATGTTTAACACCTTTTCTTTTGCGGAAGTAGGACTGAGTTTGGAATCATACTCACCTGCCGCATGGATGGAGGAGTCATTTCTTTCAAAAAAGTCTTCTGCTTCGATTTCAATGATGTTCTCGCCAGGTGCTTCCTTTGGAACCTCATATTCCGGAACATCTGTCGGAGCCATTAATGAAATGTTACCGAGTAATACGGTACCTTCTCCCATGGCAATTTCAAAGTTATGGGAGCCTTCGGTTAAGTACACCAGAAGAGGTTCGGTGTAACGGTAGCTGGCATCCATTAAATACTTGCTTTCCCAACGCTTATCCTTTTCCGGCATGGTTACGATTTCGTTACCGTAACGGTCTAAATCTGCCTTGCCGTCAGTAATCCAGGTGGTTTCAAACTTTAAGTTTCTTGCCTCGTAGAACGGATACTCACCGTCTACCTTAAAGGAAAGTTCAATCGGAAGAATGGAATCATCATTGGACAAGTAATCAAAATTAATCCAGTACAGTGCGGTTTCCGGTACATCTACGTTAAGGCCGATAGTGTCGCCCACCGTCATCTGCACTACATCATTGGAATAACCCTTGTTGTCTGCTGTAATCATACTGCTATAAGCCTTATCCAGCACTTTATCGATTTGGAATTCTACATTTCCTCCCTTGTATTCATACTTCGGAGCGGTATACTCAGCACTTACCTTGGTATAGCCGGTAGCCAGACGCTCCACACTGTATGCGGTGGAAGAAGTTTCAACTCCTGTGGTTTCTTCTGCTGCATACGCATTTTGTGCCCCACCATACATACACGGCTGCAGCAGAATCGCCGACAGAGTCGTAAGCGCTATTGATTTTTTAACCCAATTAAATTTCATTTTATTACTCCTTGTTATTTAACGGTAACCTCCAGATGCAATACGCTGCATGCAGGAATAGTAAATACCAGCTTGTTGTCTACAACCTTACAGCCGTCAAAGCTTTCTGCCTTAACAACCTCCGGTGCATCAAAAGTATTATGGGCATGCATCTCGTTTACAAGAACAGTACCCTTTACCTCTGTTACTTCTGCATCTGCAAGAAGTCCTTCGATTTCATAGTCTTCGTTTACAGAAAGGTTTGTCATAGTGATGTGAATCTTTCCGTCGGTGCCGAGGGAAACGGATTCGGTTAAGTTTGGAACCTGATCCTTTTCGGTACCAATCTTTACGGTTTCTACGTAGCTGTCTAACAGTTCTGCGCCCTGATGGCAGTTATACATCTTAAATACATGATAGGTAGGTGTAAGAATCATCTTTGCACCTTCGGTTAAGATTACGGACTGAAGCACGTTCACCATCTGTGCGATATTGGCCATCTTTACTCTGTCACAATGCTTGTTGAAGATGTTTAAGTTAATTCCGGCTACCAGTGCATCTCTCATGGTGTTCTGCTGATATAAGAAACCAGGATTTGTACCCGGTTCTACATCAAACCATGTACCCCATTCATCTACGATAAGTCCGACCTTATGTTCCTTATCATACTTATCCATAATAGCGGTATGATGATTGATAAGTTCTTCTATGTATAATGTCTTATTGAGTGTCTGGTACCACATAGCTTCATCAAAGTCGGTTGCGCTTCCCTTGTTCTCCCATCCGCCCGGATGTGTATAATAATGAAGGGAAAGACCATCCATGAATCCGTGCAGCCAAGCCGGTGCCTGGAAGCAGGTATCCATTACCTTGTCGGTCCAGTTGTAATCGTCTACGTTGGCGCCGCAGGCAATCTTTTGGATTGGACGCTCCGGATGATAATTTCTTACATAAGTCTGATATCTTCTATATTCATTTGCGTAATGGGTTGGTGTCATATTGCCACCACAGCCCCAGTTTTCATTACCTACGCCAAAGTAGTCAACGGTCCAGGAGTCTTTGCTGCCGTTTTCTTCTCTCAATTTAGCCATTGGAGAAACACCGTCAAAGGTCATATATTCTACCCATTCGCTCATTTCCTGAACGGTACCGGAGCCAAGGTTTCCGTTTACGTAGGTTTTACAGCCAAGCTGCTTACAAAGCTCCATAAACTCATGTGTACCGAAGCTGTTGTCTTCTACTACGCCGCCCCAGTGGGTGTTAATCATTTTCTTTCTGCTTTCTTTAGGACCGATGCCGTCTTTCCAGTGATATTCATCTGCGAAGCATCCGCCCGGCCAACGAAGAACCGGAACCTTCATTTCTTTTAACGCTGCAACTACGTCGTTTCTCATACCGTTTGTATTAGGAATTTCGGAATCTTCTCCTACATAAATACCTTCGTAAATGCAACGGCCCAGATGCTCAGAAAAGTGGCCCTGGATTTCCGGGTTAATATGACCCATCTGTCTTTTTGTGTTTACAAATAATTTAAACATAAACTGGCTCCTCCGTTTAGCTTTTTTTGTACATATCAAACAAATTAAGTTTCATCTAAAACTGAAATATTTCAATACTTTCGGATTTATTCAAGTCATTGTTTCAGTTTTTACTTAAATGTTATCGTTTTCTCTTAAAGTATATCATTAAAAACACCCTTTCGTCAATAGGTAACTGTAGTAATTTTTCATTTAAGTGTCAAAAAAGCGCTTACATTTTTGTGCAATGTGCCTAAAATACATTTTAGTAAAAACTTTATCACTTAACCATTGACTAAATTATGTATTTCATTTATAATAAGAATTAACTTTTTACTTAAACTTTATTATTTCACTCAACTAAAGCGTAAAACCTTAAGTTTTCGCTTTAAACCACAGAAACGGAGGAGTCCCATGCTTTATCTTCATTCTTTACAAGAAGCAGAAGAAACATTCAAGGCTCTCAGTACCCCGATGCGTCTTCGCATTTTGGAACTGGTATATGAGAACAACAATTTAAGCCTGAATGATCTTGCAGAAGCTCTGGGTCTTACCAACAGTGCTATTTCCCTCCATGTCGGAAAACTGGAAGGTGCTGGTCTGGTAACCATCAAGACCACCTCCGGCAAGCGTGGCATTCGCAAGGTAGTCCAGCCGGTTCACGAAAAACTCATCGTTGACCTCGCTCCGCAGGCGCCTGCACAGCCATGCTACAAAGATGACATTTCTGTTGGCCACTACACCAGTATCGATGCGCATCCTACCTGCGGACTTGCATCTCCGCAAATCATCATCGGTGAATTAGACAATCCGAAGATGTTCTCCTTCCCGGAGCGTTTCAATGCCGGTATCCTCTGGATCGGCTGGGGAAGTATTACTTATACTCTTCCAAACCGTCTCCATGCAGGACAGCGCTTAACAGAGCTGCAGATTTCCTTTGAAATCTCATCGGAATGTCCGGAAGTCAACGAAGACTATCCAAGTGACATTTACTTCGAAATCAACGGTGTTCCTCTCGGCAAGTGGATCAGCCCGGGCGACTACGGTATCCGCAAGGGCATGCTCTCTCCTGCCTGGTGGCCGGACCTGTTAAATCAGTACGGTCTGCTTAAGACCCTGATTATCAACAAAGACGGTACCTATATTGACGGAACCCACCGCATTTCCAAGCACACCATCGATGACTTAAACATCGATTACAACAGTTCCATCGAGTTTAAGCTTTCGGTGCCGAAAGATACAGCAAACTGCGGCGGACTCACACTGTTCGGTCAGTACTTTGGCGACTACAGCCAGGACATATGCGTAAAAGCATATTACGAAGAAATCAATTAAAAAAATCCCTGCCGCAAACCCGGCAGGGATTTTTCAGACTGTAGACAAAGTGGCATGTGGAATTACCTTCCACACGCCATTTTTCTCTGTTCGTGGCTTGCCACGAAGATTATTTCATGATATGCTCATCATATCGCACTTGGCAGATACTTCTTTTCCTCTCTTCTTTGCA
>JAGBCB010000052.1 GCA_017938145.1 Lachnospiraceae bacterium
AGTATAATCTTTAAATGTTGGCATGTCTTATTATATCACATAATAAGGCAAAAGTGGAGAATGGCTGGTAACCTTCTCCACTTTTTTCTTGAAAAGAGGGCATCCCTCAAGTCAATTCATGACTTTTGGGACACCCTCTTTATTAAATTCTTTTTTAAATGCACGGAAAAAGGTGGTGTAGTCCCGGAAGCCGCAAAGGGAATAGGTTTCGGTGGGCGGCATTCCCTGCTGAAGCAGTTCCTTTGCTTTAAACAGGCGCTTCAGTTTAATATATTGGCCTACAGTGGTGCCTACATTGGCTTTAAACAAGCGGTTCAAGTGGGTTTTGCTTAAGTAAAACCGTGCAGAGAGCTGTTCTAAGGAAAGGTCTGCTGCAAGGTCTGAGTTGATATATTTACAAATATCCATAACGGGATTTGTGCTGCCGGAAGCTGCATTGCTTTGAAGCAGGGGAAAACATTTGGACAGTTCGCTGAGCAAAGGCAGCAGAAAGCAAAGCTTTTCTTCTTTGGTTTTGGCGTTACAAATGGTATGCAGATATTCCTGCCAGTGGTTTTCCGGAAAGTCCTTTGCCCTGTAGTGATTGAATTCGCCCAGAGGGCGGTTGTCAAACATGTCAAGAAGGGACAGATTTCCTGTTTCCGCAAGAAGGGAAGTAATGTCAAAATTTATATAGCTCCGTTTGTAAGTAGCATCCGAACGGATGCTGTTGATGTGCAATTCACCCCGGCGCATCAGCATAATATCACCTTTTCGGAGACGGTACTTGTTTCCTTCCACCAGATAATCGGTTTTGCCGTCCTGAAACAGATAGATTTCGTAGGCGTCGTGACTGTGCATGACGGCGTTGCCCACTTCCGGGTGCTCCGTTTTCATTTGTGCGCTGGTAATCACATAATTCATGGCGTATTTCCTCCTTTTAATAGGGTAACAGAAAATGTTTATTTTTGCAATGTAAATATGTGGTTTATTGATATTGTATTTAAAAATATACATGGTATACTGGAAGTATCAGCAGGAGAATGGGTAACACCGGAAAGGTAGGAAGAATATGAAAACTATGAATGTATATGCGTTTGCGGATGAGGCATCCGGAAGCATCGACAAGCAGATTGTTGCTATGAAGCGCAACGGCTTACAGGGGTTGGAAATCCGAAATGTGGACGGCACAAATGTATCGGATATCACATTGGAAAAGGCGAAAGAAGTGCATGAAAAAATGGAGGCAGCCGGACTTAAAGTATGGTCCATCGGTTCTCCTATCGGAAAAATCGGCATCGGCGATGATTTTGAGGCTCATCTTGAAAAATTTAAGCATACACTGGAAGTTGCCAAGGTTCTGGAATGTAACAACATCCGCCTGTTTTCTTTCTTTATGCCGGGAAAGGAAGAACCGGAAAAGTATCATGACGAGGTAATCCGCCGTTTGAAGGCAATGGTAGAGGCAGCTAAAGACAGCGGCATTGATTTATGCCACGAAAACGAAAAAGATATTTACGGCGACGTTGCAAAGCGCTGTCTGGAAATTCATAAAGAAGTACCGGAACTGAAAGGTATTTTTGACCCGGCAAACTTTATCCAGTGCGGTCAGGATACTTTAGAAGCATGGGAACTGCTCCATCCGTACATCAAGTATTTACATATTAAGGACGCCAAGGAAAGCGGCATGGTAGTTCCTGCGGGAGCCGGCATCGGAAACTTGCAGGAAATTGTAAACAAGTTTCGGGCACAGGGTGGTGAAAACGTGACAATCGAGCCTCATCTGACTGTATTTGAAGGTCTTCGTGATTTGGAGGCAAAAGACAGGGAGCTTCAGGTTGCGGAATATAAATATCCGGATTCGGATACGGCATTTGATGTGGCATGTAATGCGTTAAAGGCGCTGTTATAGAGAATAATTAAAGGAGAAGTATCATGGGAAAAATTAAGTTAGGTATTATCGGTATCGGAAATATGGGTTCCAACTATGCAACCAAGGTAACAAACGGCGAATGTCCGGACTTTGAACTGGTGGCAGTGGCAGATATCAGTCCGAAGCGTCAGCAGTGGGCAAAGGAAAACTTAAAAGAAACCGTAAAGATTTTTACCACCGCGGAAGAAATGTTAGACAGCGGAATGTTGGATGCCTGCATGGTAGAAACACCGCACTATGACCATCCGCATTATGCCATTGAATGCATCAAGCGCGGCATCCACGTAATGATTGATAAGCCGGCAGGCGTTTATACAAAGCAAATCCGTGAAATGAACGAGTGCGCAGCGGCACATCCGGAAGTAAAGTTTGGTGTAATGTTCAACCAGAGAACCAATTGCGTTTACAGAAAAATGAGAGAACTGATTCAGTCCGGTAAGTACGGTAACATCCGCAGAACCAACTGGATTATTACCGACTGGTACCGTCCGCAGGTATATTATGATTCCGGCAGCTGGAGAGCTACCTGGGCTGGCGAAGGCGGCGGTGTTTTATTAAACCAGAGCCCTCACCAGTTAGATATGTGGCAGTGGATTTGCGGCATGCCAAAGAAGGTTTATGCTAACATGAAGTTTGGCCAGTGGCACGATATCGAAGTAGAAGACGACGTAACCTGTTTTGTAGAATACGAAAACGGCGCTACCGGTACCTTTATTACCACCACCGGTGATGCCTGCGGAAGCAACCGTTTTGAGGTTCAGATGGACAAGGCAAAGCTTTTAGTAGAGCACAACAGACTGCATGTTTGGGAATTTGAAATGTCAGAGCCTGAATTTACCAAGACCTGTACCTCTCCGTTCGGTTATCCGAAGACACAGGAATACGACCCTGAGACAGACGGCGAAAATCCGCAGCATGTCGGTGTTATCAATGCCTGGGGCAAGGCAATCTTAGAAGGAACCCCAATGGTGGCAGACGGTGCCGAAGGCATTAACGGCGTTATGCTTTCCAATGCCATGCATTTATCTGCGTTCACCGGAAAGACTGTAGAGCTTCCGTTTGATGAAGATTTGTATTACGAAGAACTGCAGAAGAGAGTGCAGGCTTCCAAGAAAAAAGATAATGTAGTAGAAATTACAGCAAAGATGGATCAGAGCTGGAGAAGATAAAAGAATTCTATAAAAGAGGTCACGGAGTGTTCCGCGGCCTCTTTTTGTTTTGTGCGCCTAGCGGCGCACGTTTCTAACGGGTGAAAGTCCCTAATCCGCCCTAGTAGTGGGAAGGATACAGCCAAGACCAAGGGTGTTCATCGTGAGGTGAAATCTGAAGGAAGGTGGAGGCAAATCTCTGGTCTGACGAA
>JAGBCB010000053.1 GCA_017938145.1 Lachnospiraceae bacterium
CAAAGAAGAGAGGAAAAGAAGTATCTGCCAAGTGCGATATGATGAGCATATCATGAAATAATCTTCGTGGCAAGCCACGAACAGAGAAAAATGGCGTGTGGAAGGTAATTCCACATGCCACTTTGTCTACAGTCTGAGAAGTCCGGGATATTTAGTCCCGGACTTCTTCTAACATCCCAAGAAACATCAAACAAATTATCCAAAGAAGTGGTACTGTTTTCTTTGGAAGGAGCGAAGAGCATGCGAAGTATAGAAGTGGTACAACAGATGATTGAGTGGATTGAGGCAAATATGGAGGACATGCCGACACTGCAAAAGGTTTCCGATGCGGTGGGATATTCTCCGTGGTATTGTTCCGAAATGTTTCATGACATTACGGGATTCACCATGAAATCTTATATTGCGGGACGGAGGCTTGCCAGAATTACGGAGGAAATCCGGGATACGAAGGAACGGATTCTGGATATTGCTGTAAAATACGGTTTTTCTTCCCAGGAAGCTCTGACGAGAGTTTTCAAGGAGCAGTATGGGTGCACACCAGCGGCTTATCGGAAGAAGAACAAGCCTGTACCAATGACGGTACACAAGCATGTGCTGTTTCCTAATTATGATGAAACGAGGATAAAAACTATGGAAGAAACAAGACTGGCTGTGCGGGTAGAGCATATTCCGGCACATAAATATTTGGGAATATGGGAAGAGAAGGCAGAAAATTATTGTGATTTTTGGAAGTACCATGATTGTGATGAGGTATGCGGGTTTGTTACCAGCATGGACAAAATGGCCCATCCGATTGTCACTGCCCATACCGCAGGATGGAAGCTTCAGAATGGAAAGAAAACATATTTTTACGGAACCGGCGTGCCACTGGATTATGACGGCGAAGTTCCGGAAGGTTTTACAGTAAAAGAAATTCCGGCCAGCGATTATCTGGTGTTTTCCTATCCGGTATTTGACTTTATGACAGAGAACGTAGATGTTATGAGTGCGGTGGAAGAACTGGCTTTTAATTTTGATCCTGCAGAGCTTGGCTATGCCTGGAACGAAGAGGAGTGCCAGATTTACCAGAGGCACTATCCGGAAAAGCTGGGCTATCAGGTGGTTCGTCCTGTGAGAAAAATCAAAAATTAATATTTTCGCAACATTTCCCGAACATCTTTTAAACAATTCCTTGGTATTCTGACACCATCAACAGGAAATACTGAAACAAAAAAACAAGTTTATAGAAAAGGGAGAAAAGAAAAATGGCAGAAAATGATGTATTAAAGATGATGGATGAGTTAGAAAAGAACGGCGTTGACATGAAGGAAGAAATCAAGGAAGCTGCAAAGGAAGCACCGGAAATGATTAAGGAAACGGTGGTTGACGGCTATAAGAAGATTGAAGATGCGGTAGTTGGCGGCTACAAGAAGATTGAGGACGCTGTGGTTGGCGGTTACAAGAAAATCGAAGAAGGCGCAGTGGAAGGCTTCAATAAGGTGTCTGACAAGGCGATTGAAAAGCTGTTCGCAAAGGATGGCGAAACCGTAGAAGAGGCGAAGGAAAGACTTTCCGGTAAGAATAAATAAAGTATATTCTCTTAAATAACGATTTTTGTAAACGGGTGCAGGAAAAAAACTTGCATCCGTTTTCTATGTTGCAAAAACAGTAGTATTGTGATATGATAACCACACAATGTGTGGGGTGGTGATACAGAGATGGAAAAGAAAGAACAAATAGAAAAACAAATGAACAAATTAAAACAAATCAGAGAAGACCTGGGCATGAACCGAACGGAATTTTCCGGTTATATGGGCATTCCGTTACGAACATTGGAAGAGTGGGAAGCGGGAAGAAGGCAGATGCCTGACTATGTTTTACGGTTGATAGCGTATTATGCTAAAATGCAGCAACTATTAGTAGAAAAGAAGATTGACTTAGGGGAGGATGCGGATGGTAAAAAATAAAGTAATAACAGTTCAGAATTTACCCATTACGGTTACGACAGAAGAACAAAGTGACTATATTTGTATTACGGATATTGCGGCAGCAAAGTCGGATGATTCCAGGGCGGCAGATGTTATCAAAAATTGGATGCGAAATAGAAACACTTTGGAATTTTTAGGAGCTTGGGAGCAAATTTATAATACAAATTTTAAAGTGGTCGAATTCGACCACTTTAAACAACAAGCAGGATTGCATACATTTGTGTTAAGTGTTAGTGAATGGATTGAAACAACCAATGCTATTGGAATCTTTGTCAAAAAAGGGCGCTATGGTGGAACCTATGCACATAAAGATATTGCATTTGAATTTGCTTCTGCAATTAGTCCGGTGTTTAAATTGTATTTAATAAAAGAGTTTCAAAGATTAAAAGAAGAAGAAAACAATTTGCAAAAAATAGAATGGAATGCAAAGCGTTTTTTATCTAAAAATAATTATTTTATTCAAACGAATGCGATTAAGCATTATATTATACCAAATTGCAATTACAAGGAAGATTTACAGTGGCTTCCATATGCTGAAGAAGCAGATTTGATAAATGTTGCCTTGTTTGGATTTACTGCAAAGGCATGGCGTGAGAGTAATCCGGAACTTGCAAAAACAGCAATGTGAGAAACTATGCCACCATTAATGAACTTACCATCCTTTCAAATTTAGAGACACATAATGCACAAATGATTCGTGAAGGAAAATCAAAGGAAGAACGCTTTCGGATTTTTAAGGGAAATCGCAGAGTATCAAAACCAGATTTTATCAGCGGCAGACAATATAGCCCGCCTTAAAAAAAATAATTGATAATTCTTTGTAACGAAATCCCTTTCAAACGGATATATACTTGTAACTAATGACGAGAGTAACAAAACAGGAAGGCTTACAATGGAAACATTATACCGGGAAAATGTGAAAATTGTATCTCACTATCTTTATTCCATGTGCAAAGATGAGGAGCTTACCAAGGATTTGACCCAGGAAACATTTCTTCGGGCGTATGAGTCTTTGGAACGTTTTGATGGCAGCTGTAAAATCTCCACCTGGCTGTGCCAGATTGCCAAGCATTTGTTGTACCAGTACTGGACAAAGGCAGGGCGGCAGGTGCCAATGGAAACGGAGGAACTGAAGCAGAAGGCTTCCGGATTGGTGAAAGATAATACGGAACATGTCGCCATTACCAGAATAGAACTCATCGACTGCCTAAAGGAACTGCAAAAGCTTCCGGATGCCATGCGGGAGGTTGTGTATCTTCGGGTCATGAGTGACTTGTCCTACCGGGAAATCGGTGAAATCATGGGAAAGAGTGAGAACTGGGCGCGGGTGAACTTTTACCGGGCCAAGGAGCTTTTGTTGAAAGGATGTGGCAGGGATGAGTAAAAGAGAATGTGATATTATAAAGGATTTATTGCCTTCCTATGTGGATGAAATCTGCTCGGAGGCAAGTAAGGAATGGATAGAGGAGCATCTGAAAGAATGTGAGGAGTGCAGGAAAACCGTAAGTATGCTGAGAGATACGGAGATTTCTGCAAAGAAACTGGAACAGGAAAGCTTAGAGGCAGGAAGAAAAGTTATCCGAAAGAATTTACGGCGGAGTGTGTTTAACTTGGGCTTGTGCATCCTTACGGCGTTTTTGATGTTTTTGGTCTTTGAATTGGATGGTGTGCAAATTCCGAACATAGCGCTTTATATTGTATTCCCGATCGGTTTGCTGATGACATGGCTTACATTTCGGAACCAGACGAAACTTCGGACCTGGGATAAGTGGGATTTTGTTATGACGATAGTGGTGATACTGGCAACGGGATATGGCGCTGCTATGATGAAATATGGTTTTTCTCAGACTGTTAAGGGAGAGGCTATATTTGGATTAGCACTGAATAAATTTGGACCGTTTTTATATGGCCAGATGGTTTTGGCAGCAGTGTTTTGTTTTGGTGTCTATGTGCTTCAAATAGTACGTACGGTAAGGCAGGGAAGAAGCAACAGTCTGCCGTTATGTTTAAGCCTGACCGGAATTTTCCTGATGATGGCATATTGCAGTTATATGGGGGATCTTAGAGATTTGGAATCTGTAGAGGAAATTTTAAAGGAGGAAACGTTCACAGTATTGCTTGTGGGATTGAATTGTACTTTTGTGTTTGCTATGATGGATAAATTAGTAAAGAAATAATTATGGTTTGATTTGAAAAATATAAATATTCAAGAGTTTTTAAAGCTTACTTTAAAAACTCTTGAATATTTTTTGCGTTTAAAGTATACTATAAATAGGTGAGATGGAAAGGGGGATGTATATGATTCAAAGAAAAGATTACATGGATAAGTTAAAATTATGGCAAAATAAGCAGGTAATCAAAGTAATTACCGGAATTAGAAGATGTGGAAAGTCGACGTTATTGAGGCAGTTCAAAGAATATCTATTGACGCAGGGAATAAAAGAAGAGCAATGTATTTTTCTTTTACTGGATGACTTGGGTAACGAAGAGTTAAGGGACTATCACAGGCTATACGAATATATCACAGAGCGATTGACAAAAGAGAATCGGTACTATATCTTTTTAGATGAAATACAACTGGTTCCGGATTTTCAGAAGGCTGTGGACAGCTTATATTTGAGGGAAAATGTAGATATCTATTTAACAGGTTCCAATGCTTATATGTTGTCGGGAGAATTGGCAACATTATTATTCGGACGTTATGTGGAAATCAGTATGCTGCCATTCTCGTTTCGTGAATATGCAGAGGCTACCGGGCAGGATAAGAAACAGGCATTTCAAAGCTATTTTTCGCGCGGGGGGTTCCCATATACAACGCAGATAATCGAAGATGAGGCATATCAGGAGTATATTGCCGGAATTTTTCATACGGTTTTATTAAAGGATATTGTAGACAGAAAAAAGATAAATGATGTAAAACTATTGGAATCAATCATCCGTTTTTTGGCTGACAACGTGGGCAATGTGGTATCTGCTAAGAAAATTGCGGATACCCTTACCAGTATGGGAAGAAAAACAACAGCAGTAACGGTGGATAATTATTTGACAGCATTGCAGGAAGCCTTTGTTTTGTACGAGGCGGAACGGTATGATGTAAAAGGGAAACAATACTTGCAGTCTTTGAGCAAGTATTATCTGGTAGATATGGGCTTTCGGTCTCATTTGCTTGGAAAGAAAACAAGAGATTTTGGGCATGTGTTAGAGAATATTGTATATCTGGAATTGGTCCGTAGAGGATATCGTGTATCTGTTGGAAAGATAGATGCGGAGGAAGTGGATTTTGTTGCTCAAAAAGGTGATAAAAGATGCTATTATCAGGTTTCGGCCACTGTTTTAGAAGAAACAACTTTTGAACGGGAAATACGTCCGCTGAAAAAAATCATGGACAATTATCCAAAATATATCCTTTCCATGGACGAATTTCCGTTGGGAGAGGACGGCATTAATCAGGTAAATATTATTGACTTTTTACTGGAAGGAGAATCCTAGTGAAAACAACAGAGCACATCATCAAGGCAGTAGAACCGGGCTCCATCGCAGAAGAACTGGAAGTGGAAGCAGGGGATGTTTTGCTTGCCATTAACAATCAGGAAATAGAAGACGTTTTTGACTATCGCTGCATGATTCTGGAGGAATACTTAGAGGTATTAATCCGGAAGGCAGACGGCGAAGAATGGCTGTTAGAGGTAGATAAGGATGAGGATGAAGATTTGGGTCTGGAGTTTGAAAACGACCTCATGAGTGAGTACCGTTCCTGTACCAATAAGTGTATGTTCTGCTTCATCGACCAGATGCCGCCGGGAATGAGAGAAACATTATATTTTAAGGACGACGATTCCCGTCTTTCTTTTATGCAGGGCAACTATATTACCCTCACCAACATGAAGGACAAGGATATTGACCGCATTATCCGTTTAAAGCTGGCGCCAATTAATATTTCCGTGCAGTCCACAAATCCGGAGCTTCGATGCAAAATGTTAAACAACCGATTTGCGGGAGAAAAGTTAAAATATTTGCAGAAGTTATATGAAAACGGCATCGAAATGAATGGTCAGATTGTGTGTTGCAAGGGTGTCAACGACGGTGCGGAATTAAAACGCAGCATCGAAGATTTGATGCAGTATCTGCCCCATATGCGCAGTGTTTCCGTGGTGCCGGCGGGCATTACAAAGTATAGAGAAGGCTTGTATCCGCTGGAACTGTTTACTAAGGAAGAGGCGGGCGAAATTATTGATTTAATCGAAAGTTATCAGCAAAAATGCTTTGAAGAATACGGCCTTCATTTTATCCACGCCAGCGATGAATGGTACATTTTGGCAGGACGGGAGCTTCCGGAGGAAGACCGATATGATGGTTACATCCAGTTGGAAAACGGTGTGGGTATGATGCGGCTGCTTAAGACGGAATTTACTGAAGCAATGGAGCAGTTAAAGAATGGTGTACATTATGCGGACTTAAAGAAAAATTTGCAGCGTACCGTTACCGTTGCTACAGGAAAGCTTGCTTATCCGATGCTGAAAGAGTTTGCCAAAGAGATGACGGAAGAATTTCCGAGGCTTACCGTAAACGTGGAATGGATACGCAACGATTTCTTTGGAGAAACTATTACCGTATCCGGTCTGGTAACAGGGCAGGACCTTATAAAGCAGTTAAAGGAAAAGCAGGAAGCGGGGCTGGTGCTTGGCGATTCGGTTATCATTCCGTCCAACATGGTGCGGTCCGGAGAAAAAGTATTCCTGGACGACATTACTACGGATGACGTGGAGCTGGCTCTTGGTGCCCGGGTGGTAATTAATGGTCCGGAAGGAAGGGATTTTGCGGAAGCGATTCTCAATCCTAAGTATCATGACGGCAGGGATAACGGAAATTTCGTATATATTAAAGCGTATGACCGTTAGAAGAAGAGGCTGAGAAAACATAAGGAGTTTCAATATTATGATTGCAAATTATCATACACACACCAAACGGTGCCAGCATGCAACCGGGGAGGACCGGGAATATGTGGAGGCTGCCATTGAGGCAGGTCTGAAAATTTTGGGCTTTGCGGACCATTGCCCGTGGGTGTATCCGGATAAGAATTTTGTGTCCGGCATCCGGCTGGCTCCAAGCGAAGTGGACGAATATTTTTACAGCCTGGAATCTCTCAAAAAAGAGTATGCGAAGGATATCAAAATATATATCGGTTTTGAAACAGAGCATTGTCCGGATATGATTCCTGACCAGGATAAGCTTCTGGAGGGTTATCCGTTGGATTACATGCTTTGCGGTCAGCATTTTCTGGGAGCGGAGTATGTGTCCTTTTATGCGGGACGTCCCCACGGCGATGAAGACTTTTTAAAGCGCTATGTGGATACTGCCATCGACGGTATGAATTCCGGCCGTTATCTTTATCTGGCTCATCCGGACCTGGTAAACTTCACCGGTGACGACGAGGTGTACCGCAGTCACATGAGGCGTCTGTGCGAGGCACTGAAGCAGAAGAATATTCCGGTGGAAATTAACGTGCTTGGCCTTTGGACCGGAAGACGGTATCCGGGAAAACGGTTCCTGGAGCTGGCAAAAGAAACGGGTAATTCGGCAATTCTCGGCATCGATGCCCATGCACCGGAGCAGATTTTAAATGCGGAGGCAATCCGAAGGGCACAGTGTCTTTGCGAGGAGTTTGAACTGCCTTTGGTTGACGGAGATTTGTTGGCAGAGAACAATTAGCTTCACTAAAAACTTAAAAATTTAGAAGTCCGCTGAAACAAAGGGTTTGGCGGACTTTTTTTACTCAAAAATGTCTCTTTTTTAAGTAATAACCTCTAATTTATCATGTATTTTTTTGGAAGAAAATTTGTTACAATTATTATGTTCACAAACTATCCGTGAGAGAGGATAAGATTTGGGGTAAAAAACAAAGGAGGTATTGAAGTTATGAAGAAGAAATTCATACTTCAGGTAGTAGCATGGCTGTTAACCATAGCTATGTTATTGCCATCTGCAGGTGCTGCATTAACGACAGCATATGCAGCAGAGGGGAAAGCGGCCCATACAGGATCCGTAACATTTTCGGATTCAAATTATTGGACCGAGCATCAGTTCACAGAAAGTGAATTGTTAGGCAATGTATCGCCGGATGATGTGGCATACATTAACTTTTACAGTGATGTAACTTTTGCAGTGGGTTATAGTGCAAAGGGAAGTGACTGGGTACAGAAAAATGATGCAACCGAATACAACGTGGATGATATCCGCTTTGGTTCCGGAAGCGTTGTAAAAGTAGCGTTAGGAAAAGCAGATGGTGTAGACTATACTATCAACTGGAAAGTTTACACCGGTGATGCAAAAGTTCCAACAGCCGGTGGTAGTGGTAGCGCAGCCGGTGAAGTATTGAATATGACCACAAAAGTAAATCCGGACTGGGGCGTATATACAAATGCTATTTCTACAAGTACTTTAGAAAACTATACAAATGGCGTGAAAGTAGATATTGCATTCACAGTTGATAGCGGTGCAGGCTATGGTTTGATTGGACCTGTAGATGCAGGTAACAGTTGGGCTAAACTGGCAAAGTATGGTGTTGATACAAACTTTAACAGTGACGACGGTGCTTATTTAGCATTTGGTCCAAATGAGACTAAGGCAAGCTTTAAACTTTCTGCAGCTGGTGTAAAAGAAGTAATTTCCAATGGCGGAGGTATTATTTTACAGGGTTTCCAGGTAAATATTACAAAAGTTACCTTAAGCTCTCTTGCTCCAAAGGCAACTGCAACACCTACACCAACTCCAAAGCCAACTGCAACACCTACACCAACTCCTGTTCCAAAGTACACAGAAGTAGGTGAAACCCTTACTGTAACAAAGGAAATGGTGAAGGATGGCATTGTTACCATCAAGAATGCACAGTACGACGAAATCATCGTTCCTGCAGGTCTTGATATTACAGCGGTTACTTTTAACGTTGTTGACGTAGAAAAGCTTGTACTTGAAGGCGGCGAAAATTATACCGTTACTCTTCGTAATGCTTTAGTAGAAGATACAGAAATTGCAGCTTCTAAGGTTAAAGAAATGACCTATGACGAGCTGGTAGCAGAACTGGCTGTGGCAAAAGAAGCAGAAGATGCTTATGCTGCAATCTCCGCAGTTGTTGAAAAGTTTGTTGCTTCCCAGAAGGCACAGAACGACGCTGCAAAGGCACAGGTTAAGCTGGTTGCCAAGGACAGTGAACTTGACACTATCAGCATTAAGGCAAACGCAAACGTAGATGTAACAGAAGCTTCCGTAGAAAATCTGGAAGTATCCACAAAGGATGCTGTATCCAGAATGGAAGTTAAGGTTACCGGTTTTGACGGCGAAGCAACTGTAGATCTTGACAAGGGTAGCAGAGAATACAACGCACCTTTAGCATTAAGATTTAAGGATTCCGCAGTAGACAAGTTAACTGTCAGCGGTAATGAAATTTTCCACGTAGAAGGTAACAAGTCCTCCGTTGATACTATGGTAGTTTCCGGAGTAAACTCTGTTTCCACAAATTTAGATGCAGCAAACCTGGTGGTTGATGAAAAGAACGAAAATGCAGACGTACGTGTTTATGCAGACGTTGACAACCTCATCGTAGAAGGCGAAAAGAACGATATTATTCTTCCTGCATGCGCAACCATCGAAAGCGCAATCGTAGCAGGTGACAACATCAAGGTTTACGGTCTCGGTGAACTTGGCAGCGCAGAAGTTACCGGTACCGGCGCAAACGTAGCAACTCTCGGCACAGCAGTAGAAGGTGAAAACGACACAACTATGCCTCCTGCAATGGTTGAAATGCTGCCAACTGCGGCTCCGACACCGGTTCCTCCGACAGAGGTGGTTGTTAAATTGGATACGGCATATCCAGGCAACTGGTCTAAGGGAGCAAGTATTCCACTTAACGAATTAAGAAATTTTAGTGGTGATATTGCATTTGATTTTGAATATGAATATGTAGGTCAAAATGATGCATATGCACAGTTCTGTTTCATTGATGACAGCTGGAACAAGATTCCAAACTCTAAGAGTGCAGAATGTGTAGGCATTGACAGATCTAAGAATAGCATTACTGTTGTTATTACAAAAGAAAATATGGATAGAGTATTCACTCAGAGCGCATTAGGTCTTCAGGTGAGTGAAATGTATTTCACAAAGGTAACCTTAAGAGATGCTACTCTTGAAGATTTCTATACAGGCGATTATAGCAAAGGTTATGGTGTTGCAGCTTCTGAATTTGCCGGATTAACAGGAGATGTAACTGTAGAAGTAAAATATACTCAGTTAGCATCTAAGAGCTACTATAACATGACCTGTTTCAAAAATGTATCTGGTTGGCCAAAGTTAGACCAAAATGCATATGCTGATGCTGAATATGCATTGAATAAGGATGGCTTTATGGAGCTTCCTAGTGGAACTTCCTCTACAACATTTGTTCTGTCTGAAGCTATAGTAAAAGAACTTGTAGATAATGGAACAGAACTTGGTTTCCAAATTTATGGTATTATTGTCGATGAGGTTACATTAACTGGTGGCACTGCTAGTGGAGATGATACAACTGGTGGTGACGATACAACCGGTGGTGACGATACAACCGGTGGTGACGATAGCGATAAGGAAGTAACAGTAACCTTAGACAGCGAATATCCTGGAGATAATAGCACAGGAACAGCGATTACTAAGGATGTACTTAGCAAGTTTGATGGTGCGATAGCACTTGATTTAACCTATACAGGAACCGGAACAAATCAATACCCATGGTTCAAGGTGGTTATACCAAATCCATGGTCTGATGTTCCAATGAAGGGTAACACAACAGTATCTAAGGAAGGCGGAACAACAACTATCCGCTTAGAAGCATCGGATGTTGCAGCAATTATCGCAGCAGGTGAAGGAAAGCTTTGCCTTCAGGTAAACGGTATTTACTTTACAGAGGCGGTAGTGCGCGAAGCAACCGAAGACGATTATTATGTAGGTGACTGGAATACAGCATATACCTTCTCCAAGGATGCAGTGGCAGAATTAGAAGGAGCCGCAACAGTAACCTTCAAATACAGACCGGTATCTACAGGCTTTAACTATTATCAGATGCAGTTGAAGAGCAATTACTCTGGATTTGCAAGTGCTGAATACTCTGATTTGGGTGGCTGTACCATCAACGAGTGGAATTGTGTAAATGTAGCGGGAGAAGCGGGAACAATTACTCTTGGTGTA
>JAGBCB010000024.1 GCA_017938145.1 Lachnospiraceae bacterium
AAGCTGGGATATACATCCATGCTTGACTATTACCTAATAGTTCGTGAAAACTAAAGAACCGCCGTATACGAGAACCGTACGTACGGTGGTGTGAGAGGTCGGGAAAATTTATTTCAAATTTTCCCTCCTACTCGATTAAAACAGTTCGGTAGAAAGGTAACGGTCACCGGAATCCGGCAGGATAACAACAATGGTTTTACCTGCGTTTTCTTCCCTCTTTGCAACTTCGATGGCAGCGTAAAGGGCTGCACCGGAGGAAATACCTACAAGGACTCCTTCCTTCTTGCCAACCCATCTGCCGCCTTCGAAAGCATCTTCGTTGGTAACCTGAATAATTTCATCATATACGTCTGTATTTAATATTTCAGGAATAAAGCCTGCACCGATGCCTTGAATAGCATGAGCACCGGCTTTTCCACCGGAAAGAACCGGAGAGGAAGCCGGCTCTACAGCAACTACTTTAATTTCCGGATTTCTGGATTTTAAATATTCGCCGGTGCCGGTAATGGTGCCGCCGGTACCCACGGTAGCTACAAGAATATCTACGTTGCCGTCGGTGTCTTCATAAATTTCAGGACCGGTGGATTCGAAATGAGCCATTGGATTTACCGGGTTAACAAACTGTCCGGCAACGAAGCCTCCGGGTAATTCTTTTGCTAATTCCTCTGCCTTTTCGATGGCTCCTGCCATACCCTTTTTGCCGTCGGTAAGTACCAGTTCTGCGCCATAAGCAGCAATGAGTTTGCGGCGTTCCTCAGACATGGTATCCGGCATAACGATGATGGTACGGTAGCCTTTTGCGGTAGCAACCATAGCCAGGCCGATACCGGTGTTACCGGAGGTTGGCTCGATGATAACAGAATCCGTGGTGAGTTTTCCGCTTTTTTCTGCATCTTCAATCATAGCTTTGCCTACACGGTCTTTGATGGAACCTGCCGGGTTTAAGTATTCTAATTTTGCCAAAAGCTTTGCTTTTAAGCCGAATTCTTTTTCTATATGAGTAAGTTCCAGTAATGGAGTTTTGCCGATGAGCTGGTCGGCAGATGTATAAATTTTTGCCATGAGAATCTCCTTATCAAATATAAACTTTATTTTGGTAAATCATTAAATTATATTTATTCTAACGCAGAAATTTCGTGCTGTAAATGATAAAATTAATATTTCGTTAACATTTCCCCAACATTTCAAAAATATTCACTTGTTAGAATAAGGCCATAAAATGAAACACAAAAAAGAAAAGGAGAAATTCAAAATGGAAAAGAAAAATTTTATTAAGTTAGTATTAGGCGTAGTTGGTGGTTTATTATTCTCTCTCGGTATGTGTATGTGCCTGCTTCCTGAGTGGAACATGTTTACCGCAGGTGTTGTTTTTGCGGCAGTAGGTGCTCTTGTTCTTTTGGTAACTTTGATTGTGCATTGCAAGCAGTCCGGTAAAAAGATTAAGCTTCCAAGTGCAAAGGTTGTGTTAAAGACTCTTTACGGCGTGTGCGCTACCTTGGTATTTGGGCTTGGAATGTGTATGGTTATGGTATTTGAAGGCATGATGATCTGGGGCATTTTAATTGGTATCATCGGTATTGTGTTACTGCTGTTCCTGATTCCGATGTGCTTCGGTTTTAAGAAAGCAGAGTAATATTTTTTTCTCCGGCGGGCATACTGTTAGACAGGATAGGAAAATTCTATCATATATGTAAAAGTATGCAAAAAGGAGAGATAGCATGAACTACTTGGAAATTGAAAAAGTAACCGGCCGGGAAATTTTAGATTCCCGCGGCAACCCAACGGTAGAAGCAGAAGTAACACTGGCGGACGGAACTATGGCAAGAGGTACCGCACCAAGTGGAGCTTCCACCGGTGAGTTTGAGGCACTGGAACTCCGGGACGGCGACAAGAAAAGATACCTTGGAAAAGGTGTGACAAAGGCTGTGGAGAACATCAATACAAAGATTGCAAAGGCCATTGTGGGTATGGATGCTTCCGACATTTATGCCGTGGATAAGGCGATGATAGAGGCAGACGGAACCAAGGATAAGTCAAAGCTGGGCGCCAATGCCATTCTGGCGGTATCCATTGCAACGGCAAGAGCAGCGGCAACTGCCATGGGGATTCCGCTTTATCGTTTCCTTGGCGGTTTTTCCGGCAACCGTCTTCCGGTTCCGATGATGAACATCTTAAACGGCGGTGCCCATGCGGCCAATAATATTGATGTGCAGGAATTTATGATACTGCCTGTGGGCGCTGAGAGCTTCAAGGAGGCACTCCGCTGGTGTGCTGAGGTGTTTCATGCATTGGCGGCTTTGCTGCGCTCTAAGGGCCTTACAACCTCCGTAGGCGATGAGGGTGGCTTTGCTCCGGACCTTGCGGGTGATGAGGAAGCAATCCGGTATATTTTAGAGGCAGTAAAGAATGCAGGTTATGAACCGGGCAAGGACTTTATGATTGCCATAGATGCGGCAGCCAGTGAGTGGAAGGGAGAAAAGAAAGGCGAATATATCCTTCCGAAGGCTGGTACAAAATTTACTTCGGAGACATTGATTGCCCATTGGATGAAGCTGGTGGAAAAATATCCGATTATCTCCATCGAGGATGCACTGGACGAAGAAGACTGGGATGGCTGGAAGATGCTGACCGGAGTACTGGGAAAAAAAGTACAGCTGGTGGGCGACGATTTGTTTGTGACCAATACAGAACGACTGAAGAAGGGCATTGAAAACAAATGCGGCAACAGTATTTTAATTAAGCTGAACCAGATTGGTTCTGTTTCCGAAACGTTGGAGGCCATTAACATGGCGCATAAAGCAGGATATACCGCTATAGCTTCCCACCGTTCCGGCGAGACGGAGGATACCACCATTGCGGACCTGGCAGTGGCACTAAATACCTGCCAGATTAAGACGGGTGCACCAAGCCGTTCCGAGCGTGTGGCGAAATATAATCAGCTCCTGCGTATTGAACAGGAGCTGGGAGAAAGTGCGGTCTATCCGGGAATGGATGCGTTTAACTGATATCTGCATTTAACAAACTTTTGCGGACCAGACGGTAAGCCGGTTGCTCTGCTATACGGTATGCATCACTGTGATGAACAGGGTGCATGCCGTTATTTTTATATGCAACATAATACTCTTTCCACTCTTCCAGAGAGAAAGGTAAGAGCCCCTTGGCAATAATTTTTTCTGCGGATTTTGCACAGTTGTTTAAATCGGTACGGGTGCCCGGAACGTTATAACCGGCGGATTTGACGAATAATTCAAATAACTCATCCGGATCCAAATCACGGGCCTTCCAGGCTGCCAGATTGATACGGCAGAAGTCTTCGGAAATCGGCTCGTACAAAGGAACAGAGAAGGACGCAGGAGTTGCTTCGTATTCCTGCATAAAATATGCTTTTGCTTTTTCAACATCCGCAAGCATATGTTCTACACCGAACACAGCCTGATAGCACATTTTTATCAAATCCTGCATTTGCATGGAAGGGTGGAGTTCTATTTGATGCTTAAGATAGTAACCGAAATCCATATAAATTACTCCTTTTCCTATGTTGTAAGCAGATTATAGCATATTGACCACTAAAAGAAAATGGGACCGGCATAAAATTAACAATTACTTTACAAGATTAGGCTTTCATATCTCTTCTTGCTAATAATTCCTTATATTCCTTCGGGGACATGCCATACTCTTTTTTGAATGCCCGGTAGAAGCTGGAGTAATCGGAAAATCCGCATCGGAGGGATGCTTCCATAATATCTGCATTGGAAAGAATGGCATCTTTGCATTGCTCTAAACGTTTTTTGGTAATATATTGATGTACTGACATCCCCAGATTTTCTTTAAAAACATGGGCAATATGGTATTTGTTGACAAAAAATTCAGTGGACAGACGTTCCAGGGATAAATCTTCCTCTAAGTGCCCTTCAATAAAGAAAATCAGGTTTTGGTAAAGGCTCAGTTCCTCCTTTGGCGTAGCCGGATGCTCCTGTTCATATACGGTACGGTTTACGTGGAGAAGTAAATCGTTGATACACAAAGAAATCTTTGCTTCTTTACCGAAGCGGTTGAAATGAATTTCCTCCAGAATCTGAAATACCTTTGACTTAATGGTATTGAAGGAAATTGCATCATAGTGATAGATATATTGTTTTGTAATGGAAACGTGCTGCATCAGGTAACCGTAGTCGGAAGATAGCTGCATTAACTGGCTACAGTACTCCCGGGTAATCCAGAACACAATACGCTGGTACGGAAGCTCTTCATTTTTTAATTCGATATGGTGTTTTACCATGGGTGGTATCAGAATCATGTCTCCCGGTTTTAAATCGTAGGAAGAATGATTGATTTCGATGGACGCTTCTCCACCCAGGAAAAAATAGAACTCATAATAATCGTGGGTATGATTCTTCTGCTTGGACATATGGGTATCGTCATAGTAATATATTTCAAAGTCTTTAGACAGCATATACTGGCGGGGACTGAAAGTGGTGCGCAGATATTTTTTCATGTTCCGGAGAACTCCTTTCCGTATTTTATTTTGAGTTTAACACAAAACCGCAACTTTTGCAATGTCCACAACAATGCTGCCAATGGGAAATTTTTTGAAATGAGGTATAATGTATACAAGTGGCGGAAATATTGATATTACCGCACTTTACTTGAAAAACAAACAAAAAGTAAAGCAAAACGAAAGCGAGGGTATATACTTATGGAAATGACATTAAGATGGTATGGTTCTAAGTTTGACACTGTTACATTAAAGCAGATCAGACAGATTCCTGGTGTGCATGGGGTTATCACCACATTGTATGACACAGCTCCTGGTGAGGTTTGGAGCAGAGAGCGTATCCGTGCCCTGAAGGATGAGGTTGCTGCGGCAGGACTTCATATTGCAGGTATTGAAAGTGTAAATATTCACGATGCAATCAAGACAGGTGCTCCGGAAAGAGAGCAGTATATTGCAAACTATATTGAAACATTAGAAAATTTAGGTAAGGAAGACATTCATCTGGTATGCTACAACTTCATGCCTGTATTTGACTGGACACGTACCGAGTTGGCCCGTATGAGACCGGACGGTTCCACAGTTCTTGCTTACACTCAGGAAGCAGTTGACGCTATCAATCCTGAAAAGATGTTTGAATCCATCGCAGGCGACATGAACGGTACTGTTATGCCGGGCTGGGAGCCGGAGCGTATGGCAAGAGTTAAGGAGCTTTTCGAAGAGTATAAGGATGTTACCGATGAAAAGTTATTCGAAAACTTAAAGTACTTCTTAGAGAAGATTATGCCGGTTTGTGATAAGTACGACATCAACATGGCAATTCATCCGGACGATCCTGCATGGAGCGTATTCGGTCTTCCGCGTATCATCATCAACAAGAAGAATATTCTCCGTATGATGCAGATGGTGGACAACCCTCATAACGGTGTTACCTTCTGTTCCGGTTCCTACGGTACAAACTTAGACAATGACCTTCCGGACATGATCCGCTCCTTAAAGGGCAGAATCCACTTTGCACATGTTCGTAACTTAAAGTTCAACAGCCCAACCGATTTCGAAGAAGCTGCTCATCTGTCCGCAGACGGTACCTTCGATATGTACGAAATCATGAAGGCTCTTTACGATATCGGCTTCACAGGTCCTATCCGTCCTGACCACGGCCGTATGATTTGGGATGAAGTTGCTATGCCTGGTTATGGTTTATACGACAGAGCACTTGGCGCAACTTACCTCAACGGTCTTTGGGAAGCAATTGAAAAGAGTTCCACAAGAAAGTAATTCCTTAAAATTTGGAGGATCAGAAAAATGATTTTAAGTAAATCCGGCTTAGAAAATAAGGCGCAGTGGGAAGTAGCAGGTTATGCACTTCCTAAGTTTGACAGAGAAGCAGTTACAAAAGCTACCAAGGAAAATCCTTTCTGGATTCATTTTGGTGCAGGTAATATTTTCCGTGCTTTTCAGGCAAACGTAATGCAGAACCTGTTAAATGATGGTTCCTTCGACAGAGGCCTCATTGTAGCAGAAGGCTTCGACTACGAAATCGTGCAGAAGATGAACCGTCCGCACGACGACTACACCATTCTTGTTACTTTAAAGGCAAACGGTTCCATAGAAAAGACCGTTGTCGGCAGCGTAGTGGAGTCCTGCATTTTAGATTCCGAAGACACAGCAGAGTATGACCGCTTAAAGGAAATTTTCACAAAGAAGTCCCTGCAGATGGTATCCTTCACTATTACCGAAAAGGGTTACAGCCTGGTAAACGGTAAGGGCGAATTACTTCCTGCAGTAGAGGCAGACTTTGTGGCAGGTCCTGCTAAGCCTGCAAGCTACATCGGTAAGGTGGCATCCCTGCTTTACACCCGTTATTTAAACGGTGCTACACCAATTGCCATGGTAAGTATGGACAACTGTTCCCATAACGGCGACAAGTTATACGCAGCCATCAATGCATTTGCTGAAAAGTGGACCGAGAACGGCACTGCAGAAGCAGGCTTCCTCGGCTACATTAACGATAAGAACAAGGTTTCCTTCCCTTGGTCCATGATTGATAAAATCACACCAAGACCGGATGCTTCCGTAGAAGAAATTTTAAATAAGGATGGCATTGAGGGATTAGAGCCTGTTATCACATCCAAGAACACTTACGTTGCTCCTTTTGTAAACGCAGAAGAATGTGAGTATCTGGTAATTGAAGACTGGTTCCCAAATGGCAGACCTGCACTTGAAAAGGGCGGCTTAATGTTTACCGACCGTGAAACTGTAGATAAGGTCGAGAAGATGAAGGTTTGTACCTGCTTAAATCCTCTTCACACCGCACTGGCTGTTTATGGATGCTTACTTGGCTATGACAAGATTTCCGAAGAAATGAAGGACGCAGAGCTTGTTAAGTTAGTAGAAACCATCGGTTATGTGGAAGGTCTTCCTGTAGTAGTAAATCCGGGCGTGCTTGATCCAAAGGAATTTATCGATACCGTACTTAAGGTTCGTATTCCTAACCCATTTATGCCTGACACCCCACAGAGAATCGCTACCGATACTTCCCAGAAGTTAGCAATTCGTTTTGGTGAAACCATCAAGAATTACATTGCTTCTCCTGACAAGAACGTAGCAGACTTAAAGCTGATTCCTCTCGTATTTGCCGGCTGGTTAAGATACCTCATGGCTGTGGATGATGAAGGCAACAAGTTTGAATTAAGTCCTGACCCGCTGCTTGACACCGTTTGCCCATATGTAGCAGACATCAAGTTTGGCGATACCGACGTAGAAGCTAAGATTAAACCTGTGCTTGAAAATGCAAAGATTTTCGGTGTAAACCTGTACGAAGCAGGTCTTGCAGATTTAGTTTGCAAGTACTTTACCGAACTCATTGCAGGTAAGGGCGCAGTAAGAGAAACCTTAAAGAAATATACACGTTAAAATGGAAAATGCCACCCAAGACCCGCTCAGCGCTGACGGTCATTGGGTGGCATTTTAATTTTATATTACGGGAAATAAGTTTTGTAAAACAATTTTCAATTTGATTTACTTAACAACAATAGTTGCCTGGCTTTCATCGACAGTCACTTCGCCAGCGGCAGTATATTCCTGGCCGTCGGCAGTGATGGTAATGTTGCCGCCGCGGATCAGGAGGTTTTCTTCGCTTTCGATACCATCCTTGTTAGCAGTGATGGTAATTGTGCCGCCGCTGATATCACAGGTTTCGTTGGTGTGGATACCGTCTCTGGCTGCGTTAATAATCAGGGTTCCGTTTTCGATGTTTAAATCATCGGAGGCCTTAATGCCGTGACCCAACTGGGAGGTAACGGTTAAGGCACCGCTGCCTTTAATTTCTAAATCATCTTTAGAATAGATGGCGCCTTCTTCGGTACCTTTGGAGGTAATGGTGTTGGAAGTACCTTTTTCCATGGTAATGAAGGTTTTATCGGACTGTTCAACAAAAATGGCAGAATCATTATTACAGGTAATGGATGCGTTGGATAGACGAAGCTTTACACGTTCTGTGGTGGAAACAACAATTTTGCCGTTATCCAGAGTTCCGGTTACGGTGAAATCACCACCGGCGGTAATGCGGATAATATTACCGTCTACGGCAACGCCGGTTCCGGAAACCTGCAGAGTAGATAAATTGATGGTACCCAGATTGGATTTCCATTCTTCGCCCGGAACAGGTGTAGCAACCGGAGCGGTAGTTTCTGTCGGTGCCGGTGTGTTTTCCGGTGCGGCATTTGTCGGTGCAGGAGTGCTTTCGGAATCCGGTGCATTGGTAGGAACCGGTGCTTCGGTTTCCTGCGGTAATGTGGTAGGCTCGATATTTCCTGTGGAACTTTGACCGCATCCTGTCATGGCCAGAAGGGAATATATAGTTACTGCAATCAGAATTTTCTTTTTTAACATAATGGAATATCCTCCTATTTCTAAAACATAAAACCAGTATACCAGTGTCGGGGGAAAAAGTAAATAAGCTTTCAGAAATACTTCATTTCAGCATAAATGAAACATAAAAAAAGGATATCGTTCCAAGACCGTCAGCGGTGAGCGGGTCAGGAACGATATCCTTTTTTTCTTATGTTTCTTTAATGATTAAAAAGAAGCTATTTCTGAATCTTATTTAATTCTGCGTTTAATCCAAGAAGCTGCTCCTTGGTCATCTTTACGCCTGCTGCGCCCATGAGGCCTACCATACGGAGTACGGTAAAGCTTCCGAGCATTGCCATCATGCCATCGGCCTGAGCCATCATTTCGGCAGGGGTTCTGTCGCCGCCCATCATGCCGCCGGTCATACTGCCCATCATCTGCATGAAGAATGCCTTGCCTGCAGGATTCTGCATAATATCGGAGAGCTTGTCGTTTAAGGAGAAGTAGCCTTCCGGTGCGGTAATGTCGAACCAGTTAAGAACGGCACCCTTTTCTACTAAGCGGTAAGCATCATTAAACTTGTCCACCTTATTGATAACGCCGGAATCCTTGCAATTTCCTGCAACAGCAACTAATTCGGTCTTGCCAACGTTTGGAACGTTAAAGTAGAAGAAGTGAACGTCGCTGGTCTGCTTGCCAAGGCTCTTGCCGTTAGCAAAAAGCTCAACTTCAGGTAAGTTGGAGTAAACGGTAACCTTGGTAACATCTTCTACACGGTCTACGTATCTCTTACCGCAAAGGTGTACGAAAGGAGCCTCTGCCGGGTCACGGAGCCATGCCTTGTAAGCGTAGAAGGAATCCTTCTTATACTTACGGTCGAAGGTCATTAAGCCCTTGTGGTTCTGGCCGTTTTCGCCGCCTTCGTTTCTTGCGTCGGCACCGAAGTCGAACATGTTCCAAACATGGGTTGCCCACATGTATTTTCTGGTGAATAACTGCTTGATTAATTCTTCATGGTAGTATGCCTGATATTCCTCAGTGTAGTCACCCTGCTCCGGATTGGAGGTGTGCCAGTTGAGAGCCTCACAACCGTACTCGGAACAACCGATTGGCTGATTTGGATACTTCTCATGGAACCGGTCGAACCAAGGACCGTTCATGGAAGTGTCGCCGCCGTACCAGCCGAAGTAGTGGTTGTAGGAAACGGTATCCGGAATGTGAACGTATTCTTCGTCCATGTCACACATGGAAACGCAAGCCATAGTGGTAAGACGGGTTTTGTCCATTTCGTGGCACAGGTCGTTTAAAATACGGTGGTTTTCAAGTAAGTCAGGGTCTGCAGCACCGCCCATGGTGATTTCGTTGGATAAGCCCCAAACGACGATGGATGGGTGGTTGTAGTTCTGTGTGATGAGCTCCTTCATCTGGGAGATGGTGTTCTCACGGCCGCCCGGCATATGGGTGGAGATGTAAGGAATTTCTGCCCAGATAACCATACCGTATTCGTCACATAAATCGTAGAAATACTGGTCATGCTGATAGTGGGCAAGACGGATGGTGGTTGCACCTACTTCGTAGATGTACTCCATATCTTCTTTATGATGCTCAGGAAGCAGTGCATTACCGATGCCCCATCTGTCCTGATGGCGGGAAACACCGCGGAGAGGATAGGACTCGCCGTTTAAGATGAAACCTTCTTCCGGATCAATCTTGTAGGTACGGCAGCCGAAGCGTGCGCTGACAGCGTCGAGAACTTCTTCGCCTTCTACCAGGGAAATTTCTGCGGTGTAAAGATATGGGTCTTTACGGCCATGCCATAAATGAGCCTTTTCGATGTTTAAAGTAACCTTGGTTTCGGTTGCATCTACGGTAGTTTCTGCAACAAGGCATCCGCAAGGTCTCTTTAACTTGTAAACCAGCTTCTGGCCTGCCTTAGCGTTGGTAAGGAAAGCTTCTACGGTAACCTCTGCGTCTTCTCCTTTAACGATAGGAGTAACAGCAAGACCAGGACCTCCGTAGTAGTCGAGGTCGAAGTGGGAGTTGTTTACTGCAAGGATGTTTACGTCACGGTACATACCGCCATAGAAGGTGAAGTCTGCGTTCTGTGGGTAAACGGTATTGTTTGCTCTGTTATCAACAGCAACAACTACCAGGTTTTCTGCTTCTAAGGAGTCTGTAATATCAACTCTCCAGGTGGAGTAACCGCCGTCATGATGAGCTAAGTTCTTGCCGTTTACGTAAAGGTCTGCAGAGGAGTTAGTGCCGCGGAATTCTAAGTAATAGCGGTCAGCTTCCGGTAAGTCAAGCTTGGAAAGCTTTTTTGCATAGTAACATACGCCACGGTAGTAATCGGCGTCGCCGTCCTGGCCGTCGATGGCGTTCCAGGAGTGAGGGATGTTAACAAAATCCCACTTTTCAGGCAGAGTGGTTGGTACTGCATCGGCATTTTTGGTAAATGCCCATTTTGCATTAAAATTGATAATCTGTCGCATGTAAATCTCCTTTTCTTTTTATTTGAAATTTTTTATTCGCTTGTAGTGAAGTAGTCCGGATAGTCACGGATTACCTTCATGCTGGAGTTGAAACCGTCATACAGGTGATGGCTGATGCACTCATCCAAGGCTTCTAAATCTTTGTTGACGATGCAGTCCCAAATCTGCTCATGCTCATTGTAGAGGCGCTGCAGTTCATTTTTACCCGCAAGGTTAATGAAGGTACGGAACCGTTCGTATTGGGAATTGACAGCGGCATAAAATAAAGAAATATTTTTGCGTCCGGCCAGCTCGTACAATGAATAATGGAATTCGTTATCGTACACAATAAACGTGCGGGCCATTTCTTCCAACGGAATGTCGGATTCCAACAATTCCTTTTGTTTTTGAAGGAGCAGGCAGATTTTATATTCCTGCGATTTGTTCAAGGTTTTCGAAAGCTCCCGGAAAATGGACTGCTCCAGGGTACATCTCATGTAGAGAATGTCGGAAACCGTACGAAGGTCGATCAGGGAAACAAAGGTGCCGATGTGGGGCTTGATTTCCAGTAATCCTTCAATTTCCAAAATTTTGAATGCGTCCCGGACCGGAGTTCGGGAAGTTTGGAAACGGGCAGCGGTTTCGATTTCGCCGATGGAGGTTCCCGGAGGAAGCTCCAAATGTAGTATTTCCTCACGTAATTTGCGGTATACCTGCTGGTAGGTACCGGAGTGATTTTTCTTTTCCATGTTATTTCTCCTAAGTTTTCCTTGGTATTCAGGACGACTTGTCCCATTGGATATATTATATTCCGAAAATGGCAAAAGGTCAATAACTTGTATACAAGAAAATGTGTGGAAAAACTAAATTTTTAATAAAAACTTTGTACAAAATGCATAAAAGAAGAGGTAGAAATAAAGAAAAAGTGGAAAAAAGGAACAAAATCGGAGGAAATTTGAAAAAAGCTTGTATGCATATGAAGGGAAGATAGCATAAAAAGAAAGGTGAAGGGATTCCGAGATGGGAAAAAACAGAGAAGTAATCGACAGAAAATTTGGTTGGAGAGATAAATTGGGATATTTGTTTGGAGATTTCGGAAATGATTTTACATTCATTTTATCCTCCAGCTTTTTACTTAAATTTTATACGGATGTTATGGGAATATCTGCCGCTGTGGTAGGTGTGGTTATGATGGTTGCACGGTTTGTGGATGCTTTTACGGATGTGGCTATGGGACGGATTTGTGACCGTACGGGAGCAACCGCTGCCGGAAAGTTCAAACCATGGATTCTCAGAATGTGCGGTCCGGTTGCTATCGCTTCCTTTTTGATTTATCAGAGCGGTTTTGCGGATATGCCGATTTGGTTTAAGACGGTGTGGCTGTTTGTGACTTACATTTTATGGGGTTCTATATTTTATACTGCGATTAATATCCCGTACGGTTCCATGGCGTCTGCGGTTTCTGCAGAACCGGGAGACCGCCAGTCGTTATCTACTTACCGGAGCATCGGAGGTACTTTGGCAGGACTGATTATCGGCGCCGGAGTTCCGTTGCTGGCATATAAAACAGATGCGGCGGGAAATACCGTGTTGGATGGCGGAAGCTTTACCTTCATTGCAGGCGTGTTTTCCGTGCTGGCAGTAGGCTGTTATCTGCTTTGCTACCTGCTTACGACAGAGCGGGTAAAATTTTCTTCCGAGGTGAAACAGAAAAAAGAAAACAGCAGTGTGTTTGTTATGTTAAAAAATGCAGCGGGCAACCGGGCGCTGATTTCTATTATTGCGGCTTCGGTAGTGATGCTTTTGGCACAGCTTACCATGCAGTCCATGGCAAATTATGTGTATCCGAATTTTTACGGTAATACTACCGCCCAGTCCGCTTCCACCATAACCATGGTGATAGCGATGTTTGTGGCGGCAGGACTGGCAAAGCCGTTAGCGGAACGGTTCGGTAAGGCAGAAATCAGTGTGGTATCGAATCTGCTGGCTGCTGTAGTTTGTTTTGTGATATTTTTTATCCGGCCGGAGAATGTATGGATGTATGTGGCTCTTATGACACTTTGCTGGCTGGGCCTTGGAATGTTTTCCATGGTGAACTGGTCTCTGATTACCGATGTGATTGATTATTCGGAATTAAAAAACGGCATCCGGGAGGACGGTTCCGTGTATGCACTTTATTCCTTTGCAAGAAAGCTTGGCCAGGCTGCTGCAGCCGGAGTGTCCGGCGGATTGCTTACCTTGATCGGATACAGTGATGCTACTGCCTTTGAACCGTCGGTAACCAATGGAATATTTAATATCTCCACCCTGGTTCCGGCAATCGGTTTTTTACTGTTGGCGCTTATTTTATGGTTCTGGTATCCGCTTCATAAAAAACAGGTGGAAGCAAACGTGGAGAAACTTAAGAAAAAGCGGGATGAAAATGTCTGATTTTTATGGTTACAAATGAGGGAAAACGTTGTATGATAGGGATAACGAAAAAGAGAGGAAACGGCAACATTATGCCGGAGAAAAATATGAAAAAGATAATTTACTGTGCGGCAGTGTTTTCTGATCACTGCGTATTGCAAAGAGATAAGGAAATCAGAGTATGGGGCTGTGCCCCTCACGGAGTAAAAATAGAAGTATGTCTCGGTGATATAAAGGCGGAAACAACAGCCCGGGGAAGCGCATGGGAGGTATCCCTTCCTTCCATGAAAGCCGGTGGACCATATGTGCTGGAAGTAACTTCCGAAGGAAAGGTCTATCAGCATTTTGAAGATGTCATGATTGGTGAAGTGTGGCTGGCAGGAGGCCAGTCCAACATGGAATATATGTTGAAGCAGGATGCGGACGGTAAAGCAGCACTTTCCCGTATGGCAGACTCTAATGTGCGTTACTATCAGGTACAGCAGGTGCCTTTTATGGATGATTACTTTTACCGGGTAGAACAGGAAAACCACTGGATGCTGCCGGATGATGAAGAAAAGGATACCTGGTCTGCGGTGGGCTTTTATTTTGCAGAACGTCTGGCAAAGGAACTGGGGGTAACGGTTGGTGTTATCGGCTGCAACTGGGGCGGTACTTCTGCAAGTGCATGGCAGGATAAAGAAAGTATTTTGCGTCATGAGGATACAAAAATTTACTGGGAAGAATATGCGGATTTAATTGCAAAGCAAAATCCGGAGGAATATGAAAAAGAGCGGATTGAGTACTTTAACTACCAGGCGGACTGGCAGCCGAGAATGGATGCTTATTATGCCGCAAATCCTACCTCGTCCTGGGAAGATGCACTGGCTGCGGTTGGCGAAGCAAAATGGCCGGGACCGATGGGACCAAAGCATGAATTCCGTCCGGCAGGACTGTATGAATGCATGTTGAAGCGGGTGGTTCCGTATACACTGGGCGGTGTTATTTATTATCAGGGGGAAAGTGATGACCATCGTTCGGAGGCCTACTATCATTTGTTTGGCAGCCTGATTGAAACCTGGAGAAGAGAGTTCAGGGAGGAAAAACTTCCGTTTTTGTGTGTACAGCTGCCGATTCATCATTACGACGGAGATAAGGTAATGGATAAGTGGTGTGCCATCCGGGATGCTCAGATGCGCCTGCACTTAGAAGGTGTGGTAACCGGTATTGCGGTGGCATTGGAGTGTGGTGAATACAACAACATTCATCCGGTACATAAAACAGAAGTGGCAAGAAGGCTTGCCATTCAGGCCCTGTATCACGTATTTGGAATTGGAACCGAGGAAGAAGTTTACGGACCGGTGTTCCGCTCCTGTATGGCAAAAGGTTCAAAATTGTTTATCAATTTTTATCATGCGGAACACGGATTTTCCGTCCGGGGAGAGGAAATTAAGAACTTTGAAATTGCGGGAACAGACGGTAAGTTTGTACCTGCAGTGGCAGAAATAAAAGGAAGTTCTGTTGTACTTAAAAACAGCATGGTAAAGGCACCGGTGGCAGCCCGCTATATGTGGATTGATTATGCGGAAGTAACCCTGTTTGGAGAAAACGGCCTTCCGGTGGCGCCGTTTAATACTTTACCGCAATAATTGGGCAGAAAAAGAAAATAAATGACGTGAAAGAATATCCTCTTAGTTGGTATAATGATGCAAAACGGAAAAACAAATCATTATAATATAAGAGGAGGTATTACAATGAAACGTGGCATGAAACGCTTTCTCTGCCTGTTCCTGGTGTTGTGCATGATGTCCGGTTGTGCTTCACCGGCGGATAAAGGAACGGAGGGGACTATTACACCAACCAATAAACCGGTAGAGGAGAGTACACCAACGGTTGCGCCAACACCAACGGTAGAACCGACTGTGGAACCAACTGCTGCACCGACAGAAGAACCGGCAGAACCGACACCGACACCGGTGATTGCAGTATTTGTTCCGGAAAATCCGGTGGGGGATGCGGTTGTTCTGGCTGACAAGACAGGTGCTGCTCCGGTTTATATTGATGCGAACGGTCCTGCTTTTGCGGGCCTTCGCCTGATTGCTGATGCAGTGGCCGGGGATATTGAAGCGGTTACGGGACAAAAGCCGGTAGTGGTCAATGTGGAACCGGTACAGGGGGTTATGATTGTAGCCGGTCTGGTGGATGAAGAAATCATTACCAAAGAAGGCCTTACCTGGGATATTACACCAAGTGATGAGAACTTTAAATCTGCGGATTTTGAACGCTATCAGATTCGGGTAAAGAAAGACGGAGATAAGACCAAGGTGATTGTAGCCGGTGCGGATAAGCGCGGTACTATCTATGGTTTATTCCACATTACACAGGATTTGTGCGGCGTCAGCCCTTGGATTTGGTGGGCAGATGCAAAGCCTGTCCATCAGGATGTGTTATCCTTTGAGGCGGCAGAACTGGAAATTACTTCAAAACGTCCTTCTGTTAATTACAGAGGTTTCTTTTTAAATGATGAAAATCCGGCTTTGGACGGTTTTGCAGACAGCCATTTCGGCGGTCTGAACTATATGTTCTACAGCCACGTATTTGAACTGATGCTTCGTTTAAAGGGTAACTACTTATGGCCTGCCATGTGGTCCAATTCCTTCAATTTGGATGGTATGGAAGGTGTAGACGGAAAGTTCAAGGAGCTGGAAAAAGAGTATCATTACATGTTAAACGGTGTGATGCATATTGACTCTTATCCGGAAGATGTAAAAGAATACCGGGTACAGAATATTAACCGTCTTTACGGTGAAAAGGTGCCGGAAGTCAAGGGTGGTACAGAGGATGGCTGCCTTGGAGAAGGTTCTTATCCGATGTATCTTGCCAATGCGGTACTGGCTGACTTTTACGGCGTTATGATAGGTGCTTCCCATCATGAACCGATGGCCCGTGCCGGTGCGGAATGGGGAAGATTTAAGGGAACCTATTATTCCCAGGGGGAAGAGCCGGGTGCAAAGTCCGGTGCATGGAACTACTATCAGAATGTGGAAAATATCTCCAACTTCTGGAGTGACTCTATTGCCAGAAACGGTAACTTTTCCAACAACCTGTATACGGTAGGTATGCGTGGTGAAAACGACAGTGCACTGACAGATGCAAATGGTAAAAAACTGACTCTGGCTGAAAATGCCCAGATGTTAAAGGATATTTTAGTAAAGCAGGATTCTATCCTGCAGAAGTTTAACCAGGCAGATACCACCAGACTTCTCTGCCTGTATAAAGAAGTGGAAACCTGCTGGTACGGGGGCACCCGTAATAATCCAAGTAAGGCAGACGACAGCTTTGCCCTCAGAAAGGACCCTGTAGTACAGGAAATGCTTGGTGCCGACACCAATAATATTGTTATGTTCTGTGAGGATAATAACGGTTATTTACGTACCTTAGGCGAATACGGGGAAAAGGATGATTACAACTACGGTTTGTATTATCACTTTGACTATGTAGGCGGTCCAAAGACATCCATGTGGATTAACACCATGCCGTTACAGCGTACCTGGGATAACATGACTACCGCATATGAATACGGTGTGGATGATGCCTGGATTGTAAATGTTGGTGACTTAAAGCCGATGGAACTGCCGATGACCTATTTCCTGGATCTTGCTTACGATTTTGAAACTTACGGAAGCAGCAATCCGAACAGTGTGGAAGAATACACAAAGAACTGGGTAAAACAGCAGTTTGCAGCAGGTAATTTAAGCGAAGAGGAAGTGGCTGAGGTTGCAGCAATTCTTACCGGATATACCGATATGAACGGTGCGGTTAAGCCGGAAAGCTTATTCGCAGATACCTACAGTGTTTTAAATTATAATGAAGTACAGAGACATTTAAAGGGAGCTCTGCAGCTGGAGGAACTGGCAGACAAATATCTGGCAAAATTCGAGAATACGGAGCTTTACGATGCTTATTATGAACTGGTATATTATCCGGCTGCAGCAACAGCAAACTTAAACCAGTTATGGATGTATATGGCATTAAACCAGCAGTATGCAAAGCGTGGCAGTCTGCTCGCCAATGTATACGGAAAACTGGTGGAGGAGGCGCTGGATGCAGACCGTGCCCTCACAGCTACATATAATACCCTCGGCGGTGATTTAAACGGTAAAGACAAATGGTATCGCATGATGGTATCTGCGCCGGGCAACGGTGAAAAGGTTGCCGGACTGAAGGCACATGCCCATATGGCTTATAACAGCTGGAATCATGAATCCAGCTTGGAAATTATTCCGGCTACTGTGGAAGCTACCGTAGGAAGTCAGCTGATTGTTGATGTGGCAGGTAATGAAAAGGGTTATTCCTCCGGAACGGTATCCATGCCGGTCTTTTATAATCTGAACAAGGAGGCTCATGCCCTGACGCTCAGCAACGGTGGCGGAGAATATCTTTTCTATGAAATTACCGATGTGCCTGACTGGGTAATTATCGATGGCCAGACAGAAAGCGGATTTTATGTAAGCCGTGTTCTTGGTGTATCGGTTGACTGGAATAAGGTTACAAAGGATACAGAAGGCAGTTTCAAGGTTATCAGCGGAGACCAGACGGTTACCGTTGATGTGGCGGCTAAGATTGTGACCGTACCGGAAAATATCCATGAGAAAGCTGCTTTTGTGCTGAATGGAGAGGTTTCCGTGGTGGCAGATAATTATACCGATAAGGGCGCTTCCGAGGATGGTACCCAGTGGATGGTAATGGATAATTACGGAAAGACCGGAGCTACTTTGAAGATGTTCCCGGTATATACCGACGATTATGAAATCGAAAAGGGTCCGTGGGTAGAGTATCAGGTTTATATCCCGGCCGGAGAACCAACCGGCGAATACCGTATTACCGGATTCTTTGGACAGGGCAATAATATTTCCTTTGACGAAGGAAACCATTTGAATATTGCTGTTAAGGTAAATGAAGGCCTGGTTAAAAAGTATAATACGCTGGATGGCGGTTATATTGCGGGAGACAGCCACGGATGGAATATGAATATCCTGAAGGCCGGTCACACCATGAGTTTAGGTCTTGTGGGCTTAAAGGAAGGTATTAATACCATCCGGATTTATGGTATGGACCAGAATGTAATGCTTCAGAAGCTTGTGCTGGTAAGCGGTAATGCCGCTCCAAAGGATTCCTTTGCGGGACCGGAACAGAGCTACTATGCGGGCATGGGTGAGGCTGCCCAGCAGGCACTTGTTTGTTATCAGGCAGAAGATATTAAGTACTTACCGGGAAGTGTGCTGGCAAAGGATTGCCTGGGTGCAGAAGCAACAGTAACTGACGGCGTTTTGGCAGCAGTGCCGGGCATGACTTATGTCTATGGTGTAACGGTAACGGAAGAATCGGATTATGTATTCGGTGTAACCGGCTCCTCTGAACAGGGCGCTGTTGTTACGGTTCATGCAGGAGACTGCGAGCCTCTGGAATTTACTCTTGGAAGCAATGAGGGAATGGTAAATAACGAAAAGCCTGTCAGACTGCTTCCGGGTTATTATGAAATAAAAGTAACAGTAACGGAAGCGGCAATGCTCCGTTCCATTATGGCGGAGATGTTTGATGATACCCAGGGACGTCCGTTAAAGGTAGAAAGTACCGGTGGCGATGCAGAAAATGCCAAGAAGGCGGTGGACCGTAAGGCATCCAGTGCCTGGGAGCCTGAGAAGGGTAATCCGACACTGACCCTGGATTTAGGAGAAACCGCTTATGCGGATTACTTTGTATTATCCGGTAACTTAACCAAAATATACAGCTATGAACTTGAAGTTTCCGAAGACGGAGAAAACTGGACGACGGTATACGCCGAATCCGGCACACCGGTAAGCGGAAGCAAGGTGTATTTCCAGGGCACGGAAGCTTACAAGGGCAGCAAGTGGAGATTTGTTTTCTACGGCTCTGTAACAGCTTTAAATGAAGTGGAATTACATACCTATATGAACTGGACCCTGGAAGCGGAAAAAGCTTATACCACCGGCGGAAATAATCCGGACCGTCCAAGCTCCAATCCGGCTAAGACCGCAGACGGTAACCGCATTGGTCATCCAAAGAACCAGAATGGATTTATTGCGGATGTAGGCAGTAATATGACCATTACCTTTGCTGAGGCTCATCCAATGACCGGTATCATGCTTTCGGGTATGCAGCGTTCCGTAGATGATAACAGTGACGGTGTAATTCCGGACGATATGCTAACCTCCGACCGTGCACCGGCATCCTACACGCTTTCTTACCAGACAGAGGACGGGGCTTGGGTTTCTATGGGAACACTGGATACTGCAGGAAAGGTGTTAACTTACTTTGAATTTGCCGAAGGCAATGAAGTAAGAGTACAGGCAATCAAGATTCACATTGACGGCTGGGCACGTCTGATGGAAGCAGAGGCAGTCCAGATGATTAACTACACGTTAAACGGTGTGGCTGATGTACAATAGATAAAAGGAATGTATAGAAAAAATTCATAAAAGTAAGAGCAGTTCATTTTCGAACTGCTCTTGTTTTTTATTGTTGGAATTAAATTTTTTAGTGGAACATTTTTGGCAAACCGTTGTACATAACTGCCGCTACGGTATTTACATCATGGCCTCCTCTTGGAAAAATACATTCGTATAAGTTGCCGTGGGCGAAGTTGTCGCAATAAATAAAGGTGTTCTTTTGAACCTTCATCATTTTGATTTGCGGAGTAAGATTCGGTTCTGCCATGTCATTTTCACCACAACCGGAGTAAATGAAGAAATCCTCGGCGGTCCAGCCCTGCTCAATCACCTGTTTTTCCAAGTGCTGTGCGGTACTGAGAGATTTTCCGTTGGTGGTGCCCAGAGCCCAACAGTCGCCGCTGATTGGCATGAAGTAGGCAAACTCATCCAGACAGTGTTCAAACACGGACCAGGTGGTTACGGCACCCATGGAAAAGCCGGAAAAGGCACGGTGGGTTCTGGTGGCCTTCAGTTCTTCCTGAGAGGTATCTTTTGCATATGTGTGGTATGTAGACTCGATGACCGGAATTAAATCGTTCATGAGTTCCAAATGGAAATTGAGACAGTTTTTTGTTGCGTCCCCTGTGTATTCGGTGTAATAGGTACCGACGCAGACAATTAAAGGTTCCATTTCCCCTTTTTCAATCATACTGTCCATCATGCGGGCAATACGGCTGAAACTTTCTCCCGGGCTTCCCAAATAATACTTCGGGGAGTCACCGCCGCCGTGCATAATGTACATAATATTGTAGCGGGTTTCGATGTCCGTTTCGTCGTAACATGGCGGTAAGTATACAAGGCATGATTTTTGATAAATGGTTTCATCCTCAATGGTATGGTTTTTGGTATCGTATGTAACCTCTACAATTTTTCCTTTCGGTGCCCAGGTATTACTAAAGTAATCGGAGGGCATTTTCTGATAGGTGTTATCCGGATAGGTACGCTCTCTGTCGTAGGTCACTGCCGGAGTCGGAGTAGGTGTGTTGGTAGGCTTTGGTGTTGCCGTCGGTTTTGGTGTATTGGTAGGCTTTGGCGTTGCTGTTGGTTCCGGTGTGGCTGTTGGCTCATCGGTAGGAACAGGAGTTGCTGTTTCCTGCGGAACGTCAGGTACATCGGTTGTGGATGCTTTCTGACCGCAGGCTGCAAGAAGCAGTGCCGATGCAGTCAGTAGTAATAGTGTAGTTTTCTTCATTGTTATTCCCTTTTTTATTATGATTACTTGTTGTAATTGCTGCAAAATAATCATAGCATAAAGCAGTGTAATATTGCTTTGAAAAAACGGGGATGTACTGCCCAAGTATTGCGTATTTTATTGGAAAAAGGACAATCTCCTCTTTACTTTTGGGAAAATTGTGGTATACTGAAAACAGAACAAATTTTCGATTAAATAACATTGGTTTTAGGGTATGGGAGGCTGCCATGTTTGGTTTTTTCAAAAAAGCAAAGTCCGCAAAGGAATTAGACCGCATCATTGCGGAAATAACTATGAATATGCAAAACAATTACAAAGATGCAGCCCAGTCTGCCTTTAAAGAACTGGAACAGCGTTTTAATGAAATGGCAGAATCAGGAGAACTTTCCGAGGCGCAAAAGTCCGAATACAGCGTCAAAATTGCGTCTTTTAAAGAGCGTTTAAAAGCCTACAGCCATAAAGACCAAAAACCTTATTGGACAAAATAAAAGTACATTGTAAAACAGGCGGAGGAATTTTTTATGCCGGAAGAAGCATGCTTTAAACTTCATAGTGAATATCAGCCTACCGGCGACCAGCCTCAGGCAATCGATGCCTTGGTCAAGGGTTTTGAAGAAGGTAACATGTTCCAGACGTTGCTTGGCGTTACCGGTTCCGGTAAAACTTTCACTATGGCAAATGTTATATCTAAAATTAATAAACCAACATTGATTATAGCTCATAATAAAACTTTGGCGGCTCAGCTATACGGAGAATTCAAAGAATTCTTCCCTGAGAATGCAGTGGAGTATTTTGTGTCCTATTACGACTATTACCAGCCGGAGGCGTATGTGCCGTCCACTGATACTTATATAGAAAAGGATTCCTCTATCAATGATGAAATTGATAAACTGCGCCATTCAGCCACGGCGGCCTTAACCGAGCGAAAAGACGTTATCATTGTAGCCAGTGTATCCTGCATTTACGGTCTGGGCAGTCCTATCGACTACCAGAGCATGACGGTAAACCTTCGTCCGGGCATGATAAAAGAGCGTGACGAAGTATTAAAGCGACTGGTAGAAATCCAGTACACCCGCAACGACATGGACTTCAAACGAGGCACTTTCCGCGTCCGGGGCGACGTAGTAGAAATTTTCCCGATTTCCAGTGCCGATACCGCCATCCGTGTAGAATTTTTCGGCGATGAAGTAGACCGTATCACAGAAATTGATGTTCTTACCGGTGAGATTAAATGCTCCTTGGAGCATATGGTTATTTTCCCTGCATCCCACTATGTTGTGGCTCAGGAAACCATGAATGCCGCCCTGGCAGACATCGAAGAAGAGCTGCACGAACGTGTCAAATACTTTAAGAGTGAAGATAAATTATTGGAGGCCCAGCGTATTTCCGAGCGTACCAACTTTGATATGGAAATGCTCCGCGAAACCGGCTTTTGTTCCGGTATCGAAAACTATTCCATGCATTTATCCCGCTTAAAGCCTGGCGACCCGCCAAATACGTTGCTGGATTATTTCCCTGACGATTTCTTAATTATTGTAGATGAAAGCCACATCACCATACCGCAAATCCGCGGCATGTACGCCGGAGACCAGTCCAGAAAAACAACTCTGGTAGATTACGGTTTCCGCCTGCCGTCCGCAAAAGATAACCGTCCGTTAAACTTTCAGGAATTCGAAAGCCACATCAGCCAGATGCTGTTTGTGTCCGCTACGCCGTCTGTTTACGAAAGCGAGCATGAACTGCTCAGAGCGGAGCAGATTATCCGCCCAACAGGCCTGTTAGACCCTATGGTTGACGTGCGTCCAACCGAGGGACAGATTGATGACTTACTTGGCGAAATCCGCAAGGTGGTAGAGCAAAAACGCAAGGTTCTGGTAACTACTCTTACCAAGCGCATGGCAGAAGATTTAACCGACTACTTACGCGAGGTAGGCATCCGGGTCAAATACCTGCACTCCGACATCGACACCTTAGAGCGTTCCGAAATTATCCGTGATATGCGAATGGATGTATTCGATGTGCTGGTTGGTATTAACCTGTTACGAGAAGGTCTTGATATTCCGGAGGTTAGCCTGGTGGCTATTTTAGATGCCGATAAAGAAGGCTTCCTGCGTTCCGAAACGTCCTTAATCCAGACCATCGGCCGTGCTGCCCGTAACGAAAACGGTCATGTTATCATGTATGCCGATAATATGACAGACTCTATGCACAAGGCTATTTCAGAAACAGAACGCCGCCGGGAAATCCAAAATAAATACAATGAAGAACACGGCATCACGCCAACCACCATTAAAAAGGCGGTACGTGATTTAATCAGCATTTCCAAGAAGGCAGAAAACCAGACCTATAAGCTGGATAAGGATGCAGAGTCCATGTCTAAGAAGGAGCTGGAGGCAGTTATCAAGAAGATGACCAAGGATATGCATACGGCGGCAGCAGACTTAAACTTCGAAAAGGCTGCCGAGCTGCGTGACCGCATTGTAGAACTTAAAAAAGAATTATTAAATCTGGAGTAAACTTTTATGTCAGAAAAACGCAATTTTATCAAAATAAGAGGGGCTAAAGAACATAATTTAAAAGGAATCAGCATCGACATTCCAAGAGACCAATTCGTGGTACTGACCGGCCTTTCCGGCTCCGGTAAGTCTTCCCTGGCCTTTGATACCATTTATGCCGAGGGCCAGCGCCGCTATATGGAGTCTTTGTCTTCCTATGCCAGACAGTTCCTTGGTCAGATGGAAAAACCAAACGTAGAAAGCATCGAAGGTCTTTCTCCGGCCATTTCCATCGACCAAAAGTCCACCAACCGCAACCCGCGTTCCACCGTGGGTACCGTTACCGAAATTTACGACTACTTCCGTCTGCTGTATGCCCGCATCGGTATTCCGCACTGTCCAAAGTGCGGCCGCGAAATCAAAAAGCAGACGGTCGACCAGATGGTAGACGAAATCATGAAGCGTCCGGAGCGCACCAAGTTCCAGCTTCTTGCACCGGTTGTGCGTGGCCGTAAAGGTGAACATGTAAAAGTGTTCGAGCAGGCAAAAAAAGCAGGCTATGTCCGTGTACGTGTTGACGGCAACCTGTATGAGCTTACCGAAGAAATCAAATTAGAAAAAAACAACAAGCATAATATAGAAATCGTAGTAGACCGTCTTATGGTACGTGCAGGTATTGAGCAGCGCCTCTCCGACTCCATCGACAATGTTCTTAACTTAAGCGACGGCCTGTTAATCGTACAGTATATGGGTGACGAAACCACTCCGGAAGAAGAAGTAACCATGAGCCAGAGCTTCGCCTGCCCTGATTGCGGCATCAATCTGGAAGAACTGGAGCCAAGAGCCTTTTCTTTCAACAATCCAATCGGTGCCTGCCCTGACTGTCACGGTATCGGCGTAAAAATGGAGTTTTCCGAAGAACTCATGATTCCGGACACTTCCTTAAGTTTAAAGCAGGGCGCCATTGCTGTTATGGGATGGCAGTCCTCCGGCGATCCAAGCAGTTTTTCCGGCTCTTTGTTAACCGCTCTTGCCAAGCACTATAACTTCAGCTTGGAAACACCGTACTGCGATCTCCCGGAAGATATCCGCCATATGCTGATCCACGGAACAAACGGAGTTTCCGTTAAGGTGCATTACACCGGCCAGAGAGGCACCGGTGTATACGACGTGGCTTTTGAAGGCTTAATCAAAAATGTGGAGCGCCGCTATCGCGAAACTTATTCCGACACCTCCAAGCAGGAATACGAAAGCTTCATGACAAGTACACCATGTACCCTTTGCGGCGGCCGTCGTTTACGCAGAGAAGTGCTGGGCGTTACCGTAGGCGGTAAAAACATTTCTGAAGTAACCGACCTTGCAGTACGTGACTTATATGAATTTATGAACAATCTGGAGCTCACCAGCATGCAGCAACAGATTGGTGAAATGATATTAAAAGAAATTAAAGCCAGAACCCGTTTCCTTATCGATGTAGGTCTTGACTATTTAACCCTGTCCCGTGCGGCAGGTTCCTTATCCGGCGGCGAAGCGCAGCGTATCCGTCTTGCCACCCAAATCGGTTCCGGCTTAGTGGGCGTTGCCTATATTTTAGACGAGCCGAGTATCGGTCTGCATCAAAGAGATAACGATAAGCTTCTCGGTGCCTTAAAGCGCCTCCGTGACCTTGGTAACACACTCATTGTGGTAGAGCACGACGAGGATACTATGCTTGCGGCAGACTATCTGGTAGACATCGGTCCGGGAGCCGGGTCCCATGGCGGTGAAATTGTCATGGCAGGTACCCCGGCAGAAATTATGGCATGTGAAGCCTCTTTAACCGGCCAGTATTTAAGCGGTAAAAAGTTTATTCCGGTTCCAAGCAAGCGCAGAACTCCTACCGGCTGGTTCACCGTAAAGGGTGCAAAAGAAAACAACCTAAAGAACATTGATGTAGATATTCCGCTGGGTGTATTCTGCTGTGTTACCGGCGTATCCGGTTCCGGAAAGAGCTCCCTGGTAAACGAAATTGTTTATAAAACTTTGGCTAAAAAGTTAAATCGTGCCAGAACAATTCCGGGAAAATATGACGAAATAATCGGTGTTGAACAGCTTGACAAGGTTATAGATATCGACCAATCTCCAATCGGTCGTACTCCGCGCTCCAATCCGGCAACCTATACCGGTGTATTCGATTTAATCCGTGATTTGTTTGCATCTACCCAGGATGCAAAAATGAAGGGTTACAGCAAGGGCCGTTTCAGTTTTAACGTAAAGGGCGGACGTTGTGAAGCCTGCGGCGGTGACGGTATCATCAAAATTGAGATGAACTTCCTGCCGGACGTTTATGTTCCGTGTGAGGTTTGTGAAGGCAAGCGTTACAACCGCGAGACCTTAGAGGTTAAATATAAAGGCAAGTCTATTTTCGATGTACTTGACATGACAATAGAAGAAGCGGTACACTTCTTTGAGAATGTGCCTACCATCCGCAGAAAAATCGAAACCTTAAATGATGTGGGTCTGTCCTACTTAAAGTTAGGTCATCCGTCCACATCCCTGTCCGGCGGTGAGGCCCAGCGTATCAAGCTGGCTACCGAGCTGGCACGCCGCAGTACAGGAAAAACCATTTATATTCTGGACGAGCCGACCACCGGACTGCACTTTGAAGATGTACGTAAGCTGATTGAGATTTTACAGCGTCTGGCAGACGGCGGCAATACAGTATTAGTCATTGAGCACAACCTTGATGTTATTAAGACCGCAGACTATATTATTGATATCGGTCCGGAAGGCGGCGACAAGGGCGGCACGGTCATTGCCAAAGGTACGCCGGAAGAAGTGGCAAAGATGCCGCAGTCTTACACAGGCAAATATATCAAACGAATGTTAGAAAAAAAGTAAAACACAGCATTTTACTTACCGGGAAAAGAGGAATTTATTATGGCAGGTAAGAAAAAAACTTATAGCTTTGGGGCAATGCTGTCCCGTATGAAATATATTGACCGCTGGGCGCTCATGCGCAATTCCACCAAAGAAAACATCAGCGAACATTCCTTAGAGGTGGCAATGATTGCCCATTTGCTGGCAGTTATCGGCAGAGTTCGCTTTGGTAAAGAACTGGATGCAGATAAGGCAGCCCTTATCGGTATTTACCACGACTCCACCGAAATCATTACCGGAGACATGCCAACCCCAATCAAGTATTACAGCGACGAAATGCGGGACACCTTCAAAGAAATTGAAGACCTGGCGGCTATCCAGCTTTTAGCCATGTTGCCGGACGATATCCGCGAAGAATATGAAGACTTATTCTTTGCAAGAGAACAGGATGATTACCTTTGGAAGCTGGTAAAGGCTGCCGATAAAATTTCTGCTCTTATTAAATGTGTGGAAGAAGAAAAGGCAGGTAATACCGAGTTCGCCAATGCCAAAAAGATGACCAAAAAGTCCATCGATGCCATGGAACTGGAGGAAGTGACAGTGTTCTTTGAGGAATTCTTCCCGGCATATTTAAAAACCTTGGACGAATTACAGTAAAAGAATCCAAAGCACATTCGTATAATAAAAATAAAGGTCAACTTTCAATGCAAAACTGCCGATAACATTATCAGACAGTAAACAAAGAGATGCATGGATAGCGTTATATTTTCGGAAGGATTCCGAACGTATAGCGCTATTTTTTATGACCACGGGAAAAACATCATCATACAGAAGTTACTGTCCAATGACATAACCACTCAGACAGGGAAGGAGAGTGGGCGGTTCTGCGAGGAACCGCGGAATCGCAGAAAGGAGACTAAATGGCACCGGGAGGAGTGCATGCCGGATACAAAGAATCCCTGTATATGTATCGGGCAGAAAAAAATCCTGATTCGGAAGGTTCCTTCGAAGAATGGCTGTTAGAGCTGACCACGGGGCTCGAGCTGGCATTGGAAGGAAGCATGGAAGATGGTATCTCCGATTCCGAAGAAGGAAAAGATTGCTCACAGGAAGATGGGCAGACAGAAGCCTATTCCGCACGGAAAAAAGAATGGGAAGATATTTTAGAACAGGCAAAAGTGGTGGAAGCAATGCTGCGACAGGCATTAGAGAACGGTCTGGGACAGCAAAAGGAGGAGCAGCAGAAACCTAAAAAAGAGTCAAAGGAAGAGGAAACGGACAATGAATTTATGCTGGAAGGTATTCCGATGAATGCAGAAGGTAAGAGGAAACCGGGTGCAGAGAGCACGGAGTTTTCCGGAGCCTCGCAGTTCCTGCAGACAAACACCGGACAGGATTCGGAATATTACAACTTGGCCAATGGCGGCAGGAAATACTGCGAAAAAGTCCGCACCATCTGCCTTACCTGTGAAACAGATTGTGTGCAAAAGAAACAATGGAAGATAATTGAGTAAAAAATGAGGGTGCCTATCCTATGAAATCATAGCTTAGGACACCCTCATTTATTTTGTCAGATGAATTTTTATCAGACTTTAATCCAGCCCATTGCCTCAGAAACGGCAAAGATAAGAATCAGCACCAGGCAGACAGGAGCGGCATATTTTAACATGAAAATATAGAATTTCTTTTCCTTAAAAGGTTTGTTGATTTCTACCTCATCGCAGATTGCCTTAGGCTTTACAAAGTAACCGATGCAGATGCAGGTAAGTAATGCTACAATCGGCATCAATACGCTGTTACTTAAGAAATCAAAGAAGTCAAGCAGGCCAAGACCGAGAATCTTTACAAAGTCTAACGGACCGAAACCAAGGGAAACAATGGCACCTAATACAAGAATATATACAGCAACGATAACGGTAGCCTTCTTTCTGCTCCAGTGCAGCTTGTCACATACCATGGAAACGTTGGTTTCCAACAGGGAGATGGAAGAAGTCAGCGCAGCGAACAAAACTAAAATAAAGAATGCCGCACCGATAATACCGCCAAGCTTCATGCTTTCGAATACTTTAGGCAAAGTAACAAACATTAAGGACGGACCCTTATTTAAAGCTTCCTCGCTGCCGCCGGAGAATACAAATACGGATGGTACAATCATGAGGCCTGCCAGGAAAGCAACCAAAGTATCGAATAACTCGATTTGGCGTACAGAACCCCGAAGGTCTGTATCCTTCTTCATGTAGGAACCGTAGGTAATCATAATACCCATGGCAAGGGACATGGAGTAAAATAACTGACCCATGGCTGCCAGAATAGTTGTGGCAGAGAATGCACTGAAATCAGGAAGCAGATAATACTTTACACCTTCCATGGCACCCGGTCTGGTAACACAGAAGCCACAAATCACGAGGATTAAAACAACTAAAATCGGCATTAAAATAGTGCTGGCTTTTTCGATACCTTTTTGTACGCCAATAATTACAACGGCAGCAGTAAGAATGACGTAAATGGCGAACCATATAACAGGTTCCGCCGGCTTTGCAATAAAGTCACCAAAATAACTGTCGGCAGCGGCCTGACCGACCTGACCGGTAATAAAGGTTACCAGGTATTTGACAACCCAGCCGCCAATAACACAGTAGTATGGTGTAATGATAAACGGAACCACACAGCCAAGAGCGCCCACAAAGCCAAAGCGTTTATCAAGCTTTTGGAAAGCACCGGCGGCACTAAGACCGGTTTTGCGGCCGATAGCAATTTCTGTAATCATTAAGGTAAATCCCAATGTAACGGCAAGGATAAGGTAAACCAGAATAAAAATACCTCCGCCGTATTTTGCAGCCAGGTATGGGAATCTCCAAAGATTACCGAGACCGACTGCGGATCCGGCCGCAGCAAAGACGAAGCCCAGCTTGCCGGAAAAAGTATCACGTTTTGTTTCCATAAATTACCCCCCCTAAAAAATAACCGGAGAACGCAGACTGCATTCTCCGGTATGCGGTATGTATTAGTTACATTTCAGCAAGCAGTTTTTCTACACTTGCAAGTTTTACGCACAGAGCAAACACTTTGGATGCTTCCAACATTTCTTCCGGTGTTGGGAAGGATGGAGCAATACGAATGTTCTTGTCTTCCGGATCTTTGCCGTATGGATAGGTTGCACCGGCACCGGTAAGTACCACGCCGAGAGCCTTACACTTAGCAACCACAGCCTTAGCACAGCCAGGCATGGTGTCAAAGGAAATGAAGTAACCGCCGCGAGGCTTAATCCAGCTGCCGATTTCTAAGCCGGAAAGTTCTTCGTCCAGTGTGTTGAGCACTGCTTCAAACTTTGGACGAAGCAGGTCAGCATGAAGCTTCATGTGAGCCTTTAATCCGTCGATATCCTTAAAGAATCTGGAATGTCTTAACTGGTTAATTTTATCGTGGCCGATGGTCTGGATGGTCATCTGACTTTCGATAAAATCGATGTTTGCCTGGGAGGATGCCACTGCGGACACACCGGAGCCAGGGAAACTGATCTTGGAAGTGGAAGAGAAGATGTAAACCATGTCAGGGTTACCTGCTTTTTCACACTCCTCTAAGATATTTAAAATTTCGTCCTGGATATCATCATACAAATGATGGATACAGTAAGCGTTGTCCCAGTAAATGCGGAAGTCTTCTGCAGCAGGCTTCAGGTTTGCGAAACGCTTTACGGTTTCATCGGAGTAGGAGCTGCCGGTTGGGTTGGAGTACTTTGGTACGCACCAGATACCTTTAACAGCCGGGTCATTGTTTACGTACTGCTCTACTAAATCCATATCAGGACCCTTTTCATCCATAGGAATGTTAATCATCTCGATGCCGAAATATTCGGTGATTTTAAAGTGTCTGTCGTAACCCGGGACAGGACAAAGGAATTTTACCTTGTCAAGCTTGCACCATGGAGTGGAGCCGTTGACACCTTTGGTCATGGAACGGGAAACGGTATCGTACATGATGTTTAAGCTGGAGTTACCGCAAACAACAACGTTGTCCTTCTGTACCCCCATCATATCTGCCATAAGACGGCGGCACTCACCGATACCGTCTAAGTCACCGTAGTTACGTGTATCGTTACCAAGCACGGTTCTCATGTCGGACTCGCTGTTGATAACATCTAACATAGGCATGGAAAGAGCAAGCTGGGAAAAACCAGGCTTACCGCGGGCCATATTTAAGTTTAAGCCCTTTGCTTCCATGGTCTTGTATTCTTCTTCTAATGCTGCCTTTACAGTTAATAATTCATTTTTGGTCAAATCCTTATAAGCTTTTTTCATAGGGTTTTGGCTCGCTTTCTGTTAAAATATTTGCTGGCAATTTTTTGCTATGCTTACTTTACCACGTTAATGTGAAATTGGCAAGAGTAAAATTGCATAAAAATAACTTTATTTTTCAACAAAAAAGTGGAGAAAGCTCCAAGGGAACTTTCTCCACTCCTTTACTTATTTACTACTTTGTTTAAAGTATTGAGTACTTCGGTTTCATCAAAAGGCTTTGTGATGAACTCTTCTGCACCGCGCTTTAACGCCTCTACCATTTTTTCTTTTTGGCCGGCTGCGGTAATCATAACAACCTTTGCTTTTTCGTCTGCATGTTTAATGAGTGTTAAAGATTCGATACCGTCCATGGTTGGCATTGTAATGTCCATAGTTACGATGTCCGGTCTTAATTCTTTGTATTTTAAATATCCTTCTTCGCCGTTTACTGCTTCTCCGATGATTTCGAAACCACCGCGCTCCAATACGGCACGTAACATCTTTCTGGATGTTCTGGAGTCATCTACCATTAATACTGTTGCCATAAATTTTTCCTCCTATGCAAGCTCTGCTACTGTAAAATAGAATTTTTTGTCGCCGATGAAAACAGGAACCTTGCAGATTTCTGTTTTTGCCATTGCGGTTACATCGCTGTAGTCCGGAGGCATAAGCTCTAAGAACTTGCCTTCGCGGCTTAAGCCGGAAGCGAAGAGACCGTTGATACAGTTAAGAAGTTCGCCGGCAGCATCTAAGGAGTCTAAGTCCAGCTGCTCAAATTCTTCCTGACCGTACTTGCAACAAACCTGTAACAGGGCACCGTTGCCTTCGGAGAGGCAGGAGATGAGACCGTCTTCACCCTGCAGGGACTGGCTTACCATGTCTTTTTGAGGGAAAGTGGATGTCATTTCTGCTTTGCCGATATAAACATGGCGGTCGATTAAACGGATTAAAGTTTTTACTGCGGTGGAAATAATGCCTGCAAACTGCTTGCATTCTTCCGGAATGAAAAGAGGAACAATACGCTCTGCTTCGTCACTCTTTAAGTCTTCCATTTCGGAGTTGCTGTAGCCGTTAATGAGACGGAAGGTGTTAACTACAAGTTCTACGTCTTCCATGTCAAGAAGCTGGCTGTCTACCATAGTCTGGATAAAAGTGAGGTATGCGTTACCCTGCTTCTTTAACAGCTTACTCACCTGTTCATCAGTGAGGTAGCCTTTTTGTACGGCGATGTCACCGAAACGCTGATCCATTAAAGCCTGGAGGCGATTAACCTCTGCTGTCTGCTCCAATGTCATCATACCTTCTGCAACTGCAATTAAACCAAGCTTTACACGGACGGTGTCCTGATCTGCCAAGGTCTGTGCCAGCTGCTCTTTGGTGATTTTTCCGGTTTCCACCAGATAATTACCTAATATGTATTCTACCATAAGTGCGTTCTCCTGTCTTTGAGATGATTTTTTGTAAACCCGAATTCAGTCAAAATGTTTGAAAATTCCTTGGAATTTCCATCAATTTTCAGTATACCTTGAAACAGCAATAATGTCAAGGTTTTTGGGCTTTTTGCGGGCTGTGGGTGGGTTGTAATTTGCGACAAAAAACGGTATAATGTGGGAAAACAAAGATTGCATCAGGAGGATACTATTATGATATATACCGTAACCTTTAATCCATCCCTGGATTATATCGTAGAAGTAAACAATATGACGTTGGGCGCTACCAACCGGACTTCCTTTGAACAGATGCTTCCGGGAGGCAAGGGACTGAATGTATCCTTTGTGCTAAAAAATCTTGGATTTGATACCACGGCCCTTGGTTTTTTAGCGGGTTTTGTGGGAGAAGAAATAGAAAACAGAGTTGCAAAAACCGGTGTAACCTGCGAGTTTATCAAGCTTTCCGAGGGCTGCTCCCGCATCAACATGAAGGTGCGGAATGTGGACGGCACCGAAGTAAACGGTATGGGTCCTGTGATTCCTGCAGAAAAGGTGCAGCAGATGTTAGAACGTTTAGATACTCTTACCAAGGATGATATTCTGGTGCTGGCGGGCAGCATTCCGTCTTCCATGCCGGCAACGGTGTACAGCGATATTATGAAGCGGCTGGCTAAGCAGAGTGAAAAATGTGGCGTGGCAGGTCCTATGATTGTGGTGGATGCCACCAAAGATTTACTGATGAATGTATTGCCTTACCGGCCGTTTTTAATTAAACCAAACCACCACGAGTTGGGAGAACTGTTCGGTGTTACCATTACCTCCCATGAAGAAGTAATCCCGTATGCGAAGAAGCTGCAGGAACAGGGTGCCCGTAACGTGCTGGTGTCCATGGGCGGCCTTGGAGCTGTTTTAGTGGACGAACAGGGTGGTGTGCACAAAAGTAAAGCGCCGGAAGGTGTGGTAGTAAATTCCGTGGGAGCAGGGGATTCCATGGTGGCAGGATTCCTTGCCGGATGGCTGGAAAAGAAGAATTATGAATATGCTTTTTATATGGGGCTTGCGGCAGGAAGCGCCAGTGCTTTCTCAGAAAAGCTGGCCACCTCCGAAGAAGTGGCCATGGTATATCAAAAATCATTTCTTTGCTAAGTGGCGAAGATAAATTTCTTCGGTGGCAAATGCCAGCTTGGTAATACAATCCTTATAGGTAGGAACACAATAGAAGGAGTCGTTTTCTGTGGAAATATCGAAGCAGTCCGCTTTATCTAAGAAGCCGAAATCATATTCCACATGGAGACTGTTAATTTGAAGAGGCATACGCTGGATATAATACTTTTCGCCGCGGTAGGTGCCTTCCAAAATAAAGCCGTTTTCTGCGTCGTGGGTAAGCTTTGCTTTGCCCAGAGGAATATAGCGGAAGGTACGTGGCAGGGAATATACTTCCACTTCATCGCTGAAGGAATATTCGCCCCGTTCAATCTGCTCTTTTACCTGCTGACGCTCCCAGGCAAACCAGTCCGGAATATGGTCAAATTCGGTTTCGCCGTCTAAGGCTTCCAAATAACCGTCTTCCCGCCAGTTCCAGCGTTTGCCGCAGGCGGCACAAAACAGTTCGCTGCCGGCAGAACCCATCTGGGATTCGGTTTTGCAGTGCGGACATTGATACAGTACTTTATGCAGACCCTCTGCCCGGTACTTTTCTGTGATGAGAATGTTGTTATCCTTTTGATAACGGTAATCATCGTAGGCGAGCTCCCGGCGGAGGGTTTCGTTAATTTCATCCACGGACATGGCCTTAATCTGTTCCGGTGTCAGGATTTGCTTTAAGGTGGTGTGGAATGGAACCTTGCGCTTGTTGCGGAAGTTCCAAAACGGCGCATATAAATGATTGCCACGGTGCACTACTGCCACCACCGGTACCTTGTTTAACTTAACGAGCTTGCCAAGGGAGTCCGGTAAAAACGCCAAAGTTCCGCAAGGGGAATATCTGGCTTCCGGATACATGCCCAGGACGTCGCCCCGTTGCAATACCTGGTGGATGGATTTAATCAGAGGCAGGTCATTGGTGAATTTTCTGGTGCAGATGGCACCAATCCACTCTAACAAAAATCCTTTGATGACATAGCCGTCGATATTTACCACGTTGCTGACCGGATGTGGCCAGGTGCCCATGGCAGCCAGCTCAAAATCGATAAAATGCATGTGGTTGCTTAACATCATATACGGAGGCTGGAGTCCTTCCATGTTGATTTTTTCAACCTTGTACTTTTTCCCTAATAAAGCACACTTGGACAGTACCCAAATCAGCCATGTCCAAAATTTCCCCTGATGCAGCGGGTATCTGGCGGTGCTATAACGCCGCTTGTTTCTGTAATTCACATCAATATTCATTTGTAAACTCCCCCAAATTTGTTTTATGTCTTGTTCATAATAGCATTTTTACCGTAGAAAGGCAATGGCAAAGACGGAGTAAAGGAAGAAAAAAGTGGTGGAAGTTTCGAAAAGAATCTGTTATTATCTGTATGTGCAGAAACGTAATGACTGCATATGAATGAAGAATATTAAGCATATACATAAAGGAGTAATTATGGATTCTATAGGATTAATGATATTGTTACAGGTTGTGTTAATTGCGTTAAATGCATTCTTTGCCTGTGCGGAGATTGCGGTTATTTCCATGAATGATGCTAAGCTTGCCCACATGGCAGCGGAGGGAGACAAACGTGCTATCCGCCTTGCCCGCTTAACCAGCGAACCGGCAAGATTTTTAGCAACCATTCAGGTAGCCATTACCCTGTCCGGCTTCTTGGGTTCCGCTTTTGCGGCCGAGAACTTTTCCGGCGTTCTGGTAGACTGGGTGGTAAGCCTTGGAGTTACCGGCGTCTCTGTAGAGGTGCTTGACTCCATCGCCGTAATTCTGATTACTATCATTTTATCGTTTTTTACCTTAGTTTTTGGCGAACTGGTGCCTAAACAGGTGGCAATGCGAAAAGCAGAGTCACTGGCCCTCGGCATGTCCGGTACCATCAGTACCATTGCCATGCTTTTCAAACCACTGGTTAGCCTGCTGACTGTATCCACCAACGGATGTTTACGTCTCCTTGGTATTGACCCAAACGCCAAGGATGACGAAGTCAGTGAAGAAGAAATCCGTATGATGGTTGACGTGGGCAGTGAAAAGGGTACCATTGATGATGCAGAGCGTGAATTTATCCAGAATGTGTTTGAATTTGACGATATCTCCGCCGGTGAGCTGGTAACCCACCGTACCGAAGTTGTTATGCTGGATGCTGCCGACGACATGGAGACCTGGAAGAAAATTATCTACAATTCCCGCCACGCTTCCTATCCTATTTTCGAAGAAAATGCCGACAATATTATTGGTGTATTAAAGGCAAAGGAATATTTCCGCTTGGAAGATAAGAGCCGGGATTCCGTTATGAAGCATGCGGTCCGCGACCCTTACTTTGTGCCTGCCACCATCAAGGCAGACCGTCTTTTCCGTAACATGAAAAAAGGACGCCGCACCATGGCCGTAGTGCTGGATGAATACGGTGGCATGATGGGCGTCATTACAGTGAAAGACCTGATTGAACAGTTGGTTGGCGACTACTACGCATACGATGATACCGATGAAAACGCCAACATTAAATCCATTGGCGAAAACACCTGGAAAATCCACGGCAGTGCTTTACTGGAGGACGTTTCCGAAAAGCTTGGTGTTACCTTATACTGTGAAGATTTCGGCACCTTCAACGGTCTTATTTTCTACACCCTTGGCAAGGTTCCTGCAGACGGCGATAAGTTCACCGTAGAAATCAAGAACCTTACCGTAAAGGTTGTCAAGGTGCAGAACCACATGGTGGAAGTTGCCATTGTAACAAAAAAGGAAGAATAATTCTTACTGTGCTTTAATCACTACATTATCCACACAGGTGACGGAATTGTAACGTCCGCCTCTGATATAGAAGCCCCAAAGGGAACCTGCAGAGCTCATGAATACGGAGCCGCTGTAGAGTTCCTTTTTGTTTGCGTCCGTAATGGTAACAACGCACTTTCTGGAAGAGGTCTGTGCCAATACGTTGACATGAACCCAGGAACCGGCAGGAATTTCAAAGGAATTCTGGTCGTTGATGGTCCACTGGGTGCTGTTTGTGGCAGCAAGCTTAAATAAGTAGCCGGAAGCAATACCGTCGTTGATAACACCGTTGTATGCCATGTTTTTGTTTACTACGGCAAATTCGGTGGTTTGGTTATTGCCGGCGGTGAGAGCTAAATCAAATTCTAACTGATAAATATCCGGTAACTGTAAGTTCGTCGCAAAATTGGACTGTGCACCTCTGGAATTTGCGGAACCCGGTGCAAACTCTATGTATTTTCCGCCGTTGCCGTCTGCCTTTAAGGTCAGGCTGGCAGCAGCATTTTTGGAATACCAAAGACTGCTTTCAACAGCAGTATCGATGGAAGCAATGCCATCGAAGTTTTCCTCGTAAACCACCGTGTCAGGTGTCTGCATTACGGTTACGGTTACCTTAATCACACGGGTGCTGTTTTCAATGGTACCGGTAAGCTTAACATCAACAGGAGTTTCCGGAACATTTACTGCACCGGTTTCTACATTGATAACGGATTCGTCGGAGGAAGTCCAGGTAATGGTTGCTCCGGTTGCGGTCTTCTTTGGCAGGTCAATGCTTGAGGAAGAAAGGGTTTCCGGAATATTAAACTGTTCCATCGGAACCAGGAGAGAGTAGCTGTTGGTCTTTTCGGCAGTACCGTACTTTACGGTTGCGGTAAGGGTAACAAACTGCGGGCTGTCCTGGCAGATAACCTTTGCAGTGCTGCCGTCGATAACAACAGCGGCATTGTCGGATGTCCAGGTAATGTCGGAATGCAGGCGGCCGGTGGTAATAATGTCAAAATCAGCATCGGCGTATTCTGCAACGGCGAGGGATTCAAAATCGATGTCCACGCGCTGTTCGTCGGTATAGTAAATCTTGCTTCCCCATACGGTACGGTTGTCGGTGCCGCTGGCGGTAAATACGGTGGTGTAGGTACGGCCCTCTTTGTTTTCGTCGTACTGCTGAAGTGTTACACCCTTGTATTCCTTGCCATCGATGGTGATGGTGAAGTAAGTATCCTTTAAGCTCCAGGTGCCTTCGTAATCGCCGGTTACGGTACCGTCGGCATTTAAAGTAATCAGCTCGCTGGATACGAAGTTGTCGTTAAAGTTCACAGGGTCTGCATAGTACTGCAGGCGGTGGTAAATAAATTCATAGTCGCCCACAACGTCCTCAACCTTAAGTGGACGGATGCTTTCACCGCCGAATTTAAACGGCGCGGTTACCAGCCAGCCCTCTTCGTTTAAGAACATCTGATTGGACTTGATAACAAAGCCCTCTGCACCATAGGCTTCGGTTTGGGCACTCTTGCTGTGGTAGTGGAGGAAGATTTTTCCGTCCTTTCTTACGATGGCAGAATTACCGCCGTTGGCAGTGGAAGAGTACCGCATGCCCGCAAACTGGAAGTTGTCCATAATGCGTACACCGAGGGTGGTTGCATTTGTATTGGAAAATGCATCGTTGCCCATGTAATCCACATATCCGTGGTCCGGATATTCGGAACGGAGCATTCTCATGTTATAGCCGCCGGTGGAACGGAGCACGCCCTGGGACCAGAACAGGAAGTAGTAGTAACCGGTGGAGGATAAGTCGCTTTCCACCCAAATGATGTACGGACCTTCGCCGCGCTTCTGGGCAATCTGCTTGCCATAGTACGGGTCTTGTCTGCCGTCGTCGGTGTAATCGTAATTATCCGCAGAGCGGAGGCCGGTTAAAGGGTCCATCTTGATAAGACGAAGACCGCCCATACTTGAGAAGGAACCGTACACAATATAGAAGTTGCCCTCGGCATCATAAAACGGAGCAGCATCGATACAGTCCACAAATTTGGATTTGTAATCCGCCGTATCCTTGGTAAAATAGAAATTCTTTTCGTCGGCAGTCATGTCGGCAACGCTGTTTTTGCCAAGCACCTCCAACAAATTGGTGTGTCCTGCTTCCACATCGCTCTGACGGAAGTCTGCACAAACGATGGTTCCGGCATAGTGGAACGGACCCTCCGGATTATTTGCCGTTGCCAGGGCAATGGCAGACTGGGTGGTGCCGTTTACCAGGGAAACATACATAAAGTATGGGTCCTTGCCGGCATCCGCCGCTGCCTTACTGTAGGTAACATCCAGCGCCCAGATACCAAAGTCGGCATAATCCTTCGCAATGTCTAACCAGGAAAATACTTCTGCAAATTCTTCACGGAAATCCTTGTCAAAAATTTTGTTGGTAGCCGCAGTTCCTACGCTGGAATTGCAGATATAGTTCCAGGACACCATGTTTTCCGAGGTTCCGCAAACCATATGGGAACCGTAGGAATAATACTTATCGGATACCGGGTCATAGAAAATGGACGGGTCGTGGATGCCGATGTTGTTTCCGGTCGGCTTGATGTCCTCGTCCGGCGCGTATGTAATTTCCGGTACCGGTGTGGCAGTAGGGTCAGGGGTTGCCGTGGCGGTTAAGCCCGGGGTCGCCTGCTCCCCTGTGTTGTTTGGGTCCTCCGATTGCTTAGAGTTGCAGGCTGCCATGGAACATACGAGAGCCATAGACAGCACCCCGGCAATCAGGGTTCGTAAACCTTTTCTTTTCATTATCATTTTCTCCTTTAAAAAGCTTTTGTGCACGATGGCACGGTATGGGGATAGTATAGCAGAAAATGGGAGAAGAGACAATGAGGAATAAGTGCTGATTAAAATTGACAATGTACAACAATGTGTATATTATTGAGTGTAAGGAATGAATAGGTACGAGCAACAAAAGAAAGAAGGTGTAGTATGTTTCCGACAATCAATCTTAGGGAAACCGGAGTTAACTTGCGAAGAATTATGGATAGGAGAGGGGTTACAGTAAAGGATGTAGCAAAATATCTTGGTTTGAGCAGTCTGCAGAGTGTATACCATTGGTTAAATGGTCTTACTATGCCGACCATTGATAACTTATATGCGCTGAGTGAACTGCTGCAGGTTCCGATTGACGATATCGTGTGCGGAAACAGAAAAGCAATTCTTCCGGAGCATGCGGTTATAACAGGGAATCCACAGGCCAGACGCTTATATGAGTATTATATCAAATTGAATAAAATGCTTGCGGCATAAAAAATTATGCTACAAGTTCAATGACAAGGTGTAAAACCTCCTGCAAAATAAAAGTATAAAATTTTGCAGGAGGTTTTTATATGGACAGAAAAATTGATGTGATTGATGCTTTTGATGGAAAGAAAATGGTGGTTATTCACGACATAATTTTTAAGAAAAAGCAGTATGTGAAGTGGAACGACGTAAGGAATTATCTAAAGAAGTATGTTAATGATGTTTATACGGTTTTATCAACACAAGAGAACATTTATATTGGTCCGGATTTTCCAAATGAATTTAGTGGCTCTGCATACACGTATTCATTAAAAGGAGCAAATGTAAAGGCTAAAGCAAATGCTGTTCAAGGAATTCCGGAAATGATTGAGATTGCCACCGGGGGAAATTATAAAGCGAATGATGAGGATAAACACAATCGTAATGCAAAATATGGCTGGTACCGTTATGATTCTTATTTTGCGATTCCGGTACATGATAATGACGGAGATGTAGACCATTATAATGTGTTCCATGCTTCATTATTGGTCCGCCATTCAGAAGACGGAAAGAAATATTTGTATGACATAATAGACATAAAAAAAGAAACGAGCTACCCGCTTGAGCCATAAGGCTGTACACGACAAAAAACCCATTTCTTTCTTGAGTCCATCATATTTGATTATCAAATATAAGTCAAGAAGAAATTTGTGTAACATTCAATATATTGGGTGTTAAAGAAAAAACTTAGAAAAGAGGTTTTACTATGGCTGGAAAAGCAGTGGTTCTAATGCCTGAAACAATGCAAACATTGGCAAAAATGGGTATTCGTATAAAGAAAGCCAGGCTGCGTAGAAATATCCGGGCGGAGCAGTTGGCAGAGCGCGCAGGAATCAGTAAAGGAACTCTTTCTGGTATAGAAAAAGGCGTGCCCACAGTTTCTATCGGTGCATATGCAGCAGTGTTGTGTGCGCTCGGTATGGAGAACGATTTAAACATAATTGCCCTGGATGAGAAAGGAAAGAGGCAGTACCGGGATTTAAATTTGCCCAAAAGGATACGGGCGAAAGGAAGGTGAAACCTATGGCAACCATACTGGTAGATTACGAAAATGTTTTCACGACAGACGGTTTAAAGGGTGTGGAATATTTAAACGAAAACGATACACTTATTATTTTTTACAGCCAGTGCTGTGAAAAGATTCGTGCAGAATACATAGATGCAATAGAAAAAAGCCGATGCGGATTTAAAACCTATAAACTGGTCCGTACCGGAAAGAACGCTCTGGATTTTTATATTGCGGTAGAGTGCGGAACATTAAGTGTAAGCGGAGAAAATCAAATATCCATAATCAGCAAGGATAAAGGCTTTTCGGCGGTGTCAGATTTCTTCCGGATTAAGCAGGAAGAGGAGAATGTGGTTGTGCATGTGGCACCAAATGTGGAGGCTGCGTTACTGGCGCTGACTGCGCCGGAGGATGCAGAGCGAAGAAGAATTATTAAAGAGAGAACAAAGCCGCTGAATCTCGAGGCAGAGCATGCAAGAATAAAGGAACACAGAGAATTTGTAGACAAGCTTGTTAAGACGTTTGAAGGCACGGTATATGAAAAGAAAACGGATAACATATTACAGTTTGTTGAGGGACGGGATATGAAAGTGCCTAGGTTGTTATATACCGGCTCCCTGCATGAATTCGGACGGGAAGATGGCAGGGCAATTTATCAGATGCTGAAGAAGGTGGTTTGAGGATGAGTGAAGATAAAAAAGAAATAGTGGTGCAGGAAAGTACAATTAAGAATTTGATATATGTGATTCGTGGGCAGCAGGTGATGCTGGATAGTGATTTGGCGGCATTGTATCAGGTGGAGACCGGGGCATTAAATAGAGCTGTTAAAAGAAATAATAAGAGATTCCCGGCACAGTTTTGTTTTCAATTATTAGATGAAGAGTATGATAATGAGGGTGTCCCAAAAGTCATGAATTGACTTGAGGGATGCCCTCTTTTCAAGAAAAAAGTGGAGAAGGTTACCAGCCATTCTCCACTTTTGCCTTATTATGTGATATAATAAGACATGCCAACATTTAAAGATTATACT
>JAGBCB010000025.1 GCA_017938145.1 Lachnospiraceae bacterium
ATAGTATAATCTTTAAATGTTGGCATGTCTTATTATATCACATAATAAGGCAAAAGTGGAGAATGGCTGGTAACCTTCTCCACTTTTTTCTTGAAAAGAGGGCATCCCTCAAGTCAATTCATGACTTTTGGGACACCCTCCACATAATATTTTATACGTTATAAAACTTTGCATACCAGATAAACGTAAGGACAGCTCCGATAACAGTAAAGATAAGTCCGGTCAAAAGAATATGACTGTTGCTACGGGTTTTCGCTTCATTAAGCTTACGGGCACGGTAGTCGATGTATCTTTCCTGCTTTGTTCTTCCCATGGGAATAAACGTAAGGAACGCCGTCTTCAGAACGAATCCTATACCGATAAGTGCACCCTCGCCGCTGATGTACATCATAGCCGCAAAAAGCGTCATTAGTATACCTGCAACAAAGCAGGCATCTGCTATTATCCGGATATTTACCGCCACACTTTCTGTAAAAAAGCCGTTGGACCAAACTACCAGAAAAGCGATAATTATCTCAATAGCAAAACAAACCGCATATTTTTTTAATGTTTCTTTACTTTCCTGTTTCACTGCTTTTAACCATCCATCCTATTACTTGATCTGTTTTCTGTATTTTTCTTCTTCCGCATCATTACACTGTACAAAATGTCCAGGAGTAATCTCACGGAAAGAAGGTTTATCTACGGAATAATCGTGTTCTGCAATCGGATTGTAATGAATTCTTGTACGCTGCTTTTCATATACCGGGTCAGGCAACGGAATTGCAGAAAGAAGAGACTTGGTATAAGGATGCAGAGGATTCTTGAAGAGTTCGTCCGAATCCGCAAGCTCTACCATCTTACCGAAGTACATAACACCGATTCTGTCGGAGAAATACTTAACTACGGACAAGTCGTGGGCAATGAACATAATAGTAAGTCCCAAGCTCTCACGAAGTTCGTTGAGCAGGTTGATTACCTGTGCCTGAATGGATACGTCAAGAGCAGAAATCGGCTCATCGGCAATAATCATTTCCGGCTGCATAACAATCGCTCTTGCGATACCGATACGCTGACGCTGACCGCCGGAGAACTCATGAGGATAACGGTCTGCATGCTCACGCACAAGACCTACTGTCTCAAGAATCTCATAAACCTTTTCGTTGATATAATCTTTATCGGTAATACCGTTGATTACAAGACCTTCTGCGATAATATCACGTACGGTCATACGAGGGTCCAGGGAAGCAATCGGGTCCTGGAAAATCATCTGGATTTGGGTGATGAGTTTGCTCTTCTTTGCTACACGGCAACGGGTTCTGTATTCCTTTTTCAGGGCAGCAAGCTTCACGCTGTCTGCTCCGGCTGCTTTGAACTTTTCAGCATACTCGGTTTCCAAATCTTTAAGAAGGGACTCCTGATACTGCTTATCTACTTCCTTACTGTCGGATTTTGCATCCCTGATAAGAGCACGGTTCTGCGCAATAACAGCATCACGTTCCTCTTGAACCTTTTTAATTTCTTCCTGATAACCAGCCTTCTTTTCGGTGTTCAGAAGCTTAATCTTCTTTGCGGCATCGGCACGGGCAGCGGTAATCGCATCCTTGTAGGAGCGGGTTCCTGCTCCGATTCTCTGTCCCTTGAAATAAATGTTACCGGAAGTAATATCATACAACTTAATAATGGAACGGCCGGTTGTGGTCTTTCCGCAACCGGATTCACCTACAAGACCAAAGGATTCACCCTTATGAATCTCAAAGCTGACATCATCAACCGCTTTCATATCTTTATGGCCTAAGCGGAAATACTGGCAAAGATGGTCTACTTTTAATAATACTTCATTATTCTTCTCCATGGTTGCCTCCTCTTTCTTTCATTCGCTTAATACGTTCGGTAATAATCTTTGGAAGCTCTACCTTTGGTGCATTTGGATGCAGTAACCAGGTTGCAGCAAAGTGTGTAGGAGAAACCTCATACATCGGTGGCTGCATTTCAAAGTCAATTTCCAATGCATACTTATTTCTTTCAGCAAAAGCATCACCTACCGGCGGATAAATCATGTTCGGAGGTGTACCAGGGATTGCATCCAGCTTTTCGTTGGTATCTAAGTCAGGCATGGAAGAAAGCAAAGCCCAGGTATAAGGATGCTGAGGGTTATAGAACACCTCTTCCGCTGTACCGTATTCTACGATTTTACCTGCATACATAACCGCAATTCTGTCTGCCATATTAGCAACAACACCCAGGTCATGGGTAATGAAGATAATGGAAAGGTTACGCTCCTTCTTAAGTCTGTTAATCAGCTCAAGAATCTGTGCCTGAATGGTAACGTCAAGCGCTGTTGTAGGCTCGTCACAAATAAGAATATCCGGGTTAGCGGAAAGTGCAATGGCAATAACGATACGCTGACGCATACCGCCGGAAAACTCAAACGGATACTGTCTGTAACGCATTCTCGCTTCAGGAATACCAACTTCTTCCATGAGCTTAATTGCTCTTTCCTTTGCAATATACTTGGTAAGCTTATAAACGACCTGTGCCGCTTTTTCCTTAAGGAAATCGATAATCTCTAAACAACGCTTCTCAGCGTCAAAGCTTTCTGCTGCCGCAACATCTGCATTGAACTTGTCCATAACACGGTTAAGAACAGAAACCATAGTTTCAATCTGAACTTCCGGCTCGATGATAGACATAGGAATAACTTCCCAGTCAACGGTTTTACCCTTTGCAAGCAATGCCTCTCTCTTTGCGGTCTGACGTTTAAAGCGTTCTTCTTCCTTCGGATTGTTCTTAAGAATGAAGAAGTACTTTTCTACTTCTCGTTCCAGTGCGCCGCCAAAGGTATAAGCAATGTTGTCCTTGATAACAGCAAGCGGGTCGATGGCAGCAAGAACACTCTTGTTTACGCTCTTACAGGCAGCATCTGCATCTTTTTCGGAAAAGTTTCCTGCTTTGAAGAAATTAATGGCATTCTCCAATGCTGCAATAGCGTCCTTCTTGTTTGCCAAAGTATTCTTAAAAGAGTACTGCACTGCAATTTTTTCCAGCGCAATAAAGGAATTCATAAAGTTCTCGTTTAAGAACTGTAAAGCCATCTCATTGGCCTCATCCGCAGACATCTTACTTAAATCTGCATTCGGATTCTTGTATACGTAATAACCGATTCTGAAGAAATTGTACGGAGTCTGCTCTAACATTTCCTTGGCGGTTTTCTTGAGCTCCTCAAGGGCTGCAACCGTTTCGGTGGATGTTTCGTTCTTAGACGCATTGCCACCGGCAAGCTTCTTAGCAGATTCCATAACGCCTACTTTTTTCCGTTCGGCGCGCATGCAGCTATCCAAGGATACCGCATGAGCTTTCAGAGTCTCACCATAATTTGATGTGAAATATTTGTCGTTAATGTCCTTAAGCTTACGCTTGATGAGACTAAGCTTAGCTACAACATCAACCTTCTGCTTATTTTCACTGAGGAACAGAACATCTTCGATGACAGCCATCATTTCCTCTGTAGCCGTACGGGACTCGTTGTAGCTGTTTTCCAGCTTAATTGCCTGGATATTGAAACCGTCAAAGGTCTTGATATATTTATCAACATCTGCCGCGGAAAAACCTGCAGAAGGATTTTCTGCAAGAGCCTTTTTCATCATATCGGAAAGCTCTGCCAGAGTTTTGTTAAAGGTTTCCCTACCCTCTTTACGGTTTGCTTTATTCTTTAAAAGCATCGCCTCGGTAATCTGCTTACCGATTCTCATGATAGGATTTAATGCGGACAAAGGGTCCTGGAAAATCATGGCGATTTTATCGCCACGAAGCTTGTGCATTTCCTCTTCCGGAATGCGGATAAGGTCCTGACCGTCATACAGGATTTCGCCGCCCTCGTAAATGGAGTTACCTGCGGAAATACCCATGATTGCCTTAGAGGTTACGGACTTACCGGAACCGGATTCACCAACGATGGCAAGGGTTTCACCCTTGTAAAGGTCAAAGGAAATGTCACGTACTGCCTGTACTTTTCCGCCGTCGGTACGGAAGGAAACCTTCAGATTATTTACCGATAATTTAATTTCTTTATTCATAATTAATCCTCCGTTCCTCTGAGCGATGGGTTAAACGCATCGCGCAATCCGTTACCGAATAAGTTAAAGCTGAGCATCAAAAGAACCAGGAACATACAAGGGAACAGTGCTACGTAGCCTGCATTTGCCGTAATGGACTGCTGTCCTGCCGCAATGAGAGTACCTACACTGGTGGTATTTCCTGCTTCCAGGTTGATAATACCCAGGTAAGAAAGGCTTGTTTCGGAATAAATCATGGCAGGAATTACCAATGCAATTCTGGTTACGATGGTACCGAGACCATTTGGTAAAATATGCTTAAACATAATTCTTGCATCTCTGGCACCCAGAGTTCTTGCCGCTAAAATATACTCCTGATTTTTGAAACGGTAGAACTGCATTCTGGTGGTGGCAGCCATACCGATCCATCCCGTCAGGAAGAAGGCTATAAATAAAACAAGGGTCTGGCTGGATGCACCCATATGGTACTTTAACAGCGTAATAACAATCATGGTAGGTATTGCACTCAAAACTTCAGAAATTCGTTCCATGAAAAGGTCAATCTTACCTCCGAAGTAACCGGAAATGGAACCCCAGATAACACCTACGATAAAGTTTGCTATTGCAACAACGGTTGCGAATACAAAGGAAAATCTTGCACCGTAAGCAAGGCAGGCAAAAATATCCTTACCTGTCTGGGTAGTTCCGAACCAGAAGGTTGGCTCCTTGATGCCGTCCTTTAATACTTCATTATGCTGGTAAATATAGTACTCGTAGTACTCAGCTCTTACTTCAATACCACCGTCTACCTTACGGCCGTAAGCATAGAAGTACTGCTTTCCGTCCTCTGTTATTCCGTTTTCTCCTTCAATTCGGAGAGAGTTGTACTCAGGAATCAGACTGCTGGTATCGCCTGCTTCGTATTTCCAGTAATTCGGAATAACCATTCCGTTTTCGTCCAGCTTTGGAACAATGACGGATGCCTTTGGATTTTCTGTTACATAGTAAATGTTAGCATCATATTTATTCTTTTCCAGAGTAGGTCTGTCTTTCAGCTTAACAACAGGATAAAGCACCTGTCTGCCGGTTTCGTTCTGATATCTCTGAATGTCGTTAAATTCTTCTTGGGAAATGGTCTTATATTTACCAAAACCTACACCGTAATAGGTGTCGTAACGATAGACATAATTACCCTCTGCATTTACGGTATACTCCCCGTGTTTGATAACCTCTCTGCCTGTTTCCACAGAAAGAGCGTAATCCTTAAGGAAGGTTACGAAATTGGTTTCCTTGTCTCTGCAACCGTCCCAAAAATCAAGACCACTGTTAACAAACAGATTGTTCTTAGGCGTTACATAGGAATACACCATATCATAATATGCCGGCTTGAACGGAGTAAAGAAAGGAGCAAGGATGGCAAACAGTACCAATATTGCAATAACGATACCGCCAACCACCGAACCTTTATTCTTACTGAAACGGCGGAACGCACCCTGAAAATAGCTTACCGGCTTGGTTTCCAGTTTTTTGTCATGATAGATGTCATTTTTCTTAGCAAACTGAAATTTTTCTATCGGAATGTTATTAAAAGTATTATCCATAGTTATTTCGCCCCCATTCTGATTCTTGGGTCAATGAAACCGTAACTGATATCGATAACGATACCTGCTGTCAGGCCGATTAACGTGTAAAAAGCGGATAACAGCATAAAGAAGTCATAGTCCTGGAAAATAATGGAGTTGAGGTAAAGTCCGCCAACACCGTTGATTGCAAACATCTTCTCAATAATGAGGGAGCCGGACAAAACGCCGACAAACTCACCTAAGATTGCAGGGAAGATTACGACCATGGAGTTACGCATGGCATGACGCAACACTGCCTGTCGTTTGGTAAGACCCTTGGTTCTTGCCAACAGCATAAATTCACCGGTAAGCACCTCGGAAAGCTCCGCTCTGGTAGAACGGGCATAGCCGGCAATGGAACCGAGACACAACGCAAATACCGCAGGAATCATGGAACGGAACACTTCCCATGTGAAGTAGTCGTCACTGGTTGACATGGTAAGCGGGAACCAGCCCAGCTTAAAGCAGAATACATACTGAAGCATCAGCGCCAATACGATGTTAGGAACGGAAATCAACAAAATAATGACGACATTGATTACCTGGTCCTGCCACTTATTCTTTTTAAGGGCAGCTAAAATACCCAAACCAAGACCGATCGGAACACCGATAATGGTGGAGTAAATATTAATCAAAATGGTAGGCGGAAGATGGTTTATAAACACCTTCCAAATATTCATGTTAAGATATTCACCATAGGTGGTGGCAATACCAAAATCACCGCTGGTTACAATTCTCTTAAGATAGGTTCCGTACTGAAGTAAAATCGGCACACGGTCATATTCCCAAACGCCGTTAGCACCTTCTCTAATGTTGGTAATCCAGCCTCTTCCCTCCAGGGTCCTCATAACAATTTCAGGGTCCTGTCCAGGAAGAACATTGGTTGGAATCGGCAGAAGCTTGATAAGCACATAAACCATTGTGAAAATGATAAAAAATGTGCAAATCATCAATCCCAAACGCTTCATCACATATTTAAACATATACATAGGCTTTTTCTCCTCTGTCTTGTAATTTTCCAATTCATATTGTTCGAGCCACAAAAACAGTTGCCTGCATGGCTCTGCACAAAAAAAGTTACACCCCGTCAAAACTCACACATAAAACATCTTGTTTTTATCAAATTTCTCGTATTCTAATTATTGCAATTATGAAAATTACCGGTTAGCTTATTATTTTTAATGTCAAATAAACCGCAAACCAGCGGTGAACGATAGTCCACCGCCGTTTGCGTTTATCACTTAGCGTAAATTAACTATGAAATCTAAAATTATTCGGACTTCATGTATTCCTTAGAAAGGTCATTGCCGTTTGCTGCAACGAAATCAGCCCATTCAGCATCGGTGTACATAACTTCCATGTATCTAAGACCACCGAAGCCCATGAAGGTATGCTCATCTTCAGAGAAGTAAGCAAACTTAGCACCGAGGAAGGAACCGCCACCGTCAGCAATAAGCATTACGGAACGGCTTTCCTTAATGGTAACTTCTTCTAAAGCGGAGAGAATCATAAGTCTTGCTTCAACAGGAGCAAAACCTTCACCCCAGTTGTAGGTCTTAGCCTGACCCTCAGTTTCAGCCAGACCGTTTAAGCAGTAGTACCAGTTCTGGATGCTCATAGTGATAGTCTCACCTGCACCTGCGTAATCACCTGCAGGCATTGTAAGAGTCATATCAATATTAGCTGTATCCCAGTACATATGGTAGTTTAAGCTATCTTCTGGGTTAACAAATGCACCAACGATATCGAATGGATTGAATGCATTACCGGAGAAACCATAACCGAAACCGATCTGGGTCTTACCGGTACGGAAAGCTTCTGCCCACTGGTTACCAGCGGAAGCGTCAAATACAAGCTTAATCTTGCCTTCAAGAGCAGTACCCTTTGTCAGGCCGTCAAGAACTTCCTGAAGGTAGCTGCAACGGAATCTCTGCTTATCAGTATCAGAGGAAGAACCGTAAACAATGGTAATGTCCTTATTTGCATCATAACCATACTTTTCTGGGTCAGCAAGGAGAATGTCAATAGCTTCCTGCATCTTCTGCTTTGCAAGAGTTGGGTTATAACCGGTTAAGGAGTCGTAAGCGTCTTCAGTGGAAAGACCGGAAAGGTCACCGCCGGACCACTTGCCGTTAGCATCCTGAGTGAAGCCGTAAGCACGAAGGATACCTTCCTTAGCAACTACAGCGTTACGGTACTGACCACCGTCTTCGAGTTCAGGAGAGTTTTCAATATCATAGTAGTAAGCTACGTTAAGAAGACCAAAGCAAGGAACTGCGGAACCCGGCCAAATCTTTTCAACGATGTCGCTTCTGTTGAGTGCAAGGTTGAATGCATGACGGAATTCCTGGATAGCAAGAATACCGTTGTTGTTTTCGCTGTTCTTAAGAGTGTTAAGATCAGAGTATAACTGCATACCGAAAGTACCGGTAGAGGTAGATGTGAAGTATACATACTTGGAGTCAAGGTAATCAGCTACGTTCTCTGTCTGGAGAGAAGCATCGTCGTAAGAACCGTTTAAGAAGCCCATCCACTTAGTGGAGAACTCTTCAACCTTACGGCAGTTGATTGCAGTGATATTGTACTGATTCTTGTACTGTTCCATGTTCCAACCGTACCAGTTCTCGTTCTTTACGAGCTTGTAGTGGGAACCTGCTTCGAACTCAACGAGCTTGTAAGGACCCCAGCTTGCTGTTGTCTCAAGAGAAGAGTTGTAGTTGGATGTCCAAAGAGTTGCACCTGCTGCAGGAGCAATCTTGGAAGCTTCATACTTAGCCTTGTGAACTACAGGAAGGCTGGAGAAGTAGTATGGAGCCCATACGGAAAGGCTGCCGTCTTCCTTAAGGAAGGAGTATGCCTTGTCTAAGCAAAGAACGATAGCGTTCTCTTCAGGAATAGCGTAGATACCTACGTCTTCCCACTTTACTTCCTGGCCGTAACCGGAAACGTAGAAAAGAGCTTCTTTAAAGTAAGCATCCTGAGTTTCTGCATCAAGTCCTGCCCAGTCAATGCCGAATGGCATAAGAGCATAAGCAAGAAGATCCTTAGCTGCCTGCATATTCTCTGCGTTAATCAGAGTATAACCAAACTCATTTGCTTCGTCTGCGATAACAGCAAGAGCAGCTGTAGCTTCTGCTGTACCAACATAATTAGTGATTAAGTCGGTAATAGCATAGCCTGCAAGTGTCATCTCTGTAGAGTCAACGCCCAGATAAACCTCATTACTTGTAATATCGAAGGAATAGTCAGGGGTCTCGTCTGCTCCGTAAGCCGGAACTACAGGAGCATAAATTGGAGACTTAGAGAAGAAGTATGCCTTGGAGTTCTTAATCATTAAAGTATCATAGTAAGTATTAGCACGGAAGTTCATGAAAGTAGGATCAAGTAATTCCTTCATGGAGTACTCGAAGTCAGCAGCTGTGATAGGTGTGCCGTCATCCCACTTTAAGTCGTCACGAAGAGTAATCTTCCAAGCGTAACCGCCTTCAGCCTTCTGAGCATCAGTGTAACCCCACTTAGCATCTACACTTGAAGTAACATCTTCAAGCTTGGTAGCTGCAGAATAGTTTGTGGTGTAAGCACCAGGAACGATGCCATCCTTATTGATGGAACCGTCTGCATTGAACTTCTGATCGTTTTCGAACTTGTAGTCGTAATCGAAGAAAGAAGATCCGATGTAGTTCATAATCTGAGTGTCGTTGTTATCCGCATAAGTGAATTCATTCCAGTTACTTGGCATTACGGATGTTGTTGTGTTGTACTCAGCCTGCTTGATTTCAGCCGGCTTAATTGTTGGCTGCTCTTCGCCGCCACTTGGGTTTTCATCTCCGCCAACAGGAGCTGTTGTTGGAGCTGTTGTCGGAGCCGGTGTCTGGATACCGCTCGCGATACTGCCCTTTCCTTCGTCATTCTCATCCTTACCACCACATGCTGCCATGCTGAATACCATGGTAAGTGCAAGAACTACAGAAAGGACTTTTTTCATTTTGTTTTTGAACATATTATTGTCCTCCTTTTTTGTTAAGCTCCTCTTCCTAATTATTCCTGTCTGCTTGTCCTGTATATACCGCTTTTTTCTTTTATGCTTTGTAGTGTGCCCATTTGTCCGCCTGTAACGAACACGATGGTTACACTTACACATTATACGGTTTTCATCACTGCTTTACCATGCTAACATGCTACCACAAAAGAGAAAAGCCGTATATACAAGTAAAAGCGCAGAAACTTTCTTTTACGCACTCCGTGGAAAGCCTCTTCGCTTTATTAAACAGTCAGGATAAAAATCTGATTCACTTTTCTTAACAGTGACATTATAGTATTATTGTATACCTTTTGTCAAGGAAAAATTGTCGAATATTTTCGTTGAAAGCCCTTTCAATAAGCCCTTTTCCGTAAAAAATGCACAATTTTAGCAAATACGGAAAAGAGCTTGTATACATTAATACGTTTTACTTTTTCTCCAGTCGGGCAATTCCATGATACAAAAGAACCGATATCACACACAAAATAAATATACTGGTAATCACAATATCCAATTTAAATACCTGGCTGGCGTAAATAATCAGATAACCGAGTCCTGCTTTGGCGGCCAAAAATTCACCGATAATTACTCCCACCAGTGCCAAACCCAGATTGACTTTCATCAAACTGATGACCGTCGGAATGTTGCCCGGCAGAATTACCTTGGTTAAAATGTCTTTTTTTGTTCCTCCCAAAGTAGTAATCAGTTTCAGCTTATCCTCTTCCGTTCCCGCAAAGCTGTGATACAGTGTCAGCACCGTACCAAACACCGCCACCGATACCGCCGCCACAATGATTGTCTTCATATTAGCCCCCAGCCACACAATAAACACCGGCGCCAGGGCAGATTTCGGCAAGCTGTTGAGCATCACCAGATACGGCTCAAAAATACCGGATAGTCTAGTATTCCACCAAAGCATAATCGCTATTCCGATTCCGAACACCAAAATCAAAAAAAAGCTGAAAAAGGTTTCTGCCAGAGTAATGCCGGTATGATACCAAAGACTTCCGTCCTTTGCCATAGAAACTATGGTTGCCACCACCCGGCTTGGGGAACTGAATACAAAGGCATTGATAAAACCGGCCCGCGCGCCTACTTCCCAAAATCCCAGAAACAGTATCATAATAATCCACTGCCAGCTGCGGATTACCCTTGCTTCCTTTTTACACCCCTGTAAGTATTCTTTCTGAGCCGAAGAAATTTCTGCTGTTTCTCCGGTTCTATCCAGATTCCGGTATAACACTTCTTTAGACTTCATCAGCATAATCCATCAGCTCCTTCCATATTTTTTGATAATAGGATGCAAACTCTCTGGCACTTCTTCCTTCGGAAGGTTTTGACGGTTTGCTTCCATCCTCCATGGTAAGCTTAATTTTCACTTCTTTTTTGATACGTCCCGGTCTTTTTGTCAACACAATGATACGCTCCGACATACTGATGGCCTCCGCAATATCATGGGTAATCAGAACTGCGGTTTTTCCCTCTTTTTTAAGAATAGTAGTTATGTCGTCTGCCACACTGAGTCTGGTCTGATAGTCCAGGGCCGAAAACGGTTCATCAAGAAGCAAAAGCTCCGGTTCCATTACCAAAGTCCGGATTAATGCCGCTCTCTGCTTCATACCCCCGGAAAGTTCTGCCGGTTTCACATTCCTAAACTCATACAACCCATACTGTTTCAGCATTTTTTCTGCCAATGCCAGTTTTTCCCTTGTTTTACATTGATTGATTTCCAACCCCAGGCAGATGTTTTCCTCCGTGGTCCGCCATGGCAGCAGGTGGTCTTTCTGCAACATGTAACCAATTTTGTCTCGATGCTCCTGCACCGGTGTTCCTTCTATGGTAATACTGCCCTCTCTGAACGGCAGCAGTCCCGCAATCAAATTCAGCAATGTGGACTTACCGCATCCGCTTGGTCCCACAATTGCCAGAAACTCTCCTTTTTTTACGCTTAAATCGATACCAGAGAGCGCCTTTGTTTCGCCCGCTTTTGTGTGATAGGAGTAATCCAGTCCCGAAATCTCCAAAAACTCCATACTCTCATTTCCCTTTCCCTCTGATACAATAAATATATGTTGGAATAATTAAAAGGTGCGGAGCATATTTTTTATTTGTGACAGAAAAACGTCTTGACTTTTTGCCGATTTAGTTGCATAATATCATAGTCGGTTAACACCACACTACATATCGAGGCGTGGCTCAGTTTGGTAGAGCGCTGCGTTCGGGACGCAGAGGCCGCGTGTTCGAATCACGTCGCCTCGATTTATTTGTTTATGAAAAGTGAAAAACTCGTGCAAACGGGTTTTTTCTCTTATATAGACAAAATTGCTGAAATAGCTCAGTCGGTAGAGCACTTCACTCGTAATGAAGGGGTCGTGGGTTCAAGTCCCATTTTCAGCTTTATATTATTATTTTTATATTTTCAATCTATCTTTTATACGCGAATATTTCCCAAAAATCAACACCAATTTAATTAAGGAGAAACGAATGATAAATCCTCGCTATTCTGCATTGTTTGAAAAATTAAATGATGCTTTAGAAAAATTACATTCAATAAAATCGGACAATCCAAATATTGATCTTGATTGTCTTAACTGGTTTGTTGAACATGTAACCAAAAATTATCATATTTTTAAATCAAAAAAATCAAAAGAACAACTAGATACGGAATTGAACAAAAAGCCTCGCGGTCACGTCTACTGGGTAGAGTTTGGAATAAACATTGGTAGCGAATTTAGTAACCCACATTATGCAGTTGTTGTCAAAGAATCAAAGTATACATCGGTTGTAGTTCCACTTACTTCAAAAAAAGCTGATATTCCTATGTGGATTCAAGAAGACGATGCCATTATTCCCATTGGAAACGTCTCCGGATTCGAAACCAATGACACTGAATGTTATGCCTGCATTTCTTTTATCCGTTCTGTAAGCAAACGTCGATTAAGTTCAAAAGTTAATGGAAAGTTTTTAAAATTAAAACTAAATTCACGACAAATGGATAAAATAGATCAAGTAATAAACAATCGGTTTACTTCCGTTCCTCATTGACAACATCTATTTTCTGTGATACACTTATATTAGGTTAAACACCGTGAGGATTGTTTTAACATTCGGCTATACGCCAGAGGATTAAAAAAGCAGGTCGCATGACCTGCTTTTTTTGCTTATTCGCACTTAATAACTCACAATAATTCCGCCTTCGTTGGCATACAGTGTAGATACCCCTGCTGCATTTACAATAATGCAGTCTTTAAACGGCAGTCGCTTTAAAATCTCGTTTTTCACCCATTCGGCACGCTCCCTGTTATTGCAATGGGTAATACCAAGAATCTTGTGTGCCACATCCTTGGCATCCTTCTCGATATGCTCAATCATCCGCATCAAAGCCTTGTTGTGGCCCCGCACCTGATCGATTTTAATAATTTCACCATCGTCTGCAGCCATTACCGGCCGGATATTCAGCACATTGCAAATGGTAAAGGTAACCCGGCTGAGTCTTCCGTTTTTACGAAGATTCTCCAAAGATTCCAACACAAACTTGGTTTCCATATTATCACGGAATTCCGTAATCTTTTCTTTTACCGTTGCAAAATCCAATCCTTTTTCCTTTAATTCCCGAAGTTTAACCGCAAGAAGCATTTGTCCGCAGGAAGCCGACCGGGAATCTACAATTTCAATCTTAGCCTCCGGGTGTTCTTCCAGATACATCTCCTTTGCCACCACTGCGCTGTTATAAGAGCCACTGAGTCGTGAAGAAAGGGTAACTACATAGCACTCCTCCTGGCCTTCAAACTCCTGCATGTAACGTTCCGGTGATGGGCAGGCAGACTTCGGACACTCCGGACTGGCCTTCATCTTAGCAATAAACTCCTTCTGGTTAAAAGTATCGTCATCTACAAAATCTTCGCCATCAATGGTTAACGTTAACGGAACAAGGCTCACTAAACCGGCTTGTTTCATTTCATCAGTAATATCGGTACAACTATCCCCTATAATCTTGTACGACATATTAGCCTCCGTCAAAAATAGTTTTGTTCTTCTTTTAACATGGTTTTAAAAACCACATTTCCAAGTACATAATAACACAACTGTTTTTATTTGAAAAGGGGGCACTTGAAAACTTTATACTTTTTTTATCGCCTCAAAATCAAAAATTCCGACGCAGTTCTTCTCCCAGGTTGGGAACTGCGTCGGAATTTTTTAATTTTATAATTTTAACGTGTCAACAATAACATAATTTCATTGGAACGCTCTACAAACTTTGTCATAGCTTCCGGCTCTAACGGCTTGTGAGCAAGCATAGCCAAGTCATATAATTGTTCGCAAAGCATGTTTGCATGTTCGCTTTCCTTATTCTCGCCAAGGTACTTCACCAGAGGATGATTTGCGTTTAATACCAGCTTTTCACCACCGGCAAACATGTCGTCACCCATACCGGTCATGCGGTACATCTTCATCATATCCTGCATTCTGCGGCTTTCCTCGGAAAGGGTAATCATGGCAGAAACCTTTTCACTCTTAATCTTTTCTACCTTAACCTCTAACTTTTCCTTGCCAAGGGCCTTCTTAAAGAGTTCGGACAGCTCGTTATTTAATGCTTCTAAATCGTCGCCGCCCTCGGTAAAGGTATCGGTTAAGTCCGCATCAATACGCTGGAACTTCACATCCTTATTCTCGTACTCCAACTGGGTAATAAACGGCTGGTCGATGTTGTGGGTCATAATCAGGGCATCAATACCGTTTTCCTTAAACATATTGATGTACTGGCTCTGCTGCTTTTCATCGGTCACATAGTAAACGGTGTCCTTCTTAGCAGCTGCTTCGGTGTATTCCGGCAGAGTTACATACTTACCTTCCAAGTTCTTGAAGATGATAAAATCCTTCATCTTTTCACGGAACTTTTCATCCTTTAAGCAGCCGAACTTGATGAATGGGCAGATGTCATCCCAGAATTTTTCGTACTCTTCCCGGTCTACCTTATACATGCCGGAAAGCTTGTCTGCCACTTTCTTGGTAATGTAGTCGGAAATTTTCTTGACAAAACCGTCGTTTTGCAGGGCACTTCTGGAGACATTAAGCGGAAGGTCCGGACAGTCGATTACACCCTTTAAGAGCATTAAGAATTCCGGAATTACTTCCTTGATGTTGTCGGCAATAAATACCTGGTTACTGTAAAGCTTGATGGTACCTTCTAAGCTATCATATTCGGTGTTTAACTTAGGGAAGTACAAAATACCCTTTAAGTTAAACGGATAGTCCATATTTAAGTGAATCCAGAACAGCGGCTCCTTGAAGTCCATGAATACGTCACGGTAGAATTTCTTGTATTCCTCCTCGGTGCACTCGTTCGGATGCTTGTTCCACAACGGATTTGGAGTATTTAACGGTTCCGGCTTCTTCTCCTCTTTTTCTTCGGAAGCTTCCACAGCTTCACCGTCCACTACCTCTGCGTCGATTACCTTATCCTCTGCCTCTTCTTCCTTTGTAGCTGCATTTAAGAAGTAAATCGGAATCGGCATAAAGGAACAGTACTTTTCAATAACTTCCTTGGCACGGTACTCGTTGGAGAATTCAAAGCTGTCCTCATTTAAGTAAAGCTTGATGGTGGTTCCGCGAACCTCTCTGTCGCCCTCACCCATCTCAAATTCCATGCCGCCCTCGGATTCCCAATGCACCGGTGCTGCATCCTTCTTGTAAGACAGGGTATCAATGGTAACCTTGTCCGCTACCATGAATGCGGAGTAAAAGCCCAGACCGAAATGACCGATAATCTGGTCTTCATTTGCCTTGTCTTTATACTTCTCTAAGAAATCCTTTGCGCCGGAAAACGCAATCTGGTTGATGTACTCGTTAACTTCGTCGGAAGTCATACCGATACCGTTATCGATAAAAGTAAGACTCTTTTCGTCGGAATTTACGATAACCTGAATCTTGTATTCGTTATCCTCAGGAACCTCTGCTTCACCAATCATTTCAAGCTTTTTCAGCTTGGTGATTGCATCACAGCCGTTGGAAATTAACTCACGGAAAAATATGTCATGGTCGGAATACAACCACTTTTTAATAATAGGGAAAATATTTTCGGAATTGATGGAAAGATTTCCTTTCATTGTACTCATAGTATATTACTCCTTTCAAATCTCGATGTAATATACTATACCCCCGAAAAATAGAAAAGTCAAGAAAAATATTAGCACTCACGCTCAATGAGTGCTAATTTAATAAATTCTTTATTTTTCATTCCCTGTGGAACCTGCTTTATTCTTCCTCTACCGCCAGCTCCATAGCCTTCATAAGTTGCTGTACTTCTACATCCCAGGCCTCGTCTAAAGACTTATCCAAAGTAAAGGTATTTCTTGCGGTACCGGTAATAATACGACCTGTGCCATGTTCAAACCGCATCTGCAAAAACAGAGACGGAGAATCCTCGCCTACGTTCACCTGCCTTCTGGCAAGCAGTTGTGCGGTGTCATTTTTGCTTAAAAGCAAAGTAAATGAAAATGCCAAAGGTGTCCGCTTACCTTTTACCAGTTCAAACACAAAAGGCTTTACTTCTCCCCAGTAAGTATACTCTTCTGTATGCCTTTCCTGTTCTTCGGCATTAAAATATTCAGGGAATAATCTTCCTTGAAACCGATATTCCATTCCCGTTCGCAGGAAACCTTCCTTAAGCAAAAAGCCATCAAAATTCTCTCCTTTTAAAAACTTTCCCATAAACCGGTTCATTTCCAGTATCTTTAAAGAAATCAACGCTATCTCCTCCTCATAACATATAATTAAATCTCTTTATCCAATAGTTCAATAATTTTATCAATATCAGGTGTGTATAAATTCCTATTACCCTTTTCATAATTATCCAGATAATTTTGACACGCTGTTATAATTTCTTTTTCATTATCATCGATATGTTTCTTTACTCCAAGCAAAAATTCGTTTTTATCATAATAATACGGGTTAATATATTTATCAATAATCGGAAATAACTTTATGTAAAATATACCATGATGAAATCCGGGCTTTGTTCTATTGTTTGGAGGTAAAGGGAAATAATTTTTTCTATCTTCAGATGCTTTGATATTAGATTTGATCGGAACAATAAATTTTCTCTTTTTTCCTTGATATTTCAAAGATAAAACCAAGACACAGGGTCTACCCGCTTCACTTACTAATAGCTGGCGGTTTTCATTTGCGCCATGTTTTTCGCATGACTCGAAAAACTCTGATGTAACTTTTACTAACTGCATTCCTTCTCCTTTGAAAAAGAATAGCTCCTATTTAAGGAGCTATTCACATACAACTAACTGTTGAACGATATTCTACGTTGAGTTCCCGTCGTTCACGGAGAACATATACAACTAACTGTTGAATGAAATTCTGTCCGTCATTCGCGGAAAGCATTCCTGCTCATGTATAGTATATACTTTTTTATTAAAAAAATCAACCGTTTTTTTCTTCTGCTACAGCATCTTTGCCAACACGCCAAGCAAACAATACGCTACCGGGAATGCAAAATAAAATACCAATCGGACAGCCTTGCCTGTTTTTCCCTGTTCTCCGTTATAAAGCCAGGTAAACAAAACACTCAGGGCAGGAACAAATTCCAAACCGGTGGTACGTCTTGTAAACAAAAGATACAGTGCCGCTACGGAAACCAGGGAAAACATTTTGTTTCCGTAAAACAGATACAGCGTAATTACCATCAGTACACCGATACTGCTCTGCTCCGTTTTTAATAAAATGGATAAAAACGCCGCAAACAGATACACACCCAAAGTGGATATGGTGTTTCCCATGGTACCCACTGCCACCTTTTTACCGATGGCGTCCACTGCCATAATAACTCCAAGGGCAATGCATAAAGTAAAGAAATAATTTTGGTTTAAGCCCCAGCTTTTCCATTCCGAAAGACCAAAGGTTGCCATATCCATCGGAATTTCCACAATCAGCGCCGTAGCCAGCAAACGAAGCAATAGCTTCTTTCTGTCAGCAGTCTTTTTTGCCGCTTCCACCAAAAGAAATGCCGCCAGCGGAAACGCTGACAGATAAATCAGGTAACCCATGTTATAGGTCAGGGTAAGTGCTTTTGGCAGCTGCTCTCCCGCAAGAATAGCCTCCTCGTGCAAAGAATATATCAACTGCTGCATGTAAATGCCAAGTATCATCAATCCGATACAAATACATTTTAAATGAAATGAATTCAACTCTTTTTTCATATGTGTTTCACCTAAATTATAATTATTTTACCGCTTTTTTCTTTGTCACAGCCACCGGCACGGATTTTAAGAGCACTACACTTCTTGCCTCCAGTTCCATGCTCTTTCCGTCAAACAGGATATCCTTTTTCAGACTCTTTCCGGCAGAGGTATCAAAAACAACCTCCCAGGTAACGCCCTCCATTTTTGGAATCTCGAATTCGTGCTTTTCCCAGTGCATATTGAACATGACATAGAAATTGTCTTCAAAGGAGCGGTCTGCACGTCTTACGTAGCTTCCGCAGTAAAGATATGCTGCCAAACGATTGTAGGAACTGTAATCCACCTGCCACGGGCTTGTACCATGAATGGAAATTTCAGGCCATCCGCAGCCGATAAAATCAGTTTCCCGTAACATTCTCTCCATAGTGAACACCGGATGTTCCTTACGGAGAGTCAGAAGGAACTTAACAAATTCCACCAGCTCTTTATTTTTTCTTACCAGGCTCCAGTCCAGCCAGGAGATTTCATTATCCTGGCAATACGCATTGTTATTGCCCTGCTTGGTTCTGCCGAATTCATCTCCGGCAAGCAACATCGGGGTTCCCTGGGAAAGGAGTGTTACCGCCAGGGCATTCTTCATCATACGCAGACGCAGTGCCCGTACCTTTTTACTCTTGGTTGCCCCTTCTTCGCCGCAGTTCCAGCTGAAATTGTATTCGGAGCCGTCTTTCCCGTTTTCGCCGTTAGCTTCATTGTGACGCACATCATAGGAATATAAGTCCGCCAGGGTAAAACCGTTATGGTCCGCAATATAATGCACCCTTGCCGCTTCTTCCCTGCGTTCTTTCATATAGTAGGTTAATGCCGGCACCATACCTTCATCACCCTTTATAAACTTACGCATTTCCATGCAGAAATTCTCTCTGTACTCAAGCAAACGGTTCGGATATTGATTCTTTAACCATTCCGGCACTTCGGAAATCAGGAATGCCGTACTCTTCAAATAGGCATCTCCAGCCACCAGATTTACCGGCAGCTGCTGTTCGCTGATGTGAAAACCATCCACGCCGTAGGTTCTTACCCAGTGGCGCAGGCAGTCCAACATAAAGCTCTGGCTCACATTACCCCGGAACATCATTTCCAGATATACATCAATGCCCGCTGCGTGCAGCTTGTCCACCATCTGCTTAAATTCCTGACATGCTTTTTCTTTATTTGCCGCATACGCCGTCTTTGGCGCAAAGTAAAAGGCATCTGCATATCCCCAGTAGTTTACCTTAACTGCAGGCTTTTCCTCTGCCGGAAGACTTTCCTTGTTTCCCTTAGTGCCCGCTTTAGACACCTTTGCTTCCTTCTGGCCCTGATATACTCTTACCGGTGCACCAATAACCGGACCTGTTGTCTTTTTATGGGAAGACTCCAGTTCATCAAATTCCACAACCGGAAGCAAAAGAACTGCATTGACACCCAGTTCCTTCAAATACGGAATTTTCTCAGTCAGTCCGGCATAGGTGCCTTTTTTTCTTACACCGGATGCATTGCCCTTGGTAAATCCACGGACATGAAGTTTATAAAGAACCAAATCAGAAAGCGCATGACGCTTATAAACTACTGTTTCTTCTGCGGGTACATATACTTCTGCCCGGACATAGTCCGGCTGTACTCCAAACGTTTCCCTGCCGTTTATTTTTGCCGCATACGGGTCACAAAAATAAGTTTCTCCTGTCTGATACAGATATTCATACTCCGTGGTTCCGGACTTCTTCGGAAGCTTTACTGCCACCGTAAAAATACCTAAGGCAGAGGCTTCCATAGGGATAACCTCTGCCGGATCTGTTTCACCTTTTTTAAATAATACTAAATTACAGGAGGAACTTCCGGGCATGGAAACAGCAAAATTAAACATATCGTTTTGAAGTGATACACCAAGCGGCATATCCTTTCCCTGCTTTACCACAAATCCCTTGTTTTCCTTTTCCATTCAAACCTCGTTTCCAAGAACATATATAGTTCTCTTATTCTTACTCTTCTTCTGCTTCTAAGTCGTCTCCCACATTGTCGATTGCAGTAAGAACGGTTCTCTTACGAGCCATTTCATCGCTTTCCAGATATTCATCGTAAGTGGTTGTCTTATCAATGAGACTGCCGCCCGGTACAATTTCCATAATACGGTTTGCGGTTGTCTGGATAAACTGATGGTCCAGAGCAGTAAATAAAATCACGCCCGGGAACTTAATTAAGCCGTTATTTAAGGCAGTGATGGATTCCATGTCCAGATGGTTGGTAGGTTCATCCATAACAAGCACGTTGGAGCCCATAATCATCATCTTGGAAAGCATTACTCTTACCTTTTCACCACCGGATAATACGTTAACCTTCTTAACGCCTTCTTCACCTGCAAAGAGCATTCTGCCAAGGAAGCCGCGGACATAGGTCACATCCTTTTCCGGAGAGAATGGCATTAAGAAATCCACGATGGTTTCATCCACGGAAAACATCTGGGTGTTATCCTTCGGGAAGTACGCCTGGGAAGTAGTAATGCCCCACTTGTAGGTACCGGAATCCGGCTCCATTTCGCCCATTAAAATTTTAAATAATGTAGTTGCAGCCAGTGTGTTGCCGCCTACAAATGCAATCTTATCGTCACGGTTTACAATAAAGGAAATGTTGTCTAATACTTTTACACCATTGATTGTCTTGGAAAGATTGGTAACAGTAAGTACTTCGTTACCGATTTCTCTTGCCGGACGGAAGTCGATATAAGGATATTTTCTGGAAGATGGACGAATATCATCCAACTCAATTTTTTCCAGTGCTCTCTTACGGGAGGTTGCCTGCTTGGATTTGGAAGCGTTAGCAGAGAATCTCTGGATAAATTCCTGTAATTCCTTAATCTTTTCTTCCTTCTTCTTATTTGCTTCCTTCATCTGCTTTACCATTAACTGGCTGGATTCGTACCAGAAGTCATAATTACCGGCATACAGCTGAATCTTAGCATAGTCAATATCTGCAATATGAGTGCAGACCTTATTTAAGAAATAACGGTCGTGGGATACCACGATAACGGTATTTTCAAAGTTGATTAAGAACTCCTCTAACCAACGGATAGCTTCTAAGTCTAAGTGGTTGGTAGGCTCGTCCAGGAGCAGAATGTCAGGATTACCGAACAATGCCTGGGCAAGTAATACCTTCACCTTCTGGGCACCGTTTAAATCAGCCATCTGATAGTAGTGATATTCCGGTTCAATACCAAGACCGTTAAGTAATGTCGCTGCATCGGATTCTGCTTCCCATCCGTTTAAATCAGCAAATTCTGCTTCTAACTCGCTGGCTCTGTTACCGTCTTCCTCAGTGAAATCTTCCTTTGCGTAGATTTCATCCTTTTCCTTCATGATATCGTAAAGTCTCTGGTTACCCATGATTACGGTATCCAGTACGTTGTACGCATCGTACTTAAAGTGGTCCTGCTGTAAAAAGGAAAGTCTCTGGCCCGGTGTGATTACTACTTCACCCTTACTTGGTTCCAGCTGGCCGTTTAAAATCTTTAAAAAAGTAGACTTTCCGGCACCGTTAGCACCGATTAAGCCATAACAGTTGCCTTCGGTAAATTTAATGTTAACATCCTCAAACAATGCGCGCTTTCCAAGACGCAGTGTTACATTACATGCCTGTATCATAGTATTCCTCCGTTAATCTTATCATTTCTATTTATTTAACCCAAATATTTATATTATCTTATATTTTCCATTTTGTAAAGCCCCTACCACGGGGAACGCATCTGATACCTCTTATCTACAATAAGCTCATTTAATGTTTTCGGATGAATAATTACTTTTCCGTTTCTTACATTGGATTCACTGACCAGCATGGTAGCATCGTCAATCCATTCATAGAAGAAAATAATATGTTCACCCGGCCATACCAGTATATCCATCTGCTCCAGATTTCTTACATCGGACACCTTGGAACCAAGGCAGGACAATGCGCCGGTATTTTTTTTGGAAGGAAGACAAAATACCGCGCTGACATAGCCGGAACAATCCAACCCCGCTGTCATGTACTTATAGTTTCCTTTGGGTTCTATATTACCTGCCACATACTTGTTATCAACGACCTGTTGAAAGGTTTTACCGCCAAATCCAACATCCAGTGCATAAAAACCGCCCCAGCAGTACGGAATTCCTGTGATTTCCACACTCCAGGAGGATTTATCCGCATTTTCCGCTTTCCAAAACGCAATTTCCCTTGGAAGGACCACTCCTTTTTCCGACTTGGAAGTAAGGGTATGCGTTTTCTTTAACGTCCATTTATATTCTGCCATTGCATCCGCGCGCTGCCGTGTTTCTTCCCTGGACATGGTAATTTCTTCTGTGCAGGCAAGACCGGAGCGTATTCTGGAACGTACATCGGAAGCATATTTGTTTTCTAATGCGGCGGCCGCCTCAGAAAACACTGACAAGTCCGATATTACGCTTTCTTTTAAAGCAATCTTTCGAACTTCTACAGTTTCTTCTGTCGGAATCAGCAAATAAATATTTCCGTTGTCCATCACATGGACATATTGCCCTGGAAGATACACACATTCCTGCGTCGGCAAAATATAGCTTCCTTTCAGCACTCCTTCTGCCGTAACAGCCCGCAGGGTCATTTCGCCGGCAAGAACAGAACAATTGTCAACCAATGTTGTATGTACCGAATAAACCGTACCGTCTTCATCCGTGCCGATATATTCTGCATAATCAAAACCGGCTGCGTCAATATTTGGAATATGTTCCGCTTCTGCCATGTTCAGTTTTCCGCTCTGACATTCTACCGGAATTTGCTTTCCACCATAAGTCAGAACCGCGATTCCGTCTTTTATTTTTACAAGATTTTTTACATAATCCTTTGCCAAATCTATTTTTTGGCGCACTAAAAGCTCTCCCTGCTTTGTATAAATCTGCAGTTCACATAATATATCATCATATATGTACAAATTGTTTTCATCACTGATAATGCACGCCGGAAGTGCAGCTGCAGAAAGAGGAATCTCTTTCCGGCTGTTCTTTTTTACTTCTAACACAGCGTTACCGTAAGACTTTAAGAGATATATCGTTTCATCCTCTTCCACCCAGAAACCGTCGGTGTAGCCCAGAGCATATTCTCCGGAATCTTCCGCAACACTGCTGTTTACGGAACACACGATGCACTCTCTCCGATTTTCAATTTCTTTGGTCAGACCGATATTTTTTCCGCCAAACAAAGAAATTGACACCATGGAAGAGATCAGCATGATACATTGCAAGCTTTTAAACATATCCACCTCTAAACAAGTTATACCTCAAATACCAAATCACCATAGGTTGGAACCGGCCAGAATTTTTTATCCACAATCTTTTCCAGTGCATCTACCGGAACACGCAGTGCTTCCATGGCAGGAACAACGTTTTCACGGTAAGCCTCTGCCTTTTTCTTGGCATCCTTGATGACCAGGCAGGCCTGTCTTGCTTCTCTTAACCGCTCCTTGGCATTTTCTGTTTCTGCCAACAGTTCGGATATCCGGGTAAGGAGTTTTTCCTGTACGGAGAAATTAGCTGTCGGAACCGCAGCACGCACGGAATTAATGGAATTTGCCACTTCCGTCGCATAGCTGATTACCGCAGGAATATACATTCTTCTTACCATATCCAGCATGGTTTTTGCCTCGATGTTGATGGTCTTTGCATAATTTTCATAGTTCATTTCAGCACGGGCTTCCAGCTCAACACGGCTGAATACCTTGTGCTTTGTAAATACTTCTATTGTTTTATCATATAACAGGGCCTTGGTTGCACCTACAATGGATGCTTCATTCGGAAGGCCTCTTCTCTCGGCTTCTTTCGTCCACTCTTCAGAATAGCCGTCGCCGTTGAAAATAATTCTTTCGTGGGCGGTTAATTCTCTCTGTAACAGCTTCTTTAAGGCTGTTTCAAATTCTGCAGCCGGAACCCGTTCCAATTCATCGGAAAACTGACTTAGCGTATCTGCAATAATTGTATTCAAAATAGTGTTTGGACCCGCTACGGACATGGAAGAGCCAAGCATACGGAATTCAAACTTATTTCCGGTAAAAGCAAACGGAGAAGTACGGTTTCTGTCGGTGGCATCCTTACGGATTTCCGGCAGGGTATGTACACCGATGTTCATATAAACCTTCTGCTTGCAGTCCTTAGCTTCACCGGTTTCAATAATCTGGCGGACAATATCCTCCAACTGCTCTCCAAGGAAAATGGAGATAATGGCAGGAGGTGCCTCGTGACCGCCCAGTCTGTGGTCATTACCCGGATTGGATGCAGAATAACGGAGCAATGTTGCATGCTCGTCCACCGCCTTAATAACTGCGGTAATAAAAAGTAAAAACTCTAAATTTTCATTCGGATGTTTGCCCGGGCTTAACAGGTTCTTTCCTGTATTTGTTACGATGGACCAGTTGTTGTGCTTACCGGAACCGTGAAGATGCTTAAACGGTTTTTCATGAAGCAGACACTCCAGATTATGACGCTTTGCCACCTTCTTCATAACCTCCATTACCAACTGGTTATGGTCTACGGAAATATTGGCTGTGGAGTAAATCGGAGCCAGCTCATGCTGCGCCGGAGCAGCCTCGTTATGCTGTGTTTTTGCCAGTACGCCCAGCTTCCACAGTTCATAGTTTAACTCCTTCATATAGGCCGCAACTCTCTCTTTTAATGCACCGAAATAATGGTCATCCATTTCGGAGCCCTTCGGAGGCTTTGCTCCAAACAGGGTACGGCCGGTAAAAATCAGGTCTTCTCTCTGTAAATACTTATCCCTGTCAATTAAGAAATATTCCTGTTCCGGTCCGACAGAGCAGGATACATTGGTAACCTCATCATGACCGAACAATTTTAAAATACGGGTAGCTTCTCTGTCAATAGCCTCCATGGACCGGAGCAACGGAGTCTTTTTATCCAAAGCTTCACCGGTGTAAGAACAAAAGGCAGTCGGAATACACAGAGTAACGCCGGCAGCGTCCTCTTTTACAAAGGCAGGGGAAGTACAATCCCAGGTAGTATAACCTCTTGCTTCGCAGGTAGCACGAAGTCCGCCGGACGGGAAGGAAGAAGCATCAGGTTCACCTTTAATAAGCTCTTTACCGGAAAACTCCAGTAAAACCTTTCCTTCGTCGGCAGGAGTAATAAAGGCATCATGCTTTTCCGCAGTAATACCGGTCATTGGCTGGAACCAGTGGGTATAGTGGGTAGCTCCCTTTTCAATTGCCCAGTCCTTAATAGCCGCAGCAACCACATCAGCAATCTGAGGATCCAGTTCCTCTCCGTTTTCCATAGTCTTCTTTAACGCCTTATAGGTTGCCTCCGGAAGACGCTCTTTCATTACCGCATCATTAAATACATCACTACCAAAAAAATCTGTTACTCTCTCTGCCATACAATAGCCTACCTTTCTGCGCTTTGTCCTTCATCTCATACAGTAAAAGGTGCCCTAAACTTCCATTTAGAACACCCCTACTAAAATTGATATTATATTATCACATTTTTTTTGAAAAGAAAAGTATTTTCTGCGCAGTTATTTATCACAGTTTCTTATCTTTTTCATTATTTCTTACTGATTCTGCATATGCACGTCTAACTGATTGAAAGGAATTTCAATGTTATTTGCATCAAATGCTTCCTTCACCTGTTCCATCATTGCCCACTTTACAGTCCAGTAATCCGCATTATTACACCATACGCGGAAACCGAAATCGATGGAGCTTGCGCCAAACTCATTGATGAAAACTGTAACCGGATGCTCTTCATCCTTTAAGGTTAATTCATGTCTTTCACCAACCTGCTGAAGTAAATTCTTAACCAGCTTTAAGTCACTGTCGTAAGAAACACCGAATACTAAATCTACACGGCGGAATTCTTCGCGGGAGTAGTTTGTAATGTTGCCGTTAGCTAATGCGCCGTTTGGAATAATAACCACCTTGTTATCTGTAGTAATTAACTTTGTGCAAAGAATTTCAATACTTGTTACGGTACCGTCTTCGCCACATGCACTGATGTACTCACCAACCTTAAACGGCTTTAAGATAAGAATCAGTACGCCGCCGGCAAGGTTGGATAAGCTGCCCTGCAGAGCAAGACCTACGGTAACGCCGGCAGATGCAAACAGAGCTGCAAGGCCGGTGGTTGCAATACCTAAGTAGCTGATAATGATAAATACTAAAACTACAAATAATACAATTTTAAGTGCGGATTTTAAGAAAGACTGCACACCTGCATCCAGGTTAGCCTTTCCCATTGCTTTTTCTGTCAGACCAAGTATAAACTTAATAAGTTTGTTACCAAGCCAGAAAATAACAAGTGCGATTAAAATTTTGATAAGTGCCGGAATTAATGTTGCTGTGCAAAATGCCCAAAATGCTTCCATTTCTTATGCCTCCTTGGTTTTCTTTGTGTTTTTCTTTGTTGTCTTCTTTTCTGCAGGTAATTCCTGCTTAATACGGAATACCGCAGTACCCAGCGGAGCAAGCTTCATTTCGATGGAGCACTCTCTGCCGTCGCACGGTTCGTCGGTTGCCACAATCTGCTTGGAGTTCACCATGCCGGTGCCGCCGTACTTTTCGGAATCACTGTTGAAAATTTCTTTATATTTTCCCGGAACAGGCACTGCCTGGCGGAAATTTTCGTAAGCAACCGGTGTAAAGTTGCAAACAAACAACAACATATCATTGTTATCCTTTGCTCTTCTTACAAAGGAAACAATACTTCTGTCTGCATCCATGCAGCTCATCCATTCAAATCCGTTTGGATTGAAATCCTGCTCATACAGAGAAGGTTCTGTCTTGTACAGCTTGTTCATATCCTTGCTGAACTTATGGAACTGCTGGTGCTTTTCGTACTCGGAAAGCAGATGCCAGTCAAGGCCTCTTGCCTCACTCCATTCGGAGAACTGGGCAAATTCCTGACCCATAAATAAGAACTTCTTACCCGGGTGACCGGTCATAAACATCATGGCAGTACGCAGGTTTGCAAACTTCTGCTCATATTCGCCCGGCATCTTATTTACTAAAGAGCCCTTACCATGCACTACTTCGTCATGGGAGAATACCAACAGGAACTTTTCGCTGTAAGCATACATCATACTGAAGGTAATGCAGCCGTGGCAGTGCTTACGGAACAGAGGATCTGTCTTCATGTAGGTAAGGAAATCATTCATCCATCCCATGTTCCACTTCATGGTAAACCCAAGACCGCCGTCTTCCACAGGTCCGGATACCATTGGCCATGCAGTGGATTCCTCCGCAATCATTAAGACATTCTTATTGCGTTTTGCCATCATGGAATTCAAATGCTTTAATAATTCGATAGCTTCTAAGTTTTCTTTGCCGCCGTATTTGTTGGCTACCCATTCGCCATCGTTTTTACCGTAATCAAGGTACAGCATGGATGCCACTGCGTCCATACGGATACCGTCGGCATGGTACTGCTCTACCCAGTACAGGGCGTTGGCAATCAGGAAATTGGAAACCTGTGGTCTTCCGTAGTTGAAGATTAAAGTGCCCCAGTGAGGATGCTCACCCTGACGCTTGTCCTGATGCTCATACAGGCAGGTGCCATCAAAGCAAGCAAGTCCGAAGGCATCCTTCGGGAAGTGTGCCGGTACCCAGTCTAAAATAACGCCGATACCCTTCTGGTGCATATAGTCCATGAAGTACATGAAATCTTTCGGTGTTCCGTAACGGGAAGTAGGCGCATAATAACCGGTTACCTGATAGCCCCAGGAACCGTCAAACGGATGCTCCATAACCGGAAGCAGTTCGATATGGGTGTAACCCATTTCCTGAACGTACTTAGCAAGCTCCGGAGCAATTTCACGGTAGTTGTAGAACAGTCTGCCATCTTCTTCCTCATTCGGCTTCTTCCAGGAACCGAGATGCACTTCATAAATGTTTACCGGACCGTCCAGCGGATTGTTCTTCTTTCTGGCGGACATGTATTCCTTGTCGTTCCACTCAAAGCCGGATAAATCAGCCACAACGGAGGCATTGTCCGGACGCATCTGGGAACTGAAGCCGTAAGGGTCTGCCTTTAATACGTTGGCACCGCCCTTGATGCGGATTTCGTATTTATAAATATCTCCTTCTTTTACACCCGGAATAAACAGGGCAAAAATACCGGAGTCCTTCTGCATTTCCATAAGGTGGCGTCTGCCGTCCCATAAGTTGAAGTCACCAACAACGCTGACCTTCTGGGCATTTGGTGCCCATACGGCAAATTCCACACCCTCTACGCTGCCGATTTTTTTCTTGTGTGCACCAAGCACTTTATAAATATTGTAGTTGATACCCTGGGCAAACAACTCCAGTTCTTCGTCCGGAAGAACCGGAAGGAACGCATAGGCGTCTTCCTGCTCCCATACGGTACCGTCTTCATTTGTAATTTCATAAGTGTACTTAAAAATCTTGTCCTTGTTTACAAGAACGCCAAAGAACCCGGTGTCGTCCAGACGTTCCATTTCGTAAACTTCCTTGGAACGCTTTACTTTCACAGAAACACTCTTTGCGCCCGGATACATACAACAAATCTGTACACCGTTTTCTGTCACGCGCGGTCCAAGAATCTGAAATGGGTATTTGGTATCTGCATAAACAACAGCCTCCACCTTTTCCCAATCCATTTGTGCATTTAAAAGATTTTGCATATTACATACCTCCTCTTTCTCTTACGGATTTTAATCTAAGTACCATTCGTCCTTTTCCTGTCCGATTTCATCTCCGAATTCATCTACCTGCACTTCTTCTTTTTCCGGCATATAGCGCTTAAATACCGGTTCTATCAGAAAAGATGCAATTAAAGTCGCCACCGCAGGCAGGAAAAACATACCCGGAAGCAAAATGTAGCTGCCCAGTACCACTCCTACCAGAAGAACAATCAGTAAAATTGTGGTAAGCAAATGTCTTGCCCCCATAATAAAAGCGGTTTTTAGTATTCCGCTAAGCTTCATGTCAAAACGGGAAAGAAGCGGGCAGACATATACATACATCGCAGCAAACAAAAGCGTAATTACAATAAACACGCCGAAATACAGACTTCCCGATGATTTTCCCGCCTCCATCAGTCCTAAGGTATACTGAAAATCAATGTATAATACTCCGATTAACACCAAGGCAATTAAAGTAAGTATAACACCCTGCTTCAGGTTTCGGATAAAAGAGCGGAAAAATTCTTTAATTGCATAGCTTCTTTCTTTACGCACGGACTTAACAACAGCATAATACAACGCCGTAGTTGCCGGCACAATAGGAAGTATTGTTAAAAATGTCAGAATCAGGAACAGCATATTTTCTGTTTTGGCAATCCAGGTAATAGTAAGTATCGGCAATGGCACGCAAAGCAACAGCCAGATAGAATTTAATACCAGGATATCAAATGCCTTTCCCATAAAACTAAAAAACTTGTTGTCCGGATTTAACCAGTTACTCATACGTTATTTTCTCCTCTCGTAAAAGATGTCATAAGCTCCATCTCTCCCGAAAGCTTATATGCTCCATAACCCGTTGGCAAAATAAAGTGGTCACCCTTTTTTACCGGTGTTCCGTCGACAAATCCGTTGCCTGCGATAACACTGAACAACTGATAAGCTCCGTCCATGGAAAGCTCTGCCTCTCCCTTTAAGCAGATTTTCTTAACGGTATAAAACGGACAGGAAACCATGGTCTGTACCCTGGCATCCCCCACTGTATCAAATTTATTTTCTGCCGTTCTGTCCTGATGTGGACATTCAATCACATCAATGCTTTTTTCGATATGTAATTCTCGCGGCTTACCGTTCTGGAGACGGCCGTAATCGTAAAGGCGATAGGTAATATCGCTGCTTTGCTGGGTTTCCAGAATAAGGGTACCGGCTTTAATGGCATGTACCGTACCCGGCTCAATTTGGAAGAAATCTCCCTTTTTGATTGGACGCACAGAAATGAGCTCATTCCAGCGGTTTTCTTCTATCATCTGACGGAGTTCCTGCTTATCCTTTGCATTGTGACCGATAACAATGGTAGCGTCTGCATCACAATCCAGGATATACCAGCATTCGGTTTTGCCCAAAGAACCGTTTTCATTAACCTTTGCATAAGCATCATCCGGATGTACCTGAATGGATAAATCCGCCTTTGCATCGATAATCTTTACCAGCAAAGGAAATACCTCTTCTTTGCTGTTGCCGAATAATTCTCTGTGTTCTTTGTACAGGGTGCTCAAGGTAACACCGTCATAAGTTCCGCCGGAAATAATGCCGTCACCGTTTGCATGGGCACTGATTGCCCAACATTCTCCCGTATTATCGCCCGGAATGTCATAGCCGTATTCTGCAGCCATCCGGTTGCCGCCCCAAATCATCTGTTTGAAAACCGGCTGTAAAAATAAAATCTCTCTCAAGATAGTTTGTCCTGACCTTTCTGCATTAATTATCAACTTACAGTATAGCACATTTTATTCGTACTGTGAAGTATACAATCCATAATAAAATCCTTTTTTTGCAATCAGTTCTTCATGATTGCCCCGTTCTACAATCTGTCCGTTATCCACCACAAGGATTACATCGGCATGCTGGATAGTGGATAAACGATGGGCAATAATAAAGCAGGTTTTACCTTCCATCAGCTTTTCCATCGCCTGCTGGATGCGGATTTCCGTGCGGGTATCCACGTTGGAGGTTGCCTCATCCAAAATCAGCATTTTGGAATCCAGAAGCATTGCTCTTGCGATGGTAAGCAACTGTTTCTGTCCCTTGGAAATGTTTACGCCGTCTTCCGTCAGAATGGTGTTGTATCCATCCGGCAAACGTCGGATATAGGAGTGGATGTGGGCCGCCTTTGCTGCCTCCACCACTTCTTCCATGGTAGCATCTTCTCTTCCGTAAGCAATATTTTCAAAGATGGTTCCGCCAAATACCCAGGTATCTTGAAGTACCATGGCATATGCCCGGCGTAAATCATCCCTTTTAATTTCCCGGTTTTCTTTTCCGTCAATGCGGATTTCACCCTTTTGCGGGTCGTAAAAACGCATTAACAGGTTAATCAGTGTGGTTTTTCCCGCACCGGTAGGGCCTACAACTGCAATGAGTTTTCCTGGCTCCACATCCAAGGAAAAGTCTTTTAAAATAGGTGTGTTTTCATCATAACCAAAGGACACATCCTTAATTTCCACTCTTCCTTCTACCCGGTCTAAATCTACGGCACCGTAAACATCTGCCACTTCTTCCTCTTCATTTAACACGCGGAACACACGCTCTGCCGCTGCCAGGGCAGACTGGATTTCACCTGCAATATTGGCCACCTCGTTAATCGGTCCGGAAAACTTTCTGGAATACTGTACAAAGGAGGAAATATTACCGATGGACAGCGTTCCCTTTAAGTAAAGCAACGCACCGAATACGGTTACCAAGGTTAAAGACAGGTTGTTGATAAAGTTAACGGTAGGACCCATAGTTGCATTCATGTAATCCGCATCGTAATAAGCATCCATGGCAGCCTTGTTTACGTCATAAAACCGCTGTTCCATGACTTCTTCCCTGGCATATGCCTGAATGACCTTCTGTCCGGTAATCATCTCTTCCACAAAGCCATTCATTTCACCCAGCTTTGCCGAACGCTTGGCATATCTCGGTCTGGTACGCTTTGTCATATATCTGGTGTACAGAATGGACATCGGAATGGTAACTAACATAACCACCACTAGGGATGGGGCAATAATCACCATCATGATAAAGGAACCGGTTACGGTTACCACACTGGCACAAATCTGCACTACGTCATTGGACAAAGAGGTATTAATTACATCAATGTCATAAGAAATACGGCTGATAATATCTCCGGACATGTGGGTATCAAAATAGCCAACCGGAAGTTCCATCAGCTTATTAAAAACATCCTGACGCATTTTCCGTACGGTTTTCTGGGTAATGGTGCGCATCAAAAGTGCCAGTCCATAGGACAACGCAGAAGAAGCTGCATAGAAAATTACCATCCAGCCCGCATAATAAAACACGGTATCAAAGTCCACCTGTCCGATGCCCACAATGGCATCGATTGCCTTACCGGAAAGCATCGGGCCTACCAGAGCCAGACCGTTTCCGGCAAAGGTTAACAGTACGGCGGAGAACAACAGCCATTTATATAATTTTAAATAGTTCCAGAGCCCCCGAAGTGCTTTCTTCGGGTCTCTTGCCCGCTCATATTTTTTAGAAGCGGGAGTTTTTGGTCCCGGTGCTGCCATACTACACTCCACCTCCGTTCTGTTCGTCCAGATTGAGTCCCATCTGTGACTTATATATTTCCCGGTAGGTTTCGCAGGTAACCATCAATTCTTCGTGACTGCCCTGACCGATGACCTTGCCGTCATCCAGCACAAGAATCAGGTCGGACTGCATAACGGAACTGATTCTCTGGGCAATGGTTACCGTAGTAACTCCCTGTTTATTCTCACGGATCTGCTTTCTGATATAAGCGTCCGTTTTATAATCCAGGGCTGAAGAGGCATCATCCAGCAAAAGGAACTCACTGTCTCCTGCCAAAGCTCTTGCCACCAGCATTCTCTGCTTCTGTCCGCCGGAGAAGTCAGCACCTTTAATGGCCGCCACATGACTAAGACCTCCCTCTTTTTCCATGATAAACTCATAGGCCTTTGCCTGCTTTGCCGCTTCTATAATACGCTCCTCCGAAAGTTCTCTCCCGAAGCTGATATTTTCCCGTACCGTATCGTGGAATACCACATCGTTTTGGAATGCCGCGCCAAACTTTTTTCGAAGTTCCTTAAGCGGATAAGTCTTTATATTTTTTCCGTCAATATATATTTCGCCTTCCGTTACATCATAAAAACGCATCAGAAGATTCAATAACGTTGTTTTTCCGGAGCCTGTAGCACCGATAATACCAAGGTTTTCTCCCTGCTTTAAGGAAAAATTCACGTTTTCCAGACATAGTTTCTCCATGTCATCCTGATAGCTGAAGGAAACATTTCTAAACTCCAGACGGTTGTTGTTTGCCGAACCCAGCAGATTTTCTATCTGCAGGTTATCTTCCGCATCAAGTACCGTTCCCACGCGTTCAGAGGAAGCCAGTGCTTTGGAAAACATAACAAAAATACGGTTAATTGCAATTACCGCATTGGAAATCATGGTAAAGTAAGTAAGAAATGCAACGATTTTACCCGCCTGGGTAAGACCGGCATTAACACGGTATGCACCCACAATTACTACCAGAGTGAGACCCATATTTAAAAAAAAGTTTATGAGAGGGCTGGATGCCGCCATAACGCCGGAGGCCAGCAGCTCCTTATCGGAGACCTCCACGTTTGCCCCTTCAAAACGCTTTTTTTCGTATTCCTTTTTGGAGAGCGCCTTAATCACACGGATACCGGCCACGTCTTCACGTAAGGTTCTGACCATAACATCGATGGCCTGCTGCACCTTACCGTACAGTGGAATACCCTTCTTGGAAATAATTACGATGACCGCCACAATAAATGGCATAGTTCCTGCCAAAACCAGTGTAAGAACCGGGTCAAGCGTAGCGGTAATTACCAGGCCTCCTAAAATAATCATAGGGGCACGGACTCCCATACGCTGCATCATATTAATGGCATGATGGATATTATAAGTATCCGTCGTCATTCTGGAAATCAGGGAAGGAATGCCCACCTTATCCGTTTGCTTACCGGACAGGTGCAGGATTTTTTGGAATAAGTCATTACGTAAAACGAAAATTGTATTTTTAGAAACCTCTGCCGCTTTACGGTTGGCAAAAACGTTAAAGGTTCTTGCAAGCACTGCCATAAGAAGCATCATAAAACTCCAGAAAATCATGCTTCTCATACTTCCGGACAGTTTAGTTTCCGGTATGACATTGTCTAAAATATGTGCCAGTATCCAAGGCATAAACAACTCTGCCACAGTACCGCCCACCTTAACCAGCAGACCGAACAGCATGCGCCCGTAATACGGTTTTAAATACTTAAAAATCAGTTTCATACTATCCTCTCCGAAAAAAAGCCCACCGACAAGCCGGTGGGCTTTCTAAGTTTTTATTACTCTTCTACTACGATTTCAGCATCTGCTGCATTCTTCTTAACGGATTCGATACCGTTTTCGCAGCTTGCCATGGATGTGTAACCTTCGGAAACAGCGATAACCTGACCGTTAGTAGCCTTTAAGCGGAATCTGAATTCGCCAGCCTTATCCTTGTATACTTCGAACTTAGGATTCTTAGCTACTGCGTAACCAGCTTCTGTCTGATCTTCTACGTTAGCTACAGGAGCGTTCTTCTGTACGCTTGCGATACCGTTCTTGCATGCTGCTAAAGTTGTGTAAACTTCGGAAGTAGCGATAACCTGACCGTTACCTGCCTTTAAATTGAACTTAACACCTGTGTTTGTTTTCTTAATAGCAAACTTTCCCATGATAGTAACCTCCATATGTACTCATTAGTTTTTATAGTACTATAGTACAACATTTTTTGGATAAATACAAGGAATTTTTCTTTTTTTTCACTTGCTTTTTCTATATTGTTCTGTTATAATCAAATTGCATAGTACATATTCGTATTATAACTCTTAATTATACCAAGGAGCAGCCATGGAAGCAGAAACCGCATTATCGTCCTATCATATTTTTAACGCAGTAGCAGAAGCGGGCAATCTTTCCAAGGCCGCAAAAACACTGTATATCAGCCAGCCGGCCATCAGCCGTGCGGTCAGCAAGTTAGAACAAAATCTCAGTGTTAAGCTGTTCATCCGCGGTTCCCGCGGTGTCCGTCTTACCGAAGAAGGCGAGCTTTTATACCGTCATACAAAAACCGCCTTCGACTCCCTCCGCCAAGGCGAAGAAGACTTACGCCGTCTCACCGGTCTTGGTGCAGGCACCCTGCGTATCGGAGTCAGCACCACCCTTTGCAAGCATATTCTTATGCCGTACCTCAAGCAGTTCATCGAGGCATATCCAAATATCCAAATTACTATCCGGTGTCACTCTTCCAAAGAAACACTGGAACTTTTAGAACAAGGAAAACTCGACATAGGTCTGGTCAGCCGGGTAGAATCCATCCATTCGTTAGAATTCCTTCCCGTCACAGAAATCGAACCGATTTTTGCAGCTACCGAAGCCTATTTAAAAAATGTAACCCTCCAAAAGCAGAACGACGCTCCCTCGGCAAAAAACCGCCGTTCTGCAGCAAAAAAAGCATCCGGCGCCCCGCTTTCTTATTTCAAAAACGGAACTCTGATGCTTCCCGATACATCCCATTCCTCCAGAGCTTATGCAGAGGACTACTTAAACAACCATCAAATCGAAACCGGCCAGATTTTAGATGTAAACAGCACAGACCTGCTGATTGATTTCGCAAAAATCGGACTCGGCATCGGATATGTCATCAAAGAATTTGTTCAAACCGAGCTTGATGCCAAAACACTGATTGAACTTCCGCTTTCTGAAAAACCGGAAAAGCACACCATCGGATTTGCCTATAAAAAGACCCATTTACAGTCCGGTTCTATCCAAAAATTTATTGAGTTTTACAAAGGAGATTCCAAATGAACACCGGAATAAATTTTAAAAGACTAAAAAGAAAATTAAAGAAAAAGCTATACCACTTTCTCGTGGCAGTAAACGACTTTGATTTTGGCAGACTCCGTCCGGCATGCTATCTGCTGCTTATTGCAGGTATCCTGCTTGCCTGGGCAAAGCTTCCTACCAAAGAAGTCACCAATGCCACCGGCGCACAAATCCTTGCAGGCGCACAAACCTCTGCAGGAATCCGCACTGCGGTAACGGAGCAAACCGGCAGTCCGGTAGATGTCGTGGCTCTGTTTTTAACGAAAGATGCTTCTTGGCAAACCCTTTCCGGTACACAGACCGAAGAAACCCTGTACAGCTTCTATCTTACCGGCAAAGAACTCTCCTACCTGGCAGAAGGAGCCGTTACCACCGTAACAAAAGAAAACAGTCTGTATCTCGACGGTTTAAATTTTACCTATCACAAAAACAGACTGCCGTTTAACCGTGTTACCGCACTTTCCACTGCCTCCGGCACGGAAGTTTCGGCAAACACACTGTATCACGTGGTCAGTACAGAAGACATTTTCGCCCTGTTCCATTACATCTCCTACCGTTCCATCGGTATCATGGATGTATATCCAAAAGATGCATCAGGCGCTCTTCTTTCCGACTATCAAAAAATTATTTTAACAGAAACAGGTGCACCGCTTACCATACAATCCGCACGTACTATGCCTGTATCCGTAAGTGCAAACGGATCCGTTGTTACCACTCAAAGCGGATTTAATTTAATTCAGCTGATAAAAGAACCAAACCGTATCACTATTTGTGTTGTGGCACTGTTTATTGCCCTGCTGGCTCTTATCTGGTACATCGTACCAAGAATGAACCGCATCCGCGTATGGTTCCGCATTTACCGTATCCGCAGCAGAAAGCGCAGTTCCCGCACCCTGCTCTACGGACTCCGAAAACGCTTTTAAAAGCCTAATCGCTTTTTACCCATAAAATTCTCGTTACATCCTTCCTAAACGTAAGAAAACCGCAGATTTCTCTGCGGTTTTCTGCATTTTATTCACTTAATCAACAGCACGGACATATCAACTGGTAAAACAGCGCTTCCAAGCAGCAACAGCAGCAATTATCCATGCCGCCGGTTGTTCTGCCGTAGGAACTTCCTCTCTGGGTATACCAGGTTTCTCCGGATTGCAGACTGCGAAGCAGATTCTGATATACATAATTATCCGGTTCCAGCTGGACTGCCCTCCCGGCATGCTCCTGCGCCGTAATGTTGTTTCCGGTACCCGCATTGGCCTGGGCACTGTAATAATACCATTTTGCATTTCGTTCAGCTTCCGGCACATTGCCCAGCACGTTCAGTGCTTCCCGGTAGTAACCGTTACGTAAATAATTTCCGGCAGCCTGCATTAACGTAGATTCCTGAGTCTGCTGGCGGTTCTGATACTGCCCACCATAACCGCCGAATCCAAAGCCGCCAAAGAAATCTTCAAAGCCGCCATAGGACTGCTGATAACTACCCTGGCCGCCCTGCTGATAGTTTCCCTGCCCGTAAGAGCTGCCGGGACCATAGGAGGTTCTGCTGCCACCATGCTCCTTTTCATCCACAATCTGCTGATATGCCGCCTGGATTACTTTAAATTTAGCCTCTGCCTGGTCCTTGTTCGGATTATTCACATTAGCATCCGGATGATAAATCCGGCTCAGCTTACGATATGCTTTTTTTACTTCATCCATACTTGCCGTTTCGGAAACACCAAGTATCTGATACGGATTTCTCATTCTTTCTCTACCTTTTCCCTCTTTGCTTTTATTTTTTCAAACTTTCCCCAGACACCAGCATACAGGATATTTCTCAAAATTTCAAGATTTTCCACTAACGGAAGTCTTTCAAAATGCTCTGCCGCACCGGCTGCCATCATATTCAGACTGTGTTCTGCAAGGTCTGCATTTTTTGTCTGCCCCCGGGTAAGTAAAAACGGATTATAATTTCCCTTTTTTACATCCTTTTCCATATCTTCATAGGCATCCATCAAGTAAACGAACTTGCCCAGGTAGAAGCCCAGTCCACTAAGGTCTGCCTTCCATTCATCTTCCCTCCAGCAAAACAGTTCCGCCAGCATTTCGCCGGTAAGACCCGCAGCCACGTCCAGATTTGTCTCCCTCTTTTCCTCGCAGGCATGAAGTTTTTCGATATACTGTTCTACCGCTCTGGTTTGCCTTGGATATTCTTTTGCAATACGCATTCTTGCCCGTCGGATAGCCGCAGCCGCCAAAGCCGCACCGGCATTTCTATCGTCCTTCCAATCATCAAGCAGGTTATCATAGCACAACAGCAAATTCATTTTTGCCGCATACTGTGTAGCCGCACTTTTGATATACTCATGCTTTTTCACCGGATGGGCCACGCACCGGCACTCTCCTGTTTCCTGTTCACAGTCATACAAGTCATCCAGAAGCATGGCAAGAAAGGTCATATCGTAAGAAAGACTGAGCCTTGCCTTCTGGCCTGCCACCTCTTTTAAGACATGACAAAGGCCGCAATAATATGCCCGATATCTTTTCCACTCTTTAATTTTCAGTTCATCCTGATTTACCGTAATGTAACCAAACATAAATCCTAATTCCTATCTGCTGTTCTTTATAAACTCTGTACCGCACCGTCTGCAGGTAATTGCCACCTTGCCCTTTCCCCTCGGAATACGGATTTTCTGCTTACACTGCGGGCACTTATAAATATGGTGTGTCTTGCTTTGTTGTATATAAGATTTTTGTTTTTTAAAGAAATCCTTTACTTTATTTACATATCTGTAATACGTACAGTTTTCCTGATACCGCTTCTGTACATTTCTGGAAAACATACGGAAATATCCCCATAACAAAAGCAGTAACGCCATGGTATTAAACACCGGACCTGCCACAAACCAGGATAACAAAAGGCAAACCACTGCTGTCCACATCAAAAACTGGCCAAGTCCGTCCATTCCGTATCTTCCGGCCATAAACCGCTGCAATCTTTCTCTGAATCTCATCTGAATTCTTCCTCCAAAATACTATTCCGGTAATTTTATACTGCCTATCATACCTTGTTTTTTCCCATATTTCAATGAAAGAACGATTAAAATCATTAAAAATTCATAAAAGGAGCTGACGAATCAGCTCCTTCTTGTTATTGCCAGTCTGAATAATCAATATACAACAACGGATCCATAGAAACGCCATTTATCCACACACCGAAATGCAGGTGCGGTCCGGAGGAATATCCGGTGGAGCCGGCTTCCATAATTTCTTCTCCCCGTTCTACGTACTGGCCTTCCTTTACATAAATTTTGTACGCATGCAGATATCTGGTGACCAAGCCGTTACCATGGTCTATGTAAATATAATTACCGCCGGAACGGGAATACCCGGTTTCGATAACAGTGCCCGCCAGTGCCGCCACAACGCCACGGTTTGCACGGGAAAGATTACCTACACCGATATCAATGCCCTGGTGGAAGGTAGATGCCCCGTTTACCGGTGCATTTCTGTAACCATAGTCCGATGTAATTCTTCCGGACATTGGCACCGGCCACAGCATATTTTCGAGATTTTGGTTGTTTTTCAGTTCTGCTTCCGCCTGCCTGCGGAGTTCTTCTTCCCGCTTTTTGCGTTCTTCTTCCTCCGCAATTTTCCGTAGTTCTTCTTCTCTACGCTTACGTTCTTCCTCTTCCCGGCGTTTCCGCTCTTCTTCCTCACGGCGGAGACGTTCTTCCTCTTCCTTACGCTTACGTTCTTCCTCCGCAATACGCTCTGCCTCTAACCGCTCCAGTTCTTCAATATCGGCACCCATGGTAACAATTTCGTCCCAGTAGGTAAAGAGCATTTCTTCATCTACACCGATGGACGCAGCCAAAGCCTCCAACTCGTTTGCCTTTGCCTGAATCAGTTCATCTAACTGCGCCAGCTCAAACTCACGGGTTTCTTTGATGGCATTAAATTCTTCCAGTTGGGCAATCAAAAGCGCTTCGGTATTTTGCACCTGCAGCTTTGTGGCATTGTAACGCTCCAACAGACCGTTGTCATACTCCGTAATAGCCGCACGGTACTCCATTTCGTTTAACATATCGGTCAAGGAACCTTTGCCAAACAACACATCCAAAAAGCTTGTTTCCCCGTTCTCGTACAAATACTTGATACGCTTTTTCATCGTATCGTACTGCTCTGCCTCCTGGTTTTTGACCTGGGCAAGCAGTTCCTGGGTTTCTTTTAACTTTTCCTCATGTTCAGCAATGTCGGCTTCCAGTTCCTCGATACTGTACATCAGTTCCATGTACTGCTTGTCCATGTTTTCGATGTAAGCATTCATATCTTCTGTTTGCTGATATAAGCCTTCCAGCTTTGCCTCAAGCTCTGCCCTCTCTTTTTCTAACTGCTCCTTTGCAGCCTTCGCAGCGTCAATCTCATCCTGGTAAGACTCGGTGGTATCCGCGTTTGCAAAGTAAGAGGTTCCGGCTAAAACGCCAAGCCCCAGCATAAAACATATGCAAAATATAACTACTAATTTTTTTCTCATGTTTTTCCTCAAAACTGTATTTGACTTATTTCGGCAAGCATCAAGGAGTCGGGATAACCGGTGCCTCCAGTACCGCTTCCATCAGATAAACCGGGGTTTCCCGGACATAACCCGTATATACTTCTCCGTCAATGACTACAGCCAGTTCAAACCACTTTTCCTGTAAATTCTGACCGGAAACTTCCCGGATAATCCATACAAAATCACCCATAGACAAGGAAACAAGCTCGCCCGCATTATCTCTAATGTAGCTTCCTGTTGCCGAAGCTATATTTCTCAGACGTACTTTTTCTTCTACAATCTGTGCCGCAACCGGCGCATCATTACTTGCTAAAAGTTTTACATTATCGTTTGTTACATATCCGTAGATTACTGCACCGTTTTGCTTTACCGCAATACGGTACCAGATAGTATCACCTGCATTACTCTGGTTAATGACAATAACCGGCGCATTCTTTGGCAGCTTTGCAATCACCGCTGCATCTGACGCAAAATCCTCTTTTAATTCTGCCATATCTTTTTGAATCTCTGCCGCATAGAGGAAGAACGCCTGATCATCCACTACTTCTTCCATAGAAATCGGTTCTGACAGATTCACCGTTGGTTCCGGTACCGGTGTTGCTGCCGGTGACACCGTCGGAGTTGGTGTTGCCGTTGCTATCGGCGTTTCTGTATATTCCGAGTAATCTACTGCTATATAGTTACTGTTCACATAACCGGAAAGTTCTTTTTCATCCTTTGTGAAAGATACCTGATACCAATATGTACCACTTTCTACCTGCTTTGCAGACAGAATGGTTACTTTTGTATTTTTGACGATTGCCGCCACTACATCATATGACGCACCTGCATCCTTTCTGACATTTAATTCCTCAGAAACCACTATTCCGGTACGCGGAAACGTGCCATTTACCACATTTTCTATGGTGTCACCGACAGGCGCTTCTGTTGGCGTCGCCGTTGGCTTTGGTGTTGCTGTCGGTAAAGGTGTTGGCGTTGCTACCGGCGTTTCTGTATGTTCCGAATAATCTACTGCTACATATTTACTGTTTACATAACCGGTCTGTTCTACCCCATCTTTTGTAAAGGATACCTGATACCAGTATGTACCACTTTCTACCTGCTTTGCGGAAAGAATGTTTACTCTCGCATTTTTTACCAGCATCGTTACTACATCATAAGAAGCTCCCGCGTCCTTTCTGACATTTAAACCGTCGGAGACTACAGTTCCGGTACGTGGAAATGTACCATTTACCACATTTTCTATTGTATCACCGACCGGTATCGGAATTGGTGTTGCTGTCGGCGTAGGTGTTGCCGTTGGCTTTGGTGTGGCTGTTGGCTCCGGTGTGGCCGTTGGCTCCGGTGTAGCCGTTGGTTCCGGTTCTGCTGTTGGTTCCGGTGCGACCGTCGGCTCCGGTACAACCGTTGGCTCTAATGTAACTGTCGGCGTCGGTGTTGCCTCTATTGTTGTAGCCGGAGTCGGCCTTTCCGTTGGAGAGGAACCTGTATTGTCTTTAGAACCCGCACATCCTCCCAAAGCAGCTGTAAGTAACAAAAATATTGTTATGTTAATTATTTTTCTTTTCATATTTTCTTGTATGATTATTAAGAAGCTTATAATCATACGTTCCTTTCTTTTTATACTGTGCCATAATACATTCAGATGCTGTGGACTTTTTATTTTTTCCTGTAGCTTTGACTACTTTAAAGGAGTGTATTGCCGCTACATTATC
>JAGBCB010000054.1 GCA_017938145.1 Lachnospiraceae bacterium
ACATTAGCAAGATTTGCCGTTTTTCAATCGTGGCATAAAAAATGTTTTCCAGTGCCATTCACTACTCATGATTGTACTTCGGGGTATATAAGGAAAAATATGTGTTCCATACCCTGACTTGCTAAAAAAATATCCTGTATAATACATTTTATCGTCTGCTAAATGGTATCTACAAAATTTTTCAGTCACCATACCCCAACATACAAGAATAGCGGGGTATTGCATTAGGATTATTTTATAGATACCCCTTGCCTAATATATTTCTAGAGAAATGTGGCTTCACAGGGTATAGCATGGTAAAAATGTTGTATATACCCCGGGGGCAAAAAATGCTTTGCATTTTCCTCACTAGCATTGCGAATCACCTTTAGCGATTGGATCGCTAACTTCAAGTTTGTCGAACTCATTATACCATGTTTACCGAACCCATGTCTATGCTTCAGCCAGCGATTTCAGTGCGGAAGAAATCAGAAAGCCCGGCACCGCTTGATGAAATCAAGCAGGCGCCGGGCCAAAACTTCGCTTGTGAATAAATAACGCTTTAACGCACCTCTGCGGAAGTTTCCAACATAGCCGCAGATAAGTTGTGGATATGCTTGGTGTCTTCTACGATGTCGTTTACATAGTGACGGTAGGACTTGGTTGCTGTTGCGATGGAGTCAACCATTGCCTGGTTTTCTTCTGCATAGGCACCCATTTCCAGAACGCGGTCACGAAGATTTCCGAAGATGGAATCAATACCCTGAATGTTGTAGTTCTGCTCTTCGATGTTTTCGTAAAGACCGATGAACTGGGTGGTAAGACCCTCATTTGCTTCCTCCAGGCCAGCCAGTGTGCCCACGGACTCTTCAATTGCCTGCACACTATCCTGTAATTCCTGGGCAGTTCTTGCAATCTGGTCTTTCATCTGTTCTACGATGGCAACTACCTGGTCGGAACAACGGTTACTGTCGATAGCCAGGTCTTGTACCTTGGAAGCAACTACCGCAAAGCCTGCGCCGGAAGCACCTGCTCTTGCCGCTTCGATGGAAGCGTTTAACGCAAGCATCTTTGTGCTGGCTGCAATGCTGGTAATCTGGTCTGCCACGGCAGCGATATCATTAATCTGATTCTGCAGAATAGCAAATACTTCGTTTTCTTCTGCAATTTCTTTTCTTACATTCTGCATCTGGTCGGACATAGCGCGCATATTTTCACTGTTTTCTGCCAGAGCAGCTTCTACCTTTTGGATTGCCTCGTTCAAGGAAGTAATATGTTCACCGGTTACGGTAATCTGAGTCATAGCCTCGATACAAGCTTCACCAACTTCTCTGGTTCCTTCGGTTACGGATTCGGAACCTTTACGAAGCTCTGCCACATTGGCCTTTAAGTTATCGTTAATTTCGGAAATACCGGCAACACGTACGGAAGACTGCTCACAGTTTGCTTCCAATTCGGCACCAACCTGCTGGATGGATGCCAGTAAATGCTCTGCCTGCTCCGCACGCTCGTTACCAAGCTCAATATAAGCTTTACCACGTTTTACCAGCATGTACATAACGAAAGAAGCCACCGCAAAAATCGCCAAACACATAATGAACTGACCGTTCGGGTCTGCCTTATGCGGGAATAAAACACGAAGCAGTATTAACAGAATAAGCCCAACTGCGCCCTGCACAATCGGATATAACGGTTCCAGATATAAACCGCCTAATCCGACAACTGCTAACATTAAAATAAAGTCGTCACTTAAAAAGTCACCGCTGTTACAGGAAATCATAAATACTACCAGCATCAGACCAACACTGATAGCCAGCTGTCTGGTAGTTGCCGGCATTTTCAATTTATTCGATAAGAAAATGAAACCACCAAATACCGCAAGACAAACACCAATCACAATTGCGCCTTTTACGTTTGCTCCCAGCAGATTCTTTAGAAAGAATACCGAAGCCACGCTGAAGGTCATAATCATCATAACCTTTAATATTCGCTCCGGTGATGCAGGAAGTTTTGCCTTTTTCTTTTCCATAACTACTACCTCGTTTTCTCCTTTAGTAATTTAGTACACTAAAAACCCTATACGAGGTATATTTTAGCACTATATGAAAGAGTTTACAAGAATTTTCTGAACAAAATAGGACTAATTGTTCATAAATTGAACCATATTATTACCAAGACCAGCTTTATGAAGCAACCACACTCCCACAAACAAGGAACCCTGTGAAATAATATTGGTGCACTGGGCAAGCCAGTGCATGGAAGAGCTATCATCAAATTTTGCTCCAAGATAGCCCATTCCCATCATAAAAACAAAAGCAAGGATGAAGCATACAATCGGAAGCTTCTTCTTCATTTTTACTGAAATCGCAATCAGACAGCCCTGCACACCGGTGCAACCGATAATCTGCAGAATGATAAACGGCATGTTGCTGACAACTACGGGAATTGCCGCAGAATGCAGCGTTACATTGTTTTTGTTCTTCTTGGAAAACATGCCAAGCAACGCGGCAAATACCAGCAAGAATCCCGGTCCCTGGAAGGTAAACAGACTGGTATCTAGTGCCGGATAATCACAAATAGCAAGTGCATATAAAATCTTCCACAGCACCTTATAAATACCGCCAATGAGTACCATAATGGAACCGGCCGCCAACAAAGCGTAGGCTCCTTTAACCATTTTGTTATACAAGTCTTTTAATAACAGCACTGCTGCCGCAAAAAACAACAAGACCGGGATAAAATCCACCAGTGCCATAAATAAGGAAATTCCATCCATAACTATACCCCTTATACAATCCACTTTACGTTTTCTAAATGCTTTAACGGAATCAATGGGAACACAATCGGTGTCTTAGCCACATAAGCCTGATATTCCGGATCCGCACCGTAGTTCTTGTTCTGACGCTTTTCCAGACGCTTTGCGCCGGAAAGCATTACATAAATAATCAGCACATAACCAATGATGGCAATGGTCCACTGTAACCAGCCGCTCATGGCACCGATACCGGAAATAAGAACGCCGGTCCAGAATAACATTTCACCAAAATAGTTCGGGCAACGTACAATTTTAAATAAACCGCTGTCGCAGAAACGCTTTGGGTTCTTTGCCTTTGCCGCGGACTTCTGACTGTCGGATACGCTTTCGATGATGAGGGCTACCACCATAATGGCAAGACCCACATAACCGGTAACCGCAGCATCCGCACCGCTTAACATGCGGAAGAACACAGGAGAAACCTGGGTCATATACATCGCTGCCACGCAAATCCAGATGGTTGCCTTTACAAAGATTGGCATCGGCTTGTCGTTGCCGGAAATTTCTTTAAAGAGCTTTTTAAAGGAAGCTGCCTTTAACTCGCGGTACAACAGGAATCCGCCGAGACGGATGCCGTACGCCACCAGACATAATGCAAGTAATACAATCAGAATATCTTTATAGCCGCCCATCGCCAAAATGGCAATACCGCAGCCCGCTACGGAAAAACCGTAACCTACGGATAAGAAGTATACAAACTTCCAGAATCCCATAGCCGCACATACCAGGGAAACCAGGAATAAAATCAATAATCCGAGTCCTAATGTCATGTCATTTTACCTACTTCCCTTCGTTATAACGGTTTTCAATGTATTCCTTAAAGCTTGCCTCACCAACTACAGTATCACCTACCAGGTCGTTGGTCAGTGTCCACTTGGAGAACTTAAGAATTGCTTCCTTACCGTTCTTTTTCAGCTTATTAACAAATGCCAGCACGCTGAATAAAAATTCCGGTGCGCGCTTGATTACAGGCTCCTTGCCTGCTGCCTTAAAGAACAGGTTTGCCAGTTCCTCATAAGTGTAGGTTTCTTTACCGCCGATGTTGTACATCTTCTTTTCGTCGGTCATGTGAGCCACGATAAACTCTGCAAAATCAGGAGTATCGATAACGTTGGCGGATACTGCTTTCTTGCCAAGCAGGGTTACTTCGCCCTTTTCAATCATTGGCATGAATACCTTTGCAATGTCGTAGAAGTAACCGGTCGGACGATGAATCACGTAGTTTAAGCCGCTCTTCTTTAATTCTTCTTCAAATAAGTACTTGGCGTGAAGCATCGGTACATCCGGTGCACTTTCTGCCTTAATTACGGAGATATAAACAAAGTTCTTTACGCCGGCCTTTTTTGCCTCCGCGAGAAGATTGATGTTTCCGTTTAAGTCGATGTCATAGTTGGTAATGGTAGCGCTGGTACCGGTAAGACCAACGGTGCTGATAACGGTTTCTGCACCATCCATGGTTCCGGCGAGTGTTTCCGGCTTGGTTACGTCAATCTTCTTTGCGGTATATGTATAGCCTTCCAGTTCCTTGGTAACCAGGTCTAATGCTACAACCTCATGGCCCTGCTTACACAACTCAATTAAAATGTCGGTTCCGAGCTTGCCAAAAGCTCCTGCAAGTACAACTTTCATTATTTGTTCTTCTCCTTTGCACGCTTGTCGTTAATAATATCCATATGCTCTGCGGTAATTAAGGTAACGTTGTTTTCTCTTGCCCAGGCAACGCAGCCCTTTAATGCGGTTGGCAGGAAAATACGAGGTACCTTAACTAACTTTGCACAAGCTTCATCGGTAAATTTGATTTTGTCATCGATACGGTCTGCCGCGTATTTTACGGATGCCACAGTAGTTTCACGCACCGGAAGCAGCTCCGGAATCGGCTTCTTAAACTTGGTGAACCAGAAATTCTTGGAATCACGGTAACCGTAGTCTACCGGCACTCTTGGGAAGTCCTTTGCCTTAACACCGTTAACGATAGCGTTATAGTACTTCTCCTTCATGAGAATCTTATCTACCTTTAAGATAAAATGGGCACCAAACTCCGAAGTAATACCGTTGAAATCGTGGTATGGTGCAGGATAACCGTTTAACATGCCCGGCTTATCGTTCTGGGCATTGTCTAAAGTGTCTACCCAGGTACATTCCATTACCTGGAAGCTTTCTGCCACCACCTGCGGATACTTGCCCTGTGGGTCCTCTGCTGCACGTAAGCCCTCTTCCAAGGTATAGATACAGTTCTTCATTTTTTCTTCCGTGGTATCACCCGGGAAGCCCAGACGCACTGCCTCTTTAAAAAGCTTGCGGTCGTCCGGAATAAAGTTTAAAGTACATTTTTTGTTTCTTAAAATATTTTGGGCGGTGTTGGAGGAATTTCTGCAGCACAAAAGCATTGCATAATAGTCCTTACCCGCAATATAATACGGCTGTACCAGAGAATACGGTCCCAGGTTGGTTTTTCCGTCTTCTGTCAATGTGCCGATTAACACGGTAGGCATTGGGAAGAAGGACGATGTCTGGTAGAAATTGTCCACAATTCTTAAATTTTTAAAGCTGCTCATACTTTTCCCTTTCTCTTCATTTATTTGGATGGATACAACTGTTCCATTAATGTTCCAAGCTGTTTTCTTACTTCTTCCTTGCCGTTGGAAGAAAGAATCAGTTCCACAATAAGGGCAGTAAAATTCTTCTGATTACCATACCCTTTTTCCTCTAACAGACGGTTTACCTTTTCACCTATCTGATTTGCCAGAAATGCATGACGGTGTTCCAAATCAGGAGTTGCCGCTGCTGCCACGGATGGCTGCTGCCAGATGCTGACATAAATATCACAAAATTCATCAATGGCCTGACAGATGCCTAAAACACCTTCTTTTACCGTAACGGCGGAGGTTACTTTAGAATCCATCTTTTCTACTGCCTTTTCCCAGTCTTCCAACATGATGTTGGCAATCAAGTAATCTTTGTTGGCAAAATAGTTGTAAATGGTTCCTGTTGCAATTCCGCTTTCCTTTGCAACCTCCCTTAAAGAGATATGCTGATATCCATTTTCGAATAATCTGCGTTTTGCGTTTGCCAGAATCTTTTCTCTGGCTCCTTCAATAATCTTTGGCATAGACTACACTTCCTTTTCCCCTTTTTTGTGAACATGTTCACAAAAAGCATTATACCCCCTTTGTTCACTTAAATCAAGCCTTAAAGGGCTTGTGTATTTAAGTTTTTACTTAAAGAAAGTCCGGAAGGATAATTACCTTCCGGACTTTCCATAAACCAATTTATTAACTTTTACAGCTTCAACTCCATCACACAACGCAAAACATTCTTTGCAGTACGCTGTAATTCACCAAGGGTAATGCCATCCTTCTTTCCGTACGTAGCCAGCAGTGTTCCATCCGGCTTGTGACTAAAGAACGTAATTAACTTCCCGCCCGGCATCAGCACATCTACTCCGGCGCGGACACGGTAAGCGTTATCCTTCAGTTTCGGAAATTCCGGACTCTTGGAGGAACGCATCCACCAGTCGGTCATGACGTTGCCCTCATACTTCCATTCACCGCGAAGGATACCCTGTACCAGTTCATAGTGGTAGTGACCCCAGACACCGTTAATCTTGTTGTAAGAGGTCATGAGGTTAATTGGCTTTGCTTCCTTTACGCAGATTTCAAAGCCCTTTAAGTAAATTTCACGAAGCGCTCTTTCAGACACTCTGGAATCATTGCGGTTTCTCTTGTATTCCTGATTATTGCAGGCAAAATGTTTCGGACAGGCCGAAATACCGGTAACGCTCTGCAAGCCCTTTACAATGGCCGCCGCAATTTTACCGGACACAAACGGGTCCTCGGAGAAATATTCAAAGTTACGTCCGCACAGCGGATTTCTGTGTATATTCATGCCCGGAGCCAAAAGCACATCGGTACCCCGTTCTTTCATTTCCTCTGCCACACCCATAAATAAACGGTTCATGAGACGCTGGTTAAAGGTGCAGGCAAGTCCTGTTCCCATTGGAAGCAGGGAACAGGACTCGTACAGGCGGATACCGGACGGACCGTCGGTGGTAACCACCGGTGCTACGCCCTTTTCCCGTAAAGATTCAGTAACGCCGCCAAAAATACCGGTGTTGCCCTTTGGTCCCAACGGATGATTCATCTGATACGCGCCGCGGGAAATTGCTTCCAGTTCTTCCAAAGAAAGCTGTGCCACAAATTCATCCAGGGTTATCTTGCCATCTTTTACATCTTGTAATTTATAGCCCTTATCCCCCGTCAGTTCAACTGCTTCCGGAAGATTGTCCAAAATCGTTTGTCTGATGTTGCGTTCTCTTGCAGGCACTTTACCGGAAGCTTCTCCGTACAACAACTCAAAGCCTTCTGCCGATGCCGCCCACTCACTGCACTGCTCAATCACTTCACATTCTGCCTGTTCGTAGGAATAAATCAGCTTGGCACTGCGCACATCTCCGCCCAGGTAGAAGTTATAGGTGCCCGGTTCCAGCACATAGCAGGACTTGTGACCGGTAACGCCCTCTGCATCGTAGGAGGCCATCTGATACTTTGTAATATTAAGAATACGGACTTCCTTTTCACCCGGGTCCAGCAGATGGGTTTTAGCAAAGCAAACCAGTTCTCTGGCAGGCTTTGGAAGCTTGCCCTGGGGCTTTTCTATGTACAGCATGAGGGTTTCTCTGCCCGCATGCTCTTCTCCGATATTGGTTACCCGCACCAGAATATTTAAAAACGGTGTGATTTCCGCCACCTCCATGGAAAACTCCGTATAGGAGCGTCCGAAACCGAAAGGATACTGAACCTTATCCTTAGCAAAGGTTTCAAAGTAACGATAGCCAACGTATATATCTTCTTTGTATTCGTTAAATTCTTTTCCGCCAAAATTGGATGCGGAAGGATAGTCCTCATACTTCCATGCAATGGTGTCGGTGAGTCTGCCGGACGGAGTTATGGCACCGCAAAGAAGGTCTGCCACGCCGTTGCCGGCCTCCATGCCGCCCTGCCATACAATGATGGCTGCACCAAGCTTTTCCTTATATTTTTCCAAGAAGGAAAAGTCCATGATGCCGCCGATATTAAACAGCAAAATAGTATTTTCAAAGGAGGAAGTAACCGTATCCAACAGCTTTGTTTCTTCTGCTGTCAGGTAGAAGCTGCCCGGCTCCCGTACTACATCCCGGTCTTCACCGGAAGCACGGCCGATGACCAGTACTGCCACATCGGATTCCTTGGCTGCCTTTGCCGCCACATCTGCAGCAAGTGGCATTTCCGGATAGAATCTCGGCCAGGTTCCCCAGGCACCGTGGTCTGCCGGATTGGCTGCCACCCAGTCTTCATATATCTTTGCGAGGTTTTCATTTACAATAAGGTCAGGACAATTGCGGAGTCCCTCCAATAAATTCACTTTATACGGTGCATTTACATCACCGCCGGAGCCGTAACCGGTGCAGAAATAATCAATCTGCACTCTGCCAAACACAGAAACCCTGGTACCCTCCGCAAGAGGAAGAATCCGGTTTTCCAGCATGACTGCACCTTCCGATGCCACTTCACGGATAAGTTCCGGCATACCCGGGGTGATTTTCTTTTCCTCACTGTGGTGTCCTGCCTCCTGTGCCAGCACACCGCAGGTGCGCATGACAAAATTGATGGCTTTATCTTTCAGTTTCATAACCAATCCTCCTTGGTTTTCTAAAGGTATTTTCTAAGCTCCGCCTCCAGCTTTGCTTCGATATCGATAAGACGCTTTGCAATGGAGGTTGCCTCCTGTTCTGCGTTTTCGTACTGGTTTAAATAACGGTATAAGGACTTGATTCCCATATCGCAGCCGTCGGTGAGTAAATCTGCCACCGTGGCATCACTTTCGTCCCAACCCATTTTCATATTGGTTTTTATCCAGGACATGCCCTTTGCCATCGGATTCGGGTCCTTTTCCTCGGCACCCATCTGTTCCAACAGATGCTCGATATCCTCCTCCAGCTTTTCGTGGTGGGACTTGCTTTCGGAAAGAAGCTTCTTTAACTTCTCGTCCTTTACCTTTTCCAGCACTTCATCAATGGAGCTTACTCCCATTTTAGTACCTGCATCGCATTCCTGTAATAATTTAATGGTATCCGGATGTGCCATAATGATTTACCTTCTTTCTTTTTTCTACAGTATTCCGTCAGGCAAATCAATTTATACACAAATTTCCTACTTCTTTTCCGGAATAATAAAAATAAAAACTAACGAACTAAGCAAAAGCATAAACGGATAAATCAGGTTCGGAATTACTTCAAAAGCACTGACGGTACAACCCAAATTTGCCGCCACGGAAACCGCCACCAGCATCTGGGCACCGTAAGGAATAATGCCCTGGAAAATGCAGGAAAACGTATCCAGAATGGATGCTGCCTTTCTTGGGGAAATGCCGTAAGACTGTCCCATTTCTTTTGCAATCGGATTTGCCATAACAATGGCTACTGTGTTGTTTGCCGTAGCAATGTCCATGGCACCAACTAAAAGGCCCATGCCCAGCATGCCGCCCTTTTTGCCCTTAAACACACGCTTAATCAGCTGAAGCAGTGCTTCAAAGCCGCCGTACTCGCTGATTAACGCACAAATAGCAGATACCAAAATGGCCACCATGGAGGTTTCAAACATACCGTCTACACCGTCACCCATGCCGGAAAGCAAATCGGTTGCCGCCGTTGCTCCGGTTGCCAGCATAATAACAGAACCGCTGACAATACCGATAATCAAAACAATAAATACGTTAATACCAACAATACCGCCAAGCAAAACAAGAATATACGGAATAATCTGTACCAGATTGTATTCTCCGATGACCGGCTCACCCACATCGGCCCCTAAGGTTAACAGTGCAATTACCACAAGACTTGCCAAAGCTGCCGGAAGGGCAATGCCGAAGTTTTCTTTGAATTTATCCTTCATGGCGCAGCCCTGACCATTGCAGGCCGCAATGGTGGTATCGGAAATAAAGGAAAGGTTGTCACCGAACATGGCACCACCCACCACAGAACCGATACAGATTGGTGCGCCAAAACCGGAGCTTGCAGAAATGGCTACCGCAATCGGGGTAAGTAAAGTAATGGTGCCAACGGAGGTTCCCATGGCAAGGGAAACAAAGGCACTTACCACAAACAGTACCAGCACGGAAAACTGTGCAGGTATGAAGGAAAGCACGAAATACGCTACACTTTCAGCACTGCTTCTGCCCACTACGCCTACAAACATACCGGCAAGCAGGAAAATCAGCACCATGGTGATAATGTTTTTATCACCCACACCGCGGCCCATAATTTCCAGCTTTTCCTCAAACTTCACACTGCGGTTTTGCAAACATGCCACCAACAGGGCAATAACAAAAATAACCACGATAGGGATATTGTAAAATCCCATACCGATTTTTAACACATACTCAAATAATATACCAAGTCCCAAGTACAGCACCAAAAACACGCCAATGGGCAACAGTGCTTTACCGTTTGCTTTTTTCATGATGTCGAACCTCTTTTTATTTCTTCTCTTTCCTCTTTTTTACTGCAAGGAATACTACTACTGCCGCCAGCACTACAACACCGGCAATTACCGGAATCAGCACCTTCAGATTCCAAACAATTGTGACGTGATTGAAGGAATCCTTATCCGGAAGTTCTTCCGTACTATCCTCAGAAGGCTCCGTGCCTTCCTGCGTTTCACCGGTGACGTCACCGACTTTCAATTCTATGTCCGTGCCCTTAGCCACCACAATATAATCGATGGCTGCCACTTCTCCGGTAAATAAGTTATCCTCTGCCGTCATTTCAAACTCTTCCAATGCTCCGTTTACGTGGGTAAAGAATTTAAATTCACCCGGTGCGTTGAGCATTTGCTGAGTCATCGGTACCGTAAGCATAAATGCAGTCTCTGCCGTACCCTTATTGCTGATTTTGTATACATTCAGCAGGTCATCTTCATTGCAGCCAAGCTCCGTTTTGAACATATCATAAATAACGTCGGTGGCTTCTAAGCTTTCCACGGAAAGCACCGGTGCGGACACATTTTTTCCGCCGGCATAATCTGCGGTTACAAAAATTCCGGTTGCCGCATCGATGGAGGTAAGGGTTCCGCTCTTTCTGTATTCGCCTTTAATTGCATTACCCAGAGTAGACAAATCGCAACCGTAGGTACATACGGTGGAATACACATCATTCACCTGATTCCATACGCCCACAGAACGCATGGCGATAATCTTTGCCAGATTCGGAATACCCTTCTTTACACCGCTTGGCTGGCGGATATTGTTCATGTAATATACATTATCTGCCGTTTTTTCTGTAGCTGCCGCAATCACTTTTTCCTGCATAACTTCCACAAAGGAATTAAAATAACCCGGGTCGTAGGTTTTGCCGGTAGAAGCCACCGTACCGCCAAGGGTTGCAACCTTGGAACACTCTTCCATGTGGGCATGGAACCGCTCCATTAAGGCATCATTCTGGTAAATGATGTGGAACAGAGGAAACTGCTCGTATACTTCCTTTGACATTTTGTCCACTTCGTCAATGCGCCAGTAGTCCATACGGTACATAACATCCAACGGGAAATTAGCGGTATTTTCCGCACTGCTTGGGAAGAAGCAGCCGAAGCTCAAGTCATAATCCCAAGGAACCATCACGGCACGGCCGTTTTTGTCCACATAAAGTCCAAAGTTTTTCTGGCCGTCGAACATATTGTCCATCTGGCACAGCCAGCTGTGCACCGCAAAGTATTTTACCACTTCATCGGTATCAATAACCTGATTCACCAGGGTCAGATATTCTTCACTGTTTACATCTACGGTCTGACCGTCAAAGTCCATACCGTTGCTTAAGAAATTGATGCGGCGTACCCACTCGGTAACGGTAGGAATCATGTCCTCCACGTCCTTTAAGGTATCTTCGTCACGCTCCCACAAAAGAGAAGGATCCGCTTCGATTTCTTCGTACAAAAACTTAGTTCCCTCCGGCTTACATAAATAGCTGGAGAGCTCGTCTTTATCCACGCCGTAGTAGCGTTCCAAAATGGAGTGGTCCATGGCCTCCACCATGGCATACACACCATAATAATTTCCGTTGATATAGAGCTTTGCAATACCGTATTCCGGTGTCGGAAGACCCATTTCATCCATGAGCTTTAAGGCAAAGAATTCCTTCATCATGGTTTTATCAAAGAAGAAATTGTTGAAGCTGATTTTGTCGCAGCCAAAGAAATTCTGTTTTTTACCGTAGTCCTTTTTCTTGATATACTTACCAAAGTTAATGGTAAAGGAAAAGCGGTCGCTGCCCTCATTTTCTGTATAAGAATGCTCCAAAGTATAACTTCCTTTAGTGCGCAAACCGCAGTATCCCAGAGTAGCGTCTCCGATGGTGACACTCTCTGTCATGACATATGGCTCATCCGCTGCGTTCTGCAGCAGGTAATTTAAATTGTTTTCATCCATGGTAATATGTACTTCCTGGATTTCATCTGTAAGGAAATAAGCAGAATAATCTCCTCGTTCTGCCTTACCCTGGGTGGCATCGTTTACCACATAATCCGCCGGAGGAGTATTATTTAACATATCCTCTGTAATCCACTCGGTGGCGGTACCGTGGGTGATTTTCTTATCTTCGGTTTCATCAGCCGACGCATTTACCGGTGCCGCCGTTCCCAAAAGCAATATGCCCGCAAGAAAGCCGCAACCGATTTTTTTCATCCACTTATTTTTCATGTTCTGACTCCTTTTTCCTTCTGATTTCTGCATAGTCAATTGGGGTTCCTTCCCTGCTTTTTACTGCTTTTATATAATCCTGTACGTCTTCCAGTTTTCTGTCAAATGCCATACCGCCGTACAGCAGGTTTGTACTGTGGATATCAGAGCCTCCGGTTTGCGGAAGATTATTTTTTTCCGCATACTCTATGGCCCGCACATCATACATGGAGCGGCCGTCTTCCCTTTCCTCCTTGCCGTAATGGGATGCGTTAAACACTTCCACTCCGTCCTCCCACTGCGGAAACACGCGGATTTCCTGCACATACCAGGCTTCCCGGTACGGATGGGCATGAACCACCATGCCGCCCGCCTCATGCACCATACGGTATTGTTCTTCAATGGTTACGTTTTTTATTTCCGGATGCTGCTTCAGCCATTCTTTATCCAAACCGTAAACCAGGAAATCATTTCCCTGGTAGGATTCCTCCCATCCGAAGAACACCTGTAAACCGATTTTATCTCCGGCCTCCTTGGCATTTTCATAACCCTTAGCAAAAGCATCCACCCATTCTTCCCATGGAAGTTCCCTTGGAATACCGCTGTTTCCTCTGAAGAAATGGTCGGTTACAATAATACCGGTATAACCTGCCGCCTTATAGGCATGTACAAATTCTTCTCCCGTGCTCTGGGAACAGGCGCTGGCCTCTTTGGTATGTAAATGTGTCTCGTACAAATATTTCTGACTCATGGTTTTCCTCTTTCCGGCCTTTACCAGCCCATAACCTCTTTTATCTTTGCCGCAAGCTTTTCTGCCGCCTTTTCATGTGTTTTTTCCGACGGATGCCAGTCTGCCGCAATACCGTCCGCCTGACTCTGGGAATCAAACTTCATGGTGAACACCTTTGCGTCACCGGTTTCTGACGTATACCGTTTTACCGCTTCCTCTATGGATGGATACAGCTCCGCGCCCATAATACCCAGGGTACAAAATACGGTAGCATCCGGATTCTTTTCCCGAACCTGCTTCAAAAACGCCACATAGGCAGTGGTGAATTCTTCTTTCTTGGCAGCATTGCCTTTTACATAACTATTGTCGTTGGTGCCAAGATTAATAACAACCACATCCGGCTGACGCTTTGTAAAGTCCCATGCAATCGCCTGGGCTACAAAATCCCCCATAAAGGTACCGCCGGAATTACCCATTTTATCGTAAAAGTTTGGAACCAACTGCTCCGCTTTTTTATTACCGTCGCCGGAGTAACCGGAAATAATTCCGTAACCGGAGAAAGAAACCAAACTGTAATCCGCCCCCAGCTTTTCCGCTGTTTTATAGGCATATGTTTTGGTTGCATCCTCTGTGGTGGTGGAGAAATGATGGCTGGCGTCCAAATCGTCCACACCGTAACCGCAGGTGATGGAATCACCCACAAATTCAATCAGCTTATCACTGTCTTCGGTTGGTTTTATTGCTCCGTAACAGGTGGCGTCAATGGCGCTGATACCAAAGGTGGAATACGGCGCCTCGGATAATTTTACTACCCGCACCGTACAATCCGCCGGAGTTTCACTCTCAAACACGGTATATACCTTTTCCATTTTATCAACCATGTCATCCACTACCCGTTCCCCGTTTACGTAGATGGCAACCCGGGCCTGATTACTCCGGGTCATAAAGCTGCTGTCCGGTTTTATTTTTACCGTAGCTTTTGTTCCGTTAAAACTAAACTCACAGCCGGTGCCGGAATGAACCAGCCACAAAGAATCTTTTGCGGTCATGGTACGACCGATGGTGCGGACATAGTCTTCGGTAGGTAAAAAGGACTGCTCCTGTAATACCGGCTCCGGAGTCGGTGTCGGAGTGGCGGTTTCCGTTGGCGGATTCTGCTCTTTGGCAGGCTCTTTGCCGGTGTCGTTGCTTCCGCATGCGGATAAACTTACGGTTAATAACGCAATCCATAATATTCTTTGCAGCTTTTTCATTTTCATTTCTCCTTAATGTTCATAAAACTCCTTCCATTATATCACAAAAAGCAGAACGCTGACAAGCATTTGCTGTCAACGTTCTGCTCAGACTGTAGACAAAGTGGCATGTGGAATTACCTTCCACACGCCATTTTTCTCTGTTCGTGGCTTGCCACGAAGATTATTTCATGATATGCTCATCATATCGCACTTGGCAGATACTTCTTTTCCTCTCTTCTTTGCA
>JAGBCB010000026.1 GCA_017938145.1 Lachnospiraceae bacterium
AAAACTGTGGCAATACACTCCTTTAAATAGTCGAAGCTATAAGATAAAAATAAAAAGTCCACAGTGTTACTATTGATTATATCAGAGTTGAGAAGAAAGGAGCGTATTGATGTATTTCAGTGTAAATACATCATACAAGTGATTATATGCCATCAGCAGATAATCGAATTTACACCATTGATGATATTGAGAGCCTTCCGGAAGGGGAACGGGCAGAGCTGATTGACGGTAAGATATATTATATGGCGTCGCCAAAGTATATTCATCAGAAATTACTTGTAGAGTTATCTACGATAATCAATAATTACCTAAAATCTAAGGGTGGTCCTTGTGAAGTGCTCCCTGCGCCGTTTGCAGTATTCATCAACAAAGACAGGCACAATTATGTAGAACCGGATATTTCTGTTATCTGTGATAAATCCAAATTGGACGAGCGTGGTTGTCATGGTGCTCCGGATTGGATAATTGAAATTGTGTCTCCGTCCAGCAGACAGATGGACTATTACAGAAAGCTGTTTAAATACTGTTCTGCAGGAGTCCGGGAATATTGGATAGTAGACCCGGAAAGAAACCGTGTGTTAGTGTATAATTCTGAAACAGAGGAAATTCAGGATTGTACCTTTGCGGATTCGGTAAAAGCAGGAATTTATGAAGATTTTTATATTGATTTTTCCGAATTACCGGTTGAGATGTAAGTCTCAACCGGTGTTTTTGTCTTTTTTATACGCACAAACTAATTGACACAGCAATCTTCGAGGAATATAATTATTGTGTATATGTTCACAGAATAGAACAATGAAATTTATATATAATTTTGGAGGAAAAATCTAATGGCAAAAATCAGAACAAGATATGCACCAAGTCCAACCGGACGCATGCATGTCGGCAACTTAAGAACCGCATTATATGAGTATTTAATTGCAAAGCACGAGGGTGGCGATTTCATCCTTCGTATTGAAGATACAGACCAGGAACGTTTTGTGGAAGGTGCTACCGAAATCATCTACCGCACCATCGCAAAGTGCGGCATGGAGTATGACGAAGGTCCGGATAAGGACAAGGGCTTTGGTCCTTACGTTCAGAGTGAGCGTATGAAGACCGGCGTATACATGGAGTACGCAAAGAAGCTGGTAGAGATGGGCGAAGCATATTACTGCTTCTGTACCAAGGAGCGTTTAGACACACTCCGTACTTCTGTTTCCGAGAGCGATGAGTCTAAAGAAATTGTTAAGTACGACAAGCATTGCTTACACCTTAGCAAAGAAGAAATCGAGGCAAAGTTAGCGGCAGGCGAGCCTTTCGTTATCCGCCAGAACATGCCAACCACCGGAACCACATCCTTTACCGATGCGGTTTACGGCACCATTACTGTAGAAAATGAAGAGCTGGACGACATGATTTTAATCAAGTCCGACGGTTTCCCAACCTACAATTTTGCAAACGTTATTGACGACCACTTAATGCAGATTACCCACGTTGTCCGTGGTAACGAGTATTTATCTTCTACACCAAAGTATACCAGACTTTATCAGGCCTTTGGCTGGGAGGAGCCTACCTACGTACACTGTCCGCTCATTACCGATGAGGAGCATCGCAAGCTTTCCAAAAGAAGCGGTCATTCCTCCTTCGAAGATTTACTGGAGCAGGGCTTCTTACCGGAGGCAATTGTCAATTTCATGGTACTTCTTGGCTGGAGCTCCGGCACCGACCGCGAAATCTTCTCCTTAAAGGAGTTAGAGGAAGTATTTGATTACCATCACATCAACAAGTCTCCGTCCGTATTCGACATCCAGAAGTTACGCTGGATGAACGGCGAGTACATGAAGATGCTTGACGATGATAAGTATTTAGAACTGGCAGTTCCTTATGTTAAGGAAGTAGTAAAGAAGGACTACGACTTAAATAAGATTGCATTACTTGTTAAGACCCGTATCGAGACTCTTTGCGATATCGGCGAAAAAATTGACTTCTTTGATGAGCTTCCGGAGTACGATACCGAAATGTACGTACACAAAAAGATGAAGACCACCAAAGAAAGTTCCCTGCAGGTATTACAGGATCTGTTACCGGAGTTAGAGGCATTAGAGGACTACTCTATTGCAGGGGTTGAGGCAGTGTTAATGGGGTACATTGCTAAAACCGGTATCAAGAACGGACAGGGCTTATGGCCGGTTCGTACCGCAGTTTCCGGCAAGCAGTCCACACCGGGCGGAGCATATGAAATCATGGAAATCCTCGGCAAAGAGGAATCCTTGAACCGTATTCGCAAGGCCATTGCGATGTTAGCGGAATAAACGGCCACATGCTTTAAGAGAGAAGGGTAAAAAACTATGGGACGAGAGAAAAATGCAAAGGCGGAGCCTGAGGGTCAGCAGTATTTGTACAAGGATGAGGAATTACGTTTAAAGAGAAGTAACCGTTTGGTATTTCTTTCCACGGTCATTATGTTTGTTATTGTCATTGTCTATTTGGTAATGCGCATGATGTTTAGAGAAACCGACAGACCGATGCTTCCGCAGATTGCCAACTGGATTACAATACTTGCGTTAATTACCAATATTATAATGTATAATGTAAAGAAGCTGAAACATAAATTCCGCACCACCAATGCGGTTACGGTAGGTATCGTTTATGTGGCGGTTATGTTTATGACCGATGCCACCTTTGTATATTGGTTATTGGCTGCTATTTTACTCATGAACCTTCCGTTCTATGACTGGAAGTATTCCAAGAAACTGGCTATCTTTTACTGGGTGAGCTATGTTGTCAGTGTGTTATATCGTCAGATGTCCGGTGGCGCACAGCATAATGCGGACGGATATGCTTTAGTGGCTACCATTATTGCTACTATCTTCCTTGCTACTATGGTGGCTAAGGTAATGAACATTTACATGAAAGATATTACCGGTTATATGGGATATCAGCAGGCACAGCAGGACGTGATGTTAAAGGATGTTCTTGCTACCTCTAAGGTTGTGAAAGACGAAACCGACAAGAGCAGCGAAGCAACTGCCCAGTTGTATGATTCTGCAGAAACCATTCACCGCAGCATGGTGGAAATTGCGGATGCCATGGAACTGACTGCAGAAAGCGTTCAGGACCAGAACATCATGACTCAGGAAATCCAGGGGAATATTGAAGGCACTGCAAAACGTTCCGCAGATATGGTAGCGGTAGCGGAAGAATCCAACGTAAGTATCCATGAAAATATGGAAGCTATCGAAGAATTAAAGCAGCAGGCCGGAGAAATTGCGGTAACCAATCGGCAGGTTAACGAGGCAATGCAGAAGCTTCAGCAAAAGACTCAGGAAGTAGAAGAAATCGCAGGTATGATTTTCAAGATTTCCAGTCAGACCAACCTGCTTGCTTTGAATGCATCTATTGAGAGTGCAAGAGCCGGTGAAGCAGGTCGTGGTTTTGCTGTAGTTGCGGAACAAATCCGTCAGCTGGCAGAACAGACCAGAGTTTCCACCGAAAGCATCAAGAATATCGTTACCGAATTAAATGCCAATGCGGATGAAGTTGTGGTGGCAGTAGAAAAGTCCACGAATGCAACAGAAAAACAGAATGAAATGATTATTACCGCAGCGGACAACTTTGAGAAGCTGGATAAAAACATTACCTCCTTAATCGGCGGAATTAAAGAAATTGATACCGACATTTCCGGTATTTTTGCAGCTAACAACAAGATTGTGGAAAGTATTTCCCAGCTTTCTGCTACAGCAGAAGAAATTACGGCTACCGCAGAGCAGGCAAAGAATTTAAGTGACAACAACTTAAAGAGTGCCGAGGAGGTAAAGGAGGCCATTGCCACAATCCAGACTACATCAGAAGGAATGGAAAAGTATTTTTGAGATTCAACGAAGCACAACAAAAAGCAATAGCACACGGAGAGGGGCCTATGATGGTTTTAGCGGGCCCCGGCTCCGGTAAAACAGCGGTAATCACAAGAAGGGTTCTGGAGCTTACCAAACAGGGTGTGGCTCCCGGCAATATTCTTGTGATTACTTTTACGAAAGCGGCAGCCACCGAAATGCAGGAGCGTTACGAGCGGCTGCAACAGGAAGAAGCAGGAAATGCTCCCTCCGGCAGAGTTAATTTTGGTACCTTTCATGCAGTGTTCTTTAAAATTCTGAAATATGCCTATCACTGGGACGCCTCCAATATCATCCGGGAAGAAGCAAGCAACCAACTGTTGTCCGATTTAATCCGGAAGCTTGATATGGAGATAGAAGATGAAAGAGAATTCATTGACGGAATCCGTTCGGAAATCAGCAAAATCAAGTCAGAACGAATAGATATCAACACCTATTATTCCATGAACTGCCCGGAAGAACAGTTTCAGCGGATTTATTTGGAGTACACAAATAAGATGAGACAGCAGCGGCTTATTGACTTTGACGATATTTTGTTGTATACCTATGAGCTTTTGACAAAACGGTCGGAGATATTAAAGCTTTGGCAGGAGAAATATCAGTACATTCTGATTGACGAATTTCAGGACATCAACCGTATTCAGTACGATATTATCCGGCTGCTGGCACTGCCGCAGAATAATCTGTTTATCGTGGGGGATGATGACCAGTCCATTTATCAGTTCCGGGGAGCAAGACCGGAAATTATGCTGAACTTTCCGAAAGATTACCCTACGGCTCAGCAGGTTCTGTTAAACTATAATTACCGTTCCCAGAAGGAAATTGTAACGGCGGCGGGCCGATTGATTGGAAACAATGAGAAGCGGTTTGCGAAGGAAATTCTGGCGACTAAGCCGGCCGGAGCTCCGGTGTTTACAGAAAAATTCCCGACCCAGGAGGAAGAGGGAGAGCGGATTATTGAACTGATCCGGAAGTATAAAGCCCGGGAAATTCCTTATAAAGAAATGGCGGTGCTGTTCCGTACCAATACCCAGGCAAGAAGGGTTATGGGAAAACTGCTTTCCTATAATATTCCGTTCCAGATGAGAGACGTGGTGCCAAACTTATTTGATCACTGGATTGCGAAAAATATTATTACATATATAAAGCTTGCCATGGGAAGCCGTGACCGGGGACTCATGCTGCAAATTATGAACCGGCCAAACCGGTATCTTGCCAGGGAAACCCTGCAGGAGCCAACGGTGGATTTCAATAAATGGAAGTGGCTTTACCGGGACCGTGACTGGATGGTGGAGCGTATAGATAAGCTGGAATATGATTTGGAGGTACTTGCCAAAACCAATCCGTATGCAGCCATCAATTATATCCGACGGGGTATCGGTTACGACGAATATCTGCAGCAGTATGCGGAGTATCGGCGAATGAAGCCGGAGGATTTGCTGGAAATTGTTACAGAGTTGCAGGAAAGTGCCAGAGATTTTGAAACCTTTGAGGAGTGGTTTGCTTATATGGAAGAATATAAGCGGGAGCTGGAACGGCAAAAGGAACAGCGGGAGCAACGGAATATCGATGGAGTGATGTTAGCCACCATGCATTCTTCCAAGGGGTTGGAGTATGAAGTGGTAATTCTGCCGGATGTCAATGAAGGTATTATTCCGTATAAACGGGCAGTATCTCCGGAAGAGCTGGAGGAAGAACGGCGCATGTACTATGTGGCTATGACCCGGGCAAAGCAATATTTACATGTTTTTTCTGTGATGAGGCTCCATGGAAAAGAAATGGAAATGTCACGGTATGTGGGAGAAATGTCACTAGCTCCGGAGGAACTTTTGCCGGGAACCCATGTATCCCATGTTTCTTTTGGAAAAGGAATTGTAATTGCACGGGATAAAGACAGGGCCCGGATTTATTTTTCATCTTTAGATGAGGAAAAACTGATTCATTTAGAGGCTTGCCGGAAAAATAATGTATTAAAAATAGAATAATGCACAAACTTTTCTTAACGGAATCTTAACGGAACACTATGCTATGATATTTCGTGAAACGAAGGGTAAAACTACGTTTTAAGATTTCGCTAAGGAGGTTCCGGTAATGGCAATCAGACAGAAAGTCTTAGTGGCAGATAGTGACAGGGAATTTTGTGACTTTCTTTCCGATTTGCTGTCGGAGTGCGGCTATGAAGTCCTGCATGCTGCTACCGGAGAAGAAGCCACCCACATGGCATCGTCCCATTGCCCGGAACTCATGCTTATGGAACGTATTCTTCCTGATATAGAAGGAATAAAGGTGATTCAATCCGTACGGGAATGGTCGCTGTTACCAATTCTTGTTTTGTCGGAGCCGTCCGAGGAGCAGGTGGTGGCAGAACTGCTGGATAGCGGGGCCGATGATTATATTGTAAAACCGGTACGACCGTTGGAATTGCTGGCAAGAATACGGGCGGCTATCCGTCATACCCGTACAGTCAGCGGTGATTTGCAGTTCGCCAACACAGGAAAGATTGTAATCGGTCATTTGACGGTGGATTTTGAAAAATATCGTGTTTATGTAGATGAAACAGATGTGGGTCTTACCCAGAATGAATTCCGCATGGTAGGCCTGCTTGCCCGGTATAACGGCAAGGTGCTGACTTACGAAAGAGTTATGCAGGAATTATGGGGACCGAATGCCGGAGATGACAATCAGATTTTACGGGTAAACATGACCAATATAAGAAAGAAAATAGAAGATGATGCATTACAGCCAAAATACCTGTTTACAGAGGCTGGTGTGGGTTACCGGATGGTAAGCCGGGAGGAAGCTGCACAATGGAAATAGTCGTTTTGAGGTTTTTTTTGTATGTTTTGCTACTTGATAAAATGAGGGAAATATGCTATATTACCGTTGTAATGAGAATTTTCCTCATTTTTTTTATGTTAATTATTGTTAAAAAATAAACAAAGTTAAGAAAGGAAACAGTGAAATGAGCAGAAAAATCACTATTATCGGCGCAGGAAGCGTTGGTGCAACAATTGCGTACACCTTATCTCAGGATGATATCGCATCTGAAATCGTAATGATTGACGTAAATAGAGATAAGGCAGAAGGAGAAGTAATGGATATTATCCAGGGTACCTGCTTCAGAGAGCCAATCGCTATTACTTCCGGCGATTATGAAGACGCAAAGGATTCTGACATCGTAATCATTACTTCCGGCGTGGCACGTAAGCCTGGTCAGTCCAGACTGGAATTAGCCCAGACCAATGTAGATATTTTAAAGGATATTACACCGCAGATTGCTGCAGCAGCTCCAAATGCAAAATATATTATTGTAAGTAATCCGGTAGACGTTTTAACTTATGTATTCACAAAGATTTCCGGTATTCCTGAGAACCAGATTATCGGTTCCGGTACTGTGCTTGATACTGCAAGACTCCGTTGCGGTATTGCAGAGCACTTCAATGTAGCCCAGAAGAACGTACATGCTTATGTATTCGGTGAGCACGGCGATACCTCCTTTATCCCATGGAGTAAGGCATGCATCTCCGCGGTTCCGATGGAAGAGTATGTAAAGACTATGAAGAACAGTGGTGTTCGTGTAACACCTGTAGATAAGGATGCAATGTTAGAATATGTACAGAAGTCCGGCGGCAAGATTATTGCAAACAAGGGTGCTACCTTCTATGCGGTGTCTGCAGCGGTTTGTAAGCTTTGCAGCATTTTGCTTGCTTCCAGTGACTCTTATACAACCGTTTCTACTATGATGCATGGTGAATACGGCATTGAAGACGTATGCTTAAGTACTCTTGCTCTGGTTGGTCCTAACGGATGTCAGGGTAAGGTAGAAGTAAACTTAACAGATGAAGAAGAAGTATTACTTAAGAAGAGTGCAGACACCTTAAAGGCAATCATTGCCCAGATTGAAATCTAATAGATAAAAGGAGAATGGTTTCGATATGAAGTACACTTATTATCCGGGATGTACCTTAAGAACAAAGGCAAAAGACCTGGATGCTTATGCAAGAGCATCGGCAAAGGCCCTTGGTTTTGAACTGGAAGAGGTAGAAAACTGGCAGTGCTGCGGCGGAGTATATCCGCTTGGTACCGATGAAATTGCTTCCAAGCTTTCTTCTGTCCGTGCATTAAACGAGGCAAAGGAAAAGGGTCAGGATTTAGTAACTCTGTGTTCTGCGTGCCATCATGTAATTAAGCGCGTCAACAACGACATGAAGAATAACGATGACATCCGCACCAGAGCAAACAATTACATGCAGCTGGAAACACCATATGCAGGTGAAACCAATGTGCTGCACTTTTTAGAAGTATTACGTGATAAGGTTGGTTTTGATACCTTAAAGGAAAAGGTAGTAAATCCTCTTACCGGCAAGAAGATTGGCGCTTATTACGGCTGCCTGCTTCTTCGCCCGGGCAAGGTATTAGGTTTTGACAATCCGGAAAACCCTACTATTATAGAAGATTTCATCCGTGCTATCGGAGCTACTCCGGTGGTTTACCCATACCGCAACGAATGCTGCGGCGGATATATTTCTCTCAGAGAAAAAGAGATGGCAAAGAATATGTGTGATAAGATTAAGGAAAGTGCATCCGGTTTCGGCGCAGAAATGTTAATTACTGCCTGCCCACTGTGCATGTACAACTTAAACAAGAGTGAAGCTGAGCTTCCTGTTTACTATTTCACCGAATTACTTGCCGAAGCACTTGGAGTAAAGGAGGAGGCTAAATAATGAGCAGCGCAAAGAATCAGGCTGAAAGAATTAAAGAAATCAGCGGCGTAAATCCGTTAAAGTGCATGAAGTGCGGAAAATGCTCTGCTACCTGTCCTGCCTTCAACGAAATGGATATTAAGCCGCATCAGTTTGTATCCTATGTTTTAAACGGTGACATTGATGCACTGGCAAATTCCAAGTCCCTTTGGAAGTGTCTTTCCTGCTTCGCTTGTGTAGAGCGTTGTCCAAGAGATGTACAGCCGGGCAGACTCATTGATGCAGCAAGACAGCTGGTAATCCGCCAGAAGGGTCAGACCGGTCTTGCTCCTGAAGAAATTCCGGAGTTACTGGACGAGGACCTTCCACAGCAGTTACTTATGAGTGCATTCAGAAGATACAGGAGGTAAGCCGTAATGCAGAGAATAGGCGTTTTTGTCTGCCACTGTGGTAGTAATATTGCGGCTACGGTAGACGTTAAAAAAGTAGTAGAAATGGTTGCCATGGAACCGGGTGTAGTACATGCTGAAGATTATCAGTATATGTGTTCCGAAGCAGGCCAGGCCAAGATTGCAGAAGCAGTCAAAGAAAAGAATTTAACAGGTATCGTTGTATGTTCCTGTTCCCCGCGTATGCATGAGAATACCTTCCGTACCGCTGCAAAGCGTGCAGGTATCAACCCATACATGGTAGAAATTGCAAATATCCGTGAGCACTGCTCCTGGATTCACAAGAATGTAGAAGAAGCAACCGAGAAGGCTGTAATTCTTGCCAGAGCAGCTATTGCAAAGGTTAATTTAAATGCTCCTCTGTTCCCTGGCGAAAGCCGCGTAACAAAGAGAGCACTGGTTATCGGCGGCGGTATCGCAGGTATCCAGACAGCTCTTGATATCGCAGATGCAGGTTATGAAGTAGATATCGTGGAAAAGACCCCAAGTATCGGCGGCAGAATGTCCCAGTTAGATAAGACATTCCCTACTCTCGACTGTTCCGCATGTATCCTCACTCCTAAGATGGTAGAGGCTGCGGCTCATGAAAAAATCACTATTTATACATATAGTGAAGTGGAAAAGGTTTCCGGCTTCGTTGGTGACTTTACCGTGGATATCAGAAAGAAAGCAAGAAGCGTTGACGCTAACAAGTGTACCGGTTGCGGCGTTTGTCAGGAAAAGTGTCCTTCCAAGAAGGCTCCAAGCGAATTCAACCGCGGCTTAAATACAAGAAGTGCTATTTACACTCCGTTTGCACAGGCTATTCCAAACGTTCCGGTTATCGACAGAGATGCCTGCATCAAGTTTAAGACCGGCAAGTGTGGTGTCTGCGAAAAGGTTTGTCAGGCAGGCGCTATCGATTACACACAGCAGGATGAAATCGTAACCCAGAAGTACGGTGCCATCGTTGTGGCTACCGGTTTTGATACCATCAAGTTAGATAATTACGATGAATACGCATACAACCAGAGCAAGGATGTTATCACTTCCTTAGAGTTAGAGCGTATCATGAACGCAGCAGGTCCTACCAAGGGTCACTTAGAGCGTTTGTCCGACGGTAAGCATCCTCACGAAATCGTATTTGTACAGTGCGTGGGCAGCCGTTGCTCCGACAACAGAGGTAAGAGCTACTGCTCCAAGATTTGTTGTATGTACACTGCAAAGCATGCTATGTTAATCCGTGATAAGTATCCGGATGTTAACGTAACCGTATTCTACATCGACGTTCGTACTCCTGGTAAGAACTTCGACGAGTTCTACAGAAGAGCGGTAGAAGAATATGGTGTAAACTATGTGAAGGGTCAGGTTGGTAAGGTTATCCCGCAGCCAAACGGCAAGCTCTTAGTTCAAGGCTCCGACTTACTTGACAACAAGCAGATTTTTAAAGAAGCAGACATGGTAGTTTTAGCAACCGCTATCGAACCGGAAGCATCCGTAAGACAGATTGCAACCATGCTTACTGCAAGTATTGATACCAACAACTTCCTGACAGAGGCACATCCAAAGCTTCGTCCGGTAGAATCCCCAACGGCCGGCGTATTCTTATCCGGTGTCTGCCAGGGACCAAAGGATATTCCTGAAACCGTTGCCCAGGCCGGCGCTGCAGCAGTTAAGGCCATCGGCTTACTGGCAAAGGATAAGTTAACCACAAACCCATGTACCGCAAAGGCTGACGAGCTTATGTGTAACGGCTGTTCCACTTGTGCTAACGTATGTCCTTACGGCGCAATTTCTTACGAAGAGAAGGAAGTTAACGATCACGGTATCCGTGAAACCCGCCGCATAGCAGTAGTTAATAATGCACTGTGTCAGGGTTGTGGTGCTTGTACCGTAACCTGTCCGTCCGGCGCTATGGATTTACAGGGCTTCTCTAACAGACAGATTATAGCGGAGGTAGATGCAATATGTCGATAAACAATGAAGAATTCAGACCGAAAATTGTAGCGTTCTGCTGTAACTGGTGTAGTTATGCGGGCGCTGACCTTGCCGGCAGCAGCCGTCTGGCTTACCCTGCTGACGTAAAGATTATCCGCGTACCTTGTTCCTGTCGTGTTAACCCGATGTTCATCTTAAGAGCATTTGAAAAGGGCGCAGACGGTGTTATCATCTGTGGTTGCCATCCGGGTGACTGTCACTACAGCACAGGTAACTATTATGCGAGAAGACGTATGACTCTTCTGTTCTCCATGCTTGACTACATGGGCGTGGAAAACGGCCGTACCCGCGTAGAATGGGTATCTGCAGCAGAAGGTGTTAAGTTCTCTCAGACCATGAACGAGTTCGTAGAAAAGATTCACTCTCTTGGTGAGAATGTAAGATTGGGGGATTTAAGATGCAAGAATTAATCAATCGTGCAAAAGAGCTTCTGGCAAACGGTACCGTAGCACGCGTACTTGGCTGGAAAGCCGGCGATCTTCCATATAATCCGGAACCGGCTTTCTTCACCACAGCAGAAGAACTTGATAATTTCGTATATAACGGTTTTTGTGGCGCAAACCTTAGCAAGTACATGATTGCGGCTTCCAAATTAGAGGGCAAGACCATGGTTTGCTTAAAGCCATGTGATACTTACAGCTTCAACCAGCTCATTAAGGAGCACCGTGTAGATCGGGAAAAGGCATACATTGTTGGTGTGGGCTGTAAGGGTAAGTTAAGTATTGAAAAAGTTAAGGATTTAGGTATTAAGGGTATTACCGCTGTATCCGGTGCAGAAATGTCTGACGACGCAGAAACTCTTACCTTCCAGACTATTTACGGAGACAAGTCCTGCGCTTACGCTGATGCAATGCTGGAACGTTGTCATGTATGTAAGGGTAAGGAGCATATGGTATATGACGAGCTGATCGGCGAGTCCAAGGATACCAAGGATGCAGAACGTTTTGCTGAGGTTGAGAAGATTGAAGCAATGAGTCCTGCAGAAAAGTTCGCTTTCTTCCAGAAGGAGCTTTCTAAGTGTATCCGTTGTAATGCCTGCCGTAACGTATGTCCGGCTTGTAGCTGCCGTAAATGTGTGTTCGACAGCACCAAGTTCGACAGTGCACAGAAGGCAAATGTGGATTCCTTCGAAGAAAAGATGTTCCACATTATCCGTGCGTTCCACGTAGCAGGACGTTGTACCGACTGCGGCGAATGCAGCAGAGTATGTCCACAGGGCATTCCGCTTCACTTATTTAACCGTAAGTTCATTAAGGACATTGACGAGTTATACGGTGAGTACCAGGCAGGTGCTGACACCGATTCCAAGGCACCATTAACAAACTTCACCTTTGACGATGCAGAACCAAGCATCGTAACAAAGCGCTAGAAAGGGGATAATGTATGTATAAGATCGCAAAAGAAAATCTGACCGCATTATTCCGGTTAATGGCGGAAGATAAAGCATTATATTTACCGGTAAACAACGCAGGTCAGGTAAATTTCGCAGCATGGACCGAAGATGCAGAAGTAGATTTAGATACGTTAAAGAGCGTGAAATCTCCAAAGGATGCTTTCTTCCCACAGAGCGAAAATTTATATACCTGTTATAAAGATGGTAAGAAGATTAAAATTGAGCCGGAAGAATTACAGCATCAGAACTTTGTTGTATTCGGCATGAAGGCCTGTGATGTAAAGGGTGTTGAAGTTTTGGATAAGGTATTCTTATCCGAGCCTGTAGATACCTTCTACGCTGCAAGACGTGCCCACGGCACCATCGTTGCCATGGCTTGTCACGAGCCGGAAGAAACCTGCTTCTGTAAGGTATTCGGCATCGACTGCGCAGAGCCGGTGGCAGACGTTGCTACCTGGATGGTAGAAGGCGAACTGTATTGGAAGGCTCTCACCGAAAAGGGCGAGGCATTAACAAAGGCAGTTGCTTCCCTGCTTACTGAAACCGACGAAGCAAAGGTAGAGGATGAAAAGACCGCTATCCGCGCTATCGTAGAAAAGCTCCCATACATGAACCTTTCCTTAGAAGGTTGGAATGGTGATGCTTTAACCGAAAAGTTTGACTCCCCAATCTGGGAAGAATTATATAAGCCATGTCTGGCATGCGGTACCTGTACTTTTGTGTGCCCAACCTGCCAGTGCTACGACATTAAGGACTACGACACAGGACACGGCGTACAGCGTTACCGCTGCTGGGATTCCTGCATGTACTCCGATTTCACCATGATGGCCCACGGTAACAACCGTACCAGCCAGATGCAGAGATTCCGTCAGCGTTTCATGCACAAGTTAGTATACTTCCCTGCAAACAACGACGGCATGTACTCCTGCGTAGGCTGTGGCCGCTGTGTAGAAAAATGTCCGGCATCCTTAAATATTGTTAAGGTAATCAAAGCTTTTGAAAATCAGGGAGGTGACCGGTAATGTGCGATTGTACTTGTCATGAAAACTACACACTGGATACCTTAATTCCAATGGTTGGTGTGATTACAGACATCCGTCAGGAAACTCCTGACGTAAAGACTTTCCGTGTGAATGCTCCGGAAGGCGGAAAATTATTCGAGCATATGCCTGGCCAGTGCGCCATGATTTGTGCACCGGGTGTCAGTGAGGGTATGTTCTCCATTACCTCTTCTCCTACAAACAAGGAGTATCAGGAATTCAGTATTAAAAAGTGTGGTATGTTAACCGATTATCTCCACAGCTTAGAGGTGGGTGACCAGATTACCGTGCGCGGACCGTACGGCAACAACTTCCCGGTAGAAACCGAGTTAAAGGGTAAGGATTTATTATTCATTGCCGGTGGTATCGGTTTAGCACCGCTTCGTTCCGTTATCAATTATGTTCTTGATAACCGTGACAACTACGGCAAGGTAGATATCCTTTACGGTTCCCGTTCCGCAGACGACTTAGTTCAGTTAAAGGAAATCCAGGAAGTATGGATGAATACCCCTGGAGTTAACGTATACTTAACCATCGACCGTCCACAGGAAGGCTGGACCGGTAACGTAGGTTTTGTTCCTTCTTACTTAAAGGAACTTAACTTTGCAGCAGAAGCAAACAAGGTTGCCCTGGTTTGCGGACCGCCTATCATGATTAAGTTCGTTTTAGCTGGTCTTAAGGAAATGGGCTTTAAGGATGAGCAGGTTTACACCACCTTAGAGCTTCGTATGAAGTGCGGCGTTGGTAAGTGCGGACGTTGTAACATAGGTTCCAAGTACGTTTGTAAGGATGGCCCGGTATTCCGTTTCGACGAAATCGATGAGCTTCCGAATGAGTACTAGTTGATAAGGAGAATTTGAAATGGCAGATATGATTAATATTTACTTATACGGTAAGAAGTATGAAGTACCGGCAAGCTTAACCATCATGGAAGCTTTTGAATATGCCGGCTATCAGTTAGTACGCGGATGCGGCTGCAGAAACGGTTTCTGCGGTGCCTGCGCTACTATCTACAGAATCAAGGGTAAGAACGAATTAGTAGGTTGTCTTGCCTGCTCCACAAAGGTTGAAAACGACATGTGCGTAGCAACCTTACCATTCTTCCCATTGGAGAAGAAGGTTTATGACATCACAGAGATTAAGCCTACCGCACAGGTTATGATGCAGTTATATCCTGAAATTTATGCCTGCGTTGGCTGTAACGCTTGTACCAAGGCTTGTACTCAGGACTTAAACGTTATGCAGTATATCGCATACGCTCAGAGAGGCGAATTCGAGAAGTGTGCGGAAGAGTCCTTCGACTGCGTAATGTGTGGCGTATGTTCCTCCCGTTGTCCGGCAGGTATTTCCCATCCACAGGTTGCTCTTCTTGCAAGAAGACTTACCGGTAAGTACATCCGTCCGGAAGCAGAGCACTTAACCAAGAGAGTAGAAGAAATCGAAAACGGCGACTGCCGTGCAATGATTGAAGCTATCATGGCTAAGCCTCTGGAAGAAATCAAGGAAATGTACAACACCAGAGAAATTGAGAAGTAGGAGGATATCAAAGATGAGTTTAACATATACCGCAGAGATGATGGAATCCGTTAAAAAGGTAGAGGCAGGCAGAGCAGCACGTATCGGTTTTGAGCCAAAGCGTATGACTGCAGACGAAAAGACCGCTTTACTTGAAAAGTTCCATCCGGACTACAATCTCGACAGTTTTGAAGAAATTAAGGTTGGTCCTAATAAGGGTCAGAAGGCTCCGAAGGAATTAGTAGAAACCCTTCAGGGCGAAAGCAGAATCAAGGGCATGAACCTTGATTTAACAAAGGTTGATTACGACGTAGACGTTCTCGTTATCGGTGGCGGCGGTGCAGGTTCTTCCGCAGCAATCGAAGCTAACGAAGCAGGCGCAAACGTAATGATTGTTACTAAGCTCCGTATCGGTGATGCAAACACCATGATGGCAGAAGGTGGTATCCAGGCAGCAGATAAGGAAAACGATTCCCCTGCACAGCACTACCTTGACGTTATGGGTGGCGGTCACTACGCAAACGTTCCTGAGCTTGTTGAAAAGCTGGTTTGCGACGGTCCTCTTGCTATCAACTGGTTAGATAAGCTTGGCGTTTTATTCGATAAGGATGAAAACGGCAACATGATTACCACCCACGGCGGCGGTACTTCCCGTAAGAGAATGCACGCTTGTGCAGACTACTCCGGCGCCGAAATCATGAGAGTTTTAAGAGACGAAGTTATCAACAGAGGTATTCCTGTTGTTGACTATACAGCAGCTATCGAAATCATTAAGGATACCGATGGTAAGGCGGCAGGTGCTGTTCTTATGAACATGGAAACCGGCGAAATCCTCATTGCAAGAGCAAAGACTGTTATCATCGCAACAGGTGGTGCAGGCCGTATGCATTATCAGGGCTTCCCAACCTCCAATCACTACGGTGCAACCGCTGACGGTTTAGTGCTTGCTTACCGTGCAGGTGCAGCTTTACTTTATCAGGATACTCTTCAGTATCACCCAACCGGCGTTGCTTTCCCTGCTCAGATTTACGGTGCACTGGTAACTGAGAAGGTTCGTTCCATGGGCGCTATGTTCGTAAACCGCGAAGGTGAAGTGTTCATGCATCCGCTGGAAACCAGAGACGTTGCAGCTTCCGGCATCATTCGTGAATGTAAGGAAAGAGGCAAGGGTGTTCAGACTCCTCAGGCAGAGGGTATCTGGTTAGATACACCAATGATTGATATGATTCACGGCGAAGGTACACTGGAAAAGAGACTTCCTGGTATGCTTCGTATGTACTTAAGATGCGGCATCGATATGAGAAAGGTGCCAATCGTAATTTACCCAACTCTGCACTACCAGAACGGCGGTATCAAGATTTCCGCTAACGGTATGTCTGATATTGAAAACCTCTATGTTGCCGGCGAGGCAGTAGGCGGAATCCACGGAAGAAACAGACTCATGGGTAACTCCTTACTTGATATCATTGTATTTGGCCGTAATGCAGGTAAAGAAGCAGGCGCTAAGTGCAAGAACGTTGAGCTTAAGGACTTAACACTTTCCCATGTGGACGATTACTCCAAGATGCTCGCTGATGCAGGTATTGAGCCAAAGGTAGTTTCTCCGAAGTTATTACCTGACTACAGACCGGAAGGCGTAACAAGACTCGACAAGTAATAACGGTTTGAAAGAAAAGAGGTAAATTGAAATGGGAATTCTTACATGGTTTATGGAGAGTGTATGGGCCAATAACCTGATGTTAATTTTCACCATCCTGGTTCTTGGCTATGCTTTGGGAAGAATTACAATCTGCGGTTTGGATTTAGGAACCGCAGGTGTACTCTTAGTAGCACTGGTATTCGGACACTTTGGGGTAGTGATTCCGGATGTTGTCGGTGACTTAGGCCTTATCTGTTTCGTAACCGCAGTAGGTTACATTGCAGGACCAAAGTTTTTCCGTAATATTAAAGCAAACGCAAAGTCTTACATACTGATTGGTCTGGTAACCATTTTATCCGGTGCATTGGTATGTGTGGCAGTTATTAAGCTGTTTAATGTTCCTACCGATATTTGTGTAGGCCTTATGTCCGGTGCCCTTACCAGTACCCCTGGTTTGGCCGCAGCTAAGGAAGCAGCCGGTGTTAACGCTGCCGTTGGTTACGGTATTGCGTATCCGTTCGGCGTAGTAGGCGTTGTGCTTTTTGTACAGTTAATTCCAAAGATTTTAAAGACCGATATGGATGCGGAGCGTGCGAAGTTTACAGCAGCAGCTACCGTTTCTGTAGAACAGAAGGAAGAAAAGAAGAGAATTGCCATTGACGAGTTTGGCTTCTTTGCTTTCGCTCTGGCTATTATTCTTGGTATCATTTTAGCAAAGATTAGTATTCCGCTTCCGGGCGGCGGTAAGTTTGCTCTTGGAACCTCCGGCGGTCCTTTGCTAGCAGGTCTGGTGCTTGGTCACTTTGGTCATATCGGACCGGTAGACATTAAGCCAAACACTAATATGCTTAAGCACATCAGAGAGTTCGGTCTGGCACTGTTCTTATTAGGTGCAGGATTAGAAGGCGGCGCAGGCTTCGTGGAAGTATTAAAGGAACAGGGCGTGATGTTATTCGTATACGGTGCGCTGATGACTTTGGTTCCGATGTTTGCGGCATACTTCTTTGCGGCAAAGGTATTGAAGCTTTCCGTGTTCAATTCCCTTGGTTCCATTTGCGGCGGTATGACAAGTACTCCGGCATTAGGTACCTTAATCCGTGTAACAAAGACCGACGACGTGGCAGCAGCTTATGCGGCAACCTATCCGTTTGCACTGATTTTAGTAGTGCTTTGCTGTCAGTTTATCGGCATCCTGTTTTAGTTCAGAGCCAAGTAGATTCGATAAAACTATGCTGGGAATGCTTGCATTTCCGGGCATAGTTTTTGTCGAATTTATTTGACGGATACCGTACATCGAGGAAACACGCAGTGTTTTCGAGATGTGCTCTGAACTAGTAGTATAAAATATTAGGAGGAAACAGCTATGCGTGAGATTAACGTAAGTCAGATTACAGATGTGGTAGAAAAGCTTTGTATCGAAGCAAACCAGCATCTGCCTGAGGATGTAAAGTGTGCAATCAAGAATTGCAGAGCTTGTGAAGATTGGGACATCGCTCAGGGTGTATTAGATAAGATTATTGAAAACTATGAAATCGCAGATTCCCAGTGTGTGCCGATTTGTCAGGACACCGGTATGGCATGTGTATTCCTTGAAATCGGTCAGGATGTTCACCTTGTTGGCGGCAACCTTTCCGAAGCGGTGGATGAAGGTGTTCGCCGTGGTTACGACAAGGGCTATCTTCGTAAGTCCGTTGTAGGTGATCCGGTTCGCCGTGGTAACACAGGTGACAACACACCGGCAATGCTTTACACAGAAATCGTTCCCGGCGACCAGGTAAAGATTACTGTAGGACCTAAGGGCTTCGGCAGCGAGAACATGAGTGCTATCCGCATGTTCAAGCCATCCGCAGGACTTCAGGGCATTAAAGATTTCATTATCGAGACTGTAGAAACAGCAGGTCCAAACCCATGTCCTCCAATGGTAGTGGGCGTTGGTATCGGCGGTACCTTTGATAAGGCAGCTCTTCTTGCAAAGAAGGCTCTTATGAGACCAATCGATTCCTCTCATCCGGACCCATTCTACGCTGACCTTGAAGTAGAAATGTTAGAAAAGATTAACCAGCTTGGTATCGGACCTCAGGGCTTTGGCGGTAAGACCACAGCCATCGGTCTTAACATTGAAACTTTACCAACCCACATCGCAGGTATGCCATGTGCAATCAATATCAACTGCCATGTAACCCGCCACAAATCGGAGGTGATTTAAGATGGAAAAGCATATTACATTACCTTTAACAGAGGAACTTGCAAAGACATTAAAGGCCGGTGATTCCGTTTATGTTACCGGTACCATCTACACTTCCCGTGACGCAGGTCACAAGCGTATGTGCGAAGCTCTGGCAAGAGGCGAAGAACTTCCTTTTGACCCAACCGACGCTACCATCTACTATGTAGGACCAACTCCTGCAAAGCCTGGTCAGGTTATCGGTTCCGCAGGCCCAACTACCAGCGGCCGTATGGACGCATACGCTCCAACCATGATGAGCGTTGGCGCAAGAGGCATGATTGGTAAGGGCGCACGTCTTCCGGAAGTTATCGACGCTATGAAGAAGTACTCCGGCGTGTACTTTGGTGCCATCGGTGGTGCAGGTGCATTACTTGCTAAGTGCATCAAGAGTGCAGAACTCATCGCTTACGAAGATTTAGGTGCAGAAGCACTTCGTAAGCTGTATGTAGAGGATATGCCACTGGTTGTAATTATTGACAGCGAGGGTAATAACCTTTACGAAGAAGGTAAGGCAGCATATTTGGCATCTAAGAAATAAAGCAGCCTTGCAGGTATTTTGTTAGTTTAATATTTTAATAAATTTATGGCGGTATATTTATCCTCCCGAAACACGCTCGCACTCTCATCGAAACGTAGCGGTACTAGGCTCGTGCGACCTACAGTCGCATGACCTCGCCAAGGACCGACGTTTCTCCAGGGTTTCGTCCGGATAAATATGCCGCCATAAATTTTATCTAAGTATTGAAAACACAATAACTGCTAGGCAGTTTGCTTCTAAAGAGCCAAGATATGCTGCCTTACCTTTTGCAATGGAGAAGAGAGTGTGGTATAGTAAATATATCACAGGTTTGGAAGGGCGTTGGTTATGAAAGAAAAACTTTGCGGTAGTATTATACGATATAAGTGGGTGTGGATTTTTACATTATCCATATTGATTGTTTGCATACCGATGTATTTTGATGCAAATCTCATGGAGGTTTATGCACTTTTGAACTGGAAGAACCCGGAGAATGCCCATTGGTGGTCCTGGTTTACTTATACCTTTGCTCATAGTATTTATTTTGCCGAACCGGGTGAAGAGCACTGGTTTATTTTTGTACATATGGGAACAAACTTAAGTATCTTGTATTTGTTCGGTGTGCCGATAGAAAAGAAGCTTGGTACCGGACAGATGCTGCTTTTATCGCTGGTTGCTTATATTGTGGCGACAACGTTCTTTGCCATTGACCGGCAGGTAGTATTTTTTTACCAGGTTTCGTCCGTTGTGGGAGCTTCCGGTATTATGTATGCTTACATTCCATTGGGGGCATATCTGCGGATGAAAAAGGTAAAAGAATCCGGTGTGAGTTTGTGGAAGCATCCTTGGACCTGGGTTATGGTATTCGGATTTTTATATTATTATATTTTTATTTCAGTCATTTCCGGACCGTGGACGGCGGTGGCTCATGTGCTTGCAACTATAGTGGGTGCAATTTATGCTCTGGCAATGCGGAAACGGTTAAGAGAACAAATGAGAGTTGGTTCCCAATGGTACTTTCTTTTGCTCGTGATTCCGGTGTTTTTGCTGGGATTATTGTTAGCGTATAAGCTCGGGATGATACCAATTTATATGAAGTGGATTTGAGGATGAAACAGTTTTTGGTTTGGGCTGCCTGAAAAGGCAGCCTCTTTTTTGTGCAAACCCACCAAAAAGCATACCGAATCTTCTACTTGCAAAAACTACGCATCGCGTATAAAATAGTCTCAAGATTTCGCGAAAGTCTTTTTTATTTCTTGGCGTATCCGCAGGAAATTCCAACAATGTAACTTGTGTAAAAAGCCTTGCATATAGGGCGAAAAAATTTTATAATGAAAGAGAGGTAATTTGTTTGGAGCAATTACAAAAGCAGTATCAGGAGCTTACGTTTACCGATGATTTTATGTTTGGCAAGGTTCTGGTGAATAATCCGGAAATATGCCGCAGATTGTTAGAAGTCTTACTGGAAATCAAAATCAAGAAAATTTCTTTTCCGGAACGGCAGAAAACCATAGAAATTCTCTCCGATGGAAAGGGTATCCGTCTGGATGTTTATGTGGATGACGAAAACGGCACAATATATAACATCGAGATGCAGACAAAGGTAAAAAAGGAACTTCCGAAGCGCAGTCGTTACTATCAGGGGATGATAGATATGAATTTGATTGAACGGGGCGCAAATGATTGACAATGAAGTTGAAAAAGCAAGAAAACATGAAGAATGGAGGGTGGAGTATATGACATTGTATTTAAGAGATATGGATATTCGTGATGAAGGTATAGAGATTGGAATAGAACAAGGATTAGAACAAGGGCTGTCTGCCTTAGTGAATTCTTTAAAAGACTACATTAAGGATGAAGAGGTTTTGTTTCAGGCTGTTATCAAAAACGAAGCCTACAAAGATACTCCACGGGAAGAAATTTTGAAATATTTGAATTAGGCTGATTCTACAGGTTACAGTATAATACTTACTGTAACCTGTTTTACTATCCCAATTTAGGAAATGTTTTTACGTTTCTTTGATATATAATCAAACCGTAAAGTGATTCTGCAGAACTTACTTTGGAGGACGGAACGATGAGAAAAGATACGTTAGGGCTGATACAGGAAGCCATGGATTTCATGGAGGAAAACTTAAAATCGGAAATTGAAATATCGGAGATGAGCAAACGGGCAGGATATTCGGAATATCATTTCTGCCAGCTGTTTCAGATGGCAACCGGGTTGTCGGTAAAGCAGTATATGGTGTGCCGGAGGTTAAAGCATGGGCTGTATGAGATTTCCAAAGGGGCGAAGAAGCAGGAGGTTGCTTTTTCCTATGGCTTCGATACCTACGCAGGCTTTTATAAGGCATTTTACCGGGAATACGGTATGAGTCCGTCGGAGTATCTGAAAGTATATCGTCCGTCCTTTCCGTACAGAGTGAATTTGTTACAGGAGGGAAAAGTTATGATATCGAAGAAATTTATGGAGAAGCTGCTTGCGCATTGGGGCATGGAACAGAGCCCGGTGACCAATGTAGTTTATGAGGGCAGCAATCAGGTTAGTGAAAATGAGTTTCAGGTTGGAGAAGATTTTGTGCTGAAGGTGTCCGGACTTCCGGGTGGATTGAAACGTCACATGGAGATTGCGGGAAAACTGGATAAAGTGGGATTACAAGCTTCTGTTCCGGTAGCAACAAAGACCGGAGAACTGCTGGTACAGGAAGGGGAAGTGTATGCTGTTTTGTGCAAGAGAGTGCAGGGCACAAAAATGAGTGGCAGGGAAATGTTTACCGCTTGTGACACTAAAGCGGCATACCGTTTCGGCACCTTGATTGGAAAGCTTCATCTTGCTTTGGCAAACCTGGATGCGGGGCTTTTCGCGGAGAACCGCTTGCATGATACGGTGCAGGACTGGGCGCTTCCGACAGCGCAGAAGAAAATCAATCTTTTGCAGGAATTGGTTGCGGAATATAAGAACCGGTTTTGCGATGTGTATGACAAGTTACCAAAGCAGATTATTCACCGGAATATGAATCTGAGCTATGTTTATGTAAATGGCGAAGAAATGGTAGGAGTAACAGACTTTGAACTTTCGGAGTACAGCATCCGCTTGTTTGATGTATGCTATGCAGCTACGGGAATTTTGTCGGAGAATTTTACGGACAACGATGAGACAATGGAAAAATGGCTCTTGCTATTTGAGAATATTGTGAAAGGCTATGATGAAGTTATGAAACTTACGGAAGAAGAAAAGCAGGCGCTTCCGTATGTGGTTTTTTCCATTCAGTTAATCTGCGTGGCGTATTTTGCAGACAAGGAAGAGTTCGCGGAACTGGCGAAGGTAAACGAAAAGATGCTGACAAGACTCATGGAGCACAAGGAAGAATTGTTGTATTGCGAATAGAGATGTGAAAAAGGTTGTCTGAAAAGGCAGCCTTTTTATTTTTCATATTTTTCTTGACAACAAACTGTATCACACATATAATACAGTTAAGGAAACTGTATTACTTGACTAACACAGTTGAAAGAAAGAGAGAAGACGAATGATTTCCTTTAATGAGTTTACCATGCAGGAGGGCAGTCCGATTTATCAGCAGATTTTACTGTACATTAAGCGGGGTGTCATTGCCGGAACAATTGAAGATGGTGATGAACTTCCGTCACGCCGTGTGCTTTCTGCGCTTTTAGGGGTAAATCCGAATACGGTGCAGAAGGCCTACCGGCTGTTGGAGGAAGAAAAACTGATAGAGTCCTTGCAGGGCAGTAAAAGCACCATGGTTCTGACCGTGGAAAAGGTGGCAGAAATCCGGGAAGAACTTTTGGAGGCGGATGCAAAGGGAGCTGTATTAAAGCTGAAGCAGATGGGTGTTTCTAAGGAGGAAGCAATCGCTTTGATTAATAAATACTGGGAAAACGGCACAGTAGCAGAACCGGGAGAATAGTGGAGAAAGTAGCACGGAGACAGGAGGAAAATGGGTATGAAGCAGCATAGTTCGGTATTTATGCTTTTTGTAAGAAGCAGTTTTTATAAAGTATTACTTCTACTGTTGGCAATGATTGCGGCAGAGGGGATATGGTTTTACAAAACCATACAGGGGATGCTGGAAAAGAACCAGACAGAGGGAAACTTTCCGGTTATGACACCGGAGGTGGTGTTTGAAGAAGCACATCTGATGGTGTTTTTTGCGGTGGCCCTGATTCTGTTGACAGTAATTCTTGCTTTGGTGGGCAGAAGCACCACAGGACACCAGGAATATACCTGGAACCGGTTAAGCATAACGCCAAAGAGTATTTTTCTGTGGCAGATGCTTTATAATTGCTGTTGTTTTTTGTTGCTCTGGTTTGTGCAGGCGGCACTTGCCTTCGGACTTTGTCTGTATTATGTAAAGACGGCAGATGCCGGGGCAGTTACCCATCAAAGTATGTTTCTGGCATTTTACCGGGAACCATTCTTACATGGACTGATACCGCTGCAACATATTTGGTATTGGGTTAGAAATGTACTTTTGTTTTGTTCTCTGGGATTCGCAGTGGCTTATGACGTGTATTGTTCCAGACGAGGTAAAAACCGGATGTGGACCTGGTGGACTATTCTGTGCCTGGGATTGGTCAAATTTAAGGTCGATTTAAACATGAACGGTACAGATGGTATGCAGGGACTAATCTATGCAGGAATCGTAATCTGGATGATATTTGTAATATTACGTATGGGGGAGTGGAAATTAGATGATGCAGGAAATAAATAATATATCATTGAAAGACCGTTTTATGAAATTTCTGGATGATTTTGCGCCGCCGGGCATCGGTACTGATAAGGAATTAAGCGGTTTTATCGGTGGGCTCATGGGTGCATGGGTGCTTAGCCTCCGTTTCATTAAAAATTATTCAGAGGCAAGGGCTCTTTTATACCATGACCCGGGAACGAAACGGGTACTGATAGAGGGTGCGGTTATGACAGATTTTTCTATCTTGTTGGGCGACAGCCTGATAAGCTTCCAGGTTTTTGCTGTGTTTTTTCTGAGCGTGGTGGTATGGCATTATTTGTGTTACCGTCAGGGTAGTAAAAGCATTTACCTGATGAAGCGTCTGCCAAGCAGGTGGGAAATTCACAAAAGGGCCTGGACACTGCCGTTGCTTGCGGTGGCAGCAACCGTGGCAACAGCCTTTGTTGTAATGCTGTTTTACTATTGGATTTATATGGTTGCCACACCAAAGCAGTGTATTGCACCGGGACAGTGGCAAAACATTTGGAGGTAGCCTATGTTAGAAATAAAAAAAGCGAGAAAAGTGTATCCCGGCGGAACGGTAGCGGTACGGGACGTGGATTTGACGTTACCAAGAGGTGAAATTGTTGGTCTCTTTGGTGAAAACGGTGCCGGAAAAAGCACGCTGATGAAATGTATTTTAGGTTTTATAAATCATAGCGGAGAAATCACCTTGGACGGAGAGCCGATTACAAGAAAGAATATTGCGAAGCTTTCCTTTGCCACCAGTGAGCATTCCTTCTTTCCGAATCTGACGGCAAAAGGGCATGCGGAGTTTTATGCGGAGCATTTTCCAAAATTTTCGCAGAAGCGTTTTGACGGACTGATGGATTTTTTCGAGCTTCCAAAAAACAAGGCTATCCGTTCCTTTTCCATGGGACAGAAAAACCAGTTTGAGGTGATTATGGCACTCTGTCAGGGTGCAGACTATATCCTGATGGATGAGCCTTTTGCAGGTAATGATGTGTTTAACCGTGAGGACTTTTACAAAGTACTGCTTGGTATCTTAGAGCCGAACGAAACCGTATTGTTATCCACCCATCTCATTGAAGAGGTGTCCGGCTTTATCAGTCGTGCGGTGTTAATCCGTAAGGGGCAGATTGTGGGAGATGTGCCGACCGAACAGCTGGAGGAAGAGGGCAAAACCCTGATGGAATATGTGAAGGAGACCTATCACTACCGGGCAGACAGAGTAAGCCTTGCGGTGGAAAAAATCAGTGGAGAATAAAGAGGTGACTTAAGTGAAAAAAGCCTTTATTTTATTTGTTTGTATATTTGTTCTGGGATTGGCAGGCATATGTGTTTTGCCGGGGTATATCCTTAAGGAAGCGGAGAATGTTACGCTGTCGGAGCAGGTGGTTTTGGGCGACAGGGAGATAGTGGAAGGAGTAACGGTAAACACTGCCAATGATTCCATGCGCCATTTGCTGTGGACAACGGAACTTGTGGCAGGTAAGGAACCGGAGACGGAATTTGAATTTTCTGCAAGGGAAAGACGGCCGGCTGCCAGGTTGGCCGGTCAGGCATGGCTGGAACAAAGCAAGTATAGTTGTATTTCCTTAAAGAACCGTTTGGGCGGCGGCTGGCACGTGGGTTCTACCGGAAACCTTGCACTGGATGGTTCTAATATCGGAACCAGAGGATTGGAACAGGCATTTCAGGAATTGGCAGAAGCTACTGCGCCGGGGGAAGAAAAGTCCCGCCAGATTTTTTTAGACAATTATATGGAGTATTTTCCTGTGGTGGTTAGTTTGGAACAAGTCTGGGAAGAAGAGGACTTATCGGAAGCTTATTCGGAATTTTTTAAAATACCGGTACCAAAATCCGCAGCCTATACAATTACGCTGAAAAAGGATAAACGTGGAAATATTGTTGGAATAGGAGGGAATGATGGGGGAAATAATATTTTTTCCTGGAGAACAGTCTGTACCCGTTCGAAATCCGACTGCTATTTTACCTTTTACCGGTACTCGGCGGATGGAACCCGGATGAATACGGAACTGATTCCGGGCGGTTTTGGAGTCTATAAGCAGCCATATGCCCTGGGTGCAGAAGGTGTATATATGAACCCGGAGGAGCTTTCCATGGTGTATTCTTTGGAGGAAGAAACCTATCCGTATGGCAACATGTTTTTGGATATTAATGCGGCAGGACAATTGTTGATTATTACGGATACGGAAAACTCCACTAAACTTCAGGTGGTGGATGTCACTACCATGGAACAAATCCGGCAAATGGAGTTTCCTCGCCCGGAAGGTGCAACCCGCTTTGAAAGTGTGGTCCGGGTAAAGGATGATTTTCTGCTCCTTTCCTATAGGGACGGTTACTTTGCTTTGATTGACTGGAATGAGGAGCAGGGTTATCAGCATCAGTTTACCATGCAGGTGACTGATGACGACCCGCTGTATTGGAGTGCTTATATACAAGAAAACGATATGGATTGGAACGGAACGCAGCTTTTGTATGTGTCCTGTACCGACAGGCAAACCATGCAGGGCAGCTGTGATTTTACCCTCTCGGTATACGATGCGTCCGGAAAAATTTATCACGGAGAATATAAGAGCAGTCTGATAACAGAGCAGGAACGGGAGCTTTTGTACGGAGGAACGTCGATTGAACCTTGGAGTGAACTTCCGATTGCCGTATCCTGGCCGCAAAATTGATGGAATAAACAACGGGGTTATACTTGCAAATTCTTTCATAGTAGGATAAACTGTATATAGTAATATATGGTATCTATGAATTGCAGGTATAAGCTCATAATATGGTTGAGCGTTTCTACGAACCACCTTAAATGGTTGTCTACCGGTGCTTTTTTTGTGCACCCGTAGACAACCATTTTGCGTATATAAGCGAAGCTCTCGAAGTGCTTATATTCGTGAGATTTATATTTAGGAGGTATTTTTATGAATTATGATGTAATTATTATCGGTGCAGGCCCGGGCGGAATCTTTTCGGCCTATGAATTGGTAAAGCTGAATCCGAAACTGAAGATTGCAGTGTTTGAGGCAGGACATGCCCTGGAAAAGCGTCGCTGTCCGATTGACGGGGACAAGGTAAAGTCCTGTATCGGCTGTAAGAGCTGCTCTATTATGAGCGGTTTTGGCGGTGCGGGAGCGTTTTCTGACGGTAAATATAATATTACCAACGATTTTGGCGGTACGCTGTATGAATATATCGGCAAGCAGAGGGCGCTGGAACTGATGCAGTACGTGGATGAAATCAACATGAAGTACGGCGGCGAGGGCACAAAATTGTACACGACAGCGGGCTCCAAATTTAAGAAGCTCTGTATGCAGAATGACCTGCATTTGTTAGATGCTTCCGTTCGTCATCTTGGTACGGACATTAACTATGTGGTTCTGGAAAATTTATATGCGGATTTGAAGGAGAAGGTGGATTTCTTCTTTGATACTCCGGTAGAAACCATCGAAAAGCCGGAGGAAGGTTATCGTGTGGTTTGTAAAGACGGTGCCTATACCTGTCAAAACTGCATTGTTTCCGTTGGACGAAGCGGAAGCAAGTGGATGGAGAAAATCTGCGAAGAGTTGAAGATTCCGACCCAGTCCAACCGTGTGGACATCGGTGTCCGTGTGGAAATTCCGGCAGAAATTTTCTCACATTTAACCGACGAATTATATGAAAGTAAAATTGTGTACCGTACCCAGAAGTACGGGGATAAGGTCCGTACCTTCTGTATGAATCCGAAGGGGGCGGTAGTAAGTGAAAATACCAACGGTATTGTAACGGTAAACGGTCACAGCTATGAGGATCCGGCAAAGCAGACCAAGAATACAAATTTTGCATTGCTGGTGGCAAAACATTTTTCCGAGCCGTTCAAGGATTCCACCGGTTATGCGGAATCCATTGCAAGACTCAGTAATATGTTAGGCGGTGGAGTTATGGTACAGCGTTTCGGAGATTTAATCCGGGGTCAGCGCAGTACACCAAAGCGTATTGAGGAATCCTTTACAACACCGACTATGAGTGCCACACCGGGTGATTTGAGTTTAGTGCTGCCAAAGCGTTTATTAGACGGTATCATCGAAATGATTTATGCCCTGGATAAAATTGCACCGGGTACAGCCAATGATGATACGCTTCTTTACGGTGTGGAAGTTAAATTCTATAACATGGAAGTAGAAGTGGATGAAAAACTGCAATGCTGTTATGACGGACTATATATTATCGGCGACGGCAGCGGCATTACCCATTCTCTGTCCCATGCATCTGCCAGTGGTGTTCATGTGGCGAGAAACATTGTAAAGGCAGCGGAATAGGGGAAATAGTTATGAGAGGGATATTTTATCACTTTACTAAACTACTACTGCAAATACGAAAAATCTCGAAAAAAGTCGTGTTTTTGTATGGAAGTTTTTTGGGAATCGTGTTATAATTATGAGTACGATTGAGCCCGTGTTTCTTTGGGCTGTTTTTTCAGTGTCAAAGAAACGGGTTGGAAAAGGACGATAAAATATGATTTTTGATTTGCAAAAAGCGAGTATGTGGAAGAGAATTTCGGCATATCTGTTTGACTTTATATTGCTGGTCATTGCTGTGGCCGGATTTGCATGTTTGCTTTCTGTTATGCTTGGGTTTGACAAGCACAATGCCGCATTAGAGGAAGCCTACGCACGGTACGAAAAAGAATACGGTGTGGTTTTTGATATTTCCCGGGAGGAATTTATACAAAAGACAGAGGCAGAGCAAAAGGCCTGGAACGAGGCTTATCAGGCACTGATTAAAGATCAGGACGCCATGTACAGCTACAATATGGTAATCAATTTAACGTTGGTTATCAGTACACTGGCTATTTTATTTGCATACTTGGTGTTGGAATTTGCTGTTCCGATTAAGCTTGGAAACGGACAAACCCTGGGCAAAAAAATCTTTGGTATTGCGGTTATGCGTACCGACAGTGTAAAGGTAACGGCGCCGCTTTTGTTTATCCGTACAATTCTTGGTAAATTCACTATAGAAACCATGATTCCGGTGTTAATTTGTGTTATGATTTTCTTTAACATGATTGGAATCGTCGGCATGCTTATTTTGGGACTTATTCTGCTGGTGCAGATTATTTTAATGATAACTACACATACTAATTCCTGCATTCATGACGTTCTTGCGAAGACGGTGGCGGTAGACATGCAAAGCCAGCTTATTTTTGAAAACGAAGAAGAACTGATTGCCTACAAGAATAAAGTACACGCAGAAAAAGTTGCCCGTCAGAACTATTAAGTTTTCCGAGAGAAAACTGTAAATAGAGGGTTAGCAAAAAATTATTTTAAGTAACGAAAGGGAAATGTAATGAAAGTTGTATTGCAGAATTTGACAAAGGTTTTCCCAAGCCGTAACAAAAAGTCAAACGAAGAAGTTGTGGCAGTAAGCGACTTCAACTTTGAAATTCCGGACGGTAAGTTAATCGGCTTACTTGGTCCATCCGGCTGCGGAAAGAGTACCACTCTCTACATGATCAGCGGCTTACAGAAGCCTACCAGTGGTAAAATTTTCTTTGGTGATGACGATGTAACCGAATTATCCACAGAAAACAGAGGTATCGGTCTGGTATTCCAGAACTACGCTCTCTACCCACACATGACAGTAAAGCAGAACATTCTCTTCCCACTGCAGAACTTAAAGGGCGCAGACCGTCCTTCCAAGGAGGAAATGTTAGAAAGAGCATACCATGCTGCAAAGCTGGTTCAGATAGATGAACTTATGGACCGTAAGCCAAGTGAGCTTTCCGGTGGTCAGCAGCAGCGTGTTGCTATCGCGAGAGCATTGGTTAAAATGCCTCGTGTACTGTTACTTGACGAGCCTTTGTCTAACCTGGATGCACGTTTAAGATTACAGACAAGAGAAGAAATCAGAAGAATCCAGAAAGAAACCGGTATCACTACCGTATTCGTAACCCACGACCAGGAAGAGGCTATGAGTATCTCCGATATTATCGTAGTTATGAAGCTTGGTGTGGTTCAGCAGATCGGTGCTCCTCAGGAAGTTTACGACAGCCCACAGAACCTGTTCGTAGCAAAGTTCCTCGGCACACCGCCTATCAATGTATTTAACGGCTCCGTAAAGGGCGGCAAGGTATACATCGGTGAAGATGCTGTGTTAGAGGTTACCAATGTTCCTGACCAGGAAGTAATGATCGGTATCCGTCCGGAAGGCTTCAATTTAGATGCAGAAGGTCCACTTAAGTGTAAGCTTGCCAATGTAGAAGTTATGGGTCGTGACGTAAGTATCGTATCCACCCACGAAGCTTCTGCAAATCCTGACATCCGTTCCATTATCAATGCGGATAACAAGGTTGATACCAGCAGCGAAATTGTAAGATACAGCATTAAGCCACACAAGCTGTTCCTGTTCAATAAAGAAACTGAAGAGAGAATCTATTTTGAGGTGAAATAATATGGTAGACAATAAACAGCAGTGGAAAGCCTGGCTGTATTTATCACCGGCAATCGTGTTATTGCTTGTGTTTACGCTCTGGCCGATTATTAACACTGTAAGAATGGCCTTCCTGGAAAATTATAAGAGCCTGGAAGCTGCCGGCGGTGCCACCTTCGAATTCGGTATCGGTAACTTTCTCAAGGTTATTCAGTACAAGAGATTCTTAACCTGTTTAAAGAACACAGTACTCCTTTGTGTACTGACCGTGCCGCTTTCCACTATTCTGGCCTTACTCATTGCGGTTGCTTTAAATTCCATTAAGCCTCTGCAAAGATTTTTACAGACCATTTTCTTCCTGCCGTACGTAACCAACTCCATCGCCATCGGTATGGTCTTCGCCGCAATGTTCAACATTGTAGGTGCGTTCTACGGTACCGAGCAGGAAATTATCGTAACTGCAGGTATTATTAACAATGTCATTCAGTTCTTCGGCGGAGAGCCAATCAACTGGATTAACTACGGTTCCACTTATGCGGCAAACATCACCGTTATGACAATTTATATTGTGTGGAACGCCCTGCCATTTAAAATTTTAGTTCTGCTTGGCGGCTTACAGAGCATTAATAAGCAGTACTACGATGCAGCAAAGGTAGACGGAACATCCCGTAAGAGAATTTTCACCCGTATTACCGTGCCGCTTCTTTCCCCAATGATTGCCTATGTAGTTATTACCGGCTTTATCGGCGGATTTAAGGAGTATACCAGTATCGTAGGTATCTTCGGTGAAAAAATGGGTCCTGCGGACGACGCATACCGTTTAAACACCATGGTAGGATTTATTTACGACGCCCTCAGTCAGAACAATCAGGGACGTGCCAGTGCGGCTGCGCTGATTCTGTTCGGTATCATTCTTGTGGTAACCATGATTAATGGTTGGGTCAGCAAGAAGCGAGTTCATTTTTAGGATTGAGAGGTGCCATATGTCAAATACAACAACTACCATGAGCGAGAAGAATATCCAGCAGGTATCCGCTAAGCAGAAGGTGGTTAAGGCCATTGTTCTGATTGGCTTGTATGCGTTCCTGGGTATTATGGCACTCATCGTATTGTTCCCGTTCTATTGGATGATTATTTCTTCCTTAAAGACACTGGACGAGTACCGTATGAGCGTGCCTACCTTCTGGCCACAGAAAATAATGTTTTCCAACTATGCGGAAGCCTTTACGGCAGCGAGCCTTGGCCGGCTGTTTGTAAACACCCTGTATGTTGGTGTGGTTTCCACACTTCTGTCCTTAGTGATCACCGTACTTTCCGCTTTTGCCTTTGCAAGACTGGAGTTTAAGGGCAGAGACACCATGTTTGGTTTACTGCTTGCCACTATGATGATTCCGGGCGAGCTGTTCACTATTACAAACTATGAAACGGTAACAAAGCTCGGCTGGATGAACACCTTCACCGTTTTAATTGTTCCGTTCTTAGTCAGCGTGTTTTATATTTATCTGTTAAAGCAGAATTTTATGCAGATTCCGAATGAGCTGTATCTGGCTGCCAAGGTAGACGGTACCAGCGACATCAAGTATCTGTGGAAGGTAATGATTCCGTTAGCTCTGCCAACTTTGATTTCCATTACCATCTTAAAGATGATGGGTGCCTGGAACTCCTACATTTGGCCGAGATTAGTAGCTAACGACGAAGCACACCGTATGATTACCAACGGTCTTAGAAATGCCTTCACCGCCACCTCCGGTGACGTAAACTATCCGGTACAGATGGCCGCCGTTGCCATTGTATCCGCTCCGCTGTTCCTTGTATTTATCTTCTTACGTAAGTACATCATGGCAGGCGTAAGCCGCAGCGGTATCAAGGGTTAAAATGCAGCAGAAGTTGCAATTAACATATTTTTTCATTAGAACAAGGGAGGAAATGACTCAATGAAAAAGAGAATTTTAGCACTTTTACTTGTCGCTTCCATGGCACTTGGTATGGTTGCCTGCGGCGGTAAAACTGACGACAATCAGGGTTCCGTAAATTCCGGTTCCGAAAATGCAGGCGATCAGGGTTCTGATAACGCAGGCGCAGCATCTGTGTACTCCAATTTTACAGTACCGGAAGGCGGTTATGACGGAAGTGAAGTAACCATCACTTTCTATCACACCATGGGTTCCAACTTACAGACTGTTTTAAACCTTTACATCGAAGAGTTTAACAAGCTGTATCCAAACATTCACGTTGAATCCACCGCAGTAGGCGGTTATGATGACGTTCGTGACCAGATCAGTACCGAAATCACTGTAGGCAACCAGCCAAACATTGCGTACTGCTATCCTGACCACGTTGCTCTTTACAACCTGGCTAAGGCTGTTACAACACTTGACAGCTTAATCGACAGCACAGTTACCGTAACAAGAGCAGACGGCACAACAGAAACACTTGGTCTTACCCAGGCTCAGAAGGACGACTTCATTGCAGGTTACTACAACGAAGGTAAGCAGTTCGGCGACGGTGCTATGTACACCATGCCGCTTTCCAAGTCTACAGAAGTTCTTTACTACAACAAGACTTTCTTTGATGCAAACGGTCTTACTGTTCCTACTACATGGAATGAGTTAGCTGATGTTTGTGCAAAGATTAAGGCAATTGATCCGGAATCCATTCCTCTCGGATACGACTCCGAAGCAAACTGGTTCATCAACATGTGTGAACAGTACAAGTCCCCTTACACAAGCGCAAAGGGTGACCACTACCTCTTCGATAACGATGTAAACAGAGGTTTCATCAAGCAGTTCAGAGAATGGTATGAAAAGGGTTACTTAACAACCCAGACTCTCTACGGTGCATATACTTCCGGCTTATTTACAAGCCAGACAGGCACTAAGAGCTACATGTCCATCGGTTCCTCTGCAGGTGCTACTTACCAGCGTCCGACAAAGGTTGACGGTGCTTACCCATTCGAAGTAGGTATCGCTCCAATCCCTCAGGTAGATGCTAACAATGGCAAGGTTATCTCCCAGGGTCCAAGCGTATGTATCTTCCAGAAGAGCAATCCTCAGGAAGTTGTAGCTTCCTGGTTATTCGTTAAGTACCTGACCACAACCGTAGAGTTCCAGGCTGAGTTCTCCATGGCTTCCGGTTATGTTCCGGTTCTTAAGTCCGTAGCTACACATCCTGTATACGCAGACTTCATTGCAGGCGCAGACGGTGGTGACTCCGTTGCAGCTCTTTCCGCAAAGGTTTGTCTTGCACAGGAAAGCTACTACTACACATCCCCTGCATTCAACGGTTCTTCCACTGCACGTGACCAGGTTGGTACACTTCTTTCCAAGTGTCTCACAGCAGATGCAGGCGGCGACGTTGACAAGATGATTAAGAATGCATTTGAAGATGCTGTAGAAGAGTGTGAATACAGCAACTAATAGTTATGATGAAAACAAATAAAAGCTTATTAAGTATATTACTGGTGCTTTGCCTGGCATTCGGTCTTATGACCGGATGCGGCAAGGACGCCAAACAAACGGAAGACAATCAAAGCGGTTTACAGCAGGATGTGGTTCCGCCAACCGAGGCGCCAACCGTAACGTCGACACCAAAAGAGGTTGTGGACTATGCAGCCCAGGTAGAGCTTAACATGTCTTCCAACTCCGCTAAGGTAGAGGCTACGGTCAAAACCTATGTAGACGGAGATACCACCCATTTCTATGTTTCTCCTGACTTAGTGGAAGGCGGAATATTAAAGGCAAGATATCTTGCCATCAATACTCCGGAATCCACCGGTAAAATTGAAGAATACGGCAAGAAGGCTTCCAACTTTACCAAAGAAAAGCTTTCCAAAGCCACTTCTATTATTATCGAGTCTGACACCGATGCATGGGACATCGATTCCACCGGCAGCAGAAACCTGGTTTGGGTATGGTATAAAACAGCTGATTCCAATCAGTACAGAAACTTAAACATCGAAATTTTACAAAACGGTCTGGCTTTGGCCAATTCCGCAGCAAACAACCGGTACGGTTCCTACTGTACGGCGGCAATTGCCCAGGCAAAGGAACAGAAGTTAAACATCTATTCCGGCCAGAAGGACCCTGACTTTTACTATGGCGAGGCAGTGGAGCTTACCTTAAAGGAGCTTCGCACCAACATTGAGCAGTATAACGGCATCAAGGTTGCTTTTAACGCCATTGTAACCAAGGACCACAGCAACAGCGTTTATGTAGAAGCTTATGATGAAGAAACCGGAGTATATTACGGCATGTCCATTTATTACGGTTTCAATTTATCCGGTCCGGGACTGGCAGCTATTTCCGTAGGAAACGAAGCCAGAATTGTCGGTACGGTACAGTATTATGAAGCAGGCGGCACTTATCAGGTGGCAGGTCTTTCCTACCGTCAGATGAAGCCAAATGATCCAAATAACGTGCAGAAGTTAAGCGAGGGCCATGAGCCGGCCTTTGTTCCTACTGCTGCAGATACCTTTGTGAACGGAACGGTGGAAGTGGAAACGGAAGAAGGAATTGTTACAGTTCCTTATGCGAAAGCAACCATGAATACTTCTCTTTCCATGGAAAATTTAAAGGTACTCAGTGTTCATACCACCACCAACGAAGACAGTTCTTCCTACGGTGCCATGACATTGAATTGTGAGGCAGACGGCATTCCGGTCTCGGTACGCACCGTGGTTCTCACAGATGCAAACGGTAAGCTTGTTACGGCAGAAGCTTTTGAAGGAAAAACCATCGATGTTAGGGGAATTGTTGATTTCTTCGATGGCCAGTACCAGATTAAAGTATTTTCCGTAAAAGATATCACAATCAAATAACCTTTCAAAAAGGAGATTATCATGAAAAAATTATTAGCATGTGCTTTGATTTTTGTTATGTGCTTAGGTAGCCTTGCTGCATGCGGCAAAGAGCAGACAGAAGATCCAACACCTACCACAGCACCAACTACAGCACCTACCCAGGCTCCTGTAGAAGACACAGTAAGCGATTTAGTAAATGCAAAGAACTACTTATACACCATGTACAAAGACCAGACAGAAGCAACTCCGGTTGACTATACTGTTGTTGGTGTTGTAAACATCGGTGGTGTTCTGTTCCCAATCGAGTGGACAGTAGACAACGACACTGTAAAGATTGTTCCTGGCGACGACAAGATGGTTACCATCGATGTTGACGACAAGAATCCGGAAGAAGTTACTTATGTATTAACAGCAACTTTAAAGGATGACAAGGGTAATACCGAGACTTGTTCTTTCACACACAGAGTTCCTGCTGCTATCATCTTAGATGCAGGCATGAGCTATACTGAAATTGTAGATGCGGCATATACCTTAGAAGATGGCCTTACTATGGAAGGTACGTTCCGTCTCTACGGTACAGTTACAAAGATTGACTCTGCTTGGAGTGATCAGTACAAGAATATCACTGTTACCATCGCTGTAGCAGGAAGAGAAGACAAGACAGTACAGTGTTACCGTCTGGCAGGTGAAGGCGCTGAAAACTTAAAGGTTGGCGATGCTATCACTGTAGAAGGTACTTTCAAGAATTACAAGGGTACGATTGAATTTGATCAGGGTTGTGTTCTGATTGGTTACGGCGAGCACAAGGATTACACTGCTCTTCTTGATGCAGCTTACACACTGGAAGATGGTCTTTCCATGAATGAGCCTTGTACTATGTCCGGTGTTATCAATAAGATTGACAGTGCATGGAGCGATCAGTACAAGAACATTACTGTTATCATGACAGTAAACGGTGTAGAAGATAAGCCAATCATGTGTTATCGTCTTGCAGGCGAAGGCGCAGAAGGTCTTGCAGTTGGTGACTATATCACAGTAACAGGTACTATCAAGAACTATAAGGGTACAATTGAATTTGATCAGGGTTGTACTTTAGATAACGTTGTTAAGGCTGCAGGTTCTGAGGAACCTGTGGAACCTGCAACTGATTTAGTAATCAATTTTGCAGACCTCACCGCAGGTGGTTACGGCTACAATGCAGCCCTTAACGGTGATGCAGTTGATGTAACTATCGCATCCCAGTATCAGGAAATCCAGTACATACTTCCGGAAGCAGTTGAGTTATCCGCATACACAACACTTGTTGTTGATGTAACATCTAACGCACAGTTAGATATCAAGCTGGTTAATTCCGATGCGGTATTAAACGAGTACAGCCAGAAGACACCATTCCTTGATAACTACACTGCAGAAGGCCAGGCAATTACCGAGCCTGTTATTATCGATTTAACAACCTATGCTGACAAGGATCTTTCCCAGATTAACTTTATGGCAATGGGCAATGATGTAGCTTTCACCATCAAGAGCATTACCTTTACTACTGAACCTGTAGAAGTTGGCCCAGTAATCACAGCAGCTGACCTCTTTGATGCAGCAAAGGTTATTGAAGCTGCAACTAACATGGCAGATGATGCTACCTTTGCAGCAGTTCTTAAGGGTACTGTAGCAGAAATCAATACCGAATACAGTGAACAGTATGGCAACATCACCATTACTATCAATGTTGCAGGTACAGACAAGACTTTCTACTGCTACCGCTTAAAGGGCGACAGCGCTGCTACATTAGCAGTTGGTGACGAAGTAGCTATCGTTGGTACTATTTCCAAGTACAACGGCAAGCCTCAGTTTGGTGCAGGATGTCTTTTAATTCCTGTAGACGCATTTGAAAGCGTTCAGGCAGCAGTTGCAGGTTATGCCTTAGTAGCCGGTGAATCCATTGAAAACAAGACCATCACAGGTGTTGTTACAGAGGTTAATACCGCATACAGTGAGCAGTATGGTAACGTAACCGTTACTATCGTTGCTGCAGGTCAGGATGCATACAAGATTGAATGCTTCCGTATGAAGGGCGATGTTGCTCCTACCGTTGCTGTGGGTGACACCATCACCGTAACCGGTAAGTTATTAAATTACAACGGTAAGATTGAATTCGATGCAGGTTGTATCGGTACAGCAGTAGCCGGCACAGAGGCTCCTGCAGAATCTACAGAAACTCCTGTGGCAGCAGAAAAAATCGAATTAAACGCAAATGATGTTACTGCAGGTGCTATCGAAGCAGCTACTACTTTCGGCGGTTTCACCATCGTTGGTTCCGCAGATGCAGCAGTTACTGTAGACAGCAACAGCAAGAAGAGCGACAGCGGTCTTGAATTTACACAGAGAATTAAGTTAGGTGGCAGCGGTTCTCTTGATAACAGACACATCTCCTTCACAACAGCAGGTGCGGCAAAGATTACCGTGTACGCTATGAGCTCCTCCAGCAGCGAAGACAGACCACTTCTTCTCGTAAATACAGAAGGTGCTGAAATCGGCAGAGGAACAGCTCCTGGTACAGTAACAGACAGCACAATTCCTGTGCTCACATTCGAAGTAACAGAGGCTGGTACATACTTCCTTTACTCTGAAAAGAGCGGAATTAACGTTTATTACGTTTCTGTAGAATAATTTTTCACATAAAGAAAAGGGAATTGCGTTAGCGGTTCCCTTTTTCTTTTGCAGAAATCTTGCAAAATAAGACTATCTGGGATAAAATATAAAGGATAATGTTGTAATATGGGAAGGGAGATCAGACAGGATGAAAATAGCTTGGTATGTTACTATTATGCTGATTGTGTTATGTTTATCGGGCTGTAGGAGTAAGGCTATAGATGAGCATGGGCAGACGGTTACTCCGGTAGGACAGCTAAGTGTTACACCTGTTCCGACGGCAACAAGTACACCGGTTCCAACGGAGTCCCCGACCCCGACGCCTAGTCCCAGTCCGAGCCCAACCAGCACGCCAACACCGACTCCAACGAATACCCCAACGCCGACGCCAACCCCGGTTCCTGCAGTGGATATTATGATGATAGGAGATATTTTGTTACATACACGTATTGAAGATTACAGTGTGCAGGAAGACGGCAGCTACAATTTTGATGCTATTTTTGCCAACACGTTAGAAGGGAGTATGGCAGCAGATATTGCCATTGTAAACCAGGAGGTAATTCTCGGAGGCAAAGACCTCGGTGTGTCCGGTTATCCTTCCTTTAATGCTCCTTACGAGGTTGGTGATGCCCTTGTGGCGGCAGGCTATGATGTGGTGCTTCATGCAACCAACCATGCACTGGATAAAGGAAAAAAGGGCTTGTTGAATTGCCTTGGGTTCTGGAAGGACACTTATCCTGAAATCGGAGCTTTGGGAATTAATGATTCCAAAGAAGCGCAGGAAGAAATTTTTGTAATAGAAAAAGAAGGCATCCGCATTGCAATCCTGAATTATACCTATGGTACCAACGGCATTTCCATGCCAAAGGACATGCCGTATGCTGTTAATATGTTAAAAGAAGACAAGGTAATCGAAGATTTGCAAAAGGCAGACCGGTTGGCTGATTTTGTCATTGTGTGCCCGCATTGGGGTACAGAATACCGTTTGCAGCCGGATAAGAGCCAGAAAAAATGGACGGAACTGTTTTTGGAATACGGGGCTGATTTAGTTCTGGGTACCCACCCTCACGTTATTGAGCCTGTTGAATGGTTGACAAACGAAACAACAGGAGAACCAATGCTGGTGTATTATTCCATCGGTAACTATGTGAACTGGACTTCCGGAACGGGAGACGGAGTTGCTAACCGGATGGTGGGCGGCATTGCAGATATCACAATCCAGTTGGATGAAAACGGCACGGCATATATTTCGGAATATGGTGTTATACCGGTGGTTTGCCATCCGGAAAAAAAGCGTAACGGTATTACGGTATATTTGTTGGAAGAATATACAGAAGAATTAGCGAAAGAGAATGCAATACGGTCGCAGGATCCGAATTTTTCACTGCAATATTGTATTGATTTGTGTGACAAAGTATGGGGAGACCTTTGGCGCTAGAAGACAGAAAGGGTAGTTACAAATGAAGAAATATGTATTTTGGATTTTATATGCAATATTCGTGGCAGGTCTTGCCATTGCCGGTTTTTTTGCAGTAGACCATGTGAAGGAGGTCTTGGCGGAATATGAAGCATCCCAGCCGGAAAAAACGGTGGAGCAGCAGCTGGCCCTTATTCAGGAAGCGGCAGCCAAGGATACTTTGGAAGAAATTATTACCTTTCAGAAACCGGACCAGGCAGCATACGATATTGATATTTCCGATTTTAGGGAATACAAAGATAAGATTAAATCAGCTTCTAAGTTAAGTTATAAAATCAAAAACGGTTACAGTGAGTCGGAGCAGAAATTTAATATTCTTGCAGATGATGAAGTGGTGGCTGTACTTACTCTGGAAAGCGTAAAGGAAGAAATTAAGCTTGCAATTTTAAAAGTAAATGAATGGAAGGTAAAGGAGATAACTCCGGTACTTACCTTGGTTAACTATAATTATACTGTGGATATTCCGCAAGGTTTTACGGTAGAAATTAATGGAACAAAACTGTCCGGGGCGGTTGCCTCCGAACAGACCGGATGGGAAACCTATGTGGTAGAAACCTTATACAGTGAACCGGAAATTGCTATTTTTGATTCCTTTGGAAAAGAGGCTCATTTCGATATTGTGGACAACCGTGTGAAACCGGTGGTATACGAATATGAATTGAGGCTTCCAAAAGAAATTTCCGTATATGCGGGAGGAAGACTGCAGGAGGGAAGAACAGACGGAGAGGAAACAACCTATTCCTTTATTACGCTTTTTGAAAGTCTCGAGTTAAAGGATGCCCATGGAAACAGTGTGAACTATAAGGGCGGAGACGATATATTAACCTATAACTATGAGGTAAGACTTCCGGAGAACTTTAAGGTAACTGTAAACGGCAGGGAAGGTGCAGCCTATATTACAGAGACTTCGGAAAATGAAAAATACCGGTACTGTGCAGAATATGCTAAGATGCCGGGCTTCGTAACCTATGAAATCAAAAATGCAATTGGTGAGCCTATGGTTGAAATTTATGACAATCTTAATCAGAAGGTGGAGTGCGTTTTTGAAAATGGTTTGTTTGAAATAACAGAGCAGACAGGACGGGATGTTATTCCAGAGGACATTGCATCACAGATTGATGTTTTGGAAATTGCAAAAATGTGGAGCAAACTGATGACCAATGACCTGGAAGGCTCCCAGAAGGGCTTTGGCACCATGAAGCAATATTTGATTAAGGGTTCTTATTTATACGATGTGGCATATAAATGGGTGACCAATATCGATATTACATTTACGTTTTCCCATGTGTTAAAAAATCCACCGTTTACGGAGGAAATGGTGTCTGATTTTGTCAGCTATGGCGATAATTTATTTTCCTGTGATATTTATTTTGTAAAGCACATGGAAGACCTGAAAGACAGAAATGAAGGGGAAATAGAAGATGTCATGAACAGTACCTTCTATTTCATGAATTACGACGAAACTGAGGATGGAGTGGATAATCCGCACTGGGTTATTCTGGATATAACAGAGATTCTTTCCAAGTAGGGATAAGAAAAGGGTGAAGAATCATGAGTGATAAAACAGTAACAGATATTACAATTATTATACCGTCGTTGAATCCGGACGAGAAACTGATGAAAACCGTGGAAGGTATTCTCGGTAAAGGTTTTCACAATATTGTTGTGGTGGACGACGGAAGTGACGAAGAACATAAAAAGCCATTTGAGTATGCGGCGGAGAGAGGCTGTAAAGTTCTTGTTCATGAGGTAAATAAAGGAAAGGGCCGCGCATTGAAGACAGCGTTTGAACATTGCCTGACCTGTTCCGACTGTATTGGTGTTATTACGGTGGACGGAGACGGTCAGCATGGTGCAGATGATATTTATAACTGCGGTAAGGAAATGCTGCGTCATAATAATCAAAGAGTTATTTTGGGCTGCCGGGATTTTAGCGAAGAGAATGTGCCGTTCAAGAGCAGATACGGAAATAATATTACAAAGTTTGCGTTCCGCGTTCTGTGCGGAATAAAGATTTCCGATACCCAGACCGGTCTCCGTGCTATTCCGGCACAGTATCTGAAGGCAATGACAGAATACAAGGGTGAGCGGTTTGAATACGAAACAAACATGCTGTTGGAAATGAAGTCACAGGGGATTCCGTTTTCCGAAGTGAAAATAGAAACCATATATCTGGACGACAATGCATCTACCCATTTCCACCCGTGGAGAGATTCCTTTCGAATTTACAAAATTATTTTTAAATATAGTCTGAGTGCCGGAGCATCCGCTATCATTGATTTGCTGTTATTTTATATAGCCCTGCACGGCCTGGAACTGCTGGGCATCAGTACGCCTGAAAATACAGAACTGACGGTTTTACTGGCAACAGTATTTGCAAGAGTTATTTCTTCGCTGTTTAATTATTCGGTAAACCGTAAGGTGGTATTTGGTTCCGCTTCCCGCAATTCGTTTGTAAAGTACTATGTGCTGTGTGTTGCCCAGATGTTACTGTCTGCAGCACTGGTGGCGCTGTTGTCTACGTTATGTATGGCAGGAAAGTTCGGGAAACTGGTGATTAAGCTGGTAGTTGATACATGCCTGTTTTTTGTTTCTTTTGGCATTCAGCGGGAATGGGTATTCAAAAAGAAGCAGGATTGATTTTTCTGAAAGGAACAAAGGATATTATGAAATCAAAGATATTAAAATACATAGGACGGACGCTATTGGTTCTGCTGACCTTTGTTGGGGCAGTTGCAGTAACGTTGGTGTTGATTATTAATTCTTTTTGCGATGGAACTTCACCTGCGGCAAAAAAAGTTTTTGTAACCACAATTTTAGAAACAGGCCAGTTAAAATTTCTGGCATCCTGGTTTTTAACGCCGGAAGAGATTCAGGAGGTGGTGGATTCCAACTCCATGGAAGTATTTAATGATGAAGTAAATACTTCTCTGATTGTTGTGGAAGCAAACAGCAACAAATCCAGCGGTATGACAGGACAAAGCTTTACGGGTACCGGGGTTACGGCGGAATCCGGCCAGCAGACCGAAGAGAAGGAAAGCGAAGATATTGAAATCATTGAAATTGCAGGTCGTACGTTTTTTGCAACGTTAATGATTGTTAAGGATCCGTCCAGAGTAAGTCTGGCAACCACATATCCGTGGAAGGAATACGGTGTTCCGTTGGATGAACTGGTGGAAGACAATGATGCTGTTGCCGGAATTAATGGCGGCATTTATAACTCCTACAATCATGCAGGAGGAAGTCCGCTGGGAGTTGTGGTAAGTAACGGAGAAATCCAGATGAATGATCCGCAGTGCCTGCCGGGTTTGGTGTTAATCGGGCTTACAGAGGATGATATTCTGGTGGTTATCGATCTTTCCGATAAAAACAAAAAGGAAACAGAAGCATTGATTAAGGAGCAGAAAATCCGGGATGCGGTTACTTTCCAGGAAGAAAGCAGCGACAAAAACAATCATTTTGTTCAGCTGATTATTAACGGAAAAGAACGTGAATTAAACGGTATGGGAAGCGGCCTGAATCCAAGAACCGCCATCGGTCAAAGAGCAGACGGAGCATTGCTTTTGCTTGTGACGGACGGAAGAGGTACTTCCGGGCATCTGGGAGCTTCTGCCTCTGATTTGATTGGAATTATGTCAGAGTACGGGGCAGTAAATGCTGCTAATCTGGATGGAGGAAGTTCTTCCTGTATGTATTATAACGGAGATTATTTGATGTCCAGCGTTACCTTCTATTACGTGAATACCTCCTGGAAGCTTCCGTGTGGTTTTATTGTTAAGTAAAAAAATAACCGTCTTCCGGTAAAAGATGATACTTCTGCCGAAAGACGGTTTTGTTATTTTTTATGATGAGTAACAACCAGTGCTGTTAGGGAGCCAATCAGTGCAAAAAGGGAAAGAATCATGCCTGCCAACAGAAGTTTATTATTGGTTTGCAGGGAATCCAGTTCCTCAGTAAGCTTTTTTACTTCTGCAGTGTAACCCGCAGCTTCGGTTGCACGTAGTGCTTCCTGTTCTGCCTTTAATGCGGCTTTTTCTTCTTCCGCCTGCCGGATGATTTCCTGCCGGGCTTGTTCTTCTTTGGCAAGACGTTCTTCTTCCGCTTTTTGTTCGGCAGCTAAACGTTCCTGCTCTGCTTTTTGTTCTGCTTCTTTTTTTGCCTGCTCTTCTTTGATGCGTTCTGCTTCTAAACGTTCTTCTTCTGCTTTCTGTGCAGCTAATGCGGCAGCCTCTGCCTCAATCCGGGCCTGTTCTTCCACTGCCTGAACCTTATAGGTCTTTAAATTGCACAACAGGTCGTTGGTTGTGTCCGGACCTACCAGGGTGCGGTACAGTCCGTAATCGGCGCAGCTGTGTTCGTAGTCGTCAGAAACGTAAAATCGGCACCATTGTTGGGAATCGTGTTTCTTATATGCTTCCTTTAAAATTTCTAAGGCAGTACGGCCGGCATAATCTTCTTCGATAGGAATGTGCAGATCCAATTTGATAGTATTTGCCGGGAAAATATGCAAATAGGTTTTTGGAGTATTCCAGATACCGAATAATTCTTTGCTTTCCGGATACATGGAACCGTCTGCGGCAAATTCCACAGCGTCCATGAGAGCCTGACAGGTAAGAATATGAAAGCCGTGTCCGTATTCACCGTAAATATCATGGGTAACAAGAACCTGTGGCTGAAATTCGCGGATTTCTTCCACAAGGAAAGCAACCAGGGAATCGTACTCATATTTCTTTTTGGCTTCTTTGGCATCTTCGGCATATTTATCGTAAAAGTTTCCGCAGGTTGGATAGTTGCGGATACCGGCTTCCCATAATCCGTCTAATTTTTCGTGCTCTCTTACCTTTGTGGTGGTCCAAAATTCGCACATGTAAACAACCTGGATATCAGCATCATACAGGTAGGAGTAGGTAGGAAGAACACCACCGAAAAATAAAATTTCGTCATCCGAATGGGAGGAAACTACCATAATATCGGCACGGTCACAGGGTGGATTCCACACCTGTACATCATGAGGCAGGTCGCCGTCACTGAAAATGCGGATACAGTCTACCCGTACGGAATCGGCAGGGATATGAATGGTTACCGAGGCAGACGGAGTTTCCAATGGGATATATTCGTGTAAAAAGCCATTGGCTCCGCAGGAAATGTCGCCGCCATCGGTAGTGAGTACCCAGGCAACCGGTTGGGAATCCCAGCTGATATATAAACCATGGATAGGTGCCCCGTCTTTGGAAGAAACGGTAATGGTATCATTTTGATTAAATTTAACGGAGGTGTAATGGGAATCATCGGTTAGATTCCCTTTTTTTCCGTTATTGGACAGCGTAAGCTCCGGAGTGAGTTCGTCGGCATAAACCGGCAGGCTCTTGGAACAAACGGTCAGGATAATTAAAAGTGCAATAAAAAGCAAATTTTTTTTCATATGTTCTCCGGGATGTTTAAGAATTCAGTGTATTTAATTCCTGAAAGACATCCATATTTGTTCTGTTTAAAGTAAGGGGAAGCACGGAAATATATCCGGTTAGTGCAGCGTTGGTATCAATGTTATAGTCGCCGGAATCCTTCCATACATCCTTGCCGGTTGGAAGGTACATATCGTTACCCTGCGGAAGGAAATCATCGGCAAAGTAGCGTCCGCCCATACGGGTAATGCGGATGCCCTTGCGGCCCTTTGGAATATTAACGTTGTATAAGGAATTCTTTTTCATTAAGTCATGCCGGATAAAGAATTCTTTTACTTCTTCCAATGCTTCCATAGATTCTTCAAATCCGCCCGGTTCGGTGGAAAGTGCAACTGCCGGAAGTCCGAAGCAGGCTGCTTCGAATACAGCGCCGACGGTACCGGAGTACAGCATGTCAACGCCAAGGTTTAAGCCGCGGTTGATGCCGGAGATTACAAAATCAAACTCTAATTTCATTCCCTCTATGGCATAACGGACACAGTCCGCCGGAGAAGAATCTACGGTGTAGGCTTTGATGTCCGGGTCGTCAAAAGGGACCTGCTTTACTTCAAAGGCCTTGTGGATTTCGATGCAGTGGCTTTTGCCGCTCTGCTCGTATTTTGGGACAACAACCGTAACCTCACCAAACTGCTTTGCCCATTTGGCAAGAGGAAGAAGTACTTCGGAGGTAATACTGTCGTCGTTGGTAACTAAAATTCTCATTATAACCAGCCCTCATGTGTTTCCTTATATTCTTTGATATAAGCGTCTGCTGCATTTACTAACTGTAAAAGTTCATCTTCATTGTAAACAGTGGCACCGCTGGCACAGGCATGACCGCCGCCTCTGAACTGCTCCGCAATGTGGTTGATTGGTGCAAAACGGGAGCGGAGACGTACACGGATGGTGCCTTCGGCATCGCCGGTTTCGATAAAGGCAATCCAGCAAAGACAGCCCTTGATGGAGTCCATGTAGGAAACGGAAGCGGAAGCGTCCTCCTGGGAGAGGTTGTATTCCTCCTGCATGGCCTTATCTACATAAAGGTATGCTACGCCGTTTTCTGTCATCTTCATTGCTTCGTAAACATGAGCCTTGAATTTTAACTGGGAAAACTCGTCCAGGTAAAGGTTTGCATATAAGGTTTCGGTATCAATGCCGAAGTTAAGAAGCAAGCCTGCCAGACGAAGGGTTTCGCCGGAAACCTCACGGAAGCGGAAGCGTCCGGAGTCGGTAACAATTCCGGTGTAAAGGTAAGTGGCAGCTTCTTTTGTCATAACCAGTTCGTCTTTAAAGGTATCATAAAAATCTACAACCAGTTCACAGGCAGCAGCGCGGTGGTCTTCTACCCAGGAGTAGTCACCATATGGGTCTCTGTCAATGTGATGGTCTATTTTAACAATCTCCTTACAAAGGGAATGCTTTTTGCTGGAGGTACGGCCGATATCGCCGGTATCTAAAATTATACCTAAGGCATCGGCAAATTTTTCTTCCGGTACCGGGTCGTTTTCAGAACCCATGAACTCTAAATATTTCGCATAATCTTCATTCACGTGAAGAACTTCCTTTTCCGGCCAGGTTGCCTTGATGATGGCAGCAAGACCTTTGGTGGAGCCGACGGCGTCACCGTCGGGACGGAAGTGGCGGAATAAAAGAATACGGTCATATTCCTTGATTTTATTTAAAATAGTTTTCTTGATTTCCAGATTGTTCGTCATGATATCCTCCTAATTATTTTGTGCAGCCATTTCGTTTAAATCCGCAAGCATCTGCATGGCAATTTCTTTGGATGTCACAGTGGCACCGCTGGCCTTTTGATGACCGCCGCCACCGTATTTTACCGCAACCGGATTGATATTAAGGCAGCTGGAACGAAGCTCGCAGGCTACACCGGCATCAACCTCGGTAAAGTTGACCCAGATATCGACGCCCTTAATGTCAGCCATGGTACCTACCATGCCGCGGGAAATGGTGAAGGTATCTACGCCAAGCTCTTTTACTTCTTCGGCAGTGGTATAAATATATGCCACGTTGTTTTCGGTGAAATTAATTTTTAAGGTAAATATGGCGCGAAGCTTTCTGCCGTCGTAATCTTCGGCGTAAAGCTCGTTGTATACGGAATTTAAATCCACGCCCTGCTCCATCAGAAAAGAAGCTAAGGCAAAGGTGCGGGCGCTGGTAGCGTCGTAGCGGAAGCGTCCGGAATCGGTAATCATACCGGTGTATAAGGACTTTGCCGCAATGGCCGGAACCGTAAGGTTACATTCTTTTGCAAATTGGGTTAATAGACCACAGCAGCTTTCGTAAGAAGTATCTACAACTTCTAAGTCACAAATTTCTTCTGCAAAAATGTGATGGTCAAAGCGGATGGTGAAAGCTGCGGTTTCATAACGGTTATCGCTGATTAAATGTTTGCCGCCGCAGTCTAAAATGATGGCCAGGGCGCCTTCGTAAAGTTCATCGCCAATATCATTCATAATCACGTCGTCCATGAAACTGTAATGGCCGGCATCGTCGCCTACGACATAAATTTCCTTTTTCGGGAAGTTTTCTTTTAAAATGTGTTTTAATCCAATCTGGCTGCCCAGGGCATCACCGTCCGGCTTGTTGTGACGGTGGATAATGATGCGGTTGTATTTTTTTATTTCGTTTAAAATGTCTGTAAACATAGGAAATTCCTTTCTAGTCAAAGTATCCTTTGTATTCTACCTTTAGCGGGCTGTCCGGGAATAAATAGCGGTACAGTTCGATAAAGTAATCATCAGTCATACTGGCAATAAAGTCTACTACCAACTGATCCGGGTCGGTTGCTTCATACGGAGTCTGCCGTGGGTAATGGGTCTGGTTGACATAGTCGATGTGCTGGGTGAAAATCGGAGACTTTTTGTTGCCGTTTTTCAGGTCATCTAGCAATTGGTCGTAAATTTCGGCCATCATAGGTTTTACTGTCATGCCAAGCTTGGTCATGGTGGCTGCATTTTCGTAAATCTTGGCGTAGTTGTCTTTTTTGGCTGATTTTAATGCCTTAAAATGCAGGGTATCCGTTTTGATGTACGGCTTGCCGTAACTGTTTTCGATGATGTTTACCACCAGGTTGTTGATGATTTCTGCGTTGATGGAACCGATACCTTCGTTAATAAATTCTTCTTCTTCCACCAGATTGACTCTGGCAGCATCCTGACGGTCTTTGCCAAGGTAGGCAATGATGTCGGAGATGCGCACCACACAGCCCTCCAGGGTGGATGGCAGAATGCGGTTGGCAAAGGCACGGTCGGTGTAGCAGTGCTCAATCATTTCGTCAAATTCTTCAAAGCTTTTTAACGGTACCGGATGGTATTCTTCCAGCTCTACCTCGCCGTTATGGCAGGCAATGCCGTCCAGTGTCTGAAGGCTGATGTTAAACGGAAAAATTTTATCAAGCACCCGGATGGAATGCACGTTGTGGCAGAAGTGTCTGCCAGTATGCTGAAAGTAAATTTCGTTTAAGAAGCTTTCGCCGGAATGGGCAAAAGGCGGATGGCCGATGTCGTGGCCAAGGGCAATTGCCTCGATTAAGTCCAGGTTCAGATTGAGGGCCGCACCGATGGTTCTGGCAATACGGGATACCAGCTGTACATGCAGACTGCGGCGGGTAATATCATCGTTTTTAATCAGGGAAAAGACTTGAGTCTTGTCCGTGTAACGGTTATAATAAGGGCAGTGCAGGATTTTGTCGATATCATGCATAAACGGTGGACGCCAGATGGAGGCTTTGTCTCTTGGTGAGGCAATGCGCCGGATGATGTTATTGCTGTCAAATCCTACCTTTGGTAATGTTCTGTTCTCGCGGTCTTCCCGGATTTTGCGGGAAATTTCCTCGGACAGAATTTCATATTTTGGTTGCATATAATTTGTTCACCTCTTAATTATTGTACTACATTCCAATCTGCTTGTCGTGTTCTAATATATGGTTAATGAGCCAGTTGGTAAGATATTCTAAAATTTCGGATAACAGTTCTTCTGTGTTTTCATCCAGGTGTTCCAGGTTCATATCGTTGATTTTTTCACGGAACTGGTCGTGCTGTACCTTCTGGATAAACATGTGCTTGTAATGGATACTTGCCATATATGCTTCTTCGTGCTCGAAGTGCTGCAGGGCATAGTCCTTTAACTCCCCTAAAATGTGGCGTACCTGGTCGTATTTGTCTACCAGAAATTCCTCCTTGGTTAACTGATATGCTTCATCTGCAATCTCAAATAAACGCTTATGTTCTGCATCTACGGATTCGATTCCGGTTACATATTCTTCTTTAAATTCGTACATAAGAAAACCTCCTGAATATACTCTCTTTCGTGTTCGGCTACAGGAGTCCGAACAAAACATCATACACTATAATCATACCATTTTCAAGATAAACTTGCAACGGAAAAGAAAATCAAGTATGATGGGAGAAAAGAAGACACCGGAAGGAATATGTATGAAAAAAGTATTATTGGTGGACGGTTGTAATTTATTGTTTCAAATGTTTTTCGGTATGCCGGTCCGAATTATAAATGAACAAGGAAAGGCTATTCAGGGAACCTTAGGGTTTGTGGGTGCCCTGCTTAAAATTATCCGCAGAATTTCGCCTACTCATGTTGCGGTACTTTTCGATGGGGAAAGCCATAATCCAAGGGTGGATTTGGATGCGGACTATAAATCGAACAGAGAGGACTATAGTCAGGTGGACGAGGAGGAAAATCCCTTCTCCCAGTTGCCGGATATTTATGATGCATTGGACTTTTTGCGCATTTGCCATGCAGAAACCACAGATTGTGAAACGGATGACTGGATGGCAGGATATGTGAAAAAATATATTGGGATAGGTGAGGATACGGTTTCTGCAACAAAAACACCGGAAATTGTGATTTCCTCTTTTGACAGCGATTTCTTTCAGCTGATTTCGGATAAGGTAACTATTTTGCGGTACCGGGGAGAAAACTCCGTGCTTTGTGACAGAACGTATTTGCAGGACAAGTTTGGAATTATTCCGGAACGGTATGCAGATTTTAAATCTCTTACCGGGGATACGGCAGATAACATTAAAGGCGCCGACAAGGTTGGTCCGAAAACAGCGGCGCAGCTGGTAAATGAGTTTGGGTCGCTGGAAGAAGTGATTGCCCGGGCAGAGGAAATTAAGAAGCCTTCTGTGAGGGAATCAATAAAGCAGAATGCAGAGAGACTTCGAAAGAATTACCGATTGATTAAGTTAACCGGAGTGGAAAATTTACCCTTTGCTTTGGAAGAACTGGTATGGGAAGACCGTGGAATAACAACCAATGAGGTGCTAAAGGGGATTGGGCTTAGGTAGAGAGGAATAGATATGCTGATTTTAAACGGAAACGTATTTATAAACGGCAAGTTTGAGAAAAAGGACATCAGAATAGAAAACGGTAAGTTTGCGGAAATTGTGGAACCGGGCGAACTTTGTGGTGTGGGACAGGATGTATTAGATGCTACGGATAAGTATATTATCCCGGGGCTGGTGGATGTGCATACCCACGGAAGAATCGGTCTTGACTTCAGTAAAATTACAGAAGAAGAGTTGGAACAATTGCTGGCCTCTTACAAAGCCTGTGGGGTAACTTCCGTGCTTGCAACGACCATGACAAATGAGCCGGCCGTTGTGGAGAAATCCCTGCGGGTAATAGGGGAGTATATAAAGAAACAGAAAGATGCCACGTGTGATTCACGTGCAAAGCTCCTCGGCATCCACATGGAAGGTCCGTTCCTTGGCAAAGAGAAAAAGGGCGCCCATGATGAAACATATCTGCAGAAATCGGATTGGGAACAGTTTGAAGCGTGGCAGAAATTGAGCGGTGGAAATATCCGGTTAATCACTATTGACCCATGTCTTGAAGGTGCAGAAGAATTTATCCAAAAGTGTGTTGCAAGCGGAGTGAAGGTTTCTCTTGGACATACCGTCTGCGATTATGAAACAGCAGTAAAAGTGCAGAAACTAGGTGCAGACCATGTTACCCATACCTTTAACGCCATGAACCCGCTGCATCACCGGGAACCGGGGCTGATTGGTGCAGCAATAGATACCGGCATGTATATGGAGCTGATTTGCGATGGAATTCATGTGCATCCGGCTATGGTGCGTATGATGTTTGCGGCACATCCGGATAAGGTTGTGCTGATTTCTGATTCTATCCCTGCGGCAGGCATGCAGTCGGGGGAGTATGAATCCGGCGGGATGAAAGTGACATTAAAGAATGACAGAGCAGTGCTTGCTGATGGAACCATTGCGGGTTCTGCGGTAAGCCTGTATGAGTGTTTGATAAACGCTATAAAATTTGGTGTTCCGATGGAGATGGCTGTGACCAGTGCAACGTATCTTGCGGCAAAATCAGTTGGAATGGAGAATGTGGTCGGAAGTATTGCAATAGGAAGAGAAGCAGAGTTCCTGGTAGTGGATAAAGAGTGGAAGCTGGTAAATTTTTAAGGGAGAAAGGGAGAATAACAATGGAACAAAGAGAAATCGCTCGTCTTTTTCGAGAGAAGGAGCCGCTAAAAATAACTGTAAAAAATTCCAGCCGCGGAGAGAGTGACTTTCGCGAGGCACTGTTTGTGGAATATGGGGATGAAAAAATTGTGATAAAACTGGCAGACAATGGGTTTACGGATGAGGAGCATCTGACCATGTGGATGACTATTGCGGAAAAATATAAAGAGCTGGGGTATTACTGCCCACAGTTTATAAAAGATCTGGACGGAACCTTTCCGCGGATTTCTTATGTGGGACGAAAGTGCATCGCGTATGCGGAGGAGTATTCCGACTATCGTTCCGCGGAGGCAGTTATAGAGGACAAATTCAAAGAAACCGGTCTTATGGTGGATGGATTTTATTCTTTCCTGAGAGATGCTGCGTTGATGAATGCCAAAGTGGCAGCCATGCATTATGATTTTACGACGTTGCCGTCTGCATACTGCATGTTTGAAACCTTTGAACCGGCGGATGAGGTGGACGAAACAACGGAAGATGCCAAGAAATGGAAAGCGGAAGCGGATAAGCTTCCGAAAAAGTATAAAGCACAGGTGGAACGTATTTGGAAAAACTGGCAGGAGGCTAGAGCACAGCTTCAGGAATTTTACGGCAATTTGCCGACCTCTGTATTTCAGGCGGATATCAATGATACCAACGTGCTACTTGACGAAGAAGGAAATTTTAAAGGCGTTTACGATTTTAACATCGGCGGAAGAGAGGTTTTCTTAAATTTGATTTTTAGAGAGGCGCCTTATGTAAGTGTCAGAGGATGGGATGATTTTGATAAAGACGATCACTTTTTGCGCTGCATCAAAAAAGTACTGGAAATCAGCTCCGAAGTATATGAATTTAATGCGTTGGAAAAACAGGCGGCTCCGCTGTTGTACCGTTGTATCAAACCGCTGTACTGGCACAGTACGGACTTATTAAAGGAAGCCGGCGAAGACGATGAAAAGATTCAGGTGTGTTTGGATTTTATTGAATATGAGCAGACCAGGGAAATTGATTTTTGGAATTTTGGAAAGATGGAATTATAGCTATGGCAAAAGCAAACAATTATTACTTCGACCAACTGAATAAAGAACAACAAAGAGCCTATTATGCCATGAAAGAAGGTCTGCTGAATTTAAAGGATTCCTTTGCGGTACCGATGCTTTCCAACAAAGAATTGTCGGATATTTATTTTATGATACGCATGGACTGTCCGGAAATTTTCTATTCCGTGACGTTTTCTTATAAGTATTACCCGGATTCTTCCGCGGTGGAAATGACACCGCAGTATCTTTTTTCGAAGGATAAAATCCGGGAACACCGTCAGGCCATGGAGGCCAGGGTAAAAAAGCTGGCCCGTCAGGCGGCGGATTTGGATGAAAAGGGAAAAGAACTTTTTATCCATGACTTTATTGTGAATAACGTGAAGTACGATAAGCTGAAGAAGGAATATTCCCATGAAAGTATCGGGGCACTGGGCAATGGAGTGGCGGTCTGTGAGGGAATAGCAAAGGCAGTAAAAATTCTATGTGACGAACTGAACATTTGGTGCATTATCGCCTTGTCGGAGGCAAATCCGGACAAAGGAATTAAATACCGGCATGCCTGGAATGTCATCCGAATTGGCGGGCAGTATTATCACTTGGATGTAACCTTTGATAATACACTCTCTAAAGACGGAACGGTACGTTATGACTATGTGAATTTGTCCGACAAGCAGATTTTCAGGGACCATGAACCTGTGATTTGGAAAGTGCCTGTCTGCAGCGATAACGACCATTTTTACTATAAAGAGAAGAAGCTTTCCTGGACCACCATGGACGAGGTGCAAAACCGGACAAAGCAGGCAGTAAAGAAAGGAAAAGTACTGTTATTCCATTGGCGGGGCGGTTATCTGACGAAAGAAATTCTTACGGAACTGCTGAGAATATTTGATGCAGAGGCGAAAGCAAAAAATAAGTGCGCCTATACTTCCGTCAACTGGGCTCAGGCAGTTTTACGGGTGCAGTTTGAGGACGGTGTCGGAGAAGAACAGATTGAAATGGAAGAAGCGAACGAAGGGGAGAAGGAGTAGTTCGAATTTTACTGTGTAAAATTCTTGTTGACAAAATAAATTAATGGTAGTATAGTTGTGAAAAATATTTTTGGAAAGGGAGCTTAACAATGTTCTTATTCGTGGTCGAAAATGCATACGAAATTAACCAGACAATGCAGATTAATGTGCAGGGTCTTGTTGCTGTATGTAAATATTCCGACGACGAAGAAAAATAAGCTTTCAAAAACATAGTTTTTTGTATCATTGTTTTTGACCACTTATCTTTCGGATAGGTGGTTTTTTTATTATCTTTTTCATCAGGGCCCGGAGAAGAAACTCATTCAAAGAAAGGAAGAATACATATGATTATCGAGGAAGTAAAATTCAAATTAAAGGATGGGCGGGAAGCAGTGCTTCGCAGCCCGAAAGAGGAAGATGTAGAAAGTACCTTGGAGTATTTAGTGATTTCTGCCGGGGAAACAGATTTTATTTTACGTTATCCGGAAGAGTGTGGTAAGTACACACCGGAAGGAGAAAAAAAGTTGTTTGAACAAAAAAACGCATCTCCCAATGAAGCAATGATAATGTGCGTAGTAGACGGCAGAGTGGTTGGTAACTGTGAGATAAGCTTTTTCAGGGGAATGAAAACAAGACACAGAGCAAGCATAGGAATTGCCCTGATTAGCGAGTTTTGGAATCAGGGAATCGGTACAAAAATGTTTGAAGAAATGATTCGCCTTGCAGAAACAAGAGAAGAGGTAACACAGTTGGAACTGGAGTTTGTAGAGGGCAATGCAAGAGCGAGACACTTGTATGAGAAGATGGGATTTCGGATTGCGGGAGTACATCCGAATGCCATTCGTTTGAAGGATGGAACATTACTGAATAATTATTTGATGATTAAGGAGGTTGTATAGTATTGCTATGAAAAAGTGCCATGATTTCAAATTGATTTTCGTGATATGCAAACTTATAATATAGTTAAGACCTGCAGGGAAAATAGAAAAAGGAGTATTTTACTATGCAAGATACAGGAAATTACTATGTTATCAATCATTTGGTTATGTTTACGGGATTAACAGACCGGACCATCCGCAACTATATTGCAGCCGGCATTCTTAAAGGCGAGAAAATAAACGGTCTTTGGCATTTTACACCGGAACAGGTGGATGAGTTTGTGCGTCATCCGGCAGTACGGCCAAGCATTTTAGCGAAGAACAACAGTCTGGTATATGATTTCCTTTTGGAGGATAAAAAGCAAAAGCAGGAAATTTGCATGATTCTTGATATTCCTCATTCTGACAGAAAAAAGATTGCAGAATTCTTTTGCTATCGTATTACCAATGACGGCTACCATAATATCCGTTTTTCCTTTGATGGCGTTACGGACATGGCAAGAGTGATTTTAAAGGGAGATGCAACAGAGGTTCTGCGCCTGGTGAATGAATATAATGCAACAGGTGAGGTATAAATCAGGGAAATTGGTTATTTCAAGATAAAAGCATAAATGAACCCCCTTTCTCATACACTGTACAAACACAAATCTTTCGGGGGCGCTTGTGAATAACCTAAGTGCAGTGAAGTATAGACAAATTGAGGAAAGAGCGGCGGAGGTTGCACGGTACATTGTGGACAATAATGCCACGGTGCGCCAGGCGGCGAAGGCGTTTGGCATCAGTAAGAGTACGATACATATGGTTGTAACGAAAAGGAACGGTTTTTAAGTAAAGTAATTTGGGCAATTGAATAGAAATAAATTATGGCACTCTCAGGTGGAAATCTGAGAGTGTTTTTGGTATAATGAATGGCAGATACAAAATAAGGTAAAGAAGTAGGTTTGCAAGATAGGAGAGATAGTATGGTTAAAAACAAATTATTGAAACCTTTGACAGGAGCGTTGGCTATTGGAGCATTGATTGTTATTTTGGGAGCAAAAGGGGAAAAAGAAGGAATCGAAATTTTATATGATATTTCGCTAGCTATATTTGGTAGTGCTTTATTAGCCTGGTTGGTAGCAAAGGCAGAACAGTACCAAGATAGAAAAGTTATACAGCGTACGGTTATTCGGAACATCCTTAATACACAAAGAGAAATTAAGAGAATATTGTCGGAATATTGTAAAACTTTGGATAAATGGGATGCGAAAGATTTTCGGGAATCTGCAGGAAAAATCTACGGTTATATTGAGGAATTCTATGCATATAATACCACACTGAAATTTGAGAATGGGAAAACAGACAATTATTTTGAAATGGAAATAGTGGAAATCTATCGAAATTTTTTACATATAGAGAGTGAACTTAGATTTATTGCTATGCTTTTAGAGAACAATTTAAGAGATGATGCATATTCAAAATATAAGGAATGCATAGAAGCGGATAAATCAATTGTTGGTTCGATTAATAACGTTTTGTCAAAAGAATATGGAAAAGATTTTGCTAAATTTGAATCAATAGGTTTGTTGTAGAGGATACGTTTCCGTTGAGTTTCATTATATATTGTGTGGTAAATAGCTTTAAGTGCAAACAGTGCAAAAGTTTTGGTTGCCAATATATAGTTATGTTTATTGTTTAAAGTATGCGTGGGAAATACAGAAGAATATTTTGTGTTCGGAAAACAAGTGATTAATGAGGATTATCATGGAAAATATTGAGATTATTTATAATCAACTTGATGCGGCAATTACTGTCATGAGAGAAGTTGCCAAGTGGGGCAGAGAGAAAGGCTTTCCGTATGGCTGGATGAGTGGCTGACACCAGAGGAATTGATTACGGAAGATGCAAAACCAGAGAATTTTTGTGTCGGAAAAGTAGATGGAAAGACGGCCTGTGCGTTCATTTTACAGAAAAATGATTCTGAATATTGGAAGGATTCATCTGAGGTACAAGCAGTGTATCTGCATAAACTATGTGTTAAAAGAGAATATGCACATAGGAATATGACAAGGCTGGTAGTAGAGGCAATTAGAGAGGAATGCCGCAAAAATGGTACTAAATATATACGTCTGGATACCGGGCTTGACGAGAAGGCCGTTAGGAAAATCTATTTGAACGCCGGATTTAAAATCGTGGATATAATTGACTATGATAATGGTCGTTCTGTGGCTTTGTATGAGATGGAAGTGTGATTTTTAAAATACAATGAAGAAAAAATTATATGGAGGTGAAAATGTATGAAGAAAACGGCAGTATTACTTTATAATTCGTTTTGCAACTTTGAAATAAGTGTTGCACTGGAAATATTGGCTTTGGGTGAAAAGGAAGTAGTTATTTTCGGAGCAACGAAAGAACCTATAAGAAGTGAAGACGGTTTGCTTGTTATACCACAAAAAGAATTGAGCGAATTAGATATTGAAGAATATGATAGTTTACTTCTTCCGGGAGCACTGGATATTCGGGAAGCAATAGAAAATCCAAGAGTCATTGATTTCATCAAGCAGTTCAATAACAAAATAATTGGTGCTATCTCTATTGCACCAATTATGCTTGTAAGCGCAGGAATATTATCGGGAAAACCATTTATGGCCGGCATAAATAAAGAGGAGATTATGGAGGAAGGATTTTCGGAAGAAGAGTTGTCTGAGATGGTAGGTTGGGATGATAATCTGAAAAATCCGATGCAAGCCGGATTTCTGGTAACGGATAATGTTGTCACTTCTGTTTCATATAATTTTGTGAAATTTGGTCTCAAGTTTGGAACGATGTTAGGGATTGAGTTGCCGTCGGAGACATTTGGAATATAATTTCCGGACGAAATGTAAGAAAAATTCTATATGTTTACAGCAGGGGCGGATGTGCTAGGCTGTTACGAGAGCGATAGGCTCTGGTTTCTATTGAATGATAGGAATCAGAGCCTTTCTTAGTTGCCTATTAGCGCATCAGCGGGTTCATGCTGTCAACATATGAGTAAGGAATTACAAATGCCAAGTTTCGGGTTCTGGGTCTCCTAGTGTGAACGCCCCGGGCGTGAAGTTCTCTGCGTAAAGTGCGTGCAACTTTAGGCGTATCCTGCTTCCTTTGTTTTTTTGCCTGTTCGATAGCGCCGAATTTGTTCGGCGTTGTCGAATTGTTAGGTTTTATGCGGGGTTGAAGCTGTTCGGCGTTGCTGAACGGCCATTAGTGAAATATGTAGTGTTCGGCTGTGTCGAATGCGATTTGTTCGATGGCGTCGAACTAAATTTGGTTAATAAATTATAACTTTTTTGCAATCAGCTTTTTTTGACCCTAAGTACTATACAGAAGGAAAAGAAAATGATGAGAGGTCTAACTTGAGAAACACTCTCATAGTATTGGAAAGAAGGACAAGCTTAAGGAGGTGGAGATTCCGCTTGAAGCAGAGGAAACTAAATTATCGTTTTCACAATCCGAATTCGGCGGAGGATACCGCTGAATTCCTGTGTAAGCTTTTGATTGAAGCAAATGTTGGGAAGGTTGAACGTGCGATTGAGGAAGCTGCATTAATGTGTGCAGAGGAGAGGGAGTACATAGCATTGTCGGAGGAAGAGGTGGCAAATGCAACGGAGGAAGAAAATGTGAATAGATGAAGAAGAGCAAGGTGGAGATACCTTGCTTTTGTATTGGAAAAGGAGTGATTAATTTATTCGGGGAAAATGCCGATAATGTTAAAAACATATATTGGAGGCATATGAAGACGAGATGAGTAAAATGTTTTGGGGATATTTTCATTCGATTATGGTGTTAATATTACTGGCAATATGGGTACTTACAGAAATAGTGGGAAGTGGAAAAGAAATCGGTGCAAATTTAAAAAACTCAGAAAGTAAGTCAAAGCGTTCTAGTGGTGAAATACTTTTGTTCTTAGTTATTATGTTTGCTATCATCTTTGCGGTCATTTGGCTGATTCTAAATGTGGTTCAGAATAATCACGCAGCTGCTATTTGGTTTGTTGGAATATATGGAGTTGTTTATGTATATATAGCAGTCAAGCAGATAATAAAAATGATATTTATTCCAGAAAACAGAGCATTTTCATTTTCGGATATTAAAGATTTTATATTTACATATATGGTGTGGTGGTTGATGGTGATTGCAGTAAATTCATCACAACCGGTAGTTGATATGCTCAATAAAATATTATTGGCTCATAAAGATATAGTAAAAGTTGGAGTACAGCTTTTATGGTTTTACTTTAATTTTTTGTTTGCATTAGGAGGATTATATATTCTTTTATACTATCTATGGATAATTGGGAAAAAATTAGCAATTAAGTTTAGTTTTGTCGTAGGAAAGCTAAGGAAGTTAATAGATAGAATATGTAATTCATGGAAGCAAGGAGAAAAATATACAGGGCTAAGAAGTTTTGAAGTGTGGCAGGGAAATAAGAAAGGTATTATGTATAAAATACTTATGACTATTCCCTTGCTGTTGTTTGATATATGGTGCGTGGCGTGTTTGTTAATGAAAATACTCATTAGGATGACGTTTGCGGTTGTGATTGTATCAATCTGTGATCCTATAAGAGGGTTGTATAAATGTATAAGAAAGTTATGGAACAGGCATAAAAACAACGAATGGATGTATGTGTTAGCGCAGATTGCAGGCCTGTGCAGTTATGTCATAGTATTTCTTATTATTCAGTACGGGGAATATGAAGAAGTGACCCAAAAAGTATATGAGTTTTTGGGAACCATCATACTGATACCATATTTCCTCGGAAAAATAGTGAGCATAAAGAAAAATTTAAAAGAAAACGAAATCGAGGAAAACCGAAAAGAAGAAAAAGAGATAGTTATTCCTGACAATATGACATATAACGAGGATGGAGAAGGTGTAATTAATGGAAAGACAATTCGGCAGTTAGAATATGAGGCTATGCAGTATGCTGTAAATAACCCTCAAGTTGTCAAACTGAATAATAAAGAATTAAAAGAGGAATTACGTTGTATAAGGCGAAAAGGTTTTCGAGAAAAAGCAGGTAGATTTATCGAGAATTATATTGAAATTGTGATAGGAGTGTGTATCTCTGTTTGCTTAGTGTGTTTATACTTTGTGTTTAGGCATGAAAATGCTGAAGAAAACGTTGGTTTGATTGGCAGTATAATCGGAGCAGAGGGAACAATTATATCGGTCTTACTTACTATTGCATTTTCGAAAAGGAGTAATAAAAAAGCATTAGGAGCTTCTGTATTACCTTATATATCAATCGAAAAACAAAAAGAGCCGGTTGAAGGCGCATATGCATTTGAGTATTTTAGGGCTAAAGAGGAGAAATATAATTTTTCGGGTTGGAAACCATTTGATTTTGGAACTATACAGAATGATAAAATTAAGATGGTTCGAAATGGAGTGGCATATTTACATATAAAAAATATTGGTATTGGTCCGGCGATACATCTTAGAATGAAGATTGAGAATTTTTCATCTGTATTTTTGCCAATTGATTATTTAAGACCTAATGATGAAATGTATGTTATTTTGAATTTTAATAATCCGGATCAAAGTTACAAAACGGATATTATATTTGAGTACGAAACAATTCGTGGAGATAAGCATACGCAGAGATTTCATGCTAATATAACATGGCATCTGGATAGGACAAACTTTACTTTGTTCAGGTAGAAAATTTGAGGAAGAGTGGTTTTATTAAGGAGAAATAACATGAATGAGAAGGAAGTAAGAATGCTTGAAGAGTGCGAATTGACATCAGCACTTTTAAAGAGTGGATTGCATTCGTTGCGTCGAGCGGAAATAGGAGACAAGGGAAGTTATTATCGAGCTTTTTTTGAACTTTCGATTGCAATAGAAAGATTGCTTAAGATTATAATAATTATGAAGTATCGAAGAGAAAATGCGGGAGAGTTTCCAACCATAACAACGAAGAATATTGTGGGACATAAACTGATTGAATTATGGTCCAAAGCCGGATTAAAAGAATTAACTGGAATACACCGAGAAATATTAGTCTTTTTAGATGAGTTTGCACGTTATACACGGTATTACAACTTGGACTATATAATGGAGAAACCAGGGCAAAACACAAACCATGAAAGTGTATTGGCGGAATGGAAAAAGATTCAAGAATTAATTGGTACTAAACACGGGAAAAAGAAATATGTGCATAGGAAAGAAATGATAGATATGTTTGCACAAACGGGTATATTTCTCCACTATGGAATGGATGGGGAAGAAATAACTCAAGTAGGATTGCTATTAGACGAAGCGGCTAATATGGATTATCTTCAAGGATATTCGGTGTTGTATGTGTTCGAAATAATTAAAATTATGTACAAAAAAGTATGCGAGTTAGAAAGACAAGGATATTATATGCCCGTAGTATCAGAGTTTTTCTCGTATTATACAGATTATTGGACGAATTATGAAATACGAAGAAAAAAAGATTGGTTAAGTATTCGATGACGAAAAGATAAAGGGTCATCCAAGTTCTTTAGGGTTTGTCCAAGTTTTTTAGGGTCTACTTTTAGGGTCTGTGAAGTGGTAAGCTAAAAGTAGACACCCACCCTATTTTTGTAGACAAGATGTTTCTTTCTGTGTAACATTAGATTATCGGAGTAAACACATCTACAAAAAGGTTACTCAGGAGGTGTCAAATGAAACTCACCAAAGACGAA
>JAGBCB010000027.1 GCA_017938145.1 Lachnospiraceae bacterium
AGTATAATCTTTAAATGTTGGCATGTCTTATTATATCACATAATAAGGCAAAAGTGGAGAATGGCTGGTAACCTTCTCCACTTTTTTCTTGAAAAGAGGGCATCCCTCAAGTCAATTCATGACTTTTGGGACACCCTCTTTTTATCACTCCTTTTCATCAATTCTTTTTTTCATTTCATCATAATACGCCTTATACCGATATGCCGTTCTTCTGCTGATGTCGCTCTGGTTTACGATTTCCATAATAGACATACCGCCCTCATATTTAACAGCAAAATCATTGTAGGAAGCCATCCAGGAATCATCGTGCTTTTTACGACCGGAAGGTTTTCTGGAACGGAAATACTCCAATTCTTCGCGTAATGCCTTGTTTTCTGCTTCCAGTTCGGATATGTAGTTAAGTGCTTCTTCTAATGTTTGTATCATGTAGCCTCCGGATGTTGTATTTTTTCATATTCGGTACTTTATCGCCGTTTTTATCGCTTGTTTTTATCGCTTGTTTTTATCGCTTTTCACAAAAGCAATAAAAATTGGAATGACAAACTAATAATCTCTAGCATTTCCGCCGGTATCACAATAAAATCTTTAATAGGATAATGCTTCAACTCTTGATACCGGAGTTTCCGGTAATGTAGCTTCAAACGGAAGGCCATTCACCATTTTACTTCTAGCCATAAACATACGAAATGCAGTAGGCAAATCCATTCCTAGTGCTTCATAAATTGCTGTTACTTCCTGTTTTAAAGTTTTATCTGCACGAAACTGAATCAATACCTGTTCTGCCATAATAGCACCTCCATTCAAAAACATTTTGTAGTTGTTTTGCATTTGTTTGTAATGCTATTATATGCGAATTACATATAAAATCAAGTTTTTACAAGAATAAAAGCATAATTATTTTGGATGGGCGGTGTATCCATCATCTCAGGTACTCTTTACAGAGTGCGTCGGGAACCATTTCCGACCTCAAAATAATTATGCTCAAGGTCACATAATGTGACCTTGAAAGTTCTTTAATTTCATAACCACATATATCAAGCAAACCAGCATTTACAAAATTTCCGCTTGCTATCCGTAACTACAAACATCTTCAGCAATTCCTCTGCGACGGCCAGATGTAACATACGTGATGCCATTTTTTTCAAACAATTCCTTCCTGCCCCTACTCATCTCCAAATATTATTTCCCTATATCTTGGATTTTTCATTATCTCCTTAAAGGTAATTCTATTGTTATTTACTAAAATATCGCTCGAGCATATATCTGCCTTTAACAATTCACTTCCATCTCCATGATATGGCAGATATTTCTTCACACGTACATAGCATCTGACCGGCTATGTGGAATAATAATTTCTATACCGGCGCGACCCGCACCCAGGTCTCTATACCAGCGAACATGAGATGCGGCCGACTGCTTAGAAATGTGAAAGCTTTTCGATATACAGCTTATTATAGCGCGGGTATCATAAGCCCCCCCTTTTTTTATCACTAATCTCCTAATGGTTCTTCTAATCATTTTGTTCTTCATTTCCAATTGTTCTCCTCTCTTTTAACAGTTTTATTACTTCTAATTCCTTAACTAAATATTCTTGTGTTAATCTCTTAATTTCATTAAAAGCTCTCTTCTGAGTATCCGGTATCTTGCTCTTAGGTGTTACAACATAATCCATTAAAATTTTAATTACATCCACATCTTCAAGTACTACATTAGTCTCATTTTCATTAATTGATGCTGTCCGAAAAAGCTTACCATGAAATGTATTTTTCAAGAAAAATTCATCAAACTCATTAGAACCATCATTTGTAATAAGCAGTCTGCTTAACAAACTTAACGCTCTTCCTGGTGCCTTTTCCAAATTTGTTTCCGAATATAGACGCAAAATAATTCTATTCTCTTCGATGCACACTATTTCCGCTCTTTTCTTGTTCACAGTGGATTCGTTACTTATACAGTTATACTTATCCACACAAGCGTACATCCATTTTTCATGTTTTTTCAGTGATTCCTTTGGACCTGGATTTACTAATGTAAGCGCCAATTCCTTAACATAATCCATATAGTTCCTCCTAAGGTATTTGTATTTTTGTCCGCAATAGAGACAAGCCAAGAATTCTTTCTAGGTTTATCATAACGCCATATTTAAAAAAAGTCAACAACAAATAAGACAAAACAAAAAAGAGGGCACATTGTGCCCTCCTAGCAGTTCTTTCACTCTATTGTATATTAAAGGAAAACTCCATATCCTTTGTTGCATCAATCTGGTATCACCTCTCCAAGTTCGAGGAAGAGGATGATTCCCTGTCTGATATCATAGCCGGTTAACTGTTAGCTACTGAACGGCAAAATTAAATTTGCGAAAAAAACTTGACACTATCGGCAAGTCTGCCACCGCATCCTTCCCGCTGGAAAAACAAAAGAAGACAGCCACAACACTCATGTGTTGCGCTGTCTTCTTTATTTCGCCACCGAAAGCACTAACGTGCTTTCCGGCGTATGTTATTCAATCTGCATGTCCTTGAACATACCGTTCTTCATTGAATACTCGTTTGCCTCTTACTTATCAGCGATAGCAGCCTGGTTGATGTTCTAAAGAAGGAGTAGCAATCTCGGGAGTAAGTATCCCTCTTTCTCGGGGGAATGCATGTAAACATGATAAGGACTGACTGGACAAAAGGACTTTTCGGTGTGTTTAGCAAAGACAAATGACATCTGTTATCTGCCATTAGAAATATCAGTTCCTCTATTACAAGTTTTATCCATACAATCACCTATTTCTGCCCGCATTGCTCATTCTGAACAATTTCTTGTATTAGTTCTAATATCGGTCTAAACCCTTCAAATGAAAACGCTTCAAAGCCAGGAGATTTATTAATAATGTGCTGAACAAAATCATCCTTTGACAATGCATAATTTATCTCATCATCACCTTCAAGTTTATAAACCTTTTTGGTGTTAGAACCATCAAGTATCTCTAGCGGGTTCTTACTCAATATATGTTTACACAGATACTGCCCATCCACACTAACACCTTTTCCATTAAACTCTCCGGAAAGAAAAATTCTTCTACTATTCTCATCACATGTTTTTATTTCTTCATCTGACAAGCAATGTTCAATCGATATCTTATCATTTTCATTTCTATGAGATGGTACCGGAATATTAAACTTATATACATGATTATTCCCTTGCACAAACGGTCTTGAAAAAATATAATCAGTATTATCCCTATCAAACATACATATTTTTATATTTGAATCATTTCCTTTTTGTAAATAATTAAATATTTTATCTAGTTCTCCATCACCTGTATTCTTGGCATGCTCTATATCATAGTATTCTACTCGACTCTTAATTTCGTCAAAACCTTCCAACTTCTCAAAAGCAAGTTTTAAATACTTTACATCTGTCTTTCCCTCCGTATAAATGATGATTCTGTCAGTAAAACTTTTAATACGGTTATATTCATTTTTTAAATCTTCTAACTGATGCAAAATATTATTTGTTTCTTCGTAAAAAACTTTGTAAGCTGTTTTTACTTCCGAAAAAGAATTCAAATCCGTTATCAAATTTCCTGTCGGAAGAGATAGTATATCAATATTTTTACCATATGCTTCTTTTAAACCGGCTAAAAGGAACGGGGAATGTGTACTTAATACAAACTGCACTTTAGGAAATAATTTCATAAGTGCCGGTAATGCCCTATAAGCGAAGTCAATATGTAAGTTAGCATCTGCTTCATCTATCAGCACACAGCCTGTAATATTCTCCAATTCAAGATTATCATCATTATGAAACACATCCCATTCTTTAATAATTGACAGCGCTATAGAGTATAAAGCCATTTCTCCGGCTGATAACTGAGAGATATCATTACAAGATATAGATGGCCCCTGTAAACCTATTCCTTTTTGGTTTCGTTTTATATTTCTTGTACCATACGCACCATCACCTTTAATAACTGAGAGAATATGTTTTAATTGATACTGCAATTTCGTATCCTGAGGTAATAAAAAGGACTGTCCTCTTATTTCTTCTGGTAGGCTTTCATCACTAGGCAAGCGCACACTTATCATTTGACTGCACAAATAAACATGCCTAAACCACTCTGCAATATTCTCAAGAGAATCTGTTTTAATCAAATTTGTTTTTGAATATCCAACACTGTTATCTCTTTCCATTATGATTCTACTATAATTTTCTGGATTGTACCACAAAGGTTTATAAAATCTATCAAACGGAAAAAATAGAACAATCTCTTTTTCAAACCCATTTCGAGTAACCCCTTGTGTTATAACCTCCTTATAGTAACCTGTTTCTTTAAAATCTGCTGATGTTATTACTGCATTTTCTACAACTTCTCTTTCTTTTATAGCCCTCTCAACATCCCGTGACATTATGTCTTTGTATTTTATCTCCTGCATCCCCATAGTCATTTGAATGTTAACTACAGAAGTATTAGCTGTCATACTAATATAATCTTTACTACCCATTTTATAATATTTGTTAGGCGAAACTTCTAATACACCACCCGGGTATAACTGTTTCTTCGCTTCTACAATCATATCCACAATATTAGAAAAAAATAAAGTTTTTCCACAACCATTTCTTCCAATTAAAACAAGTGGTATGGGGTTATGATTTTCATCGTATCTGAATCTATATGAGAGATTCTCAATAGGTCCATATGCTTTAATATAAATATTTTTTAAATACATTTCTTTTTCTTCTCCGTTCTTTGTTTTATAATTATCTGCCTTCATATTAGATATTGAATGATCAAAACTAACCTCTTGTTTTAATCTTCATCTTCATACTTCCAAACGAACCCTCCAGCATGTCTCTGTTTATTATTTGCTGCATCTCGTATACTTTTAGAGTTTATTGCATTTTCTGTCGATGCTGCTGTAAGTGATTCATATCTTTTGATAAAGTTCCCTTCCATATCATACTGATTAATTGCACGCTTTCCTCCCGCACTTTTTCGTTGGACGACAGGCTCTATATTTGTGTGTAATGTTTCAACCGGAACCTTTCTCCACTGATATCCCCCAGCCGTGTCTCTAAAGCCTATGCATGCTCGTTGAATGTTTATTTTGTTTATACCTGTTTTTTCTACAGCGTCATCTATGGAAGCAAATTCACTTACAAAAACGCCACTCAAACTGTATTGAAAGAGAACCTCCTTATTATCATTGACTGCCTCTTCATTTTCTATTTCTTTTAGATATTCTTGCTTAATTACTATTTTTTCAGGAATAGATAAATCATGTTCTCTTAACATCTGCACAAAATTAGAATCCGTAATATCTTTAGTGTATTCCCATTCAACCAGAAGAATCCCATTTTGTTTACATTTTTCACGTTTAGAAGCATCCAGTTTCTTGCGTTCTTCAAGCCCTTCTTCTCCACCGAAAAACTCTACCGCTTGGTAGTGTTGTATTCCTTGATATTCCAAGCCCATATTGATACTTGGAATAAATATATCCAAAGACTGCTTATCCAATATTTTATCATGATACTGGTACTTTGCATCAGGATAATATGATTTCGTCATAAGATACAAGTCAAATTCATTTCTCCACTTCTTGGATATAAGGCCTCTTTCAGCTAAATCCAAAACATACTTATTATATAAAGTCCCAGCTGACACATTATTCAACATACAATACAATGGTTTTTCCTCGTTGAATAATGGAGCATAATTTTCAAAATAACGTATGTTATACAATACGCACTCTGGATATATTGCTTCATAATAATTTTCAATTTCACTTATATTCTTTGAAATATACTTAGTAATATCGTTGAATGCCTTCTTTACATAGAATCCAGAACTCGAATTTATATTGCCATACCAATCTAATATCCCGAATATTGAACAATTATATATTCTCGGAATATCTATCTTATGTAATAAAAATAAACTCATAATTAGTAATTGTTTTTCCGAATCTTTCTTATCTACACCTGCTTTATAATTTTTAGCAAAATCTTCTTCTGACAAATTAGTAAGTAACTCTAATTCCTTATCAGAAAAAAAAGTAGATAAAACAAGTTCAGCAACTGGATCTATAACAGAAAAATAAAAGTAGACATTATTTTCATCATATAATTCATTATACTTATTTATTCTTTCTTTTCGTTCTACCTCTTTCTTCTTTCTATATTCGCGAACCTCCAAACTTCTACGAAAAAATTCTGGGCCTGTACTATCGATAAATAATCCTTCTTCCTCTAATAAAGCACATCCATTTCTAATCGTAATGTACTTTACCATTTCGTCTACTGTTACGACACCTTCTTTGGCCTTCTTTCGAAAATACCTTCCAGAACAGTCCTCATGTCTATTAAACGCGCACTCACCTACATCTAAATTAAATATCTCTTCTCCAAAATCATATTTCTTTTTATATTTAAATTTATAGTTTCCATGTGGTATCTCGATTCCAACACGATATACATGCCTAGGAACTATTTCATCCGAATTTCTATATGTATAAATAATATTATCGATACATGTCATACAACCACTTTCCAATATAATTTCATCTTTCTCAACGAGATTCACATACACATCTCGACAATTTTGAAAACCTTCATAAAGTTCTTTTTTAGATTTTCCTATTACTTTAGCGACAACATTACGCCCCCAAAGATAATATTCGCCAGGAGTAATATCCTCACCCACTATATATTTCTTTTTTCGGTATATTCTATTTGTATTATAAACTTTAATAAACTTATTTCCTGGTATTTCATAGCCTATTTCTACACTATTACCGTCACAATCATTCTCTTCCTCTGCTATTTCGCTTGTTTCTGTCGTGCAGACGCAATTTTCTATATCATTTGTAACAAGTATATCTATTGTTTCTTTTTCTATCTCCTGCTTCTTTCCTGTTTCTTCTACTGATTTATTATCAATTTCTTGATTATCCAATACAAAATTCATATTCTTATACTTTCTGACTATTTTCTTTACAAAATTGAAGAAGCCCATATTTTCACCTCTGTTTCTACAATATTCCTTTTTATTATATCTCCTAAATATGTTCTCCGCAACTCTTATCACTACCCCCAATTGCTTTTTCCCCACAACTCCATTCCCCACCTGGCTTTCTTCCCCTTTTCCCCACAAAAAAATCTCCGTTCAGAACTGTTACGTTCCAAACGGAGATTTCATTATTTTACTTAGTTAGAGTAACCGTTACTCCAAGAATCGTTCTACTTATCAGCGATAGCAGCCTGGTGAGCGCCGTAAAGAGGGAGTAGCAATCTCGGGAATAAGATACCCTCTTTCTCAGTGAAATGCGGATAAAATATGGAAAGGAAGTACTTGGCAAAAGACTTAATAACCATTTTATCGAGTTTGGTCAGAAGAGAATATCCTTCCTCCTTTATCTTCAAATTTCTTCCTCTCCTTCTATCTCATATATAAGATCATATTTCCGCAAAATCTTATATAGCTTCTTATAAGCCGAATTTGCAAGTTGATTTTTGTCATTAAACAGTAATACTCCACTTCTTTTTGTTTTTCCAATTATAAAACTGATTGTTTCACAATTGGAAAATTCCCCCTCACACAAATCTAACTGTTCAACAGCTCTTATATCATCAAGTAACTCTTTGCTCTTCCGAATGGAAGTAACATACTTATCCCCCAAAACATTCAAGACATTCTTTTTAGTTCTCATTATTTCTTCATTCATCGCGGATTTACAAATATTTTCTTCTACTATTTTAATTTTTTCTTTCAATAATTGCAATTCAAAATTGTAGATTTCACTAGCACTCCCTTTAATCACATTGTTGTACGGCAAAAGCAACATCGCAAAAAACACAAAAAAACCGACAATCATATTAATTAGATCCTGACCATCTGGTTTAACTTCTAATGCTATCAAAAAAGCAGCAGCTATAGATACTCCCAACGATGTAATGCACGTAATAAAATGCTCACCTATTTTAATTTCTCTTTTTAAAAATTCTGCCCGATTTAATAACCGTTTCAAATCTTTCCCAACCACTTTATCCACATTACCGTTCGGTCTATAATAAAGTGCTATTGCTCGTATCACATCTTGATAATGCTCGTTTGACTCACCACAATGTTGTTTGTAGTCATCCAATTCATCAAAAAAATCGTCTCCACACGATCTCATATTTTTGACAGAATCTATGTAAAATTTAATCACTTGGATTCCTCCAAGCGATATTATCATGAAAACTATAAGTAAAATAAACACACCTGAAAGTACCATTCTCATATCATCAGATAGTATATTCGTTTTTTTGCTCACAAGCAAAAAAACAAGAAAAATAAGCGCGAATGCAATGCCCATAATTTTCCATTTGTTTCTTTTCATATATACCTCCTAAAGTTATCATCCTAAAAAGGAGCAGGGCTATTTACATAGCACTACTCCCCTACCTGCTTTAAACAAAGTTCCATCAAATTTGGCTTGATATAAATTCCGTTCTGAACCATCACATCCAGTACCGGCTTTAATTCAGAAAGATACCCCTTCTGCTTTGCTTTCATCAAAACTCCCAATGTACCTGTCACCGGAAGTTCTAAATATTTTGCATACTTCTTCGCGTTCTGATCATCAATCACTACTACATCTGCATGCTGCTCCATTGCCAGAATCATCACTTCAACTTCTCCGTCATGAAGCTGAGACTTGAACATGGTCTTTGCCATCTGGTTCTGAATCTCCTGCACATGAATCCAATCTAAAGATTCGTCCACGTTCTTTTTGCACACGGAGTCTTCTTTTACAGATATCTCATCATATACAGCCTTTGGAATCGTAATTTCGCCATATAACTGTTTTAATACATTCAGCTGATTCACATGACACAGCGCAATCAACGGAGTGGAGTTCACAATTACTTTACGCATTCGCAAGCTCCTCCATAAATTCTTCATCAGAATCAAATCCAAAGATTGACAGACCGTTTTCACCAAGGCACTTTATAAACTCTTCCTTAGACATTTCTGCCACTTCAGCACAATAGCCCAAAGACACTTTTTTATTTTTATATAATTCAACAGCAACCATAGATTTTATATAGTTTGAAAAATCTGTTCTTGTTTCACGCAAATCCAGAATAACTTCATCCGGAACTTTTACTGCTACAACACACATAATGCCACCTCCTATAAAACAATCCTCTCTAGTTCTTATTGTATCATATATCATTATATTCTACTACATCTTCTCACAGATTTTTTTCAAAAGCACATTAAACTATTTTACACAATTATATATACCCTCTCCTAATTTTAGCACAAAGTCTCGCACGTCTTGTACATCTTGTTCAAAGATATCCTGACGTTTCAATAATGCATCCGTGTAATCGCCCTCATGCACAATTTGATTTCTTCTAAGTACAATATTTTTTAGCGTAGTAGTACACGTACTTTTGTCTATGCCAACGTAGTTTGCTATTGCTAGCCACTTATCTTTTTCCTCCCAGATATAAGCCAAGGCTTCTGCTATTTTTGTAGGCTCTTGAAACGCCTTAAACCCATTACACAAAATAATTCTCTGTTCAAAAATTAGCGATGCATTCATTGGATCATTCATCATCTCTTGATATGTACTCATATTAAGAGCAAAACTATTATATTGTGCTGTACTCGTGCGTGTTCCGTTATAAATTTGTACCATTCCTATTCTTACCAAGTCATGCACCAACTTATCTAACGCAGAGACACACTGAACCCATTGCCATCTTAGTAAATCACTAGCATCAATAGGAACAACTATATTATTATGAATATAGCTATATAAATTATCGACATTTCTTGTGTCATCAATAAGCTGACAAAATCTTTTGTATGTATTAAGCATTATACAATCTCCACTATCAGTTCAGCAATTCTCGTGAAAATATCATCAAATAAAGCTCTTTTAGCTTCCATGCTATCATATACATTTCCAACCGCATCCATATCTTCTTTGGTCAAAGCAAAAACAGGAACTAACGCTTCATTTGCCTTTTGTATCAATGAACCAAAATCTGCAATTTCTCCTAAACAACGCCCTTCGAATCCTTTATTTTCCATGAGTTCATCAATCTCATACAGCATTCCGTTTTTTCGCATTTCTTCTACAAAATCATTACAAATATATTCTTTAATCTCGTTTATCTTTCCAGTGTATGGTTTTGCAGCCTTCCTATTTCTCAAACTAAAACGTTGTATAATATCACCAACAAATTTCATATCGCTTTCCGGCAAAGGATAAGACGATTCACTGAATAATTCCCTGCCTTGTACTGCCCATTTTTTCCACTTTGGTAGAGTTTTCTTTAATGTTTTTAGAGCCATCACAGAAAACGGATCTGGATTCGTAGGTACAATAAATGCATCCGAGTATACAAAGAAGGTTTGATTAATAGCACTCAATCCCGGATTCATATCTATAAACACATAATCTATAGCATATTTCTGACAACATTTATTAATAAGCTCATAAAAAGCTCCCGGTAAATTCTGAAGAGTAACAATTGCATTATTACTATTCATTGCTAAACTCAATGAGGATTCATACTCTGATAAATCCATATGTCCTGGTATAATATACAAATTTTCATTCTTTTGATGCTGTGGACATGTTATAGCCTCAATCGGTTGAGGTCTGCCGTTAAATGCCATACTAACCGCATCTTTTATATTATTATCTTTCGTGCATTCATTTTCATAATATTCGTCAAATGCTTCTCCAAGAAACATACCAGTCAAATTACATTGGGGATCTCCATCTACAATTAGTACCTTTTTATTCATTTCTGAAATCTTCCATGCCAAGTTGAAAGTAGTCGTGGTTTTGCTTACTCCACCCTTGTGATTAAAAAGTACAATTATTTTTGCCATAGTTTTTTACCTCCTTATTTTTATTTAAACTATTTAACTGCTCAAGTAATCTCTTCTTTTTCCGCGCAAATTCCTCATCGACAAAAGGCCATTACAACTGTTCAGCTTTTATACAACGTTCAAACAAAAGAATATCTTCACACATCGTAGAATTTGCCCCGATACCACTAACTGCTAATGCATTTTTCCCTATCTCATTTGAATACATAGTCACAAGACGCCATCCTTGCAGAGCATGTTTCTGAATAATTTGTTCAATTTTTTCTTTATTTGTTGAACCATCACTATTGTTCTGAATAACAATATAGTCATATTCATAAAATGGATTCTTTCTATACTGCTCTATTCTATTATTATACATTTCAGCAATTTCTTTTAGATTGATTACAATTTCTTCACTAAACACATAACCACATGTTGTGCAAGAAGTGCATTCATATGTAACTCTTTTTTTGCATATTGGGCATATTTTTTGAACAATTGCATTATCATCATCTACTTTGTTTTTCGCCTTTGCGATTTTATTATCAAAAAACTTTGCCACAATGTTTCTTGTATCAGTATTAAAACCTTTTAAATTCAATTTTTGGATTACACTTTCTTTGACTTCTATAAGTTCACTCTTATAGAAAGAAACCTGTTGCTGATAAATATCGTTCAAAACTGGTGGCATTTTGCTAAAACAATCTGCACAGATAAAAACCTCTTCATTATCTATCAAAGGAATTCTCACTGTCATTAACCCAATATTTTTACCACAAGCAACACATGTTTTCGCCATACAGCAAACCTCCTTAACTATACTTTAATAATCATATCATAGATTTTCTTTTTATTCTATACCTTCTTTATCTAACATTTCTTCTGCAAAACCGATTGCTTTTTCCCCACAACTCCATTCCTCACCTAGCTTTCTCCCACTTTCCCCACCACGCAAAAAACGCCTCAGAACCTTTACAGATTCTGAAGCGTTTTGTTGTTTTTATTGATTTTCCTTAACCGTTAGTTAAGCGATTGCTCTACTTATCAGCAATAGCAGCCTGAGCAGCAGCCAGTCTTGCGATTGGCACACGGAATGGAGAACAGGAAACGTATGTTAAGCCAAGCTTATGGCAGAATTCAACGGAGGATGGGTCACCACCGTGCTCACCACAGATACCTACGTGGAGGTCTGGGCGAACTGCCTTACCAAGCTTAATGGACATATCCATTAACTTACCAACACCGGTCTGGTCGAGCTTTGCGAATGGATCGTTCTCGAAGATCTTAGCGTCGTAGTAAGCATCTAAGAACTTACCAGCGTCGTCACGGGAGAAACCGTAAGTCATCTGAGTTAAGTCGTTAGTACCGAAGCAGAAGAATTCAGCTTCCTTAGCGATTTCGTCTGCTGTTAAGCATGCTCTTGGGATTTCGATCATAGTACCAACTTCGTACTTGAGGTCAACACCTGCAGCAGCGATTTCAGCATCAGCTGTAGCTACTACTACATTCTTAACGTACTTTAATTCCTTGATTTCACCAACAAGAGGAATCATGATTTCTGGAACTACCTTCCAGTCAGCATGCTTCTTCTGAACGTTGATAGCTGCACGGATAACAGCCTTTGTCTGCATCTTAGCGATTTCTGGGTAAGTAACCGCAAGACGGCAGCCTCTATGACCCATCATTGGGTTGAACTCATGTAAGGAAGCGATGATAGCCTTGATAGCTTCTACGCTCTTACCCTGAGCCTTAGCGAGCTTTTCGATGTCAGCTTCTTCCTGTGGAACGAACTCATGAAGAGGTGGGTCCAGGAAACGGATAGTAACAGGATGTCCTTCCAAAGCTTCGTAAAGAGCTTCGAAGTCGCCCTGCTGGTAAGGAAGAATCTTTTCAAGAGCTGCTTCTCTTTCTTCTACAGTATCGGAGCAGATCATTTCACGGAATGCAGCGATTCTGTCTTCTTCGAAGAACATATGCTCTGTACGGCAGAGACCGATACCTTCAGCACCGAGCTCACGAGCCTTCTTAGCATCTGCAGGAGTATCAGCGTTTGTACGAACCTGAAGCTTACGGAACTTATCAGCCCAAGCCATGATTCTGCCGAACTCACCGGCGATAGTAGCTTCTACAGTTGGGATGAGACCATCGTAGATGTTACCTGTTGTACCGTCGATGGAAATTTCAGAACCTTCAACGAAGGTCTTGCCTGCTAATTCGAACTTCTTGTTCTCTTCGTCCATCTTGATGTCGCCACAACCGGATACACAGCAAGTACCCATACCACGAGCAACTACTGCAGCGTGGGATGTCATACCACCACGTACTGTAAGGATACCCTGAGCAGCCTTCATACCTGTGATATCTTCTGGGGATGTCTCGAGACGTACAAGAACAACCTTTTCGCCTCTTTCAGCCCATTCAACAGCGTCTTCTGCTGTGAATACAACCTTACCGCAAGCAGCACCTGGGGAAGCGCCGAGACCCTTGCCCATTGGAGTTGCAGCCTTTAATGCCTTAGCATCAAACTGTGGGTGTAATAATGTATCTAAGTTACGAGGATCGATCATTGCAACAGCTTCTTCTTCTGTTCTCATTCCTTCGTCAACTAAATCGCAAGCGATCTTAAGAGCAGCCTGAGCGGTTCTCTTACCGTTACGTGTCTGGAGCATGTAGAGCTTCTTGTTTTCAACAGTGAACTCCATGTCCTGCATATCTCTGTAGTGGTTCTCGAGCTTAGCGCAAACGTCCTTGAACTGAGCGAAAGCTTCTGGGAACTTCTCTTCCATCTGAGCGATTGGCATTGGAGTACGAACACCGGCAACTACGTCTTCACCCTGAGCGTTTGTTAAGAACTCACCCATGAGCTTCTTTTCACCGGTAGCCGGGTCACGAGTGAACGCAACACCTGTACCACAGTCATCACCCATGTTACCAAACGCCATGGACTGTACGTTAACAGCAGTACCCCAGGAATATGGGATATCGTTGTCACGACGGTATACGTTTGCACGTGGGTTGTCCCAGGAACGGAATACAGCCTTAACTGCGCCCATTAACTGTTCCTTAGGGTCATCTGGGAAATCTGCACCGATCTTAGCCTTGTATTCAGCCTTGAACTGGTATGCGAGTTCCTTTAAGTCATCTGCTGTAAGGTCAACGTCCTGGCTAACGCCTCTGTCTTCCTTCATCTTGTCGATGAGTTCTTCGAAGTACTTCTTACCAACTTCCATAACTACGTCAGAGTACATCTGGATGAATCTTCTGTAGCAGTCCCAAGCCCAACGTGGGTTGCCGGACTTAGCAGCGATAACGTTAACTACTTCTTCATTTAAACCAAGGTTAAGGATGGTATCCATCATACCCGGCATGGAAGCACGTGCACCGGAACGTACGGAAACGAGTAAAGGATTTTCCTTATCGCCGAACTTCTTGCCTGTGATTTCTTCCATCTTTACAATGTATTCGTTAATCTGTCCCTGGATTTCAGCATTGATTTCTCTGCCGTCCTCGTAGTACTGTGTACAAGCTTCTGTTGTGATTGTGAAGCCCTGTGGTACTGGAAGTCCTAATCCAGTCATTTCAGCAAGGTTAGCACCCTTACCACCGAGAAGCTCTCTCATGGTAGCGTTACCTTCGCTGAACAAGTATACCCATTTTCTTGCCATGGTAATATCCTCCTAAATTTTTTTTGCAGGGTTGTCCTGCTTTATTTTGTTATTTTAACGGGACTCTTTTGATGTTGCAAATTTTGGTATGTATACAAGTCCCATTGTCGCAACCTCGATTATAACATAACCCCGTTAAAAAATAAACACTTTTTTTACAAAAAACACTGATTTTTTCAGCATTTGCGATGTAAACGCTTACATCTGCTTATCATGGAACAAGGGTTGCTTTCACATGTGAAAGTAACCCCTGTCTTTGTTATTTACCACTCAAACTTCTTCTCGAAGTAAGCCTTTAAGTCTTCAATCTTTACGCGCTCCTGAGCCATGGTATCACGGTCACGGACGGTAACTGCACCGTCTTCTTCGGATTCGAAGTCGTAGGTGATACAGAACGGAGTACCGATTTCGTCCTGACGGCGGTATCTCTTACCGATGTTGCCTCTGTCGTCGAATTCACAGTTGTACTTCTTGGAAAGCTCCATGTAAATCTTTTCTGCGCCTTCGGAAAGCTTCTTGGAAAGAGGAAGCACACCAATCTTAACCGGTGCAAGTGCCGGATGGAAGTGAAGCACGGTACGAACATCGCCCTCTGCAATCTCTTCTTCATCGTATGCTGCACAAAGGAAAGCAAGTGTTACACGGTCTGCACCAAGAGATGGCTCAACTACGTATGGAACGTACTTTTCCTTCTTTTCATCATCAAAGTAGGTCATATCCTGACCGGAGGTATTCTGATGCTGTGTTAAGTCGTAATCGGTTCTGTCGGCAATACCCCAAAGTTCGCCCCAACCGAATGGGAATAAGAACTCGATATCGGTAGTAGCCTTGGAATAGAAGCAAAGTTCTTCCGGATCATGGTCACGTACACGCATTTCATCAGGCTTGATGCCAAGGGTCTGTAACCAGTTGATACAGAACTGCTTCCAGTATGCAAACCATTCAAGGTCGGTATCCGGCTCACAGAAGAACTCAAGCTCCATCTGCTCGAACTCTCTGGTACGGAAAGTAAAGTTACCAGGTGTGATTTCGTTACGGAAGGACTTACCGATCTGACCGATACCAAACGGAATCTTCTTTCTGGAAGTTCTCTGTACGTTCTTGAAGTTTACGAAGATACCCTGTGCGGTTTCCGGACGAAGGTAAACAATGTTCTTTGCATCTTCGGTAACACCCTGGAAGGTCTTGAACATTAAGTTGAACTGACGGATGTCAGTGAAGTTGTGCTTACCGCAGCTTGGGCAGTCGATACCGTGCTCGTCGATATAAGCCTTCATTTCTTCGTGGGTCCATGCGTCAATAGCCTTATCGAAGGTAATCTTGTTTTCGAAAGCATAATCTTCGATTAACTTGTCTGCACGGAAACGTTCCTTACATTCCTTACAGTCCATCAGAGGGTCTGCAAAGCCGCCGAGATGGCCGCTGGCAACCCATGTCTGTGGGTTCATTAAGATGGCACAGTCCACACCTACATTGTATGGGTTCTCCTGGATGAACTTGCTCCACCATGCCTTCTTTACGTTATTCTTCAGTTCTACACCGAGATTACCGTAATCCCAGGTGTTTGCCAGACCGCCGTAAATTTCGGAGCCCGGGTACACAAAGCCTCTGTTCTTAGCCAGAGCGATGATTTTGTCCATGGTCTTTTCCATAATAAAATCCTCTCTTTCTTTGAAATAGTTATATTCTGCAAAGGGTATAAAAAATGCCCTAAGCAGAACAAGTGTCTTGTCTGCTTAGGGCGAACAAATTTGATGTCCGTGGTTCCACCTAGCTTCATAACGGAATGCGTTATGCTCTCTCATTCCCGTAACGGGGGAATCCGTTGGCCTCTACTTAAGATGTCGTGGGTTCAAATCCCTCTCTCGTTCAAAACCAAAGCTCCAAGGCGCCTTTCCACTACATTTTGGGAAGATTTTCACCAACCATCTTCTCTCTGAACCAGTCTGTATGTGTACTACTCCTCTTCACAGCCGTTTAACTATGGGGCAATTATACTTGAGATTTGCGGAAATGTCAACCGCAAAAAACTAATCAAACAAATAATAATTGCTTATCGGTAAAGCTTCCTTTTCGATAACGGAATAATAGTAGCTGCCATCTTCCTGCACCGGACGCACTTGAATCATATCCATTCCATCGCCAAACCACTCAGCAGGCACGGTTACAGTGCTGACACCGTCAACCACCGCAGCCCGGACTAAGTTTACACCGTTAATCTGATATTCCACCTCAGCTGCTGCCACACCGTCCACTGCAACAGTAATAGTATATTCTGTTTCGCCGGCTTCTACCGTTTCCACATGCAGGGCCTCCGGCGACGGTTCGTAATAGCCCAGGGAGGCCACCAGCGTCTCAAAATCAACGAATTGGCGGTCCAGCCATGCTACACGGTCATAAATAAAGTTTTGCAGACTGTCGGTAGCCTTGGCGTACTTTTCGCCGTTTCTGCCGCCGTAGCCCCAGCGCTTGTCATTTAAAGCACCGTCGAATTTTAAGAACTCCTGATAATATTCCAGGGAATCCCGGAAGTCCTTTAACTCGTTTGGACGGATAGACTTGTATTTTTCGTACACCTTCATAAGGAAATACGGGTCCTTAATTAAATACCGGTTCCACTGCACCGACTGGTAAAACTGCTCTCTGGTAAAATAATTATTGGTAGTGTGCCAGTCATCGGTAATGTAAGTGTCGATACGGTACATATTGATGTTGCCGTAAGCCCAGTCATAGTCCCACACCGGTCCCATATAGGCAGGCCCTTCAATGTCCTTATACAGGAACGTACTGTTCTTCATGCTGTCCCAGTTCATGGTCAGCTCACATATCATGAAATTCTGCACCAGGGAGTCCAAATCAAACAGTCTGGAATAATGATAGCCGTCAAAGGTCGGGTCCGTGTAATCCACTTCGCTGACGCTGGCAAACCATCCGTTTTCCTTACCGTCATATTGGATGCCAAAGGCGGAATAGTGCTTGTCATCGCTGTTGTAAATATAATCCTCGCTATGCAGGGCATATTCAAAGGACTGGATATAATTCTTTGTATAATTGTAAAGTTCCGAATCCTCCGGGACAACCTCCGGGGTATTAAAATAAAACGGCTGGCGGAAATTGGTTACCACCTTGGACGCTTTGGAATCCGTAAATGCATAAAAGTCCGCCTCCAAAAGAAATCCTCCGGTCTGCAGGGTGTTTGCCGCTTCTTCATAGTCTTCCTTTTTCATATCCAGATCTTCGGACCATTCCTCTGCCAGGAAATAGTCTTCCCAGTCATAGATATTAACCCGCTCTTTTCCTACACGGATATGCTCACAAAGCTGATATACCCCCTGATAGTTGCCGTTTAAAAATACCGAAACAAGCTGGGACTCGCTGGCAAACTTCATGCCGATGGCATTTGCAAAATCCAGGGTAATTTTGTTTCTGATTAACGCATGGTCAATATCGTTGGCAAGCAGTACCCAGTGCTTGTTCTTTCCCATACCGAACAAATCCGACTTGGTTTCCAACTTGATTTTATAGGGACGCTTATTCAAATATCTGGTGGAGTTACCGCGAAGCTTTATCTCCAGACCGCCCTCATACAGCACCTGCTCCGACACATCGGAAAGCACCATGGTTCCGGTTTCGTAAATATCTCCTATCCGGTTTTCCACCGTAAGCTCCAGCACCGGAAGTACACTGTACTCCCGGATGGTTTCCGGTGTTATCATGCCAACCATCAATTTGTTTACTGCCGCCTGTCTGGCTTTGGATTCTTCCGCCGGCAGCAGGGTCGGTGTTGGTGTAATGGTAGGTTTTGTAGTGGCGGTCGGTTCAACCTGCCTTACATCGACGTGACTGCCATCGCTATTTTTCAAATTACTGCCGTTTTCCGGGACGGTTCCGCCCTGTCCTCCATGACATCCGGCCAATGCCAGCAAACAGGAAACTCCAATCAACAGCATCCATTTTTTCTTTTGCATACCAGGTACCTTTCTATAAAAAGTTAAAATATTTCTAACATTTCTTCCGATTTCATTTTGTGTCCTACGTGCTTTGCAAGAAATTGGTCCATAGCCGCTGAAAGCTCGGATAGCACTTCATCGGACACCGTAAATGTAAATAATTTTTCCAACGGCGTGGCTAAAATATACTGCATGGTGTAGATGGTGGAAGTACCTATCCATACACCATCATTCTCCGGAAGATATTTCCCCCCGGTCGTAGTTCCTTCTGCACCACCTTGCTCCTGCATGCGTTTCTTCCGACACTCTTCACAGCAGATTCCGCCCTCCGACGGAGAAAACCAGCCGTTCGGCTGCTTTAGCATTTCTTCCCTGCCGCACAACACGCAGTTTTCCACCTGGGGCATTTCACCGTTTACCGCCATAAACCGAAGTTCAAAAATGCGGCGTACCAGTTTTTTATGTAATGCCGGCTTTGAAAGGGCCCGAAGCGTCATATATAATAATTTCAGCGGTTCCCCCGCTTCTAGATTTTCTTTTGTCATAAAACAGGAAAACTCACAGAAATACATGGCATAATAAATAGATTCCACGTCATCCCTGAGTTCCGCAAAATAGTTGCTGATATCCGCACTGACCACGTTGTAGGAGCTTTTTCCTTCATACAAAACAAATTCCCCAAAAGAAAAGGGCTGGCTGCAACCGAGCAGCGGACTGGTCGGCTTTCTGGCTCCCTTGGCAAATGCGGAAATCTTTCCCCGTTCCCTTGTTAAAATTGTCAGCCGGCGATCATAGTCGCCAACCGGCATGGAAACAAGCACCATGCCGGTCAGTTTAATCTGTCCTGTCATAACTATCCTTTAATAATTTCTATTGTCCCGTCCGGACTCTCCCCGGGAGTGAGCTGTGTAATTCAAATAATCGGAAATGCTTCCGCTCTTGGCAAAACGCTGCCAGTAATCATTGGCCGTCGCCTCGCTGATTCTCTGTCCCGGTAAAAATTCTTCTCCAAATTCCGCATCCGAATTAAAATTATTCCACGTTTTCATAGTCTCTTCTCCCTTCGCATATCAATGAATGTTTTCCTGATATACTTAGGATTTCCAACGTGAATCTAATTACTCTATGGAAGATTTGGAAATAAAATTCCCATGACTTACCACGTATTAAAATTCATCCGGATTATCACGGTAACCGTAGTTTTTCATAAGGATGTCGGAATCCCGCCAGTCCTTCTTTACTTTAACCCAAAGCTTTAAATTTACCTTGTACTCAAACAGGCGCTCAATTTCTTCCCTTGCCTTGGTTCCGATTTTTTTCAGCATGGCACCCTGCTTTCCGATAATAATTCCTTTGTGGGAATCCCTCTCGCAGACAATGGTTGCTTCAATATCCACCATGGAACCGTCGGCACGCTCTCTCATCTTTTCGATGGTTACGGCAATGCCGTGAGGAACTTCCTCTCCAAGCAGTCGCAGCGCTTTTTCACGAATCAGTTCCGCAGCAATCTGGCGTTCCGGCTGGTCGGTGACGGTATCTTCGTCATAGTACATCGGGCCGTACGGCAGATACTTATATACCAGTTCCATCAGACGGTCGGTATTTTCCTTTTCCTTTGCGGAAACCGGAACAATTTCAGCAAAAGGATACTTGCTCTGATAGGTTTCAATGGCCGCCATGATGTCTTCTTTTTTGACGGTATCGATTTTGTTAATCACAAGAATTACCGGTGTTTTTACTTTTTCCAGCTGCTCAATAATATGCTGTTCTCCGGCACCGATATAGGTGGTAGGTTCCACCAGCCAGAGCACCACATCCACTTCGTTTAAGGTTTCCTTTGCCACCTTAACCATGTACTCACCCAGCTTGTTTTTTGCCTTGTGGATACCCGGTGTATCCAGGAAAATCACCTGACCCCGTTCGTCGGTATACACCGTCTGGATACGGTTTCTGGTGGTTTGCGGCTTGTCGGAGGTGATGGCAATTTTCTGTCCGATAAGATGATTCATCAGGGTGGACTTACCCACATTCGGACGGCCAATCAGGGTGACAAAGCCGGATTTAAAACTGTTATTCATAGATTTTCTCCAATCGGCCAAGGCTGCGATTCCGCAGCCTGCCTTTCTTTTCGTATTACATTAATGTCTTAACTACATCAAAGAGTTCCTTGCACTCTTCTACCTTTGCTGCAGAGCCCACGGTACAAATGCAGTCTGCCGCAAGTAATGCTTCCAACATCGGCTTGGTATTGCGGATATCTTCTACTGTAGTAGAAAGAATTTCATCTCTCACCTTTTGCACATCTTCCAAAGTCTTGCCTGTCAAATATGCCGCAAAGGAACGGATGCCCTCGGTTCTTGGCGTCATCGGCGCATCCACATTGCTCATGGTACCGAGAATGTTCTTTGTCATTTCACGTTCGTCAGCTTCGAAATTCTCCACGTAAGCCGGCATGCCGTCGTAAATACGGTTGGTTTCTGCCAGGTTCGGGTCGCGGTAAGAATAAGTAACCGCATTACCGGAAAGGCCGTTAATGGAGATACCACCGCCGTATGCACCGCCCTTTACGCGGATTTCGTTCCATAAATAACCATAGCCAAGCAGGGTCATTAATACTTCGTAAGAACCGTGATACGGCACACCTGCATCTAAGAAGTTACCGCCGCGGATAACGTACTGCACCTGACCAGGGGTCTTAAAGCCTTCGTTCTTCTTTTCAAAGGTCATATGAAGGTCTTCTCCTTCTGCTGCAGGGTACATCATATCTAACATACCATCGATTTCTGCTTCCAAAGCTGCCTTACCGTCTTCTGCTGAGGTCAGGTCAAGAATCAGGTTCTCTTTGGTAAATAAGCGCTCTGCCACTCTTGTAAGACCTGCAGCAACTTCCTCCATCTTTTCGTCAAGGTTAGTTGCAATGTCTTTCACAAACTCATAATACTCAATGCCCTTGGTTGCTTCGTCAAAGGCAGCATTCTCATTATAGTAGGACGCTACTCTTCCGATGGATACGGCATGTCCTGCACCCATGAACCGCATTTCCATTCTGGACTTTAACTCCAGTAAGATTTCTTTCATGCGCTTCTTATCGGAGAAGTCGGACTCAAACATGATTTCCTGTAATAACGCCAACGCCTTGCCTGTATTGGCGGTAAGTGCCTTTATGGAAAGGCTGAACATCGGAAGGAATCTCTTGTGGTCCTTCATGGTCGGATAAGTGGTAATGCCGGTTTCAAAACCGCCGGTATAGGTGTTGATTTCGTCTACCAGTTCCTGATAAGTATGCAGACCGGTGTTTACCATAGAAAGCACATCGGAAAGCAGTCCAACATACGGAACATCTGCAAGGGCAACCTTTCTCGCATCAAACACCAGATTGATATAGCTGATACCGCTGGTGAAAATGTTATGCCATACCGCTTCTGTTTTTCCTTCTAAGAACTTTTCGTTTTTAAATCCCTTCGCCTTCTTTTCAATATCGGAAATGGAAAGCATCGGGATGGATTCTAACTGCTCCTTGGTGGAAGGCTCGTCCTGATACTCCTTTAATGCCTTGGTATCTGCCACCAGCTTTAATACTTCTGCCTTACTAAGACCTGCCTTAAAGGAAGCCAGTTTATTCTTAAGAGCTGCATCCTTTTCTGTATTTAAGCCCGCCTTTGGAACAAGCTCTAACAGCACGCCGTGCTTACTGTCTAAGAAGTATTTCTGAATCAACTGCTCAAAGTAATCGGTCTGTGCCTTTTCTTTTAATTCTGCATATACCTTGTTGGCATGCATGTAAATAAACGGTTCATTATCGTCATAAAGCCAGGTGCTCATCAAATTGATACCGTGCATGAGACCCTTAGGGAAACGGCCGAAATCAGCCTCTCTGTAACGGAATTCCTGGGCGTTGATGGTAGCAAGCAGGGTGGTCTTCTTGATCCCCTCCTTTACACACTTTTCAAGGGCACCAAGAAGTACTTCGGCAAAGCGCTCTCTGTCGCCCGGCTTTGCATTCTTTGCGGAAACAAAGAAGTTAGGCTGAAGCAGGTTGGTCAAACCGGACATGAAGTCTTCACCGAGACCTGCATCCATTAAAGCCTGCTTTACCGGTGCACCCGGATTGGAGAACAGTACCTGGTCAAGAATCTCAAAAGCAATAGCCTCGGTTAGATTTGCCCAGTCACCAAGCAATACACTGTAAGCGTAAAATACGCCGTCTTCCTTTTCTTCCTCTACGGAGTAATACTCTGTCTGCTTACGGATTTCGCCGAATTCCTTCTGCTTCTTAATTTCGGAATCCAGTTCGATTTTTTCAAACTTGGAAAGATACTCTGCGTCCATCCAGGTAAGACGTTCTTCGATGTCCATATCACCGTATAAATAGATGTAGCTGTTTACCGGATGATAATATCTTCTGTGGAAATCCAGATAGTCCGCATAGGTTAAATCAGGAATGAAATCAGGGTCACCACCGGACTCTACGCCATATGCGGTGTCAGGATATAAAGCGTGCATGCCCACGCGGTTTAATACCTGCTCCGGAGAAGAGAAGGCACCCTTCATTTCGCTGTAAACGATACCATTGTAAATCAGGTCGGCATCTTCGCTTTCCAGCTCGTAGTGCCAGCCCTCCTGCTTGAAAATTTCTTCTCTCTTATAGATGTTTGGATAAAATACCGCATCCAGATATACATGCATCAGGTTCTTAAAATCCTGCATGTTGCAGCTTGCCACCGGATACATGGTCTTGTCCGGGAAGGTCATGGCATTTAAGAAGGTATTTAAGGAACCCTTTGCCAGTTCAATGAACGGATCCTTTGCCGGGAAACGCTCGGAACCGCAAAGCACCGTATGCTCAATAATATGTGCTACACCTGTGGAATCAGTTGGCGGTGTGCGGAAAGCTATAGAGAAGACCTTATTATCGTCTTCGTTTTCTACCCATACCACTCTTGCACCGGATTTATTATGACGGAGATAATAACCTGTTCCGTTTAAGTCAGGAAGCTCCTCCGTCTTAACTAACGTATACCCATTTACTTTGGTTAAATCTTTCATTTTGTTTACCCCATTTCTCTTGTTATCTTGCGGGTGATGCAAACTTTTGCACCTTCTTTCCCATTATGTATAGTGTACCACATTTTTATCACTTGTACAACAACCGAATCTGCTTGTTTGCTAATTAAATGAACAAAAAAATTACCGTGCTGCAGTTTTGCAACACGGTAATCGGATTGTTTTTATTCTTCTGTCAAAGACTTTTCGTATTCATCAAAAATAGTTCCAAGAACCGGAGCAAGTCCTACAAATTCACATCCGTAAGAAATGGTTCCGTCTTCCTTTTGCTGCTTTCTGATAATCTGAACTACGCAGTAAAGAGAGTTTTCCGGACTGCCGAGCTCTAACTTTGCATTAAAGTAGTAGTTTAACGGTAAATCATTGGTAGTTACAAATCCAATACCAAGTTTGGACACATCCACCACGTTAATTGGTTCATTTACCTCTACTGCTGCGGACGCTTCCTGCTTAAACAGCTTGGAAACAACCAGTTCTAACTGAATCGGTAATCTTTTACTTCTTCTCTTCTCCTGCATCATATGTGAATCCTCACTTTCCCCAAAACCCTGACATTATATTGTTAACTATTAAGCATCTACGCTGTAGTTTGGTGCTTCCTTGGTGATATGGATGTCATGTGGATGACTTTCCTTTAAGGATGCAGCGGAAATCTTAACGAATCTGCCGGTTTCCTTTAAGGTTTCGATATCCTTTGCACCACAGTAACCCATACCGGAACGTAAGCCGCCAAGTAACTGGAATACGGTATCTTCTACAAGACCCTTGTATGCTACACGGCCTTCAACGCCTTCCGGAACAAGCTTCTTGGCATCTGCCTGGAAGTATCTGTCCTTACTGCCGTTTTCCATAGCAGCGATGGAGCCCATGCCACGGTAAACCTTATACTTTCTACCCTGGAACAGTTCGAAGGTTCCCGGACTTTCGTCACAACCTGCGAACAGGCTGCCCATCATACATACGTTAGCACCGGCTGCGATTGCCTTTGTGATGTCGCCGGAGAACTTGATACCGCCGTCTGCGATGATTGGCACGTTGTACTTCTTAGCTGCGGAGTAAGCGTCCATGATTGCTGTAATCTGAGGAACACCGATACCTGCAACGACACGGGTTGTACAAATAGAACCAGGTCCGATACCAACCTTAACACAGTTTGCACCGGCCTTGATTAAGTCTTCGGTTGCTTCTGCGGTTGCTACATTACCTGCAATAATCTGTAATTCAGGGAATGCATCATGTACCATCTTTACGCAGCGGATAACGTTTGCGGAATGACCGTGTGCGGAGTCAATAACAATGGCATCTACCTTAGCAGCTACCAGTGCTTCTACTCTGTCTAAGATGTTTGCGGTTACACCAACACCTGCTGCACAAAGAAGTCTGCCCTGTGCATCCTTAGCAGAAAGAGGGTACTTAATCTGCTTTTCAATATCCTTGATGGTGATGAGACCCTTTAAATTGCCTGCGTCATCTACAATTGGAAGCTTTTCTTTTCTTGCCTTTGCAAGAATCTTCTTTGCTTCTTCTAAGGTTACGCCTTCCTTAGCTGTTACCAGATTTTCGGAAGTCATACAATCAGAAATCTTCTGGGAGAAATCTGTTTCGAATTTTAAATCACGGTTTGTGATAATACCAACTAACTTTTTACCTTCTGTAACAGGAACACCGGAAATACGGAACTTTGCCATAAGCTCGTCCGCATCCTTTAATGTGTGGTTTGGACTTAAAGAAAATGGATCGGTAATAACACCATTTTCAGAACGCTTTACCTTGTCTACCTCGTCTGCCTGTGCTTCAATGGACATATTTTTGTGGATAACACCGATACCACCCTGTCTTGCCATAGCGATTGCCATGCGGTGCTCGGTTACGGTGTCCATACCCGCACTCATAAGCGGAATGTTAAGCTTAATGCTCTGTGTAAGATTTGTTCTTAAGTCTACCTGATTTGGGATTACCTCGGAATAGGACGGTACGAGTAACACGTCATCAAAGGTAATGCCTTCGCCAATAATAGTTCCCATTACTTACTCCTCTCTTTTGCCAGTGGTTAATAGTTGAATTTTTAAAAAGATTTTAAAAAGTATACTTTCTTTTCAGAAAAATGTCAATACATGTTTTTTACTTTTTTATAATTCTAGTATTCCATAATTTTACGAGGTGCTTTCTGCTTCATGGCAGCTAACATTTTTTCGCTTGGCTCGAAATAAATCATGGTATTCTGCTCACCGCCGGTCACTACCATGCCGTACACCTTGGCATTAGCATCCATACTGGTAAAGTCCTTTACTGCCACGCCGTTATGACGGTAACCGTCTAATGCATGGGAATTTTTTGGTGCAATTACCACCAGCTTTTCGAAATCCACACGCATCATGGTCTTTCTCTTTGCGCCACCACTGATTTTGTCGAAATCAACCTGACCGTCACAGAATACATATTCATATTCTACTGCCAGCTTTGGCAGGAAAAAGTAGCAAAGTGCCATAAAAACGAAACCGACAATGACCAGTAGCATGTTAAAGGTAAGCAAGCCCAGTACAAAAAAGGCAATCATACCACCAACCAGTAAAACCTTTATTAAGTTATCTTTCATTGTTACTTTCTTTTTTGCACGCGCTTCTGCGTATAAGCCATCCATTGATGAATCCTCCAAATACAAAATATTTTCTTATCTTACAGTATATAAGATATTTTTTCTTTTTTCAATGCGCAGAGTATAAAATTTCAAGAAAATTTCATATTTCTTTCCATCTCCCCGGCCGGGGATTCTTTTTCGATTTTCTTCTCCGACTCAGCCACTTTTCACGGGTGCTTCCCAGGTTGTCTTGTTTGATGAGAACCAATGTCTGCTAAATGGCATATGTCAAAAACTCGTCGGTCGGTAGTATGAAGATATTGTTTGAGTGACTTGGTTTTGGATGGTTTCAAAACATCCGGTGGATGTAATTCTAAGGACAGTACAAGGGCACTCTTAGACAAACTGTGTTTGTCCAGAGGTGCCCCTTGCACCGTCCTTAAAGCGCTTCCGCGCTTTTTGAAACCACCCAAAATCCATCATCTTGCCCTCCCGACTCAAACAGTTTGCCCATATGCCACACGCATCCATTTCATCAAACAATAACACCCCGGAGCCTGCCGGAAAAGTCCTGAACGCCGGATACAGAAAATCGAAAAAGAATTTAAACCGGCGGGGAGCCGTAAGTTGGGAATATTCTAATTTACCATATTGCGAATACATGATATAATGGGTTCGATAAATCTAGCTAATGTTTGTCAAGGATTATTTTGAGAAGTTTTTATCTAAAAAAGGGTAAACTTAATAAACCTACCTATTGTAGATTTTTTGGAAATGTATGATAATGAATAAAGATTTACTTATACAGCTCCATCGCACGGGCATAGTAAATCCGGAGAAACTTATTTACACCTGCCATTTTGGCTACGTTGTAAGGTTTTCCTTCCTGTTCCTTTTTCAGCATAAAAAGGTAGACAGGATCATCTTGAGGTTTTGTCAGTTTGAGGGACTGCATGACCTCGAAACAGGCTTTTCTGAGAGTGGCGCTGCCACGTTTCGATATGTGGCGGTTCCTACTCTCGAACTGTCCTGACTGGTAAGGTGGAGCATCGTTTCCGGCAAAGGAATTAAGTGCTTTACCACTATGAAAACGGCGAATATCGCCAATCTCTGCAAGGATGACGGGACCAAGCCGGTCTCCTACACCAGCCATAGACCGAAGCACTTTGTATTCTGGTATGGTTTCTGCGATTGTTTGCATTTGGAGAATAATCTCATCGGCAGCGTTTTGAGCGGATGCTAAAAGGTCAACACACTGACTTTGGGCAAGCTGGATGTATGGGTCTTCGCCTCTGGTTGTAATGCTATTCTTAGCAAGCTCATAGATTGCTAAGCCTTTGCTTAGAGCATGGCGGTCACGAGTTTTCTTCACAAGAGTTGTATAACTGGAAAGAAAACTCGTTTTGCCGATTTTGTTGATTTCATCAAAGGATTTGAAGCGTTTGATGAAAAGCAGTAAAACGCATTGTTCGGGAGTTCTGCTTCTTAGAGGAAGCAAGCGGGTGATTCCTGGCATTGTCTGGTCAAGCAGGTTAATCAACTGAACTTTTGTATATGCCACAGAAGAAATGCGCTGATTGTATTGCCTTGATAAAAACTTGAGGTCTTCATACTTTTGTTCCAGGGAGGTATAAGGAACGAGCTTATAAGCCTTTTCAAGAGCATATGTAGCAATTCTGATAGCATCTTTTTTATCAGTTTTTGCTTTGTGGATTTCAACATCACCATACTTTTTCATTTGATATGGATTGATAACACAAACTGGGAATCCTTCCTGTTGTAGCTTCTTTAGTACGGGATAATGGTAGTGACCTGTGTATTCCATGAGAATGGTGAGAGGTTCATCAAAGGTACGTAAATAATCTGCCAAGGCACACATGTCTGATTGGGTATGTTCCATGGTATATGGCTTGACAAGTATAGAGCCATCAGCGTTTAAGATGGCGACAGTGCTTTTGGATTTTGAAATGTCGATTCCAACAGCAATCATGTTTTTTCCTCCTTTGTGAATGATATTGATCGGTTCCAGCGCTTCAAAATTCATTCAGATTGGTGCGTTAAACGGGAGCGACATGTCGTCCCAACTAGCTAAATCGAATGCAGAATAATGAAGGGTGGCTGACACATTTATCTTCGGGCGTGGTGTCCCAACTTGAAATTCCGTCAGACCGGTCACCTTCATCATATAAGAAAAGCGAAGGCTGTTAAACCCTCGCTTATATATTACCAA
>JAGBCB010000028.1 GCA_017938145.1 Lachnospiraceae bacterium
AAGCTGGGATATACATCCATGCTTGACTATTACCTAATAGTTCGTGAAAACTAAAGAACCGCCGTATACGAGAACCGTACGTACGGTGGTGTGAGAGGTCGGGAAAATTTATTTCAAATTTTCCCTCCTACTCGATTAAAAACGCTAAGAATTTCAAGTTAATAAAGATTATTGTAAGTAATATGAAACATTTACAACTATTTTATTTCAAAAATATTAGGTATATGGGTTGCTCCGCCAATTATTCTATTTACGACATTAGAAATATAGTCATTAGCCTCATAAATTTTAAATAGATAAATTGGAAAATATTCTAATTTTTCTTCACGTTTGTCATTTGTGTAATGAGAATGAACAATGTAATTTCGAAATTTAATTAATGTTTTTAATTCTCCGGCAATTTTGGGGTCTAATAAGATGTTTTTAAGTTCAATAACAATCGTTGTTGCTGAAATATATTTATCAAAATCAAAGGAACTGTTTCCTTTATAGATATTATGTTCAACAGCACAATACAATAAGTGCTTCAAATTGCTTTCTAAATATTGAAATTCCTCTATTATTGCTCCTATCAACTCTCTTTCTTCACTGTAAGGATTTATAAATTCTTTATAATCAAAATCTTGTTCTAATTCTTGAATATACTGTTTCGCAAAATCTATATACTCATTGTCGGTATAATGCCATAGATATTCGTTCGTCATAACTCACCTCAAAAATTTAAAAACTTTTAAATAATTACATTTCTTTTGGAAATTCGTGTTTTAACCTATATTCCACATTCTTTTGTATATCAATTTTATCACGATGGCGAGATTTTGCAAATGTAGAAGTTATATAAAAAGAAGAAAAATAAAGGACTAAGCAATAAATTTCTATTCTTTCCCCTCTATATATTTTTTGAAGACAAAGGAAAGCATTGTTTTCTACAAAACTTAATGAAAGGAATGGTGAACATGAGTTTAAAAGCGAAGTTCAAAATGAATGTGTTTGCACTGTTGGCAGTGCTGACCATGCTTGCAACGAATCACATGCTGGTGTATGCAGGCGAAGAAAATGAGCCGGTAGGAGAGATCCAGACCGCAACAGGAAGTGCATTGATGTTAATGACAACATCAGACACCGACATTGCTTCCGGCACAAGTTATGGAATGGATTGGGTAATTGATGCGGAAGGAACGCTGACGATTACCGGAGTTTGTGATGAAGTAGGAAGTACCAGACCGGAATATGGCTGGCAGGACTACTTGGAGGAAATCAAAAAGGTACATTTGGATGCAGCGGTGGGAACTGCATTTTACAGGGCATTTGCCGATGCAGTGAATTTGACAGAAGTTACTTATGGTCCAAACTTTGATTCCTCCGGTTTATGGGTATACGAATCCGCCACGTTGGTTGATGTGTTCGGTAATACCGGGTTGGAAACCATTGATTTTAGTATGTGGGACTTCTCTAAATTTGAAGACCTTGGCAATTTGTTTGGTTATGCCTCGTATCCGAATACAAAACATGTTAGTTTCGCAGGCTGTGATTTTTCAAATGTTACAGATATGAGTGCCATGTTTTATGAAATGGATACCTTTGAAAGTGTAGATTTACGAGGCTGTACCTTGGGTAATCTGCAGACAGTACAGAACATGTTTAGTGCCTGTACCAGCCTGAGAGAAGTATATCTGGATGATTTAGTAGGTTCTAATGTTACTAAGATAGTAGGAATGTTCCGTGATTGCTCTTCATTGGAATATATCTCTATGAATGGATGGGATACTTCCGGAGCAACATCAATGGATTATATGTTTAATAACTGTACTTCCTTGGTAAGCTTGGATTTATCATCGTGGAATACCGATAAGGTAACTTCTATGAATTTGATGTTTACCGGATGTTCCGGTTTAGAAGATTTAAATGTTTCCGGGTGGAACACCACAGGCATCACACAGTTAGGGCAGAAAACCAATTATGCTTCCTCATCTTATGGTATGTTCGAAGGATGTTCCTCTTTAAAATATCTGGATTTGTCCAGTTGGGATGTATCAAATGTAACTTCTCTGTATCGAATGGTCGCAGGTTGTACTTCCTTAGAACAAATTGATATGTCCGGATGGAACACAGCAAGTCTTAAAAATATGTATGAAGTGTTTGCAGGCTGTGCTTCTTTAAAAGAAGTGGATATTTCTCACTTTGATACAAGTAAGGTAACTACAATGGTAAGTTTATTTTCCAGTTGTACTAGTCTTGAAGATGTAACGTTTGGAGCAATTGATACATCCGCTGTTACGGATATGAGTTATCTGTTTTCCGGCTGTACTTCACTGGAAACCGTAGATTTATCAGGTTTTAATACCTCTAATGTGGAGGATATGTACGGAATGTTTACCGGATGTACCGGAATGAGATATTTGGATATTTCTAATTTCGATATGGGAAAAGTAGCAGCAAATGACAGAAATGCCATGTTCTATAACTGCACGAGTATGGATGTATTGCTTCTCCCATCCGGAGATGCCAATTATCCGGCACAGAAGTATTACAGATTTTCTTTTAATGAGTGTTTTCCGAACCGTATTTATATGCCGGCTTTAAGTAAAAGCCAGTTCCATTATGCTTCGGATGGCACGGATGTCAGATATGGACTGTACGAGGATGACACCATGACAGTGGATTCGGACGGATACGCAGAAGGACTGTACAGTAAAATCCATCGGGTGTATGTAACCGGAAATTATTTTGATGAATACGGAAATCTGATTCATAGTATTGAGCCCAAAGTGGTATTACAGCAGGTGTTGTGTGAAACGAATGATACTTACAACAGAGATATTGCAATCAGCAATATTGACCTTTCCGCATATGATTTCAACTATGAAACCGACGATTACAACTGGACTTTTAATGGAGAATTAACAGTACTTCCGGCAGGAGCAGATTATGCCACATACAACAATGAGGCAGACAATGCAACAGAGAATATCCACCGGGTAAGTGACGAGTACAGCTATGTATATGCACTGAAATTTGCCCGGACAAGCAAGGAACCGGAATTTACCGGAATTGCAAAGGGTGAATGCGAAGGTCTTGAATGGTGGATTGATGAAGCAGGAGTGTTACATATCATTGGAACCGGAAGTACAGACAATGACGCTTCCTATACAACCTGGGGCTGGTACCCATATAGAGAGCAGATTGTAGGAGTGGAAGCAGACTGCATCATGCCAACGGACAGTGAAGGATTCTTTTATTCTCTGTCGAATGCGGAATACTTCAATTTTGGTCCGAATTTCGGTACTGCTAAAACACAAAGTATTTATCAGATGTTTAAGAATTGCTCTGCTGTGACGGAACTTGATGTGAGCGGATGGGACACAGCTTCCATGAATACCATGGCAGAAGCGTTTTCAGGATGTTCTTCACTGGAAAATATTATCGGTGTGGAAGAATGGGATGTTTCCGGAGTAACAACCATGGCCGGTATGTTCCAGAACTGTGGAGTGACGGTACTTAATTTGTCCGGTTGGACTACCACAAGTGTAAATAACATTTCCTATATGTTTTCCGGTTCTTCTTTGGAAACTTTAGATGTAAGCGGATGGGACACTTCCATGGTAACTACCATGAAGAGTATGTTCTATGACTGTACAGGATTGGCAATGATTACAGGAATGGATGGTTGGGATATGTCGGAAGTGGGTAGCTTCAACCATACCTTTTATAACTGCCCAGTACTGACTACAGTAGGTGATATTTCCGGTTGGAATACAGGAAAGGCAACTATCATGGACAATATGTTTTCCGGTTGTGAAGCCTTGGTATTTCCAGATTTGTCAGTCTGGGATGTATCGGCAGTAACAAGCATGAGATATATGTTTGAGGATTGCCGTAAACTTACGGGATTTGATATGACTAGTTGGAATCCGGTAGAACTAAAGGATGTCACGGGAATGTTCAAAGGCTGTATTGGAATGCAGGAATTTACAATGGCAGGTGTGGAGGTCCCTGCTTTGACAACCATGTTTGGAATGTTTGAAGGCTGTAGCAGTTTGACTACCATCAACATGGCAGAGATGGAGATTTTGGAAGTAACAACTATGAACAGTATGTTCCTTGACTGCGAAAACTTACAGAGTATCAACATGATTGGTGTTACAACTCCAAAGGTAGTATCTACGGATTCTACGTTTGATGGCTGCAAAGCATTAAGCACTGTTGCAGTAGAAGATGGCACCTTTGGTAATGTGACAGATGCAGAGTATATGTTCCGGGATTGTCAGAATTATACCTTTGCAGAAGCAGGTCAGATGGATTTCTCCAATGTGGTAAACGCCAGAAATATGTTTCAGTGTTGCTATAAGCTGACAGAGGAAGCAATCGAAAGCATGAATTTCAGCAGTGTCACAGATGCTTACTATATGTTCGCAGAATGTACCAGACTTAACAGTACCTTAACACTGGTACTTCCGAGTGTAACGAATGCAGGTTACTTATTCTATGGTTGTGAGAATCTGGATGCACTGGATGTTAGTAGCTTTGGAACTTTCGTGGATTTATCACAGATGCTTGGTGGCTGTAACAGACTTTCCAGAGTATGCTTTTCCGAGGAAGGAACTGTACATTCCGGAGCGTGGAATATCACAGATTCGGATGTGTACTTTGCAGAGTATGAAGATGATACTATGACACCTATCAGTCTGAATACCGATGGAATGGCACTGTCTGGCTGGTATGCAAGACTTCATGAGAAGTATGTGTTTGGTAATTACTGCGATGTAGATGGAAATGTAGTTTACTATGTTCCTTCGGTCAGCTTCTACCAGCAGGCATTAAGTAAAGATAGTTCCTTAAACAGAGAGATTCCATTGAATATGGAATTGTTTGGTGAAGAGTTTGCGGAATCAGATTACAGCTTTTCTAATGAGATTTATAGCTGGGAATTTACCGGAAAAGTAACTTTAAAACCGGAGGGAACCGACTATGAAACTTACGATAACAGCGGTGATTCCGTAGTAACTTCGATTCAGAGAGTGGCAGTGGATTCCACGGAAGATTATCTGTATGCTATGAAATTTGACAGAACAACACTTCAAATTACACCAGAGTATGTGGTAATTCTTCCGGCAACAGTAGAGCTTGTCATTGATGAAGCAGACAACAGCCGTATGATAGCGGAGTTTTCCTATAGTGTGAATTATCAGTTGGAGGATGGTGCAGTTATTATCATTCGTGTGCCGGAATCTTTTGCTATGACAAATGAAGCCGGGGAAAGTCTGATGGTGTATTCCGATAAGCAGAGTTCCGAGTGGACAACGGCTACCGAGGGTGTAGTTACGGAAACAGACGGGGCCTATACAGGAAGTGATTGCATAGTCTTTTCCGCAACGACGAAAGCAGGAGAGTGGACAGGCAATCTTACAGTAGAGATTGAGGTAGTGGAGTAGTTATGCTGTTCCACCGGAAACAGAAAATCAAGAGAGGACGGTAAAAAGTATGAAGTGGAAGAATTATGTACTGGTAATGATGCTTGCAGCAGTCACCGTATTATGTGCGGCATGTATCGGTAAGCCTGCTGAGCAGGAGGAGAAGGAAGCAAATTCCGGTAATGTTTTGGTACTGGATAATCGGGCACAGAATAAGGATGAGGTTGTTCAGACACAGAAAAATCCGTTGGATGGCAGAAACGTATTTTTTGCAGGATATGCAGATGCAACACTGAATCTGACAACAACAGTAGCATTAGAGAATCTTCCGGATAATGAAGATTTCCTTATGAAGTACACAGTGGTCAATACAGAGGATGGAACGGTTGTGTTTGAAACCAACTTAATCCAGTCCGGACAGTGTGTGGCATGGATGCCGGGCGAAACACTGGAACCGGGTATTTATAATCTGCAGATTTTACAGTCTCCGTATTATCTTGTGGACGGAGAGAATTTCATCCCGCTTACAGCAGGCACAACGGATGTCTGCTTTGAGATAACAGAGTAACCATAAAACAATAATTATGTAAGAAAGATGAGGACAAAGGTATGAGAAAGAATTTATTTAAGGCAGTTTTAAGTTTAGCATTAGCAGCAAGCGTATTATTCGGAAACACAGGCGTAGCATACGCAGATAATCAGGAAGTACAGGGTAGTAATGATGATTCCAGAGCAGTGGAAATCACCTGCAATATTACCAGTGTATACAGTGTAAGCCTTCCGGCAAGTGTTGCCCTGGCATATGACACCTTGGAGAATGTGTATGTGGGAGATGCATTACAGGCCAATGCAGAAGGTTACTGGGGAACCATCATCTTTGGTTGTGCAGGAAAGATTAGTTCTTCCGAGTCTGTATTCATCGAACCGGTATTTCCTTGTACCATGACCGGAGCCTCAGGTGCAACTGTTGAATTAAAGAAGGTACTGCCAAATGATAAGACAGAAGCAAAGACTGTATGGAACGCATCTGAAATCGGCACTGCAGAGTTTGATGGTGTCTCTCTTAGCAACTGTACATATGCCTACAATGACGGCTTACGTATTGGTTTTTTGATGGATGATGTAAGTGCTTATGAGGCATACAGCGGAACATTAACTTTTAATTTTGGTATCAGAGCCAACTAGGGAAGGATGGGATTACTATGAAAAATTTACTGATAAAGTTTTTTGCATTGGCACTTATTGCTACTATGGTTACAGGCACTACACCGGCACTGGCAGCCACACTGGAAGTACAGGGGCGTGGTAATCAGACAAAGACAGTTCCGGTAACAGCAAGTATCAGTTCTGTATATTCCGTATCTTTACCGGCGCAGATTGCACTTACTTATGGTTACGAGTCGGATGATGAAGGAAATATGGTTGAGGGTTATTGGTACAACCTGCAGTATGGTGTGGCAGGAAAGCTTACCAGTGCAGAAAGTGTCTATGTGGAAGCAGTATTTCCTTGTACACTTACGGATGCAGGTGAGAGTATCGAAATTACTATGCTTAGTAAGACAGACTGTAAGGAAGAGTGGGCTCATGATGAAGTAGGAAGCTGCTCTTATGATGGCACCGATTTAAGCAACTGCAGTTATTCCTACTGTTGCTCCGATGGTCATGTGATTGGCGTAAGTGCAGAGGAAGTCAGCAGTGGTATGTTTACGGGTAACTTAACATTCCATTTCGGTATCAGATAATCAGGGATGGGACCGCAAGGCTTTGTGCGGTCCCGATTTCCCGGAAAGGGGGAAACGATGAAAAAGAAGTGGTCTATCCTGTTCCTTTTCCTAATGATGTTGCTCCCACAGAGCGTAGCGTATGCTTCACAGTCACAGGGCGTGGAGATTACTGTGGATGTTGAGAAAACGCAGGAAGTACACTACCGGGTGAATGTGACAATATCAGGAAGAGGAAATGTATATGTATCAGCTTTGGAAGCGGTAGCAGGAGAAATAGTAAAGTTATATCCGGAACCGATGTCCGGGTACAGAGTTTCACACATTGCAGGGTATTCGTCAAATACTTCCTTTGTGATGCCGGAGCATGATGTGGATATTACGGTATATTTTGTAAGGATAAGAGTTCCTTCCTATGAACCTACACCTACCAATACTCCGGTACCGACAGCGACAGCAACGCCAAGTCCTACACCGACGGTAACTCCAGCAGCAACACCAAGCCCTACACCGACGGTAACGCCGAGTCCGATGCCTACAGTGACACTATCACCAACACCGGAACCGACGGTAACACCTACACCTATTGTTGCACCGACTATAGTGCCGACAATAACACCGGTTCCTACGGTGGAACCAACAATAACGGATATTCCTATAGTGACACCGGAAACAAATACACCTACACCGGTTCTGACAGTAGAGCCAACGGTAGCACCGACAATAACTCTGGAGCCAACATATGCACCTGCTCCGACGGTTGGCATAAGTCCAACCGAGAAGCCGCCGGAGATTACGACACCAACGCCTGTACCGCAGGATAATAAAGAAAGTCGAAGTGGAGCAGTCATTCCAATTGTGCTTAGTGTTACTGCAACCGGAGCTGCAGGTGCATGGTATCTGGCATTTCTGTTTTTAAGGCGGAAGAGAAAATTCCATGGTATTTACCAGATGGAAATCATATCAGATGCCAGTCTGGATTCCATAGGAGAATCGTGGTATGTACCGAAGCTTACAGATAAGTTGCGTGCAGGAATACTTACGGTAGAAGAGTATATTTCCGAACTGGAAGGATGTCAGATGGTAACAAGGTTCCCGGCTGATACAAAGATGATTGTGGCGTTGGGAAGTGAAGTGTTTACATTTAAGGCTTCGGAACAGAAGCTGTTTGAACTGTTGAGAACATGGGAAGCTTCCATGAGCGTTACATTTACTTCTGTAAAGAGTGGTATGAACTTAACGTTGATTTATCGTGAGTAATTACATGGGGTGTCCGGCAAGGATGCCCCTTTGTAAGTTTGGCAAAAAGGTAAACAATACGGAGAAAATCCCCTCTATATGGTTATTGTAAAGAAGTTTAGAAAGAGAGGGTAAAGAACTATGAATATTTACAAGGAATATGTGGAATGGTTTGAAGCATTGGATTTCTTTATGGAATATATGTCTAAGTTTCCTGAACCATTTAATAATCCGGCATTTGCAAGTGCAGTAGTATTGATAGCAGTGGCGTTTCTTCTTGTATCGGTAATGGAGCATCTGCGAAACTGGCGTATTGGCAAGCGGATCAAGAGAAAGAACCGTGAACTGGAGCTGAAGCGTCTGGAAATGCAGATGAAAGAGGAAGAACATAGGAAACGTGTTTCAGAAATGGAAGAATACATGCGTTTTATGATGATGGCTCAGATGCAGAACATGAATTCCTTGCTTGGAATGAGTTTTGAACAGTGGCGCTATCACAGGCATGGTTATATAATTCCGGAACCTGAATTTTACCAGGAGGACGTACCAGAACAGGAAGATATCTGCATAACTGAAGTTAAGAGTTCGGTAGAGGAGCCCGAAGAGCAGACGATACCTAAAGAAAATGAAAATCCAGTAGAGGTAACAGAAGAACCAGAGTATGGGGACGATGAAGAATTACCGGAGCTTCCGGTCAGTCTGGAAGAAATACAGGATGATTCTGAAATGGAGGAGGAAGATGTTATTCCTGTTATTTTACAGCATAACGAACCTCCAAAGGAATCAGAAGATACAGAAGGGTTAACCAAGGAACAGCAGTCGGATTTCGCAAAACTGATTGCAATGATGCAGGCACAGGAAAAGCAGAAAGAGGAAATTGGTGCCTATAACCGTCAGAGAACGGCGATTACGAAAAACAACATGGAAGTGCTGGATCGAGGTTTGCAGGCTGCGTCAAAGTCAGAGGATAAGAAAAAGCACGGTGGAAAGAATGCAGATTCATTGGATAAAAGAAAACAGGCAGCTTTGGAAGCTTTAGAGGCAGACAAACAGAAGGAAGCAGGCAAAGCGTCCGGCGAAAAGCGTAAGCTTTTTAGCGGACGCAAATAAAAGAACTTGGGGTTGTGAAGACTGCTGCAGAGGGAACCTGAAAGAATTTCAGGTTTCTTCTGCAGCCGCCCGCGGCCACGGATGGGAGGGAATAACAGTGAACAGTCATAGTTTTAGAGTGTGTTTATTATCCATGTTGACCGGAATTGCACTTAGAATGCCGGAAAGTGATATATGGGTTTTGGCAGAGGCTGCTTGGCTGCATGATGTCGGGAAGTGTGCGGTTGCACCAGAGATTTTGGATAAGCCAGCAGGGTTGGAAGAGGAAGAAGTAGCAGAAATGCAGCGACATGTGGAATATGGCTATCAAATGTTGATGCGGATGGACAATATTTCTCCGATGGTAAGAGAAGCAGTGTACGAGCATCATGAAAACATGGATGGATCTGGTTATCCTAGAGGGTTAGCGGGGGAAGATATTTCTTTATATGCCAGGATTATTCATATCGCAGATGTGTATGATGCATTGACTTCCAGAAGATGCTATAAGGATGCCATGTGCTCCGCAGAAGCAGTAGCATACCTGCAGAGTGAAGCAGATAAAATGTTTGATGGTGCAATTTTGCAGATTTTCATTGAAAAGGTAGTAGGAAGTTTTGTGGAGAACACTAACGAGAAATGAGGTTCTTATGAAGCAGAAGTGTGAGAGTATTATAATAGAGCAGTTACAGGAAATCAGAAGTGAGCATGGTATGAAGGAATATCTTACCATGCTTGCCCGGTTTCCTCAAATGGGATATGAAAATGTGTTATTGCTGATGCATTTATTTCCGGAGGCAACGATGGTTTGTGGAAAGGGTGCATGGAAAAAGTATCAGGCAGATGTTAAAGCAGGGGAACGTGCGATTCCTCTGCTTTGCCCTTTAGGTGCTGTCGGGGATATGACGAAGGTATCTTATGGAGTGGTCGGTGTGTTTGATATTTCACAGGTACAAAATAGGGAAACGATTCACATAGAGCCTGTTACTAAAGCATGTTCAGTGGAACACATATGGAAGGAAAACTATTCGTATGTTGTCTTGGAAGATATCAATGGGGAATATATCCGTAGCAGGTTATTAAAAAGTACAGTGAATGAAGATGAGCATACAATATATCTTCGAAAAGGATTGTCAGAAGAATCAAGGGAAGCAGAACTTCTTAAACTGTATGTAAAGATGAGGGTTAAAAAAGCGGAAGTAACGGTATTCGAAGAAGAACTTTGTGATTACCTGCAGATTGTCATGAAGCGGTACTTTTGTTGTATTTCGGAACAGGATGGGAAAGTGCGATATAGTGAATTGTTTGTAAGTCCGGAAGATGAATTTCGTGGCTTTTTACGGAGCTTGTCTATTCATATTATAGGGATGATTTCAGAGTTAACCGGACAGAACTTTCTTAGTTTTATTGAAACGGCATTATGCAATATCTTCTTTGAACCGGAGGAGTTGGCGGAGACAGTGATGCATGTTATGGACGCTGCAGAACGGACAGATACAGAAGAAATGCAGCAAGAGTTACTTGCGTTCAGTAACAGGGTGTCAGCAATGACACAGGAAGAATACCAGATGATTCGGGGATTAAGGAATAAACAGCAGCTGTTTTCGTTTCCGATGCCAAATTATAGGGGTACCAGATAGGGCAGATAGTGAAAAAATAGAGTGAAATATGTCACATGTAACAATTTGATTGCAAAATATATAAAAATATGTTATTAATAACAATATAGTAAGCGTTGATTGAAAATATGTCACGAATAACAATTTGATGCATATTTTCAAGAAAATATGTTATACTTAACATAAAAGGAGGCTGTTGTTATGAATAACGAAGGTATGAACTCTATATTTGAACAAATAAATAATTTAAAAAAGCCCGATTCTGACTCAAAGGAAAAAACTATAGATACTTCAAAAGATACTTTACGAGAAGTGCTGAATGGAGTATCAGAGGAAATTCAAAGAGTGTTGGATGCGAATAATTTTACGCAGGAAGATTTGTGCCGGATTACTAGCATGTCTCAATCTAATATCAGTAAAATCCAAAACGGAAAAGTTGTACCTAGAATAGAAACCTTACACAAGATTGCAACGGCTACGCACACAAGATTAGTAATAAGTTTTGAGAGCATGGAAGGAGATGATCAATAATGGCATTTATTAAATCAATCGAAATAAATCAATTTAGAGGAATTCAGAGATTAGCGATTTCTGATTTTTCTAATATTAATCTTATAGTAGGCGATAATAATAGTGGTAAAACGACATTCTTAGAAGCAATACAGTTGTTGTTCGCTAAATCTCAACTGAGCTCCATTAAGAATGTAATTAATCAAAGGACTTTGCTCAATCCAGGTAATAACTTTTATACTTCTTTCATCAAAATGTTTAATATGGAACAGGATAAAGAGAATTTGGAGTTTGACATTTATGCGAACACTTATACTGGACCGCTTGAGTTCGAACTGAGAGGACAGGAAAAAATAATTGCCGGTGAGGATGCTCTTCAGGTATCAAAAAAATCAGTTCGTAACAGAACACCGTATAGAACGGCTGGTTTTACTCCTGAAACAGTAAGAGAATTTGTAGGAACTATTATCACTCAAAACGAAAAGAAAACGATGGAAAAAGAGATACGTTTTACTTCGTTGGATAATGTATTTTCGGGTGTGGTCTCAAAAAAGGAAGTTCATTATATTCCATCTTTTGGACACTTGCGCTATGACTTGTTACAAAACATTGTAGAAAATCAGGAATATAAGAAGCTTGCAATTGATATTTTAAGGCAATTTGATGAGTCCATTAAGGATATTTGTTATATAAAAGCAGATGATGAATCATATTTTGAAGCCATTATTACGGAGCGTGGTGTGGTTATGCCATTTTCTGTTTATGGAGATGGTATAAAGAAAATACTATATATTCTTAATAAGATGTTTGATGCTACAGATTCCATATTGTTGATTGATGAAATAGAAACGGGACTGCACAAAAAATACTATGAAACATTGTTCCCGGTAGTATTTGCTTTGGCAAACAAATTGAATGTTCAATTATTCATTGCAACCCATAGTATTGAAGCGATTGATGCAATATTGAAATACGGGAATTATGAAAATAGTAATAGAAATACTGACCCAATAAAGGTCATTACATTGAAGAAAGTGAATGAAAATACCGGAAGTAATATAGTTGCCCGAAATGTTACCGGCAAATATGTATACGAAAACAGAAAAGTATTTGAATTTGAGGTGCGCCTATGATGACTGAGTTAGTACTTGTTGAAGGCGTATCAGATGTACAGCTGATAAGCTATTATCTACAAAATGTACATGATTGGAAGCATGAAAGAAATAATGTACTTGGGATTACTGAACTTGATGAACATGAGCACATAGAGAGTCTTTCTAAAAATGGAAATCAACTTATTTTATGTGGGGTAGGCGGCAATGGAAAATTCGCGCACTTTGTTGAACAGCATCGTGTAAATGATATGTTGATTGAGAAAGATATATCATCCCTAATTGTTGTTACAGACAGGGATGAAGCCTCGGATGCAAATGTCAGAAGAGTAATCAATAATTCACTTGAAAAAATATCCGTTGAGGTGGGGCGGTGGAAGAATAATGAGGTTGAGGATTCATTCGGGCAGGTGAAGAATATCTATACATACCTTTTAATTATTCCGCCAAATGAAAGAGGTGCATTGGAGAGAGTAATTATTGATGCATTGAAGGATATTCCGGAAGAAACGGAGTTGATTCAAGAAGTGATTCAGTTTATTGATTCCTTAAAAGGAGGATTGGTTCCTGATTTGAATCAAGTTAATAAAGCGAACAAAGCAACGGTAGGAACTTTTTTCAGTGTCCGCAATCCTAAAAATGCGATGAGGTCTTTTGGTATTTTTATTTCGAATATTGACTGGTCAAAATCTGCATCATTACAGCAGGTATTTTTACCATTCACGTATTTGGGAGAAGTAAAACCAATAGAAAAATAAAGAAATCTTTCATTATAAATATATGGGATTACAAGAATAGGTTTCGGAAATGGGAGGAAATGTACAATGTCTTGTATTTATTGTGGAACTAAAATAGATTTAGCCGACTCAGACATTATTCCAGATGCACTTACTAATGCGAAAATTATCAATCCTCATGTCTGTAGAGTGGCTCATAATAATAGATTTAGTGACATGTTCGAAAACGAAATTATTAATGACATGGCATTAATTACCAATGAACTAGATATTAAGTCAAGTAAAGGAAAGAAATATGCAGTATATGATGCAAAGGTGGTTGTTGGAGGTACGGAATATAAGACAAAACTATCTTCCGATACCGAGCTTTTCAAGGGCAGTAAATTTATGGTTACAGAAGATGGAAAAACTAAGCTTGGACCGCTTGAACAAGTAATGAAGATTAAAAATGCTACTGAAGAAAATGTTCAGGTAGTTGATGTTAATCATATAGAGATAGAAAAAAGAGTTATTATAAAAACGGAAACATATTTTTCATTGGCAATGTATAGGTTGATGACAAAAATTGCATTTGAATGGTATTGCCTTCATAACGGAATTGAAGATAAAAATGATAAATTTGAGGATATAATTAATTTTATTGTTAAAGGAGAGGGTAACAATCCCGTGACAATAGTGGGGAATGAAACGGTATACGGTTTGTTTGATCAGTATACCAATTTTGCAAATCACACGTTGTTATGTTATATAGCATCCGATAATTCTGTTAATATACTTATTAGTTTATTTGGCATAGCTATTTATAATGTGCGCATTTTGAATGAAGTGATAGAAGAGTGTAGCTGCAATGCTCTTTTTCAAACGTTAACAATTGATGCAAAAAGAGAGCAGTTCTATTTTAAGAATAAAGAAGAGTTAAATGATAATTTAATAAACTCTTTTTATAATATGGATTTTGGGAATGGTATGACAGTGCTGATGCCAAAAGACATGACAGATATGTCCTTACAATATCAAATGCTATACCTACAAAATTATGATTTGTTTGCAACAAATTTGATGTGTGTGGATAAACCAGATTCGGTAATTGTTCATATGATAATAAAACATATCGAAAAGCTTCTACAAGAATCTGCGCTTACTATAAGAGGCCTAAAGAGGTTTGTGAATGAGCATAAAGAGTATTTAGAGCGGGAAAATGCATTGAATCCTAATGGTACAAATAAGCAGAGTATTTTTATGTTTTTTATTCTTTATACTATAGGAAATTCAAATGGGAAAATTAGTAGTATGAAAGAACTGATTTCATATTTAAAGCAAAGGTTTTCAGGGACAGAAATATCAATAAGCGACGATATGAGTAAAAATCTATATACTGAAATATTTAAGGACAAAGATTACTTTGAGAAGATAAAAATGGGAGCTTTGGTAGTAGATAAATGGGAATTTGAATAAAAATTTAGTACCATATCTTAGTAAGGTAAGGTCTGATGCTTTTTCGATAAGAAATCATTTTTGTTATTGAGAGCCTAAAATAGCCATCCGCAGCAGCCTGCTTCAGTAAAGCCAGCATATAAATTGGGCAAGCGCAACGTTCCGGATAAAACCTACACATAGGAACCTGCGGGAAAACAGGGAGCGCTTAGACCGTGTGCGGAGTTCTGGCGGAGCACTGGGGTCTGCTCCCGGCTTCTTTTTCCGCAGGTTCCGTTGCTTGCGAACATATTTCCCAAAAAGAAAAAAATGAAAGCCCGAATCAGAGTAGTGGGTGGATGTAAGAAATATTTTCAAAAAACGTATATTAATGCGAAGAAGAGAATTGCCAATGCAAAGAAGGTGGTTCTCTTTTTTTTGTTGCTCAAAATATGGAGGGTAACGATTCCTTTGAAAAAGAGCAATAAATATAGGAAGTATTCCCCTCTATATATCTTATGTAAAACAAAGAAAGAGAGGTATTTTCTATGGAATTTAAAGGAATTGCAAGTAATGAAGTGCAAACCGAAAAGGATGTTTTAGTGGCTTCTTGCGGGATTAACGAAGAAAATCCGGAGGAACCAAAGGCACAGATTCTGGTGGAAACTAAAAAGCTGGACTTATCCAGTGGTGAGGAAGAAGTCATTGAACGTATTGATTTGTACGGACCGATTGTGAACTGCTTCCGAAACCTTCAGCATATGATGTTGGATATTCAGTTTGACAGTGCTTCCGATCCGGATTTCATCCGGGTAGTCAGAGTATTAAAAGAATTTTGTGTGCCAGAGAACAGTCTGGATGAAGAAAGTGATAGTCTTTCGATTGTTGTAGTTACCATCATGCCGGTTTCCTTAGAGGGAGAGTACTTTGCTGCAGGTGTTAATGGAAGCTGGGTAGTAATGCCATCACAGGCGAACCGTCTACCGGATACCATTCGTTTTATCTTCAATAACATCGATTTCCATACGTACCGGATTAACGAAAGCGAGTTGGAGTTACCGGATGAAACGGAAGAGTAAAAAAGGGGGAATGGCAAATGAGCAACGGAAAGCAGGTGACTGTAAATAAGGTGGCAAATAAGATTCCTATTCTGTCATTTGGTAGAAATGGTGTGTTTGAAACTGCAAAGAACTTCTACACTGAAATGTATGCAGTGGAGCTTGTGAAGATTCAGGATGCAGAGATTTTTAAGCACAGAATCAACAAGTTATATCTGGAAATGCCGGGGGATGTGGTATTTCAGATGGTGGTTCATAACACGCTGATTCCAAAGGAAGAGTATTTACGAACGGTACTGGTACCGCAGGGTGTTTATTCTCAGGCGGAGGTTTATAACCGGACATTGTTGGATGCCATGGATATCGGTTGTAATAACGTAAAGAAATTTGTGTATTTCGTGGTCGGGCATAAGGATTTTTCCATGGAACAGGCATCAAGGTTTTTCGAAGAATGCAGAGAAAGTATTGAAAAGGCTTTTGGCACCATCCGTATTAGAAGACTTTCTACAATGGAACGTTTGGAAATGCTATATCACGTATTTAATCCAAAGAAAAATGCATTTGCCAATGAAATTGATTTAAAAAACGATGGACATCCGGATTTGGACCACCTGAAATACATGCACATGACGGAAAAGGATTTGATTGCTCCGGGTGCTTGGAATACAAGTCAGAGCCTGATAGATTACATAATCTTGGAAGCGGGTCAGGAAGACCAATGCTTTTCCAGAAGCCTGTTTTTGAATTGTATTCCGAGGGAAGTAAGCATTAACGTGGTCTCGGATTTAACCAGTGTAGCCAGTAACATGCTTTTCTCTGTTTTCTATCATCCGGTAGATGTATCGGTTGGATTTGAGGAAAGCTCCGAGCAGGTCAAGAAAAACACAGTTGTTACGAGAAAACAGAAAAGGGAAACGATACAGGATAAGAAAAATCATACCATGATTACCTTTACGGAGCGTAAGGAAATCAATGAAGATGTATATTTTAATGAAGCTGCTTTGAATACGACAAAAGAGCTTGTGGCATCCGGCAGTACCATGATGGAAGCTTCCATTTTAATAACGTTGTTTGCTGACAGTCTAGAAGAACTGGACAGGAACACAGAAATGCTTCGGATTTCTGCAGCAAAGTTTGCTTGCAGTGTGAAAACACTGGATATGCTTCAGAAGGAAGCCTTTTGCTCTACGCTTCCGTTCTGCAGGCAGAGTGTTAATGTGAGCAGATTCCTTTCTGCGGAACGATTGGCACAGATTTCTCCGATTACGGCAACTGCTACCGGAAAGGCCGGTGGAGCATTTTATGGGTTAAATGCTATCAATGACAACTTGATTTGTATGAATCGGAAGCAGGGCGTGAATTTATCCGGTGTGATTACCGGTGCAGAGCACTCCGGAAAAACATATCAGATGAAAAGAGAGATTATGAATGCCGTGCTTACAACGGATGATTATATCAATCTTGTAACTCTTGGAGAAGAATACGACGAGTTCATCCGTTCTCTGAATGGTGAGTTTGGAAAACTTCCATATTGTAATCCGTTTTGTATGACGGATGGCTATGGGCTTACTTCGGAGGATAAGGCTGCAAAGGAACTGTCCCTTACCGCTTTTGGAGGAAGCAGGGAAGAAGCAAGGGCATTACTTACGGAACAGATTGATTTTTCGGATATAGTTGCCGTGGAAACAGTGCTTGGGAAATATCCTGGCTTACAAAGGGCGTATCAAAATTTAAGTGATGATTTGGTGGGAAATACCAGTGGCAAGAGATTGACTGTGTACCATGCCAAAAACCAGGAGGACTATCTGGCTGTCATGGAATATCTCTGGAACAAGAGTATTGATGATAAGAAGAACAACAAGACGAACTGGATTTTTCTCGACAGGGTGGATATGTTCTTGGAAGAAAAGAATGGCGAAGAACAGGACTTGATTCTTCCATATTTATTAAAGTATCTGAAAGCCAGCAGTGATATCCGAAATGTGGTTACGGTATTGGTACAGGATGCGGTTGGGCTGATGGCGGCTAATGTTTCCAGTGCGATTGCGGTGGAAGAACTGGTGAGCAGTTGTGGGTATGTGAAATTGTTGAATCAGGGACCGATTGAGAGAAAGCGGTTTACAGATGTGTTAAACATTCCAAATGCACTGCTTCCTTATATTACTTATGTGGAACCGGGACAGGGGTTAATTATTACTCCGGTCAGTAATGTAGCCTTTAATGACAACTTCTTGGAGAAGGGAAATGAGTTTACAAAGTTGTTTCTGATATAAACTATTCAGTCCTTCAAAGTACTTGGAGGACTGGAATTCTCGGAAAGGAGGTTGTCTATGGATAAGGATGCATATATGTTGAAGCCGCAAGTAAACAGCGGTCAGTGCTTGGAGCATACAAGAGGTACTTTGGAAAAAGCGTCCTTGTCAAGGAGCTTGGGTGGAACCATTGTCGGAAACGGTGCCTGGGTACATTGTGATGTACTTCCGAAGGGGAAAGAGAAGTATGAGTTTAACAGCTACATGGCACCGGATGTAAAACAGACAAAGAGTAAACCTGCAGAGGATAAGGAACGGTTGGAAGTGATGAGTGCCGGAGCAAAGGTGACAGCAGAAAATATGTATGCTTCCTCTATAGATATGAAATCTGTTCGGCAGGTTCCCAAAGCAGAAGTAAAGTGCAGAATCATTGCTCCGGAGTTTAAAGTGGTGGATGCTCCTAAATCAGTGAAACGGATTAGGATGGCTGGTGTGAAGAAGCCGGGAGAAATACGCACGGTAAAGAAGAATGTAGAAACGACGGAGAAAAAGAATGTGACATCCTCTGATATGGCTGTAGCAAAGCGCAGGTTTGTCAGAGAGAATGGCCGGTTCTGGAAGGATATTTGTGAAACAGGTCAGGCGATAGAATATGCTGCCCGTGATGCGGTGGATGCAGATGGGGAAGCTGCTACAGAAACAGTAAGGGAATTTAGATATAATACAACAGACCTTATGGAGTACCTGAGTGCTTCCGGTGCCAGAAGTGTGTATGAAATGACACTCACAAAGGCAACTAATGTGGAAGAAGCGACAGCGCAGGCGGAAATGCTGATAAAAGATGGGAAGCTGACACTTTCTGATTTGGCAGGAAAGGGCGGAAGCATAAAAGACAAGCTGAAAATTGCAGGGATAAAGTCTTCTACGGTGAAGCATATTGTTAGGAATCAAGAACTGGTAAAAAGCGTTTTGGAAACAAAGCAGATATTCCTTGATTTTTCTACGGCTACCGGGCGATTTGATGAAACAATGGTCAATTTCATCAACAGTAAGGATATTTTTCAGCATGAATTGTTTTCTGGGGAGTTTAAACAGGCAGCAGGTATTTATTTTCAGGCATCTGGGAATGAATTACTTCGGAGTATCAATCCGGCCAATATGACTGCAAAGGAGATTGGCAAGCTGCTTAAGAATCCTGAGAAGTATGACATATCGGTACAGGATATGAGTGTACTGAAAGTTCTACATCAAAATGCATTATCCGGTAAAGCAAAAGATATAACCAGATATGCCTATGGTGTACGTGGTCGGTTAAAAGATGGATGGCGTTTCTTTGGTAATGTGGCAAGGAAAATGAATGAGGAGCCGGTGGCTCTTGGGGTAAGAAAGATTTATTCGGTTTATAACGGCACAAGAGCTGCTTATCACATGTTTGACTTTACAGAGAGGATGTCGTTCAAGACAATCCGTTTTGCGGGCAAGGTAGTATTTCTTAATCCGGTATCAAGATATGTCGGACAGAAAGTGAGACAGGGAACAAAGGTACTCAAAGATACGGTTTCAACTGCAGTAAAGGCTACGGATACTGTGAAAAAAGCCACAAAAACTGCAAACAAAATCAAAGGTGCAGTGAACAAAAATGAGAAGGTCGTAAAGGTCAAACGGATAGCGGAGCAGATAAAGAACAAAACAGCATCCGTAAAAGTGCAGGCGACCAGACTGAATAATAAGCGCCGGGCGGTTTCCCGCAGAATGAAGTCTGCAAAGAACAAAGCTAAGCGTGTGGCAAAGGCTCCTGTAACTATTCTTACAAAACCATTTTCTATCTTTGTCATTGGCACTTTTCGGTTAAAAGAGTTCCTTATGAACAAATTACTGCTTCCGTTTGCCGGAGGACTCTTGATATTTGTAATGATATATTTCCTATTGATAATAGTTTCCGGACTTTGCCTTAGTATGCTACAGAAATCCAAGGAAGTAATCTTTCTGGAAAGGGAAGAATTGCAGGAACTGGTGGACTATGTAGATGACTTAGGGGAAGCAGTGTACGAAGAATCCTATGAGATAGCAACAGGAACACCTATTTCGGATGAAGTTTACAACAATGTTTCCTTATATTATTACGGAAGTCCAAAGTCAGCAAATGATCCGACCAGTGGCTATTATCATCACGGTGGAGTATCCGTGGATGAGGAGTTGTTGAATGGATGGCATATTTACTATCTGGATAGTAACGGTTCTGTTATAGGGGAGATGGCTTCCAATACGAAGGACATTATCAGTCTGGCTACGGTCATGATGTCAAATAATTCGGATGATTACGATGAGTACAAGCACCTGATAGATGATATGTGGGGTGGCATGGTTCCGGTGATTACGGCTAAAGAAAGTGAAATCTATCATACGGAGTATTCCACGGATACATACCCTTTTGATGGTAGCAGTTATTATTGCAATAAAGCTTCTTTCTATACAGGCTATAATTCTGCATCCGGAGATGGTGTATGTTTCTATGAAAATCCGGTCAGCCAGAAGACAACAACGCCAACCGTATACGGTTATCATGTATCAGGAAAGGGTTGTGATTATACAGAATGGTATGAGTTGGAGTTAGATTGTAGCAGAACGGAAGACGACCATATCCATACAGAAGAGAATGGCTGCTATGAAAAAGAGTGGTACCGGAATTACTATTGTCCAGGGCATGATGCTTTGCATTGCTCTTATGGATATCGTGATATCAACATTTACATTACGTTGCTAACCAAGGAAGATTACTTTTCGGGAACTACCAGTGAGAGCAGCACGATTATGACATATAAGGTTCCGACAAATTTTGAAGCTACGGAGTTTGAAGAGAAAACAGCTGTGGTAAATTACAGGGCGCATTTGGATGGTTATCGAAAACGTATGAAAGATTTCTTTGCGAATGGTGCATGGGATTATACAAATCACTTGATTAATGCGTCTGTTGATGAAGATACTGGTGAATTATCCTGTGATATTCCAAGAGTAAATGCGAATGGAAGCGTGAGTCAGGGATCCGAGGAACGATGTACCGGGAATATTGAATGGTGCAACTCAATATATCATGGCGATTGGTCTGATGTACTAGCAGGAGAAGAAAGGGGGACAAGCCAATGAAGGAAAAAGTACCGATTTATCAAAAACAGAATCTGACGTTAGAAGAAGCGGCGGAATATTCGAATATAGGCATCAATAGATTAACCATGTTAATCAAGCAGCCTCATTGTAATTTTGTTCTCCGGGTAGGTAACAAAAGGCTGATAAAAAGGGAATTATTCGATAAATTTATCGAGTCTGTTGACATGATTTAATTGAAAAAAGAGGGCTATTATGGTATAATATTAATGCATATAATATTCATAATAGCCCTTTTTATGGAGGGTTACATATGACTATTAAGAAAGATAAAAAGAATAGAAACTTGATGCAGAATGAAGACCAAAGAGCAGATGGGAGGTATAGATACCGGTATACAGATAAATATGGTAAAAGACGAGATATATACGCATGGAAATTAGTTCCTACGGATAAGACACCAGCTGGTAAGAAAGAAGATTTAAGCTTAAGAGAAAAGATTCGGGAAATCGAAAGAGACACTATGGATGGTATTGATACCTATACATCCCATTCTTCGGTGAATGAATTGATTGAAGCATACTTAAAACTGAAAATCCAGTTGGCAGTAACGACAAAGGAAAATTATCATCATATGTGGGAGAAAAACATCAAAGACAGTTTTATCGGAAAAGCGCGAGTGTGTGATGTAAAGAAATCTGATATCCAGAGATTTTATGCATATTTGAAAGAGGAAAGAAACTTTACAACGAATACCATTCAGTTGTATCAGAATTTACTTTTCCCTGCATTTCAGATGGCCGTTGATGATAGTGTAATCCGATTAAATCCGTGTAGAAATTGCATGAAGGATTACGCAAGGGGGTCAATGTCTTCTACGAAACTTCCGTTATCCAGAGTTGAGCAGGAGAAGCTTTTAAAGTTTGTAAAAGAGGATTATATTTATAAGCCATCTTATCCATTGATTGCATTTCTTCTTGGAACCGGATGCAGAATTAGTGAAGCTCTTGGAATGACATGGGATGATATAAACTTTGAGGAACGGTATGTGAGTGTCAATCATCAGGTGATTTACAAGAAAAAGGATGGTGCAGTGGTTTATTTTGCGGCTCCAACAAAAACGAAAAAGGAGCGAAAGGTACCGATTCAGAAGGACTTGCTTGAAATCTTGAGGAAGCTTAGGGATGATACTTATTTCATTAGCAAAGCATCAGGGTTTGAAGTAGATGGATATAGCAATTTCGTATTCATCAACAATGCAGGAAAGCTGAAAACCCAGCATACGATTGTACGTACTTTTCATGGAATCCGGGATGCATATAATAAAGAAGAAACGGCTAAGGCTTATGAAGAATCAAGAGAGCCGGTACTTCTTCCGGATTTTACCCCACACACTTTACGACATACTTTCTGTACCCGCATGGCAGAGAATGGGGTAGATGTGAAAGTGTTACAGGAAATTATGGGACATGCTAATATATCAGTTACTATGCAAGTGTACAATCATGCTGATTTTGCCAGAACTCAAAAGGCTGTGGAAAGTTTACCAGACGTATTAACAGCAATATAATCTGTTATACCCCAATTGGGGGGGTTACCACATTTTATACCCCAATTGATTTAATGCTTATAACGAGATATAAAGAAATATATATATTTACAAAATAACTCAATGGTGATTTGAAGACTTTTAAGTACTTATAAAGCGATACATGGCTTGGGTGTCTAGTACAACAAGAAGGAAGTTATTGCAGCTGAGTAATGAGCAAACTAAAAGGACTTCAGAAATGAAGTCCTTTTTTGTTACTTACTTTTATGCAGAAAATGTGCAAAGCACGCAGTGATAAATTCTTTGTTTACAGCCAACTCGTTGGTATATTCCACATATCCCGGTAAAACCTTATACTCTTTGTAAAACAGCGGTAACTCCGCCAATTCTTCTTTCTGCTCCGGCTTGATAAACGGTAGCGTCAAGAACATCCCGCTCTTTTTCTGATAGGCGGTAGCAGGTTTACACTTTTCTTTGGCATCTTTATCTACCCATTCTGCCACGCTTACATGGACAGCAGTGTCCTCATACTTCAAATAATAGTAATTCTTGTAATCTTTAAAAAAGTACTTTAATTCCCCTTCATAAAAAGGTAAAAGCAGGTCCGTTTCTTTTTCTGTTACCGTGAGGATACAGTCATTTTGCATCAGGGAAATCGGAAAGGGCAGTAACGGAAAATCAAAGGTGTATAGCAGACCTTGCTCTAACTTGATAACGGAAGGCTGTAAGTTCCCTGCAAAAAAATCGGGAAGTCTGGTTTTGTTATACAAGTAAAACAGTCCGATTAAGTCGTCATGGTTGTGAAGCAGCATGACATAACGCAGGGCGTCTGCTTCTTCGGAGTTTCCGGTCAGGGTGGCAAGACGGTATTTGCCGGCATAGGCTGCGTAAACGTCCGTTAATTCGCCGCCGGAGAAGGAGTCTTCTCTGGTAAACCCGGCACATTGCTCCAATGTTTTCTGTTTGAAATCAGGAAAGGCAGTGTGTTTTTTAAACGGTAACAAAAGTTTATATATATCCAAGGTACCTTCGCCATCAATTACGTAAGACAGGCAGTGGCGCTTGAACTTTTTGTTTAAATACGGTATATCAAAGCCGGTGCCGTTGTAGTGCACCAGGCGGGGATAATTCTTTACAAAATCCCGGAAGGAGGCGAGAACTTCTTTTTCTTCAGAATACTCGTCACAGAACCATTGAAGCAGGGTTGGTACACCATCTTCCAGGCAAACGGCACCAATCAGGTAAAGGTAGCTGGTGTCTGCGGAAAGACCGGTGGTTTCAATATCGAACAGCAGGGTATCAGAAGGCAAAGAAAGACCCTGAAATTTTTCGGTATTCAGTTTTGTGCGGATTAATTTCATGGAGTACTTTCCTTTCCGGAGTATTTGCCTATTGGTAGTGAAACACCATAAATTGTCACATTTTGTATCAATCAACAGTATTTTATCATAAATCTTGCATTCTCTCAAGAAAAAACACTTCCTATTTGAACCAATGTTTGGTATAATAGAGTCAATAAAATGGCGATAGAATGGGGTGGGGTCATGCACTGGAGCAAATGTAAATTTTGCGGCACCGTATATCCAACAAAAAAGGTAGAAGTGGTTTGCAAAAATTGCAAGCCTATCGATGAAGCCTTGTTTTCTAAAATCGAGGCTTATCTGCAGCAGTTTCCCCATAGCAACGCCATGCAGATTGCAGAAGGCTGCCAGATTTCCGTTTTGGAGGTTTTGCAGTATATAGATGAAGGAAGGCTGCAGCTTTCCAAAGGAGAGTTTAAACGGTTATGATTGCATTTATAGAAGGAACTTTAGTAAAAAAGACGGTGTCCACCGTGGTGGTGGCAACAGCCTCCGGCCTCGGTTACGAGCTGTTTGTACCGGTTACGGACTTAGAGCAGATGCCTGCCAACGGCAGTAAGGTGATGTTACATACCTATCTGCAGGTAAAAGAAGACGGCGTGGCTTTGTTTGGCTTTTTAGAGGAAGAAGCACTTCAAATTTTTAAATTGTTAATTACGGTCAACGGTATTGGGCCTAAGGGAGCCATCGGTATTTTGTCCGGTATTTCTTTAGATGACTTACGGTTTGCAGTGCTGGCAGAAGACAGCAAAACCATTTCTAAGATTCCGGGTATCGGACCTAAAACAGCGGCTAAGCTGGTTCTGGAATTAAAAGACAAGTTTAAATTGGAAGATGCCATCGAAGCAAAGCTTATTCATGGAGAACAGACCGCAGGCAAAGGCAAAGCTGATAACGGCGATGCGGCAAAAGCGGCAGCAATGCGGGACGAGGCTGCCCAGGCGCTGGTTGCCCTCGGATATTCCATGACAGGGGCTGTAAAGGTATTAAAAGAAGCGGAAATTACAGAATCTACAACTGTAGAAGATTTGCTGAAATTTGGTTTAAAAAATTTATAATAGCAAAACAGATGGGACTAAAGTCCTAAAATATCATTTAGTAAGTAAAAAAAGAACGGATGTAACAAAATGGCAAAAAGATTGATTACCACAGAACTCATGGAAGAAGACAAAAGAATAGAAGGCAGTTTACGGCCTCAGCTGTTGTCCGAATACATCGGACAGGAAAAGGCAAAGGCTAACCTCAAAATATATATAGAGGCGGCAAAGGCTAGAGGAGAATCTTTGGACCATGTTCTGTTTTTTGGTCCGCCTGGACTTGGTAAAACCACTTTGGCCGGTGTTATTGCCAACGAAATGGGTGTAAATTTAAAAATTACTGCCGGTCCGGCCATTGAAAAGCCGGGAGACATGGCGGCAATTTTAAATAATCTTCAGGAAGGCGATGTCCTTTTTATCGATGAAATCCATCGTCTCAACCGGCAGGTAGAAGAATTGTTATATCCGGCCATGGAAGACTTTGCCATTGATATTATCATCGGCAAGGGGGCGGCGGCAAAGTCCATCCGCTTAGAACTTCCAAAGTTTACCCTGGTTGGTGCAACTACCAGAGCCGGTATGTTAACGGCGCCGCTTCGCGACCGTTTCGGTGTAGTAAACCGGTTGGAATTTTATACAACAGAAGAGTTAACAGAAATTATTATCCGCTCAGCAGGGGTTCTTGGTGTGGAAATTGACCCGGATGGTGCAATCGAACTGGCAAAGCGTTCCAGAGGAACACCTCGTCTGGCAAACCGTCTGTTAAAGCGTGTCAGGGACTTTGCCCAGATTCAATACGATAACCGCATTACCAAAGAGGTGGCGGATACGGCTTTAAATTTCTTAGAAGTAGACAAGCTTGGGCTTGACCAGAGTGACCGGGCAATTATTAAAACCATGATAGAAAGATTCCATGGCGGTCCGGTAGGCATTGAGGCGGTGGCAACCACCATTGGAGAAGATCCGGGAACGGTAGAAGAAGTAAATGAGCCGTTTTTGGTGCAGCAGGGATTGATTTTACGTACCCCAAGAGGAAGAGTAGTATCGGAACTGGCTTACCGGCATTTTGGATTGCCGGTGCCGGGAAGTGAAGCATAGGAGAGGTGGAACTTACATATGAAAAAGCGGAATGATGTAAAGGTGGTTATTGGCGGTAAACAGTATAATATGGGCGGCTACGAAAGCGAAGAATACTTACAGAGCATTGCCTCCTATATCAATTCTAAAACCGATGAATTAAAGCAGAACGGCGGTTTTCCGAAGCTGGATTCCGATATTGTGAATATTCTTTTACAAATCAATATTGCGGACGATTATTTCAAGGTTAAGAAAAGTCAGGAAGAAATCGAACGGGAATATTCCGAAAAGCAAAAAGAAAATGTAGATTTAAAAAGAGAAATTATCGGTCTGCAGGCAAAACTGGAAACCTATGAGCAGGAAAGCCGTGCCATGAAAGACGAAAACTTAGAGTTGCAGAAGCGCTTAATCCGCATGGAAGCAGAAATTGAAGAATTAAAGCGCAGATACTAATTATTATGCCGTTTTACGGCAAAACAGGAGCATAGAAAATGAATTTATCTCAGAGAAAGCCGGAGATTTTAGCTCCGGCAGGCTCTGTAGAGAGTTTACGGGGGGCGATTGCGGCCGGAGCGGATGCCGTTTACATCGGAGGAAGCAAGTTTGGTGCCAGAGCCTATGCCGATAATCCGGAAGCAGATACTTTGCTTTCTGCCATTGATTATGTGCACTCCAAAGACCGCAGAATATATCTTACGGTTAATACTCTCTTAAAAGAGCAGGAACTTACAAAAGAACTGATTTCTTTTTTGGAAAAGTACTATAGAGCAGGCGTAGATGCCGTAATTGTGCAGGATGTGGGTGTCCTGCATTTTCTTGCTACGCATTTTCCGGACCTTCCGGTGCATTTGAGCACCCAGATGACGTTGGTATCGGCAGACGGAGTCAAGCAGCTTGCCGGTTATCCGGTTACCCGTTTGGTGCCGGCAAGAGAACTCTCTCTTGAGGAAATCAGTGCCATCCGCAAAGACACAAATCTGGAAATCGAGTGCTTTGTCCATGGTGCACTTTGCTATTGCTATTCCGGACAGTGTTTGCTCAGCAGTATGATTGGCGGAAGAAGCGGCAACCGGGGACGTTGCGCCCAGCCGTGCCGCATGGCCTATGATGTGTTGGAAGACGGCAGAAAGGTGCAAAATGGTCTATATGCCCTCAGTCCAAAGGATTTGTGTACCTTGGATAGAATTCCTGATTTGGTAAAGGCAGGAATTGATTCCTTCAAAATTGAAGGCAGAATGAAGCGTCCGGAATATACCGCCGGGGTTACGGCGGCGTACCGTCTGATGACAGACCTGTATTTTGAATATGGGGAAGAAGGCTTTCATCAGTATTTAAAGAAGCATCCGGATGTGCTTAAAGAGCAGACAGACCGGGTGGCAGACTTATATAACCGTGGCGGTTTTACCAAGGGATATTACGTACAGTACCACGGAAAAGAAATGATGGCCATGGAGCGCCCAAATCATACGGGAATTTTAGTCGGTGAGGTTGTTTCCGGTCAGGGTATCCGTGCAAAAATCAGGCTGGATAAGCAAATTAATCCGCAGGATGTTTTAGAAATCCGGGATCCTTCCGGAGAAGCCTATGAATTTACGGTTGGAAAGGCCGGTCTGGAGGAAAAGCAGGACTGGTATGAAACCAACGTAAAAAAAGGCTTTCCTATTACTTCAGGCCAGCCGGTATATCGTACCAAAAATGAGAGTTTGTTAAATGAGTTAAAAGAAAATTTTGTGGAACATAAGGTTCAGATCCCGGTAAAGGCGGAATTTACCGCTGTTCCCGGGTTGCCGGCCACTCTTACGGTAAGCTGCCTTGCACATCAAAGAAGCGGCTTGGTTCCGGGAAAAGACGTAGAAAATACAAGAGAAGTTTCTGTAACAGTAACCGGTGAAGAAGTAATGGTTGCCCAGAATCAGCCGGTAACGGAAGAAAAGATAAGAGCACAGCTGTTAAAAACCGGCGAAAGCGAGTTTTTCTTTGAAAAACTGGATATTATAACCAATGAGCAGACCTTTCTTCCGATGGGTAAAATCAAGGAGCTTCGCAGGAATGCCTTTGAAAGGCTATTGGAAGATGTGTTAAACGGATATCGCAGAGACAAAGAACTGTCGGTTGCCAGTAAAGAATTCAAGGAGCCTGCAGTTGCAGAAAACCAGGAAATTATTGTACTGGTATCTAACAGGGAGCAACTGGAAGCAGCCCTGGCGGAGTCACGTATTACTACGGTTTATTTGGATATTCCGGGCGGAGCATCCGAAAGTGTTTTGGAGGCATGTGAAGAGGTAAAACAGGCCGGCAAGAAGGTATTTTTGGTACTTCCTCATATTTTCCGTAAAAAGGAACGGGAGAAGTATCAGGCGATTACTGATAAAATCAAACCGGAGATGTTGGATGGTTTCCTTGTAAAGTCTTTGGAGGAACTGACATTTCTCAAGGAGAACGGTCTGGACAAGAAATACGAAGTCCGGTTAAATTACAACCTGTATGTATTCCAACCGTGGGCGAAGAATTTTTACCGGGAAAAAGGATATTCCCGTTATACGGTTCCTGTAGAGTTAAACAAAGAGGAAATAAAGAGTCTTGGTGTAAATGACTGTGATTTTATCATTTACGGAAGACTTCCTTTAATGGTGTCGGTGCAGTGCGTCAGAGATAATGTAATGAAGTGCTCCGGCGGTAAAAAAACAGACGGAATTGTTTTAAAAGACCGTATGGGCGTAGCGTTTCCGGTACGGCAGAATTGCGAGTCCTGTTACAATATCATTTATAACAGCGCATGTTTTTCTCTGCTTGGTACTGATGTACAAACGCAGTTTACTCCGGCGGGATGGCGTCTGGATTTTACTCTGGAGTCAAAGGAGGAGATGCAGGAGGTGCTTCGGGCATTTTTTGACGGAGATTTGATTTCTTTAAAAGGACCGTTTACGAAAGGTCATTTTAAACGTGGTATAGAGTAAGTTAAGAGGTTTTTGGATGACAACATGGATAATAGCTACATCTAATTTCATATTTGTTATTTTGCTTGCAATTTATGTAATAGCGGCTTACAGTGCAATGTGGACCCGCCGATGGGAGGCGGGTTTCGCACGTTGTATGGGACTTTGCCGGTTTTTGTTGCATGGTGTCGGATTCTTGGTGTTATATCTGACAACGGAAGAGTTCCGGCTTATTCCGCTTTATTTATTTCAGCTGGCATTCTTTCTCTTTGCAGACATTATACAAAAACGGGTGTATGCTCGCGGAATCCCTATGCTGTACCAGAATATGATGCTGCTTTTGGCGGTAGGTTTTGTGGTTCTGACAAGATTGTCTTATGAGAATGCCGTAAAACAGTTTGTTATGGCTGTGGTGGCATATCAGGTGTGTTCTTTTATTCCATGGCTGCTACGGCGCTTTCCGAGGCTTATGAGGCTTGGCTGGCTGTATACCCTGGCAGGGCTTGGTATGCTTGCAGTGGTTCTTGCCATCGGAAGTGAAGTATTCGGAGCAAAAAACTGGCTGACGATTAAAAACATTACCTTTCAGCCATCGGAATTTGTAAAGCTGACCTTTATTTTGTCTATGGCAGCATTACTAATCAGGGAGACCAACAGTAAATACAAAAATCTGATGGCGGTCAGTATCGTAGCTGCACTGCATGTAGGTTTACTGGCGCTTTCCAACGATTTCGGAGGCGCACTGATTTTCTTTACCGTGTATCTTTTAATGCTGTTTGTAGTCAGCGCAGACGTGCTGTTTCCTACAGCGGCGCTTCTTTCCGGAAGCTTAGCGGCATTGCTTGCCTACCGGTATTCCGGTCATATCAGGGAACGTGTCATGGCATGGCAGGACCCGTTTTCCTGCATAGAAGATGAAGGATATCAGGTGGCCCAGTCTCTGTTTGCCATAGGAAGCGGAGAGTGGTTTGGCACGGGACTAAACTTCGGAATGCCGAAAACTGTCCCGATTGTAAAAAGTGATTTCATTTTTTCTGCAGTTTCAGAAGAGTTTGGTGCGGTTTTTGCAGCATTGCTGTTGTGTGTCTATATAAATTGTATTATCTGGATGATGGCACTGGCATTGGAAAGAAAGCAACCGTTTTTCTTTGCGGTAACTACCGGTGCGGTGGCTTTGTTCGGCGTACAGTTATTTTTAAATGTGGGCGGTGTAATTAAGCTGATTCCGTCCACCGGGGTTACTCTAAGCTTTATCAGTTACGGAGGCAGCTCCCTGTTCAGCTCTGTATTCTTGTTCCAAGGAATTCAGGCCATGCGGGGAGAGGATGAAGAGAAGAAAAACAAAGAAGAATTGAACTATACAGGACAACAGGTACGCATGGTAGTAGTTTGTGCGGCTATTTTACTGCTGCTGTGTGTTATGACGTCATGGTTTTTATCCGTTACGGTAAAGGAAGCAGAGGAAAACTATATTAATGAGTATAACCGCCGGATTTCTGTTACGGAAAAAACTATGCAAAAGGGGCAGATTCTGACGGCAGACGGTTCGATTCTTGCCAGAAGTATTGTGGGCGAGGATGGAGTAGTTTACCGGATTTACCCTCACGGAGAAGCAGCGGTATTTGTTACAGGGCAGATGAGTTTGGGCCGTGCCGGAATAGAAAAGCAGTACTGGAAAGAAATGTATTCCGTAGATATTCCGTTGTGGCATAAATGGAGAAGAAAGGCTTCCGGAGAAGTTTTAGAGGGAAATAGTCTGGTGACCACCATTGATTTAGAATTGCAGGAGACTGCTTTCGATGCACTGGAGGGATATTCCGGTGCCATTGGTGTCATGGAAGTCGGTACCGGCCGGATGTTAGCATTTACTTCCGCACCATCCTATGATCCAAACGAAATTTCAGTACAGTGGGAAGCTTTACAGGAGCGCACGGATGCTCCGCTTCTGAACCGGCTGAATTTTGGGTTGTATCCTCCGGGTTCTACCTTTAAGCTGGTAACTACACTGGCGTATCTGCGTCAGCATGAAAAGGCAGATTTTTCTTATACCTGTGAGGGCAGTGCCCGATTTAATAATACTACGGTCCACTGCAATAACGAAAAGGCACATGGAAGCCAGACACTGAAAGAAGCTTTTGCAAATTCCTGTAATACTGCATATGCGTATATGGGAGAACAAATTTCCGATGAAGATTTCATGGCAGTTGCTGAGGAGCTGGGCCTTGGAAATGTGTGGGCGGGCGATATTTCTTATACGGAAAGCCTCTTTACTATTGGTGAAGAAACAGAGGACGCTGTCCGGGTGCAGGCAAGCTTTGGTCAGGGAGAAACCCTGGTGACACCGCTTCAAATGCTTATGATTGGTTCAGGAATAGCCAATAAAGGAATATTAAAAATGCCGTATTTGGTAGAACAGATAGTAAATAGCGAAGGTGATGTGGTAGAACAATATACTTCCGTGGGAGAGCAGGTGCTGATGAGTGAAGATACGGCGGCGCTCCTTACGGAATATATGGTGGCAGCATCGGAAGAGAAGATGCCGGAATTTGCAGAAAGAGGTATTACTGTGGCCGGAAAAACCGGTTCGGCAGAAACTGCAGAGGGTACCCATTCCTGGTATGTTTGCTTTGCACCGGCGGATCATCCGGAAATAGCAATCGTTGTTTTGTTGGAGCATGCGGGCACCGGAAGTCGGTATGCGGTACCGGCGGCAAAGAAGCTTTTGGAAGTGTATTTTGCGGACTAAAATATAAAAACTCTCTAAATTTGTAACGAAACTTCGTTAGTGGGTTGAAATATGCGGCTAAATGTTGTATACTATAGGACAGTTGTAGAAAAACACACCACATAACGGAGGAATTGCGATGGTAGAGGCAACGAGCTGTGGCGGTGTAGTTATTTTTAGAGGAAAGATTTTATTACTGTATAAGAATTACAAAAACAAGTACGAAGGCTGGGTACTTCCTAAGGGCACGGTAGAAGAGGGCGAAGAATACAAAGAAACCGCTATCCGTGAAGTAAAAGAAGAAACCGGAGCCGATGCGTCGATCATTAAGTATGTGGGCAAGAGCCAGTATACTTTCAATACGCCGCAAAATACAGTATTAAAGGACGTTCATTGGTATTTAATGATGTCTGACAGCTATTATAGCAAGCCGCAACGGGAAGAGTACTTTACGGATTCCGGGTATTACAAATTCCACGAGGCGTATCATTTGCTGAAGTTTGCAAACGAGAAGCAGATTCTGGAAAAAGCGTATAACGAATATCTGGACCTCAAAAAGAGCAATCTTTGGGGAAATAAGAAGTATTTCTAAGAAAAAAGTAAGGAGTGCGTTCAAAAGAACGTGCTCCTTGTTTTTTTGTATTAGTGGAAAAAAGAAAGCGCAATAGACGAATCCATCGCGCTTTAGTGCTGGTGGCGGGACTTGAACCCGCACATAGTTGCCTATGGCAGATTTTGAGTCTGCTGCGTCTGCCATTCCGCCACACCAGCAACATTAGAATATTACCATATTTTTAGTCATTTGGCAAGATGTGAAATGAAAATATTTTTTTGACAAAATCCGCAGTTAGTGGTACAGTATATATGTCAATAATTTTTTTAGGAGGACAGCAATGCAGATTATTCTCAGAAATATTATGGAAGACTATGTTATTGTTATTTTAGACCGCATTCTGGATAATCTGGACTGCTGTAAGTGTGAAAAATGCCGTTTGGATATTGCATCCTACGCATTAAACCGTCTGCCGTCCAAATATGTGGCAACTACTCAGGGTGAATTAATGACAAAGCTTTGTGAGTTTGATAACGGATTTGAAACTCAAGTAATGGCATCACTGACATTAGCTGCCAATGTAATTAAAAAGAATCCAAAGCATGATGTAACAGATGAAAGATAAAGCAAACCCCACCGGAAATCCGATGGGGTTATTTTTTTACTGATTTAAATAGTTTTTGTAAACATTTAATACTTCCTGCATAGCGGTAAGTCCCGGAGCACCGATCGTGTTTCTGCGTTCTACACAGGTCTGCATGCGGATAGCTTCGTAAATGTCTTCTTCAAATACAGGAGAAATCTTTTTGTATTCTTCTAAGGACAGTTCGTCAAGAGAAATATCCTTTTCGATACAAAGCAGTACCAGCTGGCCGATGATACCGTGGGCATCACGGAATGGAACGCCGTGGTTAACCAGGTAGTCTGCAGCATCGGTGGCATTGGTAAAACCGTTCTTTGCGCTGGCTTCCATAACTTCATTATTGAACTTCATGGTAGCAATCATGCCGGTAAATAAAGCAAGACATCCCTTAACGGTGTCGATGGCATCAAAGGTCATTTCTTTATCTTCCTGCATATCCTTGTTGTAAGCAAGAGGAATGCCCTTCATTGTAGTAAGAAGAGAAGTGAGTGCGCCATAAACACGGCCGGTTTTACCGCGGACAAGCTCTGCAATATCCGGATTTTTTTTCTGCGGCATAATGGAGCTTCCGGTGGAGTAACTGTCATCAATATCAACGAAACGGTACTCGTTGGAGTTCCAGATAATGATTTCTTCACAGAAACGGCTAAGGTGCATCATGCAAATGGACAGGGCACTTAAAGTTTCCAGTAAGTAGTCTCGGTCGGATACGGAGTCCATACTGTTTCTGGTTGGTCCGTCAAAAGAAAGTAAGAATGCGGTGTAGGCACGGTCCAACGGATAGGTGGTTCCTGCCAGGGCACCGGCACCGAGAGGACAGTAGTTCATACGCTTGCGGATATCCTTTAAACGGTCACGGTCGCGAAGAAACATTTCAAAGTAGGCTCCGAAGTGGTGAGCCAGTGTTACCGGCTGGGCCTTCTGTAAATGGGTAAAGCCCGGCATGTAGGTGGTAAGATTGGCCTCCATAATGTTGTAAATTGTTTTTAATAAGTCATAGAGCAGTTTATCCAGTTCGTCGATTTCATCGCGGGTATAAAGACGCATATCAAGGGCAACCTGGTCGTTACGGCTACGGCCGGTATGGAGCTTTTTGCCAACGGTACCGATGCGGTCGATTAATACTGCTTCTACGAAGCTGTGGATATCTTCCTGGGCTTCATCAAATTCTAAAACACCGGATGTGATATCTGCTTCAATGCCCTTTAAACCGGCAATGATGGTGTCTCTTTCGTCGTCTGTTAAAATTCCCTGCTTGGCAAGCATGGTTACATGGGCAATGCTGCCATTAATGTCCTGCTTGTAAAATTTCTGGTCAAAGGAGAGGGATGCGTTAAAATTATGTACCAACTGGTTGGTTTCTTTGGTAAAGCGTCCGCCCCAAAGCTTCATGGTTTTGTACCTCCGTATTATTCTCCGGAAATGATGGTTTTTTCTTCGTCTACTTTGTATTCGTAGTATTTCACAACATTTCCGCTGTTCATTGCAATGTTTGGATGACAAAGGTCGCGGTCGCAGCGATACGGCACGGTATCATAGGTAGAAAAATACTCGCCAAAGGTAGAATCAAACGGTAATACCGGGGTATAAGTCTTTTCATCAGCCATAAAGGTGCACTTCCTTTCTGTCAATATAACAGTACTATTTTAATCCTCTTTACTGTTTTTTGCAACATGCTTTTGCAATTCCATAAAAATAACCGGAGCAACAGAGCAGGAAATTACCACAAGCCATTGTGGAAGCGTCAAGGTGCTTACCTCAAATATGCCTTGCAACCACGGATGTGTGATTACCAGAAGCTGAAGCGCAGAACAAATCAGGAAAGAAAAGTTCATTACCTTGTTGCTGAGAAAGCCAACCTGAAACAGGGAATGGCGGCTTCTCATATTATAAGCGTGGAACAACTGGGAGAAACTTAAAACTGCAAATGCCATGGTGCTACCGTTGCCCAGATGCTTCATACCGATAACATAAGCAAATAAGGTTAAGGAGCCAATTAGTATTCCTTCTACCGCAATGCTGAACAGGAGACCTCCGGTAAAAAGGCCTTCCTTTGGAGAAACCGGCGGACGTTTCATGACATCCTGTTCCGGCGGTTCCATGCCCAGGGCAATGGCAGGCAGGGAGTCGGTAATCAGGTTTACCCACAGCAGCTGTACTGCGGCTAACGGTGAAGGCATCCGGAATAAAATCGCCATAAAAATAGTAATGATTTCACCGATGTTACAGGATAATAAAAACTGGATGGATTTGCGGATGTTTTCGTAGATACCACGGCCTTCCCGGACGGCGGAAACAATAGTGGTAAAGTTATCGTCCATCAGAATCATGTCAGAAGCATTTTTAGCAACATCCGTACCGGAAAGTCCCATGGCACAGCCGATATCCGCAGTTTTTAAAGCAGGAGCATCATTGGTGCCGTCACCGGTCATGGCAACGATTTCACCGCGGCTTTGCAGTGCTTTTACAATGCGGACCTTATGCTCCGGAGAAACTCTGGCAAAGACGGTATAACCGGAGATGTTTTTCTGCAATTCTGCATCGGATAATGCGTCCATTTCCGCACCGGTCATGGCATGGTTTCCCGGACGTAAAATTCCGAGCTTTTCTGCAATGGCGCAGGCGGTGTTTTTGTGGTCGCCGGTAATCATAACCGGTGTAATTCCTGCTTCCAGACATTGTGCTACCGCCCGGATTGCTTCCGGACGCGGTGGGTCCATCAGGCCAAATAAACCGCAGAGCGTTAAATTGTTTTCGATGGAATCAGAGAGAAGGGCAGCCTCTGCAGGGATTATTTTATAAGCCAGTGCAAGCACCCGGAGAGCTTCCTTTGTCATAGTGTCATGGGCAAGCCGTGAGGAAGAAGACTTTCCGGAGGAAATAGTACATTTTTTTAATAAGACATCATATCCACCTTTCGTAATAACGAGAAAATGCTCCTTATCCGGCATTTGATGAACGGTGGTCATACATTTTCGGGTAGAATCAAAGGGGATTTCATAAATGCGGGGATATTCTTTCTGTAAAGTACCCGGAAGACCGGACTGCAGGGCAAATTCGACCAGTGCCTTTTCGGTTGCTTCGCCTTCTACATGCCCGTTGTCAATCACAACATTACTGCAAAGAAATGCCATTTGTGCCATGGTTGGCAGGGATTCCGGTGAAGAAAACAGGGAGGTTTTGGTTACTGTCATATGATTCTGCGTCAAGGTTCCTGTTTTGTCGGAACAAATGTAGGTGGCAGATCCAAGGGTTTCTACCGCAGGCAGTTTGCGGATAATGGCATTTTGTTTTACCATACGCTGTACCCCAAGGGAGAGCATAATGGTTACAACAGAAGGAAGGGATTCCGGAATCGATGCCACGGCAAGACTTACGGAAGTCATAAACATGGTAATCATCGGGATTCCCTGGAACAGACCGATAAAAAACAACACAACACAAATGCCAAGAACAAGCAAAGCAAGTATTTTTCCTGCTTCTGCCAGACGTTTTTGTAACGGAGTATCGGTTGGCTCAGAGGAAAGAATCAGGGATGCAATTTTACCCACTTCTGTGTTCATTCCCGTGGCGGTAACAACAGCACAGCCATGGCCTGCAGATATAATGGAAGAGGAATAGACCATGTTAGTCCGGTCTCCTAGCGGAGTATCCTCCGGAAAGGTTATATTTGCCTGTTTATCTACAGTTAAGGACTCTCCGGTAAGAGAGGATTCGTCTGCTTTGAGACCGGTACACGTAAGAAGCCTTGCATCGGCAGGAACCATGTTGCCGGCTTCCAAAAAGATGATATCACCGGGTACAAGTTCGGAAGACGGAATGTTTTGACGTTTCCCGTCTCTTTGCACATTAGCATGTGGTGCAGACAGTTTTTTTAACGCTTCCAGGGAATGTTCGGCTTTTGTTTCCTGAATAACGCCAAGAAGGGCATTTAATGTAACAACAAAAAGAATAATAATCGGGTCGGCATAGTCCGCATGTCCTTCGATTAAAGAGAGCAGGAAGGATATTGCGGCGGCACAAAGAAGAACTATAATCATAAAGTCTTCGAATTGGGCGAAAAATTTGTGGAGAAGACTTTCTTTTTTGTGCTCAGCCAGCTGATTTGGCCCATAAGAATACCGTCTTTTTTCGGCTTCTTTTTTTGATAATCCGGCGGCGGAAGTATCTAATTTCTTTAGTACAGTGTCCGTGGAAAGGGAAAATGGTGTCATTTTATGTGTTTTTCCTCCTTGTTTTTTGACAGATAAAAAAGTCGCATAAATAAAGGGTTTGAAAGACTTTTTGTATTATTTTATGCTCTTTTTTTTGTAAAAATGTCACAAAAAAGGGGGAAATTCTTTGTACATGTTTCAGTGCAGAAAAATCTTTACAAAATGAAAAATAGGGACTATCATAATAGTAAATAAAGAAAACGTAATTTTAAATCCCCGTTCGTTTTCTTTATCATCCGTTACAATTCAGTAGTAAATTCCCCAAAAAACTAAAACAAAATAATTAACTGTTCTTGTCAAATATTGAGAATAAGGAGTGTTTGCATGAAAGTGGCTGTTTGGAACGGTATCAGTGAAGCTGATAGCGTAGCCGGTTATGTTGCTGCTTTAGGTATGATGATTGCTCTGGAGAAAAATTGTAATATTATACTTAGCAGTAATTACATTAGTAATCGTATGGCACATGACTGTTTTTCCAGAAGAATGTTGGAAGATGGAATTGCCCATATACCATATTGCTATTTATATGGATCTCCGGAGTATTATAGTGCTCTATGGAGAATGAAAAGGAAACGTCAGGACAATATTCTGGAAATTCCGATGAAAGGAATAACCATTATTTTTCCGCCAGATATGGACGAAAAAAGTATGTTTTATTATAAAAGTTCTTCAAAAAACTTTTATTTCTTAGATATGGCTAAAGGCAGTATTGCGGAATCAAAAAATGTGTTGGATGAAGCAGAACTAGTAATTGTCTTCTTATCGCAGGATAAAACTGAAATTCAAAATTTCTTTGAACGATTTTCATCGTTACTTTCCAAAGCTTTTTTTGTTATTGTGGACTATCAACGGGATTCTCTATATACGAGCAGGAAAATAAGTGCAGAATATGGAATAAAACTTAATAATATTGGAATTATTTACCATAACAGAGAGTTTGAAAAAGCATGTGAAGAGGGTAATCTGGGACAATTTATTTTTCAGAATTTGCATCGGACTATGGAAGAACAAAATAATCGTTTTATTGCAAGTTTAAAGAAGCTGGCGAGGAAAATACAAATGTGGGGATTGAGTAATGATGTAGAGGAGTAGGAGGATGAGAAGAAGTTTAAACAGATACAGTTTCAGAAGAAGTGTGGTTATTTTGTTATGTATTTTAGTTGTTTTTTATATTATGGCTACTGTGTACGGATATTATAGTTGGCAGGCGTGTAGTCAGGAGAGGGAAAAACTGGATGAGCGGTTGTCATTATATGAAAAAAAAGTATACGTGGCTGCAAAAAAGCTTTCCAAAGGAACGATTCTTTCAGAAGATTTACTGGATTGGCAAATCCGGTATTCCGATTACGCACAGGACAAGTTTATATCCGAGGATGATTTCGGAAAGTCGCTTTCTTTGGATATTGAAGAAGGTACATGCTTAATGGATTTTATGGTTTGCAGTACGGAGAGTAATACCAGAATGTTTTATTTAGAGGAAGTGGATGTCCCTAAACATGTGCAGGAAGGGGACCGGGTAGATATTAGAATCCGGTACGGAAATGCAGAGGAATACATTGTCTTATCGGATAAAATTGTTGTTAATCTGCAGGAAGAACACGGTATGGTGTTGTGCCTGACAGAAGAAGAATTTTTACTTATTTCTTCGGCAATTATTGATACTGAATTATTCCGGCCGGCAAAACTGTATGTGGTAGAGTATCCGGAATATGAATCTGTGGAAAACAGTCCGGCAACTTATATTGCGAACCAGGATGTTTTATTACTATTAGGACGAGAAAAAACAGAAGGAGAAAGCAGGGCAGCTTTGGAACAGCGGTTACTGCAGAATTAATAAGGATGGACAAGGGGCAATATTTTGAAGAGGATTTTATTGATTGGTTAAAATCACAAATAGAAAAAAGAGAATATATGTGTAGTCATCGTTATGAAAAGAACACAATGAAAGAAGTATTATATGAGGTGTTGTTTCGGGAACAAAGAATTACGGTAGAGGAGATAGAAAAGTTTTTTATTCCTTTTGGGCAGTCCGGATACCTTTCTCCGAGACTGAAATTTGAAATTATGCTTTTTATTTTAGAAAAAGAATATGGAAAAAGCTATATGTTTATAGAGGGTAAAGAAGACTATTGTACGGTTACCGGTGAGGATGTGGAGGATGTCTATTTACAGTGGATAGAGGAGGGCAGATTATATTTGTCTGAAGACGAAAAGAAGGAGTTCTTTGTACAAAGACTAATGGACCGACTGGGAGCAGGCGTACTGGAGGTGTTGCAAAGAATTGCTCCCGATGGAATTATGTTGGGAGAATTATGTCCGATTTTACATGAATGGGAACGGATAGAAGAAAGAGTTGCTGTATGCTTTAACGGAATGATTATCAGACTTCCTTTCCTGGAAATAGAATCAAAGGAAGAATTGATCAGAATAATCAGATATGTTGTGTCTAAAGAAAATAAAGGGGAACTTACAATGATGGAACCTATGCTGGATTTTGTCAGGGAGGATGGAACATGTATGACAGCAATTCGACCTCCGGAGGGACGGGACTGGGGAATCCGGATTCTGTTTGGTGCATTAAGAAAGGATGGAATGAGGTGGTAAAGCAAATAGGGGTAATAGGCTATGAGTGTGAGGATATTATAATATACCTGGCAGGAATTTTTACTGCTCTTGGGAAAAAAGCAGCTATTGTAGATCGTAGCGAACAGGAGCTGTTATGTGAAATTCTTGGAATTCCTGCAAGGGAAGAAAGGACAGTACGGGAAAGGGAATATTGCGGAATCTGGATATCGAATCAAGGAGGATGTATAAAAGAGTACGATGTAGTATTTTATTTGTTCGGTTATCGGTGGAATCATCCAAAAGTGCATGAGTGTGAAATGATACTTATGATAACAGACGGAGTTCCGGCACATGCTTCTTTGTTGAAAAGGGCTAATATAGCAGAATGCCATTGTTTTCTTTTAATACGGAATCTGGTGGCATTAAAACATACAACAGAATATTTGGCAGAATTGGCAGAAAGAAAAAATGCATATATTGAACTGTTATATGATGAAAAAGATATTAGGCAGCGCTGCAGTCTGAATGAATATGGTGGATTTGAGATAAAAAGGTTATCTGCAGGAATGAAAAATGTGCTTTTGGAAATTATGTGCAATTTTACGAGTGAATATTCAAAACGAACAATTTCCGAAGCAATAAAGAAAATGTAGAAAGAGGATAAGAATGGGAAAACTGGTTAGTTTTTGGTCACCGTATCCCGGACACGGGAAAGTGACATCATCTATATGCGGGATAATCGGTGGATTTACATTGCAGTATCCGGAACTTAGTCTGGCGGTCAGCCATGTGAGGAATGATCCTGTAACTTTATTGAGAAAGTTGGACAGTCATGCATTCCTATGGCAGGAAAAAAGTTTGCTGGATGGGTTTGGCATTGCTGCCTTAAAAATGTATGAAAGGCAGAAGGTGCTTTCATTCGATAATATCAGACGTTGCGGGCTCCCTCTTTATGATAAATCCGTATATTTTTATCCGAATGTTACAAGAAACGGGTGGAATGATAGTTTGACATTTCAGGTTCTTACCAAACAGCTGCGAAAAGAATTTGAAATTGTGCTTTTAGATTTGGGAAGTGGCAATAAGGAAGATGCTCTGCAGTATATGCAGGAATCGGATTATGTGGTGGTTGTTCTTCCTCAAGATCCATATTATGCAGATTGCTTCCTGCAGAAGGAGGAATCGCATATGAACAATATAAATTACGGAATAATATTAGGAGGATGTTTTGGCAACTCCAGGTACAGAAGTGCCTATTACAAAAGAAAATACGGAAAGAAGGTGAGTGATAAATTTTTGGGGGAAATATTGTGGAATGCGGATTTTTTTGATGCTATGTCTGTCGGAAAAACCCGGGATTTTTTTCTAAGAAATAATGTACCGGTAAAAAAAGAGGAAAACTATGAATTTATTATTCAAATCAAAAAAACAACAGAAAGAATCCAGGAAAAACTTCTCTTTTTGTGATACGTCAAAGTGCATATTAGAGCGGTTATATGAATACACGGAGGCGCCATATGATGAAACAGATATGTCGGTGGAATTGCAAAAGATAAAAGAAGAACACCGGAAGATGGTTTCTTCCTGCATTAGGAACTGCTGCTCAGGAAATTTTGGTGCAAAAGAAACGGTCAAAGAGCTGGTATATGACATTTGTACGGAATTATTTCCGAAGAGAGAAGATTATCTGAAACTAATACCGTTTGATGTGCCGGTTAAGATGCAGGCCTGGCATCAATTGGAAGCATTGGTCTTTTATATGGATAAGCAGGTAAATAATCAGGGATTCCGGTTACTTTGTGAAACTTTTGGGTGGAATAAAGCCGGAAGAGTAGTGTCTGAAACGGACATAGACAATGCTTATCGGAATCTCCATCCGATTTTTTCGGAACCGGAGGAAAGACAGATTCTGGTGCAGATATTGTTTGCCATGACTGTTGGATTGGGTAAAATTGATACACTAAATCAACAGACAGGATTTATTGAAGAAATCCAAATCGGAATGACCGGAAAAAATAGTCGGAATGGGGTTCATATTATGGCAAAGGGGAGCCTGTTTCTTCTAAGTGCAATACAGTTCGAGTCGGAAGAAGAACAGAAAAGAGTACTTCGTAATCTGATTAAAGACGGAAAAGGAGGTGAATTAACTCAAAATCATCCCATGTTGGTTGTAGATACTGTGGATGGAAGAAGAATATCCGTGTCAAGACCTCCGGCATCGGATATGTGGGCGGGGTTGATTAGAAAATTTGACACAATATATGATGTTTCTCTGGACAATTTATACCGGAGTTATTCAGGGGACGAAAAGCTGCCGCTCCTTTTAAGGTTTCTGGTTCGGTCGGGTAGAAATATTGCAATTACCGGAGAAATGGCTTCCGGTAAAACGACGTTGTTTCGCGCTTGTCTGGCAGAGGCGAGAAAGGATTTAAATATCCGGGTAATAGAGTCAGAGAATTTTGAATTAAATGTCCGGGATTTTATGCCTCATGCCAATTCACTGACAATGAGAGTAACAGAGCAAACACCTGCAGAAGATGTATTGGCGTTTGCCAGAAAGACTACAGGACAGATTTTTGCTGTTGGTGAAATTACTTCTGCAGCGGTAGCGTTAATGGCAATGGATTTATCGAAAATAGCTTCCCAGTTGTTTTTTTCTGCGCATTATGTTTCGACAGAGCATATGATTGCCGATTTTAAAAATGCAAAATTGTGTGAAGGCGGATACTCAGAAGAGACGATGGCAGAATGTGATGCCGCACGTGCGTTGGGGTTTGATATTCATCTAAAAATAAAAGCAGGGCAGCGTTATGTGCAATATATTAATGAGGTGATACCTGTAACAGAAGGTTATGAAGCAAGAGAAACGTCATATGAAATCCGGCAGATTTATAGGTATGATGAAGAAGAAAGGAGAGGAAAAATTGTAAATTCTCCGGGAAAGGATTGCTATGAAAGAGCAAAGCAGTTATTGGAACCAGAAGAGTATTTTGAATTTGTCCGTTTCTTTGAAAAATAAGTATTTGAAAATTTGTCCCTACGGAAAAAAGCAATTGGATTTTTTGGTAAGTAAAAGTATAAAGGATACGGTTATTATATTAGTCCCCGTAGTCGGCTTCGTTTATGCTTGGAACGGAATGTTTCAAAATGGTTCTTGGATGTATTTATGTGAAAGTATGGTTCTTGCAATATATCTGGTAGTTACTGAGGTGCCGAATTGCCGCTTGAAGGAAAAGGAAAATCAGATTTTTAATAATTTTGTGCTTTATTTTCCAAGAGTTAAGCATCATTACAGGGCATGTCATCATATATCTAATGCAATTGTGAATGCGGCTGAAGGAATGGGGCTTGAAATGGAACAGTTAGCGTTGGAACTTTACCGCTTGTTAATGGAAAATAATAAAAAAGCTAATATCAGGTCATATATTGAAAACCGTGAGATTAACCGCTATTGGAAGTTATTTTTAATTCAGGCATATGAAGCGTCCGAGAAAGGTGATGTTTGTTTTTCGGAAAACATAGAACATATCCGTATGGAATTGATGGAAGAAATTTACCGGAGAAAGTCCAGGGAATACGCTTATACAGGGTATGTTTTTGTGACGGTTGCTCCCTTTTTTATGATGCCGGTTTTAAAAACGTGGGGATTGGAATTTACATCAGAATTAAGTACTTTTTATGCAGGAACCGGCAGATTCCTGGAAATGCTGATTTTTGTTATCACTATAATCATATATAATCTGATTGTTGAAGCAAAGGAAATGGTTTTTTTGTCCGGGAAAAAGCAGGAGACTATCTGGAATTCAGATGTTTTATACCGGACTAAACTGATAAGAAAAATAATTGGGGAATTTGAGTCAGCAAAAGGAAAGCTAAGCACAAAAATAAAGAAACTATTATTGCAATCGGGACAAGCAATAACATACGGACAAGTATGCTTCCAGATGATATGTTATGCAGTAACGGTTTTTCTGTTGATGGCAGCTTTCTTGTCTTCAGGACATACGAGGGAACAAAGGGAAATACTGGTACATGTGGATAATATGCAGGAGATTGTTCCGGTAGTCAGTGATGAAAAAAGGAATATGTTAGAACAATATATTTTAGAAATTACAGAGGTATGTTGCAGAGAAAAAGATGTGAAAACAGAAACAGTAAAAAGCTTATTAAGACAAAGAATCCGGCTTGGCAATGAATTTACTGAGAATGCTGTAGTGAGAGAAATAATGAAGAAATTACACCGGTTCAGTCAAGCAAAAGGAACTATTCCTGAACTGCTGCTATGCTTTTTGTGTGGGTATATAGCAGGTATATTACCTTTATTAAGACTTTCTTTTATTGCAAGTATGATACGGAAAGAAGCAGAGTATGAAGTCAGACAGTTTCAATCACTGGTACTGATGGAGCGTAAAAATCCGGGGGTAACTGTAATGAGTTTACTGGAGGACATGGAGGCATTTTCCATATGTTATAAAGATGTTTTCCGACATTGTATTAATTCCTATGGATTTGATGACCCAAAGGCTTTACTTCAGTTAAAACAGCAGGGCATGATTATTTGCTCCGGTTTTGAAGGACTGGCAGATGCGTTTCTATGTGTGGATGAAGTCGGTATAGAAGAAGCATTTGCGGAAATAGAAAATGATCGTAAATTACTGGAGAGAATAACCCGATTGGATATGAAAATGTCACTGGAGAAAAAGAAAGATTATATTGACCTGTTAGTAAGAATTCCGATGGCCTTGGCAATAGGGGCATATTTTATACTACCATTCTTTTTTTATTCTCTGCAAGGTGTATCGGAAGTGTTTGAATTACTGGAAGAAATGCAGATTTAAAGGAGATGATTTATGAATATCAGTAAAGAGTTTCTTATGGAAGCTGTTGGATTATCGTTATTGGTTGCTCTGATTTTGATAGGAATGCAGATGTTTCATAAAACAATAAAGATAACTACGCTCTTGCAAAATAATCAGGAAGAAAGTATCACCCAATTGGAAGAATATGATCTTGTAAAATATGAGGATTTGCTTTTGGATGGAATGACAGTTCTGGGTTACATAAAAAAAGTGGTAGGAGAGCATCAGTTGCCGGTTATTGTGGAAGAAAAACAGAAAAAGTTTTCTGTAACTGAGCGGGCAGAATTTGGACTGCTAAGGGACGTGGAGTCGGAAAAGTATATATATCCATATGCCTTATATAAGTGTAAGGTGATTCGTGATGAAAATGATGTTATTACAGAAATTAACTTAGTGAGAGAACAGGAAGGAGATTAAGGAATGAGTGCATCGAAAAGTTTTATAAAAAATGCAGTGGGAATATTGATTGTGGTTGCAATATGCTTTGTTGCTGTGACAATTTACAAAAAAGGAAATGCGAGCATAAACAGTTCTATCAGTGATTATGATGAAATAGTATCCCAGTTTGATAATGCAAAATTAAAAAATTATGATAATTCCACGGCATCCGGAAGTCAGATTGTGGATTTATTAAAAAACTTAAAGGAAGAAGATGGTGTAACAATTATTGTATCTAATGGCTATACAGTGCAGAAAAGTGAGAGTGCCCAGGAATATACCTATGAAGGTATCTATGAAAAAGGTGCGACGATTCTGCAGGATATTATAGATAAAACAAATAACAAAAGATACATTAATCCGAATGCTTCGTTTACCTCCACGGTAGTTTATGATGAAAACAGAGAAATATCCGCCATAGTTTTTGTTCAAAAATAATGAGAAAAATAAAAGATGTTTTACAGCTGGCGATGGTGGTTCTTTGGTTTGTGATTGCTGTTATGGTGTTATTGAAGTCATACAAGTTATTTGTAAGGGGATATCAAATGCTGGGTAACGAAATAAAGCATCCTTCAATTGAGACACTAAAAGAAGAGTGGAAAGGAGATGCGGCAGAATGAAAGTTGCCCAGAGGACAGTTTTGCTGATAGGAGTTTTTCTGATTATTATTTCTTGCATGCTGTTTGTAATGGTAGAGGCGGAGGACTATTATACTGAAAAGTGGGAAACTGTGCAGTTGGAACGTTTTATAAATAATTTATGCAGAAACGGAAAAATAACAGAGAATGACTATATACTTTTTCATGATGCTTTGAGTGGTAACGGAAAAATAACAGAAATCAGAGTAGAGGAGTATCTAACGGAACAGGATCTTCAAAAGAACAATTATTATGTGCCGGTGGTTTGGGAGGAAATCAGGGATATTCTAATGAAAGATAACTATTATTGTTTTACATCCGGAAGTATTGTACAGGTTAGAGTTACATATGGAAAACCGTTTCGGGAACAGGTGATTTGCAGGGTTGGCCGCATAAAAGAAAGGGTTAATAATGGTACATAAACTATTAGAAGACTTATTGGATAATTTTTTGTTTGCGGTTGGTGTTTTTTGCGTTTTAATTTTTTTTATTATATACTGGGAGCGGTCTTTTCAAATCAGGTATGCAGAAGTTGTTATACATGATTTTCTGTGGAAAGCGTCGGTTTCGGGCAAGGTGACAAAGGATGATTATGAAAGTCTGCACCGGAATTTATATTCCATTGATCCAAAATATGATTTGGAAATGCAATGGGTACAGTATTTGGAACATCCGGAGTATAAGCTTTTTTCCGAGAATGAATTAAAACAATATTTTCAAGAAAGAAATATAAAAAAGAATATTTTATTGAAGGAGTATGATTCTCCAGTGCTTCAGGCAAAACCAGAGGAGCTAACCTTACAAAAGGAAACAAATGCTTCCTTGTTAGCGGCTGAAAAGACGGAACTTCTTCCGCTTCCAATGGATGGTACTGAAACAGTGGTTACCGCCGTACGTCCGGAGCAGGAGGTCTATGAGGGAGAAAAATTGATTACCCTTTGTAAGGTATTATCGCAAAACGTGAATTATTATGTAGAGGCGAAAGATGTTATTGCGAAAAACTCCGGAGAGATTGATTTGGAAGTTGTGGTAGATGGAATTGTATATAAGGTACCGGTACAGGTTATTTGTCATCCACGGATAGTCGAATGTAAAAATGGTCATACGGTTACTAATGAAAAAATGATTATCGAAAGCCAAAAACAAACCGGAATAATTCTTTGCCCGTATTGCAGATTACTTTCTGGGAGGATTTCTTGTGATATTTCAGAATTGTCCATAAAAGCAGGAGAAAAACTGACAAGAGACAACATAGGAATTCATGTGTACTATATGGATGAAAGCTATGCCTATATTACACCGGAGTCGGAGGGGTGGCAGGATAACTATGATGAAGAGTTTTGCGGAAGGCAGCTGGTGACAATCAGGTACCGGAATGCAGAAACCCGGCTTGTGATTTCATCTGAAAACAGTAATTGTATCCAGTGCGGGAATAAATGCAACGATAGATGTGCAGAAGATTATGAAAATTATCCCTACTGCTTGAAATGTCTTAGCAGAAAATATATATTTACGGGACAGGTTCGGACGGAAGAACAGATACTTTATGGGAATGAACTGTTATCCATATTAGATACTAACCGGGAATTGATTTTTTCACGAGGTGATTTCATTGTGTTAAAATATGGATTGGGAAGACGCAAAACAATAGTTCAAAGAAAAGTATCAATAGACGGAACATAAGGGAAGAAAAAAATGAAACAGGGACATTTTTTTATGGTGTTTCTCTTTATTGCATGCAGTTGTTTTGTAGCTTTATATGTCGTACAAAAGAAATATGATACAATCACGAAAGAAAAACAGTGGATGGAGAGTATTTTGCTGCAAGCATTAGAGGACACGGGAAATAAATGTAAAATTGTAATAAAAGAAGATGAGGAAAGGAAGAAGCAAATGATGGAAGCTGCTTTTTCTGACGCATTTTCAAGTTTCATAGGTAGAGATATTGTATTGGAGGAAAAGGATTTTTGGAGAATCTATATTCCGATGCTGATTCTGGTAGAAGAGGATGGGGCTTTCTTTTATCATTTGCAGGCAGATGCAAAACAATTGAGGCATATTTGGACGGATAAAATTTTTTTCAATTTTCCGGAGGAATGTAATGATACAAAGAAAAAAGCACTGATGGCAGATACTTTGGAGCAAAAAGCTTCAGAAATTATATCAGAGCATAATATAATTGCTTCGCAGTATGGCATGAATTATCGTTTTTATCTTCCTATGTTCTTTCAGGATTCACACCGTATTCCGGAATTTCCAATGTTGTTTGTAGTATTTCAGGGATGGCCTTTGGATACTTCCGGGACATCTTTTTACAATGCTTGTATTGATGCAGGTATATTTTTACGTCCTAATAAAAAATCGGAACCGGAACCGCTCAAGATAATTGAATGACAAAAGAAAAGAGCCGATGAATATGATATGATTCCCCTTAAGTAGACAAGGTAAATAACCAAATCTACTTAAGGGGGATTTTTTATGTATCGAAAATATACGCCAGAGGAAAAAATAAAAATTGTCAGGGGATATATAAAGGGCGAATACTCTTGGAGTGAAA